>NZ_CP126238.1:3815000-3962500 GCF_044792555.1 Alicycliphilus denitrificans
CACTCTCGGGCGGCGAACGCAACCGGCTGCTGCTGGCGCGGCTATTTGCCCGCCCGGCGAATGTGCTGGTGCTGGATGAACCGACCAACGACCTGGACATCGACACGCTGGACCTGCTGGAAGAGCTGCTGCAGAGTTACGACGGCACGGTGTTCCTGGTGAGCCACGACCGGACCTTCCTGGACAACGTGGTCACCAGCACCATCGCCAGCGAGGGCGGGGGCCTGTGGCGCGAGTACGAAGGCGGGGTGCAGGACTGGCTGACCCAGTCGCGGCGCAGCCGCGAACTGGCTGGAGCACCAGCGGCGGCCGGCAGGAATACCAGTCAAAATGACGTCAAGCGCTCTCCAGAAAAGCGCGAGCAGCTACAAAAAAGAAAGCTGAGCTACAAGGAGCAGCGCGAGCTGGAGCTGCTGCCCACACAGATCGACGCGCTGGAGGCCGAGCAAAAGGCCATCCGTGACGAGCTGGCCGATGGCGGCCTGTATGCCCGCGATGGCGCCCGCGCCACATCGCTGCACGAGCGCGACGGCGAGATCGAGGAGCTGCTGATGCAGGCGCTGGAGCGCTGGGCCGAGCTGTCGGCCTGAGGCGCCCGCAGCTCAGATGCGGTGGTGCAGCCGCTCGGTGGATCCACGCAGGCGCGCGATCAACGCCGGGGCGATCTGCGTGAGCGGCAGTACCTCGTCGGCCGCGCCATGGGCGATGGCCTCGCGCGGCATGCCGAAGACGATGCAGCTGGCCTCGTCCTGCACGTAGTTGTAGCTGCCCGCGTCCTTCATTTCACGCATGGCTGCCGCACCGTCGGCACCCATGCCGGTGAGCATGATGCCGTAGGCATTGCGTCCCACGACAGCTGCTGCCGACTTGAACAACACCTCCACCGAGGGCTTGTGCCGGTTTACGGGCGGCCCGTCGTCCACCACGGCTACATAGTTGGCGCCACTGCGGGCGATGTAGAACTGCTTGCCCCCAGGGGCAATGTAGGCGTGGCCGGGCAGGATGCGCTCGCCACTCACGGCCTCTTTCACCGTAATCTGGCACAGGCTATTGAGCCGCGCCGCAAAACTGGTGGTGAACCCCGGCGGCATGTGCTGGGTGATGACAATGGCCGGTGAATCGGCCGGCAGGTGCACCAGCACCTCACGTATGGCCTCGGTGCCGCCGGTGGAGGCGCCTATGCAAATCAGCTTCTCGGTGGACAGGCGCCCCAGCAGCGCCGATGCCGCTGGCGGGGGCGCGGCAACCGGCGCACCAGCGCTATCGGGTTGCGCGATGGCGCTGGCGCTGCGCACCGGGGCGCGGCGCACATGAGCCGAGGCCGCCACGCGGATCTTGTCCACGATCTGCGTGGCCAGGTCGTTCAGTCCGCCGGCCAGGCCTACGCGCGGCTTGGCCACAAAATCGACGGCGCCCAGTTCCAGTGCCCTCATCGTCACCTCGGCGCCACGCTCGGTCAGTGTGGAGATCATCACCACCGGCATGGGCCGCAGACGCATCAGGCGCCCAAGGAAGTCGATGCCGTCCATGCGCGGCATTTCCACATCCAGCGTGATCACGTCGGGATTTTTCTCACGAATCATTTCACGTGCGATCAGCGGATCGTTGGCCGTGCCTATGCACTCCATGTCGCTTTGGCGGTTGATGATCTCGGCCAGCAGGCTGCGCACCAGCGCCGAATCGTCCACCACGATGACGCGTATCTTGCCCTTCATATCGCTTGTTTCCCCTCTTTCTTTGCGCAGGCAACGATCAGAACAGATCGACCGACCCGCCACTGGTAGCGCGTACCACCGTAGCCGCATTGCCGCGTGTCTCTTGCGCCAACGCCTCCGGGTGGGCATGTGCCAGTCGCTTGACCATGGCCTTGCCGGTCACCGGAAAAAATACCACCTTGCGCGGATAAATGTCGAGCACATCCTCGGAGACTATGGGTATGCGCTCGGTGGCCAGATAGTCACGCACGAAGCGGGTGTTGCGCTCACCCACGTTCATCGTGGTGAAGTTGGCCATGACCTGGCCGCCGCCGAAGATCTTCGCTTGCAGGGTTTCGCGGCGTGCGCCCAGCTTCATCATCTCGTTGATCAGCAGCTCCATGGCATAGGAGCCATAGCGCCCCGAGGAGTCGACGCTGTCGCTCTCCGGCAGCATGAAGTGGTTCATGCCACCCACGCGCATACGGCTGTCCCAGAGACAGGCGGCGATGCACGAGCCCAGCACCGTCATGATGGCCAGCTGTTCCCGCGCAACGAAATATTCGCCCGGCAGCACCTTGACGGCGTTGTGCAGGAAATGGTGGTCAAAGAAGAAGAATGCGGCCTCGCCCGGCTTGCGCGGCTGTGCCTTGAGCTGCTGCAGCGTGCTCTGGGGCGCAGGCTCGGCGCCGGCCTGCGCACCGGACGCCAAGGGCGTGACACGCGGCACATGCCTGCGCTCGGGCAGTGCACCGGGCTGCAGCGATGGTGCTATGGGCATGGTGCTCATGTACGGCTTGTGCCTCGGGTCAAATTCGCTCATAGACCGTCTTGCCACGCAAGACGAACAGGTCGCGCGCATCGGTGAAATTTTCCGCATGCCCCACGAACAGCATGCCGCCGGGCTTGAGCACGCGGTGAATGCGCTCGAGCACACGCCGCTGCGTGGGCTCGTCAAAATAAATCATGACGTTGCGGCAAAACACCGCATCGAAGGGCTCGCGAAATGGCCAGCCATCGCGGATCAGGTTCACGCTCAGGAAATCGATGGGCTGGCGCAGCTCCGGGCGCACACGCGCCAGGCCTGCGTTGTCACCCTTGCCTCGCATGAAAAACCGCTGCAGCTGCGCCTGACTCAGGCCTTTCAAGCCTTCGAGCCGGTACACGCCACGCGCCGCCGTGGCCAGCACATTGGAATCAATGTCGCTGGCGGTCAGCTTGAACTGAGCGCGTGGCTGCAGCGCCTCAAGCGCAGTCATGACGATGGAATAGGGCTCCTCCCCCGTGGAGGCGGCGCTGCACCAGACGCTCCATGGCCCAGCAGGGCGCGTACGCAACAGCTGGGCAAAAATTTCAAAGTGGTGCTGCTCGCGGAAAAATGCCGTCAGATTGGTAGTGAGCGCATTCACAAACTCCTGCCACTCAGGCCCGTCACAGCTTTCGAGCCAACCCAGGTAGTCACGAAAGCTGTTGTGCCCGGTCTCGCGCAGGCGGCGCGACAGGCGGCTGTAGACCATGGCATGTTTGCCGTTGTGCAGGTTGATGCCCGCATGCTGGTAAATCAAGGACTGGACGCGTGAAAAGTCGGCCTGGGTCCAGGCGAACTCACGTCCCTGGGCGTCCTGGTCAGCGTCTGCATCCCCCGCCTCCTGGCGGACGCCGGAGCGCACATGGGCGCGGTGCACGGTTGGGGCGTTGACGCTTCTTCGGTGCGAGTGCATCAGCTTGCGGCCGTCGCCAGCCCCATATCCACCCCGGACATCAGCCGTTCTATGTCCAGCAGGATCAGCATGCGCTCGCCCACTGAACCCAGACCGCGTATGCACTGCGCGTCTATGCTGCTCTCAAGCTCGGGCGCGGCGCGCAACTGCTCCGGTGCCAGCTCCATCACGTCGCTGACCGAATCCACGACGATGCCGACCACGCGCTCGCGCAGATTCAGGATGATGACTACCGTGAAACTGTTGTACTCGGCCTGCTCACAGTCAAAGCGCAGACGCATGTCCACGATGGGAACGATGGTGCCGCGCAAATTGATCACGCCCTTGATGAAGGCTGGTGCGTGAGCGATGCGCGTGGGCGCCTCATAGCCCCGGATTTCCTGCACCTTGAGGATATCGATGCCATATTCCTCTTGCCCCAGACGGAAGGTGAGGTATTCCTTCGCCCCTGCCGCCACGATCTCCACACCCTTGTCCACCACGTTCATGCCTTGACTCCTCGATATTTCAGCTTTACCCGCATCAATGCCGTGCGCGGCGCACCAGCGCGCCCGTGTCCAGAATCAAGGCCACGGTGCCGTCGCCCAGGATGGTGGCGCCCGATACATTGGGCACCTTGCGGTAGTTGGTCTCCAGGTTCTTCACCACCACCTGGTGCTGACCCAGCAGCTCATCGACAAGCACCGCCACGCGGCTGCCATCGACCTCGACGACGACCATGATGTTGTTGCCGACGCTCGGCTCATCGGCGGGCCGCGGCACCTGGAATATCTTCTCCAGCGCCACCACCGGCATGTATTCGTCGCGCACCTTCACCAGTTGCGCGCCCTGGGCCACGGTATTCAGATCGCCGGCGTTCACCTGGAACGACTCCACCACAGACGACAGCGGCAGGATGTAGACCTCGTCGCCGACACCGACCGACATGCCGTCCATGATGGCCAGCGTAAGCGGCAAGCGCACCGATACGCGCATGCCATAGCCCTCGGCCGAGTCGATCTCCACCGAGCCGCCCAGCGAGCTGATATTGCGCTTGACCACATCCATGCCCACGCCGCGCCCGGACACATCGGTCACCACATCCGCGGTGGAGAAACCCGGCGCAAAGATCAGTTGCCAGACCTCGCCGTCGGGCATGGAGTCGGAGACATCCAGACCACGTTCGCGCGCTTTTTTGAGGATCTTCTCGCGCGACATGCCCTTGCCGTCATCGCGCACCTCGATGACGATGGAGCCGCCCTGGTGCGCTGCGGACAGCGTCAGCGTGCCTTGCTCGGGCTTGCCCACGGCCAGGCGCTCCTCGGGCAACTCGATGCCATGGTCCAGGCTGTTGCGCACCAAGTGGGTCAGTGGGTCGGTGATCTTTTCGACCAGACTCTTGTCCAGTTCGGTGGCCTCGCCGTGGGTGACGAAGTCCACCTTCTTGCCCAGCTTGCCCGCCAGGTCGCGCAACATGCGCGGGAAGCGGTTGAAGACGATGGACATGGGAATCATGCGGATGGACATCACTGATTCCTGCAGGTCGCGCGTATTGCGGTCCAGGTCGGCCAGGCCGGCCAGCAACTGCTGGTACAGGCCCGCGTCCAGGCCGCGGCTGTTCTGCGCCAGCATGGCCTGGGTGATAACCAGTTCGCCCACCAGGTTGATGAGTTGGTCCACCTTGTTCACGGCTACGCGTATGGTGGAGGACTCCATGGATGCATGGTTCGCTCCCCTGGACTCCGCCGAGGCGCGGGCCGCCGCCGGCCGTGCGGCAGCAGGCGCAGCCGATGCGGCCAGGGCGGCGACGGCCACCTCGTCGACAGGCACGCCCGGCGCACCGGCAAAGAAGCCATAGGGCTCGGCCGTGGCCGCTGCAGCCTGTTGCGCGGAAGCAGGATCGACTGCAACAGCGGGGGCGCCATGGATGGCCACCTGTTCCTTGGCGACGTGGAAGGCAAACAGATCCAGCAGGTCCTCATCGCTGGAGGCGGTTTGCACTGCAAAGCGGCGCATGCCGGCGCGCTCATCGTGCAGATCCTCGATATGCCCCAGGCCGGGAATATCGCGGAACAGTTCCTTGATGGCATCGGCCAGTGCCGGCTGATCAAGCGGGCCGATGTGGATTTCCAGCGCACGCATCCCGCCTGTGGCCGGTGCGGATGCGGGCGAGAGCATCGGCGCAGGCGTCGGCATGGAGGCAGGCGCGGGTTGCGGCTCGATAGCGACCGGCACTGCCGGTGCGGCGCCTGTCACGAGCTCGCTGATGCTGCGCACCAAATCCTGGGTGGATAGGGCCTCGCCCTGCCCACCCGCCTGGTGACGCGCCAGCAGGCTGCGCGAGGCATCGGCCGACTCCAGCAGCACATCCACCATCTGTGCGATCAGGCGCAACTCGTGGCGGCGCAACCTGTCCAGCAGCGACTCCATGTGGTGCGTAAGCTCGGCCACGTCGGCAAAGCCGAAGGTGGCGGCGCCGCCCTTGATGGAGTGGGCGCAGCGGAAAATGCCGTTGAGCTCCTCGTCATTGGCGGCATCCAGGTCCAGGTTCAGCAACATCTGCTCCATCTGGTCCAGGTTTTCGCCCGCCTCCTCAAAGAAGATTTGATAGAACTGGCTGAGGTCGAAGTCCGCGCCTGCGCCGGCGCTCTGTGGGGAGGTGTCCGCCATGTTTTCCGGATTCCTGTGTACTGCGTGAATGGTGGTGCGGGCAGACGCTTGTCAGCGGATGACCTTTTGTATGACTTCGATGAGACGCACGGGGTCAAAGGGCTTGACCAGCCAGCCTGTGGCGCCGGCGGCGCGGCCCGCCTGTTTCATCTGGTCACTGGACTCGGTGGTGAGGATCAGAATGGGAGTGTTCTTGTAGCGCGGATGCTCGCGCAGCTTGCGCGTCAGGCCGATCCCATCCAGGCGCGGCATGTTCTGGTCGGCCAGCACCAGGTGGATGGCGTGGGCCTCGGCCTTTTCCAGCGCATCCTGGCCGTCCACCGCCTCCACTACATGGTAGCCCGCACTGGTGAGCGTGAAGGACACCATTTTCCGCATGGACGGTGAATCATCGACGGCAAGAATGGACTGCATGAAGGCTCCAACGACTCTTGTTTGATTGAATAGGTTCACGTATGGAACAGGCGCCGGCAGTGCTTCAAAACAGCTCCACCGAACCAGCCGCCATTTCCCGTTGCGCCACGGGGTTGGGGCGCTCGGGTGCCATGCCATCGACCGGCGCCGCGTCCTCGCCCTCGTCGCCGCCCATGACCTGGGCCGCCAGCCGAAAGGCGCTGGCCTGCAGCGTGAGGCAGGTGTGGCTGATGAGCTGCGTGGCCATGTCGTGAAACTGCAACTCGGTCACCGCGCTGCGCAGCGCCGTGCGCAAGGCCAGCAGTTCGCTCGACTCTGCTACGAGAGCCTCCGTCAACAAGGCATTGGCCTCGCCAAATCGGGCGAGCAGATTGTCCGTCGCATGATCGAGCAATCCCTCCAGGCGATGCAGGTCATGCGTGGCCATCAGCAGGCAATCCTGCAACTCGGCCGCCACCATCACGGGAACCGGCACCGCAGGTCCCTCGTCTGGCGTATTCAGCGTAGATTGCATGCTTTCTCCATGGCTGCCGGCCACTCGCTGCGGCAATTTCCCTGTACCGGCCTGGATACTTCCCGTCGGAAGCCGTAGACCCACTTGTTCCAATATGTATCCTATGATACCTATTTCCACAAACCCCGACGCTCCAAAAAGACCTGTGCGAGTACTGCATCTTGAAGATTCGGCCGCAGACCATGCGCTGGTGCGGCTGACTTTGCGCCGCGCAGGCCTGCACCACGAGATCCGCCAGGTGGAATCACTGGAGGAATTCTCGCAGTGGGTCGGTCGGGAGAGCTACGACCTGATCCTGGCCGACTACCGCCTTGCAGGCTTCACCGCGCTGGATGCCTGGCGCGTGGTGGAAGAACAACCCGCTCACCCGCCCTTCGTGCTGCTGTCGGGCGCCATCGGCGAGGCGGCCGCGGTGGATGCCATGCGCCTGGGCTTTGCCGACTACCTGCTCAAGGACGACATGGCGCGCCTGCCGCATGTGCTGCAGCGCGCCATCGAGGTGGCCGAGGCGCGCCGTGCGCGCGAGCAGGCCGCGGCCGAGCTGGCCGCGTCCGAGCAACGCCTGGCCGATCTGGCCGAGCATCTGCAGACCTCGATCGAGGAGGAACGCACGGCCATCGCACGCGAGATCCACGACGACATCGGCGGGGCTCTTGCCGCCGTGAAGTTCGACCTGGCCTGGATATCCCGCCACAGCCAAGAGGACGGCCTGCGCCAGCATGCCGCGAGCGCCACCGAGATGCTGCAGCACGCCATGGACGCGAGCCAGCGCCTGATGATGAGCCTGCGCCCGCCGGTGCTGGACCAGGGACTGGTGGCCGCCGTGCGCTGGCTGGCCGAGTCGTTCGAGCGCCGCACGCGCGTGCCCGTGCGCATGAGCGCCAGCCGCGAGGCCATGGACATGCCCAGCGCGCTGCAGCTCGTGGCCTACCGCACGGCACAGGAGGCGCTGACCAATGTGCACAAGCATGCCCAGGCGAGCCGCGTGCACATCGACCTGTCGGACCACGAGGGCGTGCTGACGCTGGAGGTGCAGGACGACGGCCGTGGCATCGCGCCCGAGATGCTGCAAAAACCCCGCTCCTTCGGACTCAAGGGGCTGCAGGAGCGCGCCCGGCGCGCCGGCGGCTGGCTGGACATCAGCAGCCGGCCCGGCCAGGGCACCTCAGTCATCATGAGCCTGCCGCTAACATCGGGCGCCTGTAATGCAGGAGAAGAGCCGTGATCCATGTGGTGCTTTGCGACGACCACGCCGTGCTGCGGCGCGGCATACGCGACACGCTGACCGAGTCGCCCGAGATTCGCGTGACCGGCGAGGCCGGCAGCTACCCCGAGCTGCGCGAGGTGCTGCGCAGCGCCGCCTGCGACGTGCTGCTCCTGGACCTGAACCTGCCCGGGCGCAGCGGCCTGGAGGCGCTGGCCAGCCTCAAGGAGAGCCACCCCGCGATCAAGGTGCTGATCGTCTCCATGTACCCCGAGGACCAGTACGCGCTGCGCTGCCTGAAGGCCGGCGCGCATGGCTATGCGAACAAGGCGGGCGACCCGGTGCAGCTGATTGCCGCGGTGAAGACCGTGGTCGAGGGGCGCAAATACCTGACTCCCGAGGTGGCCCAGCTGCTGGCCGACAGCCTGGCCCAGCCCACACCCGAACTGCCGCACGAGGCGCTGTCCGAGCGCGAGCTGCAGACGCTGGTGAAGATCGCCTCGGGCCGGCGCCTGTCGGACATTGCCGAGGAGTTGCTGCTGAGCCCCAAGACGGTGAGCGTGTACCGCGCGCGCGTGCTGGAAAAGCTCAAGCTGGCCAACAACGCCGAGCTCACGGTGTACGCGATACGCAATCGCCTGGTATGAAAAAAATAGCTGTTTGCGCTTGATATTCAAGCATTTCAAATAGATTTCATTTGAAATCTATTGAAAATCAAACGCAGACAGCTATCTTTTTTATGGCTCAGCGCCCCACGGCAAACAGATCCATGGACTGCTGCAGCAGTGTCAGCATGGGCTGCTCCAGCATCGGCAGCGTGGCCGTGATGCCCAGCATGCCCACGGTGAGCGTGACCGGAAAGCCCACGGCGTAGATGTTCATCTGCGGCGCCACGCGCGAGATGATGCCCAGGGCGAGGTTGACGAACAGCAGCAG
The DNA here is from genome assembly GCF_044792555.1 of Alicycliphilus denitrificans. Classification (GTDB taxonomy): domain Bacteria; phylum Pseudomonadota; class Gammaproteobacteria; order Burkholderiales; family Burkholderiaceae_C; genus Alicycliphilus; species Alicycliphilus denitrificans_A. Next base: position 3,824,133 of record NZ_CP126238.1, read on the forward strand.
CGCAATCATGGGCAAGGCGATCCACAGCGCGCTTGAAAACAACGAGGCGCCCAGCTCATGCAGCCGCATCCGCGCCACGGCCTGCAGGAAATGGCCGCTCACGGGAAAGCTGTCGAAACTCTTGACGACGGCCATCAGCACCATCAGGTGGCCGTTGATGACCACGAACAGCAGCATGGCGACGTTGCCGAAGAAACGCGCCACGGCGCTCACCTGGGCGTTGGCCAGCGGGTCGAAGAAGGAGGCAAAGTTCAGGCCCATTTGCAGGCCTATGACCTCGCCCGCCAGCTCCACGGCGACAAACACCAGGCGCACGGCAAAGCCGATGGCCAGACCCACACCCACCTGCTGCAGCACCGCTCCGGCAGCCTGGCGGCCATTGAGGTCTATCACCGGCTGCTCCGGCAGCACGGCCTGGGCGCACAGCGCCACGAAGAAGGCCAGCCCGATGCGCACGCGCACCGGAATGGCGCGCATGGAGAACACCGGCGCCGCCGTGAACAGGGCCAGCACGCGCAGAAAAGGCCATAGCACCGGCGACAGCCAGGCCATGATCTGGGCCTCGGTGAAGGTGATCAAGGCGCCTATCCGACCACGGATGGAATGGATTCGATGGTGCGGCGCAGGTAGTCCACCAGCGTGGAGATCATCCACGGCCCGGCGATGGTGAACACCACCACCGCCGCCAGCAGCTTGGGCACGAAGGCCAGCGTGGCCTCGTGGATCTGCGTCACGGCCTGGAAGATGCTCACCAGCAGGCCCACGGCCATCACCACGCCGAGCACCGGCAAGGAGATCATGAGCAGCAGGGTGAGCGCATCGCGCCCCATGGTCAGCACGAATTGGGAGGTCATGAAAAATCCTTCAGGTCGCGAAGCTGGCGGCCAATGAACCGATGAGCAGGTTCCAGCCATCGGCCAGCACGAACAGCATGAGCTTGAACGGCAGCGCCACCAACACCGGCGACAGCATCATCATCCCGAGCGACATGAGCACGCTGGAGACCACCATGTCGATGATCAGGAACGGGATGAAGACCATGAAGCCGATCTGGAACGCGGTCTTCAGCTCGCTGGTCACGAAGGCCGGCACCAACACGCGCAGCGGCGCGGTCTCGGCCGTCACGCCCTCGTCCAACCGGGCCAGGCGCGCGAACAGCGCAAAGTCGGACTGGCGCGTCTGCTTGAGCATGAAGCCGCGCATCGGCGCCTCGGCCTTCGCGAGCGCCTGCTCGAACGACAACGCGTTGGTGGTGTAGGGTACATAGGCCTCCTGGTAGACCTTGTCCAGCGTCGGCCCCATGACGAACAGCGTGAGGAACAGCGACAGGCCTACGACCACCTGGTTCGGTGGCGCCTGCTGCGTGCCTATGGCCTGGCGCAAAAGCGACAGCACGATGACGATGCGCGTGAAGCCGGTCATCATCAGCAGCACCGCCGGCAGGAAGGACAGCGCGGTGAAGAACAGCAGCGTCTGGATCGGCACCGAATAGCTGGCGCCGCCCGCGCCCGAGCCAATCACCAGCGGCAGCGTGCCCGCTGCGCCGGCCTGTTGCGCATGGACCGCGCCCGCCAGCAGCAGGCAGGCCAGCGCCGCGCCCGTACGTAGGCGTTTATGCATGGCCGCCCTCGCCCGGCACACCGGCCTGCACGCGCGCCGCGGACATTTCCGATGCAAAGTTCGGCGCCTCGCCGGCCGCGGCCGACAGCACATGCAGGCAGTTGATGTGCTGCGCCGTCACCCCCAGCACCAGCAGCGTGCGCTGCTGCGGCGGCCCGACCTCCACCGTGACCACACGCTGCTGCGGACCCACGGCCACGGCCGAGAGCACGCGCGAGCCGGCGCCCGCGCCCGCCTGCAGGCCGGCGCGCCGCTGCTGCAGGCGGCGGATCAGCCATGGCAGGGCCGCCAGGGCGGCCACGAACAGCACGATCAGCAGCAGGGTCTGGGTCATGCCCGCCGTACCAGCCATACCCGCGTCACCCACGGCTGACACGGCGCAGACGCTCGGACGGCGTGACCACGTCGGTCAGGCGGATGCCGAACTTGTCGTTCACCACCACCACCTCGCCCTGGGCAATCAGGTAGCCGTTGACCAGCACATCCATGGGCTCGCCGGCCAGCGCATCCAGCTCCACCACCGAGCCCTGGGCCAGCTGCAGGATGTACTTGATCGGCACCTTGGTGCGCCCCAGCTCCACCGACAGCTGCACCGGAATGTCCAGCACCATGTTGATGTCATGCACCTGGGCATCGCCGCCGCTGCCGTAGGGGCGCGCGGGCTCGCCCGACAGGGGGCCGCCCTGCTCGGCATGGGCCGCCTGCGCGTCGCTGCTCTTTTGTTCTTCCAGGGCCTCGGCCCAGCCGGCGAACGGGTCGTTTTGATCGGATTCAGTTGACATTTTTTTCTCCAACCCAATGGGCATCCCTGCCGCGCAGGCATTCCTCGATGCGGATCGCGTACTTGGCGTTGTGCGTGCCGTACTGGCACTCAAAGACCGGCACGCCCTCAATCGTGGCGCGTATGCGCGGCTCGCGTTCGAGCTCGATGAAGTCGCCCGGCTTCATGGCCAGCAGCTGCTCCACGGTGGCGTCGGCACGCGCCAGCTCGGCCACCAGCGTCACCTCGGCGGCCTGGATCTCGCGCGTGAGCACGCGCACCCAGCGCCGGTCCACCTCGATGGCATCGCCCTGCGTGGCCGAATACAGCACGTCGCGGATCGGCTCCAGCGTGGCATACGGCATGCAGATATGGATGGCACCCGCCAGGTCGCCGATCTCCAGCTGAAAGGCCGTGGACACGACGATCTCGCTGGGCGTGGCGATATTGGCGAACTGCGGCTGCATCTCCGAGCGCTGGTAGGTCAGCTCCAGCGGATAAATGCCCTGCCAGGCCTTCTTGTATTCCTCGGTGATCACGTCCACCAGACGATTGATCACGCGCTGCTCGGTGGCGGAAAAGTCACGCCCCTCGATGCGCGTCTGGAACTTGCCCACGCCGCCGTACAGCGTGTCGATGATGCCGAACACCAGGGACGGCTCGCACACGATCAGGCCGCTGCCGCGCAACGGCCGGATGGAGACGATGTTGAAGTTCGTCGGCACCACCAGCTCGCGCAAAAAGGCGTTGTAGCGCTGCACCGAGACCGCGCCCACCGAGATCTCGGGGCTGCGGCGGATGAAGTTGAACAGGCCGATGCGGAAGTTGCGCGCAAAGCGCTCGTTGACGATCTCCATCGTCGGCATGCGGCCGCGCACGATGCGCTCCTGGCTGGAGATGTCGTAGTTGCGGATGACACCCGCCTCGATCTCCTCCTTGACGGTCTTCTGGCTCTCGCCCGTCACGCCCTCGAGCAGGGCATCGACCTCTTCCTGGGACAGAAAGGATTCACTCACGGCAGTGCCCTCCCCTCACTGGATGATGAAACTGGAAAACAGCACCTGGCGCACCGGGCTGTCGTCCACCTTGGGACGCTGCGGCACGACCTCGTCGTCCTCGCCCTCGGGATCGCGCCGCACCGGACGCTTGAGCGGCTTCGGCTCCGTGAGTCCGAGCGGGCGCAAGGCCTCGCGGCGTATGTCCCCGGCCAGCTTTTCCTTGCCCTCGCGCGTCAGCAGCTCATCGGTTGTGCGCTGCGACACCAGCAGCAGCACGCTGCTGCGAATGCTGGGCATATAGGTCTTGAGGAGTTCGGAGGTCTTGGCGTCCGCCAGCTCCAGCGTAATACCCACCTGGGCAAAACGATCGCCGCCCGGGTCGGCCAGGTTCACCACCATGTTCTCCATGGGCAGGAAGGTGGGAGGCGTCTTGGGGGCGGCCGCCTGGGCCTTGGCGACTGGCGCATCTTCCTCGTCGACGGCACTGCGCTTGGCCAGCAGCAGCCACGCGGCCGCGCCGCCAGCTACCAGCAGCAGGGCAAGAACGGCCATGCCGATGATCAGCTTCTTGCTCTTGCTCTTGGTCTTGGCCGGGGCAGCAGTGGGTTCGGACACGTTGGTGCTTTCTTGCGCGGTAGTCGCGTCAGGCGGTCGGGAGGGGCATACGAGATTTGCCCGATGGCCGATTATTCAATACCGCCCGCCCCCCGATCGCGTGAATAAAAGCCCAAAACCCGGTATTTCATGCGCTTGGCCGGGCCGCAGCCCCAAACGCAGCCTCACACAAAGATATCCACGCCGCGCTCGCCCACCCCCTGCCCGCGATGCGGCGCGCCACCCACCGGGGCCGCAGCCTGCACGCTGGAGCGCTGCGCCCCCTGGCGACCCGGCGCGCGCTCGTCCTGGCGCGCCGCTGCGCCACCGCCCCCGCTGGTGCCCACCGTCATGCCGGCCAGCTGCAGGCCCTGGCGCTGCAGCATATCGTGCAACTGATCGCGGCCGGCGTCGAGCCGCTGGCGCGCCTCGGCCTGGTCGCTGCGCAAGGTCACATGGGCCTGCTCACCCGTGAGTGCCACCTTCACCTCCACGGGCTGGCCGCCCTGGTCCAGCGTCAGCTCGGCGTTCTGGGTCTTGTGGTGCACCCAATAGCTCACCTGTTCGGACATCTGGTCGGCCAGTTGATCGGCCAGCCGATCCCCGGCGCCGCCCTGGCCTGCCTGGGCGGCAGCGGCAAGGACGCCATCCGGCCCCTGTCGCATCGGTGGCCCCAGGCCCTGCAGGCCGCCCCCCGCCGCCAGCGCCGCATCGCTGGCCTGCGGCACGGCATCGCCCGCACCCGTCGCGGCGCCCATGGCCCCGGCTGCGGCCTCGCCTGCCAGGGCGGGCGCTGCCCGCTCGACCTCGACCCGCGCCAGGGGCTGCGCCATGGTCTGCAGGACATCCTGGCCCCCCATGGCCGGCGCGCCCGCGGCCTGGCTCGCCCCCTGGGCATGCGCTGCGGCCTGCGCCGCCACCGGCTCCATGCCAGCCTGGGCAGCGGCCGCACGCATGGCGGCATGGACATGGCCGCGCCCCGGGGCCGCCGCGCCCTGGACGGTATCGGCGGCTTGCCATGGCTGCGTGCGCGCCATACCGCCACGGCCCGTAGGCACAGCCACGCCCTCAGCCTGGGGCATGCCATTGAGGACCGCCACCTCGGCGGCGCCATCGAGCCTGGCCGTCTGCCCCACCAGGCTGTCCAGGCCCTGGCGCACCAAGCCCAGGCCCACGCGCCCGGCCAGGGCATCCGTGCCACCCTCCATTGCCGCCCCCACGCCCTGGGCCAGTGCAACCGTGGGCTGCAGGCCAGTCATCCATGCCGCCAGGGCCGCCGCATCGGGCAGGTTGGCGGCAGGCGGAAGCGCCTCGGCATCTGCGTTGCTCGCGGCGCCGGACTCCATGGCGGGCACCGCGCCCGGCAGGCCCATGCCGCCACCCATGAGCGCGTGCCGATCCTCCCGCGGCGTGGCGCCCACCCCCGCACTTGCCGCAGCCTGCATGGCGCCGGGCACACCGCCCTGGACATCGGCCCCTGCATCGACCACCGCGTCCATGGTGGTGCCAACGGGCAGTTGCGGCGCTGCGGCCATGGGCTGGCCGTCCGCTGTGGGCGGCGCCTGGGCCGCCGTGGACATGGGCCCGGCGGCCACCCCGCGCGGTTGCTGATGGACGAAGTCCATGGCCTGTGCCGCCGTAGACATGGGGCCGGCGGCCACCTGGGGCCGCTCTGAAGCCTCCCCTGCGCCCTGCCCCATGGCCGCAAGCAGCAGTGCAAAACCTGCTTCCTGGGCACCATCCTGTGCCGTGCCGGGCTTGCCGGCCATGCCCTGCGCGGCGCGGGCCACAGGCACGGCCTGAGGCACCAAGGAAGAAGTACGTGTCTGTTCCATCGCTCTTACCCCTGATTCAGTGAATCCGCCCGGGCAGCCGCGCGCTGCGACGCGCGCTCATCGGTCTGTTTTTGTTCGCGGCGCTGTTGCTGCTGCGCCAGCTCGGCGCGGCGGCGCTCCAGCACCTTGCGCAGGCTGGCCAGGCGCAGTTCGGCCTGCAGCAGCGTCTGCCGTGCCTGGGCCACGCGCTGGTCCTGGCCGCGCAGCGTCTGGGTCTGCAGCCCTATGGCGTGATCGAGCCGGCCCATGAAGTGGTAGTGGTGGTGCATCACCTCGGGCTGCACGGCCGCGCCCGCCTTCAGGCCCCAGCGGCCCTGGGTCTCGGCGGCGTAGCCTGTCAGCTGTTCGAGCTGCGCCTGCGCCGCCTGGCGCGCACCCTGCACGTTCTTGAGCGCCTGGCGCGCGGCATCGCGCTGGCGCTCGGCCAGATCCACGGCAACCACAAAGGCGTTCAAGGAGCTCATCTACCTCAGCCCTCCAGCACCTGGCCCATGAGCGCCAGGCAGTCGTCCATGGGGGCAGCCTCGTGCATGCCCTGCTGCAAGAATCCCACCATGCCCGGCTGCAGGCGTATGGCCTCGTCCAGCAGCGGGTCGGAGCCGCTCATGTAGGCCCCCACCTGGATCAGGTCACGGCTCTTCTGGTAGCGCGAGTAGATCGCGCGAAAGCTGCGTGCCATGTCGAAGTGCTCGCGCTGCACCACGTTGTGCATGACGCGCGAGGCCGACTGCTCGATGTCGATGGCCGGGTAATGTCCGCCTTCGGCAAGAGTGCGCGAGAGCACGATATGCCCGTCCAGGATGGCGCGCGCGGCATCGGCGATCGGGTCCTGCTGGTCGTCGCCCTCGGACAGCACGGTGTAGAAGGCGGTGATCGAGCCCACGCCGTTCAGGCCATTGCCGCTCCTCTCCACCAGCGCCGGCAGCTTGGCAAAGCAGCTCGGCGGGTAGCCCTTGGTGGCCGGCGGCTCGCCGATCGCCAGGGCAATCTCGCGCTGCGCCATGGCGTAGCGCGTCAGCGAATCCATGAGCAGCAGCACATGGGCCCCGCAGTCGCGGAAATGCTCGGCAATCGCCGTGGCATAGGCCGCGCCCTGCATGCGCAACAGCGGCGGCGCATCGGCCGGAGCCGCCACCACCACGGAGCGGCCGCGATCCTCTGCGCCCAGGATGTCTTCCACGAACTCCTTGACCTCGCGCCCGCGCTCGCCGATCAGGCCCACCACGATGACATCGGCCCGGGTGTAGCGCGCCATCATGCCCAGCAGCACCGATTTGCCCACGCCCGAGCCCGCAAACAGCCCCAGGCGCTGGCCGCGCCCCACCGTCAGCAGCGCATTGATGGCGCGCACGCCGGTGTCCAGCGGCTCGCGCACCGGATCGCGCTCCATGGCGTTGATGGGGCTGCGATCCATGGGCAATGCCGTGACCCCCTCCAGCGGCCCGCCATGGTCCAGCGGCTGGCCCTGCGAATCGACCACGCGGCCCAGCAGGCCGGGGCCCATGGGCAGGCGCAGCACGCCCATGCTGGTGTCCACGGGCTCGGCCGCCGCGGCGCCCAGCTTCGGCGCGGGTACATGGGCCGCGGCCGGCGTGACACTGGCGCCGCTGGACAGGCCATGGATGTCGCCCGCGGGCATCAGAAAGGCCTTGTCGCCGGCAAAGCCCACCACCTCGGCCAGCACCGGCTCCTGGCCCTGCATCTGCACCTGGCCCTGCATCTGCACCTGGCACTGCGAGCCCACGGGCACGCGCAGGCCCGCCGCCTCCAGCACCAGGCCGGTCAGGCGCGTGAGCGTGCCGCGCACCTCCAGCGGCTGCGTTTGCGCCATGCGCGCGCGCGCCTCGGCCAGCAACTCACCCCAGGCGCCGGCGGGTTCAATCGGCATGGGCATCCTCCCGCCAGGCGGCCGTCAGCCCCAGGGCGGCAATGGCGCGGCGCCAGCGCTTGTCCAAGGTGCCGTCGATCACCATGCCGGCGGACTCCACCAGGCAGTCGCCCGGCTGCACGGCGGCGTCGGCCTGCCACTCGATGCGGGTGCTGGAAAACTCTTCGCGCAACGGCTTCTCCAGCGCCGCCCAGTCAGCTGGATGCAGGCGCACCGTGGCCGGCCGGCTTTCGGCCGCCAACATGCCCAAGGCCTCGCGCACCACGGGCAGCATGGCCTGTGGGTTGCCCTGCACCTCACGGCGCACCACCTGGCGCGCAATGTCGCAGGCCAGCTGCAGCACCTCTTGCGCCATGGTCTGCTGCAGGCCGGTCAGGCTCTGCTCCAGACTCTGCGCCACCTGCGCCAGGCGCTCGGCGGCCGCGCGCCCCTGGCCGGCGACATAGTCTTCAAACTGCTGCTGCGCGGCAAGCTGCGCCTGCTCCTGCCCTTCGGCCAGGCCACTCTCATACCCTTCGGCATGCCCCTGGGCATGGGCCTGCTGCAGCAAGGCCTGCTGCTCGCCCTCGTCCAGGGCCGGCGGCGGCACTGGTTCGGGTATTTGTGGCTGCCGCTCCACCAGGGGGCGCAGCGTGCCCGCGTCATGCACATCGCCAAACTCCCAGCGCATGACGTCGCCCACCTCTTCGCGCGGAATGAAGCGCGTGTAATAACGATTAGACGAAGGCATCGTCGCCTCCAGCGGTCAGCGCAATCTGGCCCTCGTCGGCCAGGCGGCGTACCGTCTTGAGGATTTCCCGCTGCTGCGCCTCGACCTCAGACAGGCGCATGGGACCGCGCGATTCCAGGTCTTCGCGCATGGCGGCGGCGGCGCGCGAGGACATATTCGCCAGGATCTTGTCACGCACCTCGGGCTGCGCGCCCTTGAGGGCCACGACCAGGGTCTCGGAGGCCACCTCGCGCAGCACGGTCTGGATGGAGCGGTCGTCGAGCTTAGCCACGTCGTCGAAGATGAACATCTTGTCCATGATCTTCTGCGCCAGGTCGATGTCGTAGCCACGGATCGACTCCAGCACCGCCGCATCCATGCCCGAACTCATGAGATTGATGATGTTGGCCGCCGCCTGCACGCCGCCCAGCGAGCTCTTGCGGATCTTGTCGCCACCGGCCAGCACCTTGAACAGCACCTCGTTCAAGTCCTTGAGCGCCGTGGGCTGAATGCCCTCCAGCGTGGCAATGCGCAGCATCACCTCGCCACGCTGGCGCTCGTTGAACTGCGCCAGGATGCCCGAGGACTGATCCGGATCCAGATGCACCAGGATGGCGGCCACGATCTGCGGGTGCTCGTTGCGCAGCAGCTCGGCCACCGACAGCGGGTCCATCCACTTCAGGCTCTCTATGCCCGAGACATCGCCGCCCTGCAGGATGCGGTCGATCAGCAGGGCGGCCTTGTCGTCGCCCAGGGCGCGCTTGAGCACCGAGCGCACATAGTTGCTGGTATCGGACACCAGCAGGCTTTGCGCCGCCGCCTCGTTGGTGAAGCGGTTCAGCACCTCGTCCACCTTCTCCCTGGACACGGTGCGCATGCGCGCAATGGTTTCACCGAGCTTTTGCACCTCCTTGGGCGAGAGGTGCTTGAAGACCTCGGCGGCCTCCTCCTCGCCCAGGGACATCAGCATGATGGCCGCGTCGTTCAGTCCCTGCTCATCCATACCGGTCTCGTTCTCTGATGCGGGCAGGCGTCACTCGCCGTTGACCCAGGTTTTGATGATCGTGGCCACGGCCACGGGGTTGTCGCGCGCCAGCCGGCGCGCGTCCTCCAGGCGCAGCTGCTCGGCCGTGGGCTGCAGGTCTTGCGGCTGCACCGGCGCCGCCAGCGCGGGGCGCTCCAGCTCCTCGGAGGCCACGGCACTCAACTGCCCCCCCTGCAACTTGGCTGCCGCCAAATCCGCGTGCGGCCTGGCCTTGAGCGCCGGCCGCACCAAACCCAGCAGCAGCAGGGCCACGGCCAGCGAGATGCCCACGGGCCAACCCAGGCTCCTGGCCAGCTCCACCACCTCGGGCTGCCTCCACAGCGGCAGCTCGGTGCTGACCACCTCATCGACCAGGAAGGGCGCATTCATCAGATTCACCGAGTCGCCTCGCTCCTTGTTGTAGCCAATGGTCTCGCGCACCAGGGCCGTCATCTGCTCGACCTGCTCGGGAGAAAGCGCCTTGCTCGTCGGGGCCTTGCCGGGGGTTTCGCTCACGCTTTGGTAGTTGACCACCACAGCCGCATTCACGCGCTTGATGGCGCCCATGCCGCCACGCGTCACGCGCGTGGTCTTGTCCACCTCGTAGTTGGTGATGGATTCACGCCGGCCCTGCCCCTGCGCGCCCGGTTGCTGCTGGGCGTTGGCGGCCGTGGGCTGCGGGTTGGCGCCGTTGATGGGCGCGGTGGAGTTTTGCGGCGGCTGGTTGCTCACTGCGCCGGGCACGCCCGTGGGCGGCTGCGCACCCTGGAGGCCGCCGCTCTCCACCACCTGCTGGCTGCGCACGGCGCTGGCGTCCGGCGCCAGATTCGGGCGGTGCTGCTCGGTGGTGGATTCGGTCTGGCTGAAGTCCACCTCGGCCGTCACCTGGGCCTTGACATTGCTCTTGCCCACCACGGGCTCCAGCAGGTCCAGGATGCGGCGTGTGTACTGCTGCTCGATCTGCTGCACATAGGCCAGCTGCTGCGCGTCCACGCCATTGCCGCCGGCCCCGTCGGGCGATTGCGACAAGAGCTTGCCCGTGTCGTCGAGCACGCTCACGGCCGAGGGCGCCAGCTCGGGCACGCTGGAGGCCACCAGGTGCACGATGCCGGCGAGCTGCGCGCGATCCAGCACCCGGCCCGGGTACAGGGCCAGCAGCACCGAGGCCGAGGGCTTTTGCTGCTCGCGAAAAAACCCATTTTGCTGCGGCAGCGCCAGGTGCACGCGCGCGCTCTGCACCGAGGCCAGCGCCTGGATGGAGCGCGTGAGCTCGCCCTCCAGCCCGCGCTGGAAATTGAGCCGCTCCTGGAACTGGGTCACGCCGAAACGGTTCGTCTCCATCAGCTCGAAGCCCGTCACCGAACCCTTGGGCAGGCCCTGCGTGGCCAGGCGCAGGCGCACGTCGTGCACGCGCTCGGCCGGCACCATGATGGCGCCGCCGCCCTCGGTGTACTTGTAGGGCACGTTCATCGTGGTCAGCTGGGCCACGATGGCACCGCCATCCTTGTCGTTCAGACCCGAAAACAGCACCCGATAGTCGGGCTGGCGGCCATAGAAAAACGCGGCCGCCAGCACCCCGAGCAGCAGCAGCGCGGCCGCCCCCAGGCGCATGCGCGCGCCGCGGTCAAGCGTGGCCAGCCGCTGCTGCCAGCCGGCGCTGGCGGCGGAATGCGGGGGGACAGGGACTTCGGCAACTGCAGACATCATGCTTTCCACAAAAAGGCGGGGCCAGGCGGAACTCTGGCAGTGCTGCGATTATTCAGGTCCGGCCCGGCGCCGTTCGCGGGATAAGCCCCCTCTTTGGCCATCTTTTCCCCGAGCTGCACTCCTGCCAGCGGCCTAGGATTACACCATCGCCCCAACTCCCGACGTACCGGCCATGGACCTGCGCATCAACAGCACCCCGAACCCGCTGACCAGCACCCAGCTGGCGCGCCGCGTGACGGCGCCGCAGCCGGGCACCCAGGAGGTGGGCTTTTCCTCGGCCTTCAAGAACGCCCTGCAATCGGTCAGCGCCGCGCAAGACCGCGCCGGCGACCTGCAGCGCGAGGTGCAGATGGAAAACCCCAGGGTCAGCATCGAGGAAACCATGGTCGCCATGCAGAAGGCACAGGTCGGCTTCCAGGCCACGCTGCACGTGCGCAACCGCATGGTGCAAGCCTATACCGACATCATGAACATGCAGGTGTGAGGCGGGCCACCCTCGCAAACGCTCCTTGATTAATAGCTATAAGCGCTTTCCAGAAAAGCACTGCAGCCATTTTTAGTCACTTATAGCCACACAATGTGGCTGCCCAGCACCCAGCGTCAGAAACCGTCATTGCGGCGACCGCCGCAATCCAGATGCTTGCATGTGCCACAAGCCGTCCCTGCTCCCTCGGCCCCGGATCGGAGTGCGGGGTGACGTTCTTGCGCCGGAATGACGGGCTTCATTCAGAGGGTGAGAGGAAATCAAAAAAGAGCCGGCCACCTTGCGGCGCCGGCTCTCCAGCCTTGGGCTCGTCCCACGCGGCGCCACCGCGCCGCGGCATACATCAGTGCAGCACCTGCGGCTTGCCTTCGAACGGGTGATCGAACTGCGCCAGCCAGGGCTCGGCCAGGATGCGGATCTGCGCGTCGTTGCGCAGGATGCGCTGCATGATGCGCGTCTTTTCCTTGCGCTGCTCGGGCGGCAGTTCCTGGTCTTGCGAACGGTAGCGCAGCTGCTCGATGAGCACGGCGCAGGCGCCTTCGCAGCGCACCACCTCGTCCCAGTCATGGTGCTTGGCAGCCTCCAGCATCCTGGCGCTGCTGTCCTCGATGGCCTTGTAGTAGTCGATCAGCATCTCGGGAGCCTTGATGTTCTGTGTGACTTGCATAGCTCCAACTCAGGCGCGCGCCTGCCCCCCGATTTCGTTCCAGCCGTCCATCACCGGCTGCATCACCTGCAGCACCTCCTCGACGATGGCCACGCTGTTGCCCGCCTGGGCCTGCGCCAGGCGCATCAGGCAGTAGGCATACAGCCGCTGCAAATTGGCCCCCAGCTCGCCGCCGGCGTTCACATCCAGGCTGGACATCAGGCCCTCATCGATCAGGCGCGAAGCCTTGGAGATCAGGCGCACCTTGGTGGCCACGTCCTTGCGCTGGATGGCGCCTATGGCACCGTTCAGGCAGGTGCGCAGCTCATTGAACAGCAGGCCGATCAAGCCATGGGGCGAGGCGCCGAGCACCTGCGAATTCAAGTCCACCTGCCGGTAGGCGGCCGACACTCTGGCTCCGGGAGGGGTATACATGCTGTTTCCTTCCATTGTCTGTACTCCAGCCTGTTATCGGCCAGCCCCCATATAAGTTGAGGCCCAGTGCATAAAAAAAATAGCACGTGCAAAGCAGCAATCAGTCATGCGCCCATCATGCCGCCGCGCCGCCCGGACCATGGGGCAAAAAAGGCAGCAAAACACCGCCAAGTCGGCATATCGCCCACAGCCGCCCCTGCTGACAATCCGGCAACCGTTGGGCGCCTGAATTTCCTAAAGTTTTGCTTGTAACGTTCGATAACACACTCAACGGGCTTCAGCAGAGGCCTGTTGCCAGAGGGGCAAGCGCACCGCTGGCACTGGGTCAAACACTTTTCTCTCACGCCAAGGAGCTTTCATCATGGCCATGACCATCAACACCAACGTTGCCTCGCTCAACGCACAGCGCAACATCGCCGCCACCTCGTCCAGCCTCTCCACCACCATGTCGCGCCTGTCCTCGGGCCTGCGCGTCAACAGCGCCAAGGACGACGCCGCCGGCCTGGCCATTGCCGACCGCATGAGCACCCAGGTGCGTGGCATGAACGTGGCCATCCGCAACGCCGGCGACGGCATCTCCATGGCGCAGATCGCCGAAGGTGGCCTGTCCGGCATTGGCGACATGCTGCAGCGCATGCGCGAGCTGGCCGTGCAGGCTTCCAACGCCACCAACAAGGAGGAAGACATTGCGAAGCTGGGCAAGGAGTTTGCCCAACTCGGCGAAGAAGTCACCCGCATGGTCGGCGCCACCCAGTTCAACGGCAAAAAGATCTTGCAGAGCAGCACCAGCCTTGTGTTCCAGGTAGGCGCCGGTGGCAGTGCCGCCTCGTTCGATGAGATCAGTGTTGCCGCTATCGATTTGTCCAGCGCCTTCAGTGGCATCACAAGCCTCGGCTCCACCGCCTCGGGCGCCCGAACCATGATTGGCACCCTGGATGCCGCCCTGGAAGCGGTCAACGAGAACCGCGCCACCCTGGGTGCCACCCAAAGCCGGTTCGAGAACACCATCTCCTTCCTGCGCACTGCGGTAGAAAACCAGTCTGCCGCCCGTGGCCGCATCGTGGACGCCGACTTCGCCGCCGAATCCGCCAACCTGAGCCGCTCGCAAGTCCTGCAGCAAGCAGGCACCGCCATGCTGGCCCAGGCCAACCAATCGGCACAGAGCGTGCTGAGCCTGCTGCGCTAACATGCAGCATCGGCGGTCTGCAACCAGCGGGCTGCCGCCATAGGCTAGGCAGCAAAGGCCGAAGAACCCGTTTCTTCGGCCTTTGCCCTATCAAAAAACCGTTCACACCACCCCTTACAGGAGCCGCACATGTCCACCATCTCCTCCCCTGGCATTGGTAGCGGCCTGGACGTCAACGCCATCGTCAGCCAGATGATGAAGCTGGAGCAGCGCCCGCTGCAGCTGCTTCAAACCAAGGCCAGCGGCATTGAAACCAAAATATCTTCTTACGGACAGGTCAAGTCCGCCATGGCCGCGCTGTACGACGCAGCCAAGGGGCTGACCAACCTGGACACCTGGCGCGGCAAGCAATTTGCCAGTGGCGACGAGACCATCCTCAAAGGATCGGCCAGCAGCAGCGCCCAGGCCGCGCAATTTTCCTTGCAAGTCAACCACCTGGCGCAGTCGCAATCCGTGGCCACCAGCAGCCTGCCCAGCGGCAGCGGCATTGGCACCAGCGGCACGCTGACGCTGGAGCGCGGCAAATGGAGCGCCGACCAAAGCGGCTTTGCCGGCGCAGGCTCTGCCATCGACATCACCATTGACGCGGGCGACAAGCTCACCGACATCGCCAAGAAAATCAACGACACCAAAGACGCCGGTGTCAGCGCCGTGGTCATCAAGGACGCCAGCGGCGAGCGCCTGCTGCTGCGCAGCAACACCACCGGAGAGGAAAACGGCTTTGCCCTGTCGGTCTCCGACCCCGGCCTGAACATACTGGCGCATGACCCGGCATCGGTCGCCGCCGACAACGGCGCCAGCCGCACCCAGGCAGCCAAGGACGCCAGCTTCAGCATCAACAGTGTCGAAGCGCGCTCGGCCAGCAACACTGTGGAAGACATCGTCCCCGGCGTCACGCTCAATCTGCTGAAGCCCTCCGACAAGCCGATAGACATCACCATCAGCGACGACACCAAGGCCATCAAAGACAAGATCGAAGCCTTCAAGGACGCCTACAACAAGCTCAACTCCACCATCAGCGGCCTGACCAAGTACGACCAAGGCAGCAAGAAAGCCCAGCCCCTGCAGGGCGACAACACCGTCGTCGGCATGCTCAACAGCCTGCGCGGCCTGGTGGGCAACCCCAACAGCGCGGGCGACTACTTCAGCAGCCTGGGGCTGGAGGTGCAGCGCGATGGCTCGCTGAACATCAACAGCACCAAGCTGGACGCCGCCCTGAAAGACCTGCCCAAGCTGGAAAAGGCCCTGACCGACGGCACCGACGGCCTGGTCACGCGCATTCGCGAATTTGCCTTCAAGGCCAATGGTGTTGAGGGCAACATCACCAGCCGCACCAAAGCCCTGCAAGACTCGCTCAAACGCAACGAGTCCGACCAGGAGCGCATAAACCTGCTGCTTGATCAGCGCCAAAAAAACATGCTCAAGCAATACCAAAGCCTGGACGCCAACATGAGCACCATGAACTCCCTGTCGAGCTTCATGAACAACCAGATCGGGCAGTGGAACAAGAGCTGAGCCATTGGCGCGGCATGGCAATGGCTGCAGAGCCCGTCATCCCCGCGCAGGCGGGGATCCAAAGTGCCACTCAGACAGTTGCTTCGTCACTGCGGTGGATCCCCGCCTGCGCGGGGATGACGGGAGAAATCGCTACTTGAGTCAAAAAGTCAGATTGCAAAAACCAAGGCTGTGCCCGCAAGAACCGAACAGCATCTTGAAAGCCCCGTTTATCGGGGCTTTTGTTTTTGCCCCCTTCCGCAAAATTGCACCCACACCCGGTAGCCATGGAACGCGACAGCGGACACCCCGTCAACAGGCCCCGAGTGGAACGTCAATCCAACGCCCCTGAAGGAATCTGATCATGGCCATGACCATCAACACCAACGCGGCCTCGCTCAACGCGCAGCGCAACACTGCTGCCAGCGGAGCCAGCCTCGCCACCACCATGGCGCGCCTGTCCTCGGGCCTGCGCGTCAACAGCGCCAAGGACGACGCCGCCGGCCTGGCCATTGCCGACCGCATGAGCACCCAGGTGCGTGGCATGAACGTGGCCATCCGCAACGCCGGCGACGGCATCTCCATGGCGCAGATCGCCGAAGGCGGCCTGTCCGGCATTGGCGACATGCTGCAGCGCATGCGCGAACTGGCCGTGCAGGCCTCCAATGCCACCAACAAGAACGAAGACATCACCAAGCTGAACAAGGAGTTCGTCGAACTGGGCGCAGAAGTCACGCGCATGGTCGATGCCACCCAGTTCAACGGCCAGAAGATCTTGAAGAGCAGCGCCAGCCTTGTGTTCCAGGTAGGCGCCGGTGGCAGTGCCGCCTCGTTCGATGAGATCACCATTGCCGGTATTGATTTGACGAGCGCCTTCAGCGCAGTCACAAGCTTGGGCTCCGCCAACTCCACGGCTCGAGACATGCTCGCGATCCTGGATACCGCCCTGGGGACCATCAACGACCACCGCGCCACCCTGGGCGCCACCCAAAGCCGGTTTGAAAATACCATCTCCTACCTGCGCACTGCGGTAGAAAACCAGTCTGCCGCCCGTGGCCGCATCATGGATGCCGACTTCGCCGCCGAATCCGCCAACCTGAGCCGCTCGCAAATCCTGCAGCAAGCAGGCACCGCGATGATTGCCCAGGCCAACCAACTGCCCCAAAACGTGATGCGGCTGCTGCAAGGCTAAGCCGCCACCACAAGGACTGTTTATGCCAGTGACCAGAGCCGACCAATACCGCAGCGCGCTGCTAGAGCAACTGCTGGAGCAGCAACGCCATACGGAGCTGGAGGACTTCGTCACCCAGGAATGGGACAAGGACCTGCTCGGCGACGCGCTGCTCAATGCCGCACGCGCACTGCGCTTCACCAAGGCTGTCATCTTTCTTTCCACCCTCGGGGTTGCGAACCTGGAGCAATCCGGCGACCGCGCCATGTGGCTGGTGGCCTACCAAAGCCTGGCCCAGGGGCGTGAGGCCGAAGGCTTTGACACCCTGGCGCCGCAGCTGCCCATCGTCTGGGTGGTGCGCCAGATACTCCAGCCGGGCGCCAGCACTGCAGTGCAGCAATGCCAGGGCGAGGCCATCGACTGGCTGGACGCCATGGAACTGTCCATCGACTACCTGCGGCTGGATTTGCTGGAACACATCACCCAGCACCTGGGCACGCAAGACCTGCCGGCGAATGCCTGGCTGGTTGCCGCCAAAACCCTGATAGAGCGCGCCAGACTGCTGGGCGCATCACAAGATTTGGCACGCTATGCACACTGCATGGAGCGCATTCGCCAGCAAATCGACACCGACAGCGAGGAATACGCCAAAATCCGCAACGCCTTGGCCGCCCACGCAGCACGCAGCTACCTCAAAGTCCAAGACGCCGAGAGTGCCAAGCGCATGGCCCTGGCAATAGAGCCAGACACCGCCATGATGCGGCTGGAGCATCTCACCTGCATGGCCGAGGCGCACTGCAAAGCCGACGAATTACCGGCATCCCTGGGATATCTGGACAAAACCCTGGAACTGGCCCTGCAGCCAGAAATTCTGCAAAGCTTCAAGGAAGAAAAGCAGAAGAAAAAAAAGTCCAAGTCCAAAGATTCAACATTCAGCTCTGACGCCGCTGGCCAGGCCTTGCAGGCGCTCCAGGAAGCCGTTGCCCCCAGCGGACAAAAGGTGTTTTTAGTCTCCGGGACCCTGCTGGGCTATGCCCGCGAAGGAAAAGTCCTGGGGCACGACAAAGATATCGACGTAGGCATTGTGGGCTGGATCAACCAGTTTGATGTTCTGAATGCCATATTGAGCAGCCGCCAGTTTCAGGTGTATATCGAAACCTTTGCCAAGAAGGAAACCTACGTCGTCCCGGTACTGCACATTGCCACCGGCATTGCCATTGACCTGTTTTTCTACCACCCCGAAGGCGACAAATACGTCACCGGCATACAGCACATGTTTGGCTATTTGCAACGCTTTGCCTTCACCCCCTTTGAGCTGCAACCCATTGAATTCCTGGGCGCACAGCTCTACGCACCCAGCGATATTGAGCTGAAGCTGCGCGAAAACTACGGCGATAGCTGGCGCATTTCCGACCCGGATTACATCTCGCACCTGGAGTCGCCCTCGACCGTGGGAATGGGCGGCCTGGTGCATCAATTGGTCGGCCGCCTGACGGTTTACTCCTGCCTGCGCAAGGGCCAGCCCTCCAAAATGCTGCGCGCGCTGTCTGTACTTGAGCAATACCAGCAGCACCCGGGCGGCATGGCTCCAGCACTCATGCAGCGGCTGCGCGACCTGGCTGGCCGGCTGGATGAACTCATGGCACCGGACGCCGCTGAAAACCCCGGCACGCCAGACAGCACCGAGAGCCCCGACACGGCCCTCGCCCAAGGGGCCTATGCATGAGCGGCCAGATCGCCTACGTACTGCTGGCCGGCGGCTCCGGCACCCGCCTGGGCGCGGAGACACCCAAGCAATTCATCCGGGTTGCCGGCAAGACGGTGCTGCAGCACAGCTATGAGTGCCTGAGCAGCTTTGACCCGCAGGCCCGCATCCTGGTCACGGTGCCCGCAGACTCGGTGCAAACCGCCCGGGAGTTGCTGCGCGGCACCCGCGCCGAGATCATCATCGGCGGCGCATCGCGCCAGGAATCGGCTTGGGCGGCACTACAACATTTGCAGCAAGATCCACCCGTCCACGTTGTGCTGCACGATGCTGCGCGTCCATTTCTGGACCACCAGATCCTGCACGGCGTTGCCGCCGCGCTGCAAACCTGCGACGCCGTGGACGTGGCCATCAAAACCGCCGACACCATCATCGTCGCCCGCGACGGGCTGATACAGAACATCCCCAAACGCGACCACTTGTACCGTGGCCAAACCCCCCAGGGCTTTCGCTATGCCGGGCTACTGCGCTGTTACGAAGAACTGGGCACCGAGCGCCTGGGCGAATTCACCGACGACTGCGGCATCTACCTGGCCTGCAACCCGCTCAGCCCCGTGCGCATCGTCCAGGGCAGCAGCGAAAACATCAAAATCACCGACCCGGTGGATTTGATCTTGGCCGACGAGCTGTTTCGCATCCGCCAGCAGCGCGTCAACCCGAACCTGGACGGGCTGGACATGCAGGGGCGCTACGCGCTGGTATTTGGCGGCAGCGCCGGCATCGGCAAAGCCATTGCCCAGGTGTTGCAAGAGGCCGGCTGCACCGTCCAAAGCCTGTCGCGCAGCAGCGGCTGCGACATTGCCAACCACGCCCAGGTGGCAGACGCCATAGCCGCCGCACAGCAAACCTGGGGCCGCATAGACCACATCGTCAACACCGCGGGCCTGCTGCTCAAAGGCCCGCTGACCAGCCAGGCGCCCCAGGACGTGGCGCAGCAAGTGGCCATCAACCTGCTGGGCGCACTCAACGTCGCCCAGTGCAGCCATGGCGTGCTGAAGGCATCGCGGGGCATGCTGCTCAATTTTTCATCGTCATCATTTACCCGGGGCCGGGCGGAATATGCGCCCTATTCCGCCTGCAAAGCCGGCGTGGTGAACATGACCCAGGCGCTGGCCGACGAATGGATGGGCGACGGCATCCGCGTCAACTGCATCGTGCCCGGACGCACCGACACCGCCATGCGCCGCAGCAACTTTGCCCAGGAAGATTCACGCACCCTTTTAAGCCCCTTCGAGGTGGCATTAACCGCAGCCAAACTCATGAGCAGCAACGAAACTGGAGTCATTGCACGTGTCTGAAAACCCATACTCAACATGCCCGGTTTGCGGCGGAAATACCAAACCCGTCACTTACACGTTAAAAGCCGGACACCCTAAAGGCAAAACCATGACCGGCACGCAGTGCATTGGGTGTGATTTGCTGCGCTTCCCAGAAAACACTGCCTCTTATCTGAACGTACTGGAAAACTCAGAGCAAGAACGCAGACTGCAAGAGCGCCGCAATGCCAATGCAGAGCGCCCTGGCCGGGAGTTTCATATGGCGCAGATGTGCATTGAAACCCTGACCCGTTTCAATGCCAGCGTGAGTTTTTTCGGCGCCGGCATCAACACCGACTGGCAATGGCTGCAACGCGCCTATCCAGAGGTGCAGACCAAGCTGGTGGACCTGGAGAACATGCAGTCGGTGCCCCATTTTGAAACCATAGCCGATGCCACCCCGTCCGACATCGTGGTGGCCAGCGAAGTCATCGAACACTTTGAAGAGCCTCTGGCGCATTTTGAATCGCTGCTGCGCCTGGTGAAGGACGACGGCATTTTGATTTGCGGCACCAACCTCTATAACGGCAAGGATATATCTCACGACTTCTATCCTTTCACGCCCGGCCACGTGACTTACTGGACCCCTTATGCACTGGCCTACGTGGGCATGCAAAAAGGATTTTTTGTGGATTTTCGTACCCCCGAGTTATATGCCGCCAAAGGGGCAAACAAAAGATATATATTATTTTTCAAAAGCCCGGAAACCATTTACCGTTTGGGCGTGTATTTTGGCAACCATGTGCACGCGCCGTCAGAGCCTTGACAGGCAGCCTGTGGGGCCGGTCACGGGTTGTTGTTGAAGCGTCATCCCCGCGCAGGAACGTCACCCCGGACTTCGATCCGGGGCGGGGATCCAAGTGCCATCCGGTCAGTTGCTTCGTCACTGCTGTGGATCCCTGCCTGCGCGGGGATGACGGTGATTCACGTTTCAACAGGAATCGCCACTTGAGCAGAAAAACAGCATCTAGCCCTTATCTGACAAGCGTCACAAGCTATTAAAAATAAAGCAAAACAGGAGGAACCCCCATGCTCAACCCCCACCCGCAGCCTGATTTTGTCCAGCTCATTGAGCAAGCCTGGGGCCGCCAGCTGCACCTGCTGCGCCTGCTGGAAAACGCCGACCAGCTCGTCGCCGGGGGACACGAGCCGCTGGCCGCCGTGCTCTACCAGACCTGGCTCAAGCGCAACCGCACCACGCACGACCACCTGGCCTGGTTCAACCTGGGCGTCATCCTGTTCAACCAGAAAGACTGGGACAGCGCGCGCGAGGCCTACAGCCGCGCCCTGCAACTGAACCCGCAGTTCTTGCAGCCGCGCTTCAACCTGGGGCTGGTGTACGAACAGATGGGGCAAAGCGACAGCGCCACCGCCCAGTGGCTGCACATTGCCAGCAGCGCCGCCGCCGACAACCCCGAGGAGCGCCCGGTACTGCTGCTGGCGCTCAACAACCTGGGGCGCCACTACGAAGACCAGCACCGCTACGCCGAAGCCCAGGCCGCCCTGACACGCAGCCTGCTGATCGAGCCCAACCAGCCGCAAGTCATACACCACTGGGTCTTTCAGCGCGCCAAGCAATGCGTCTGGCCGGTGTACCAGCCGCTGGGCGGCCTGACCGAAGAGGCGCAGCGCCAGAACACCTCGGCCATGGCCATGATCAGCCTGTCCGAAGACCCGGCCATGCAGCTGGCCGCCGCCCGCCACTATGTGGCCAGCTCGCTCAACCTGGACGTGCCGCGCCTGGCGCCCGGCAAGCCCTACGGCCACCGTAAGCTGCGCATTGCCTACTGCTCGTCGGACTTCTGCCTGCACCCAGTCGCCATGCTCACCGTGCAGCTGTTCGAGCTGCACGACCGCGAGCAATTCGAGATTTACGGCTTTGACTGGAGCCGCGAGGACAACTCGCCCCTGCGCCAGCGGGTAGAGGCCGCGATGGACCACTTCATCCGCATCCACCACCTGAGCGACCAGGCCGCCGCCGAGCTCATCCGCGAGCATGAAATCGACATCCTGGTGGACCTGCAGGGCCAGACCCTGGGCGCACGCGCCAACATGCTGGCCTACCGCCCCGCGCCCATACAGATCACCTACCTGGGCCTGCCCGCCACCACCGGCCTGCCATTTATTGACTACGTCATCGCCGACCGCTACCTGATCCCCGAGTCGGCCCAGCCCTACTACTCCGAAAAGCCGCTCTACCTGCCCGACATCTACCAGGCCAGCGACCGCCTGCGCGAAGTGGGCCCCACCCCCACGCGCGCCGACTGCGGCCTGCCCGAGCACGGCTTTGTCTTCTGCTCCTTCAACAACAACTACAAGTTCAACCCCTCGGTGTTTGCCGCCTGGATGCGCATCATGCAGCGCGTGCCCGGCAGCGTGCTGTGGCTGCTGGCCGACAACGTCTGGGCCCAGGAAAACCTGCGCCGCGCCGCGCTGGAATATGGCATCACCGGCGACCGCCTGTACTTTGCCCCCCGGCTGCTGCCCCAGCACTACCTGGCACGCCTGGCCGTGGCCGACCTGTTTCTGGACACCTACCCCTTCAACGCCGGCACCACCGCCAACGACGCGCTATGGATGGGGCTGCCCGTGCTGACCATGAGCGGCCAGACCTTCGCCTCGCGCATGGCCGGCGCCCTGCTGACCGCCGCCGGGCTGCCAGAGCTGATTGCCCCGAACCTGCAAGCCTACGAAGACAAGGCCGTCGCCCTGGCCCAGTCGCCCGCCGACTGCCAGCGCCTGCGCCAGCACCTGGCCGACACCCGCGAGCACGGCGTGCTGTTTGATACCCCGCGCTTTGTGCAACACCTGGAAGCCGCCTTCCAGCAACTGTGCGCCACCACGCTGCATTGAAAAACTTCAAAACAGCCTGATTAGCGACATATCTCAGACAGCACTCGGTCAACAAACGCCACGTCATTCCGGCGAAAGCCGGAATCCAGGGGTTTCAGTGCTGCGAGGCTCCTGGATTCCGGCTTTCGCCGGAATGACGGTGATCTGAGGTATGTGCCTAATCAGGCAAAACAGTAGCAAACTCGCTCTCACATTACGCAACACGCTATCAAAAAACAATAAATACAGGGTTATCACCAGCGCCCCTGCAAAAACAGCTAAACAAACATTTACACCTGCCGATATAACGCTCAAAGCGTCTTGCTTTTCGCCTTTCCCTGCTGCTCTACAGCCCCCCTTTTTTGTGCCTAGTGGTCTCGCGGCATAGTGACTGAGGCACCTCGCTTTAACGATAAGGAGTTCATCATGGCCATCACTTTCTCGGGACTCTCGGTTGACCAGCTCTCGGCGCTGACCACCCAGGAAATCAAGACCATCTCGGGCAATAGCGACGAGGTCAAAAAGCTCTCCGGCACGCAGCTCCAGGCGTTCTCGGCAGAACAGATAGGGGCTCTCGATGAAAGCACCATCCTCCACCTCAGCGCCTCGGCACTCAAGGCGCTGTCTGCGGACCAGGTCAGCCATGGACTGACTTCCACCCAATTTGCCGGGCTCACCTCCACCCAGCTCAAGTCGCTGACCACCGGGCAAATGGCCGCCCTGCAGTTTGAGCAGATTGACACCTTCCGCGGCAATACCGACAAAATGAAGGCGCTGTCCGCCGTACAGGTCAGCGCCCTCAGTGCCGAGCAACTGCGCCGCATTGAAGACGCAGACGATGACACAGCCCAGCTCACTGACGCACAGCTCAAAGGCCTGAAGGCCGGGCAGCTGGACATTGTCGAGAGCCTGACCACGGCCCAGGTCAGGGTCTTGACGGCTCAGCAAGTCAGCACCCTGACCGAAGAGCAGCTGCGCAAACTCTCGCCCACCCAGGTTGGTGCACTCACCTCCGGGCAGGTGCAGTCACTCAAGTCCACCCAGCTGGAAGCCATTGACGCCCTGGGCTCGGCCGTGTCCATGCTGTCGGCCAAGCAAGTCAGCACGCTCACCTCTGACCAGATCGGGCGCATGTCCACCGACCAGCTGCAAAGCCTGACGGGCACGCAGTTCAAGGCCTTGGGCAACAAGGTGGCCAACTTGACCGACGAGCAGGTGCGCGGCCTGGGCAATGTGCAGGTGCGCGCCATGACTGCGGCACAGCTCACCGCCTTGTCCACGAGCCAGGTGGCGGCCCTGACCACCGACAACCTCAAAACCTTGAACGCCGTACAAATTGGCGGCCTGGGCGCAGATGTGAGCGCCTTTACAGATGAACAACTCAGCGCCCTGCTGCCCTCGCAGGCGGCAGCACTGAAAACCGATCAAATCGCCGCTCTGTCAGGCAGCCAGCTGTCGTCCCTGTCCACCACCGCCGTCAAGGCGCTGACGGCCGCCCAGGTGGGCAAGCTCAGCACCACCCAGCTCCAGGCGCTGACCGAAGACCAACTGGGCGCCCTGACCACCGCCCAGGTACGCACCCTGGCTGCAGACACCAACGGCATTGCGGCGCTGAGCGCCACCCAGATTTCCGCCCTGTCCACCACCGCCATCGCCTCCTTGAAGACCGAGCAAATCGCCGCCCTGTCTTCAGACCACCTCAAGGCCATGTCCACCGGGCAAATCAACGCCCTGTCCGCCGCCCATGTCAAGGCACTGAAGGCCGATGCCGACGGCATAGGCGCCCTTGGACAGGATCAAATTGCCGCCCTGTCCACGCGCGCGGTCGCGGCCTTGAGTACGGCTCAAATTGCCGGCCTGTCCACCGACCAAATCCAGGCCTTTACCGTCGACCAGGTCGAAAAGCTCGGCAAGGCCGTGATGGGAAAACTGGATAGCAATCAGCTCAAAGTCATGGCCTATGACGAGGTCGCCAAACTGGTGCCCACGCTCAGCAGCAACCAGATAGCCGCCCTGACCACCGACCAGGTGCAGTCGCTGAGTACCGCACAGTTCAAGGCACTCACCACCGCCCAGGTGGCCGCATTGACTACCGAACAAGTAGCCGCCTTGACGACCGAGCAACTGGCCAAAATGACCACGGCGCAGGTGCGTGCACTCAATACCGGCGCTGTCACCAACCAATTGCAAAGCCTCAATGAAGAGCAAATTGCCGCCCTGTCCGATGGCGCCATTGCTGCCCTCAAGACCGATCAGGTCAACAAGCTCAGCAAGGAGCAGATCACCGCCCTGGGAGACACCCAGGCCGCCGCCCTGACCGCAGCACAGGTGCGCGTGCTGGATGCCACCCAGCTCAAGGCATTGGAGAACCAGGACATCAACGCCCTGGCAGGCAAGATCCAGTCCGACCAAGTCGCGGGCTTGGCTGACACGCAAATTGCTGCACTGGGCGCTGCGCAAGTCAAGGCACTGACCACCGCCCAGCTGCAAAATTTGAGCACCACCCAAATGGCCATGCTCAGCTCCACGCAAACCGCCGAGCTGAGCAGCACGCAGGTGGCGGCGCTGTCGTCTGACCAGCTCAACAGCCTGTCGTCCGACGCCCTGAAGGCGCTGACCACCAACGCTCTGAAGGGGCTGGGCACGGCACAGCTGCAGAAATTGGGTACCGAACAAATCCGCAACCTCAAGGATGAGCAGGTTGCCAGCCTGTCGGCCACCCAAGTTGCCGCACTGACCGGCGATCAGGTCAAGGCGCTGGAAAGCGCTGACATCGTCGCCCAACTGGGCAAATTCCAAAGCACCCAAATCCAGGGCTTGAGCGACACGCAGATCAGCTCTATGGGTACTACACAGGTTGCCGGCCTGACATCCGCACAGGTGCGCGCCTTGACCACTGGCCAAATGGCGGCCATGAGCTACCTGCAGATTGAAAAGTTCACTACCGGCCAGGCACGCGCCCTGACTACAGAGCAACTGAGCAAGCTGACCGCCAGCCAGCTCGGCGGCATGGAGACCGAAGACCTGGCCGCCCTGACGACCACGCAGATCAAGGCCTTCACGTCGGACCAGCTCGGCCACCTGTCTGGCACCCAGGTGAAAAACCTGACCAGCACCCAGCTGCGCGCCCTGGGCTCAAACGAATTGGGCAGCATTCTGGGCAAACTGGAAACCAACCAGATCGGACAGCTGAGCAACGCTCAGGTGAAAGCCATGACCACCGCCCAGCTCTCGGGCATGAGCACGCAGCAACTTCAAAAGCTGACGCAATCGCAGCTGCGCGAGCTTAACGGTGCGCAAATCAATGTGGTGCGCGACATCATGGTGGCCAACGACATCGCCCAGATGTCCACCGACCAGATCGAGGGCATGAGCCAAGCACAGTTGCAAGGCCTGACATCACGCCAGGTCGACGCCATGAGCTCGGATCAAATCCAGGCGCTGAGCACGCAACAAATCGGCTACCTGCTGCCCAAGCTGAGCGACCTGAAAGACCTGAGCACCAACCAGGTGGCGAACCTGGACATGACCCAGCTCACCCTCGCCAAGGTCACCGATGGCACCAATGGCATGACCAGCGACCAGTTGCGCGCGCTGACTACGACGCAGCTGGTGGCCAATCTGTCCAATGGAGCCGGCGGCTCCTCTGCCAACGCCATGCTGCAAGACCTGGGCACCGACGTCGGCAAGCTCTCCGAGGCGCAAATCGTGGCGCTGGGCTCTACCGGCCTCAATACGCTGGCGTCCACACAAATCACCAGCCTGACCGATGCGCAAATTGGTTCGCTGACTGCCGAACAGCTCGACAACCTGACTACTGATGTGTTCAAGGAGATCGACGTTACCAAGCTGCAAAACACGCAGATTGCCAGCCTGGACACCGCCAAGGGCCTGACCAGCCTGACTGCAGCACAAATCGGCGCCATGACGGCATCGCAAACCCGCGCGCTGACAACAACGCAGGTGGCAGCCTTGGATGCCACGCAGCTTGGCGCCATCAGCACAACCAACGCAGCCCAGCTCACCCTGTCGCAAGTAGAAGCGATGACCAGCACTCAGTTGACTGCGCTCACCAATCGCACTGCCATGACCGACGACCAAAAAGACGTTATCAAAACCAAATTTGGTGCCACTGACTACGCCACGCTGTTCCCTTGATATAAGCCGCGCAGCCCCCGCGGCCGCCAAGCCCCCTGCCCCGCCCCTGGTGCAGGGGGCTTTTTATCAATAATGCCCCTCCCTCATTCCCGCAAAACCACCGCCCATGCCAGCCGCCCTGCCCCCACTGCCCAGCCTGCCCGACCTGCCCATGGACCGGCTGAACAACTTTGCCACCCCCGTGTCCTGGGGCATTACCGACCCGCAGCGCTTTCAGGAGCTGATGGAGGAGCTGAAAACCCTCTTTACTCCCGGCTACTACATGGGCGACAACCTGATTACCTGGGGGCGCAACCTGTCGGCCTTTGAAGATCCGGCCTTCGTCCAGGCCCTCTCCAGCAACATCCAGAACCCGTCCGACGAGGCCATTGCCTGGCGCCGCTACCTGCTGGTGTGCAGCGCCTGCCACGCCATGCAGTTGGACGGTGATTTTGTGGAGTGCGGCGTGTACCTGGGCACGGGCATCAAGACGGTGATCGACTATTTCGGCAAGCAGCGCTTTGGCAAGCCGTTCTGGGGCTACGACACGTTTGATTACCACCCCGCCGCCAACCATAACTTTGCCGAGCAGCGCGCCGGGCTGTTTGAGAAGGTGCAGCAGCGCTTTGCCGACTACCCCCAGGTGCAGCTGATCAAGGGCTTTTTGCCCGACTCTTTTGCCCAGGGCTGCCCGGACAAGGTGGCCTACCTGCACATTGACCTGAACAACGCCGAGGGCGAGATTGCCACGCTCGAGCACCTGTGGGACCGCGTGGTGCCCGGCGGCATGGTGGTGCTGGACGACTATGAATGGGCGGGCGTCTACCGCGCCCAAAAGCGCGCCGAAGACCAGTGGTTCCAGGCACGCGGCTACCGGGTGTTTCCGCTGCCTACGGGACAGGGGTTCGTCATCAAGCGCTGAAGGGAGCGGGGCGCCCCGTCGCTCAAATTGAACCGCATGCCCAGTGCTGATCGTTCATTTGACCACTGAAGGGCTCTGACACAATCCTTGCACTATGTTTGTCATTCTTGGCTACCTGATCACCTTCGGCAGCATCTTCGGCGTGTTCATCGCCCATGGCGGCAACGTCAAGGTGCTGCTGGAGGCCCTGCCGTTCGAGATGATCACCATCGGCGGGGCGGCGGCCGGGGCGTTCATCGTCAACAACCAGCCCAAGGTGCTCAAGGCCACCATGGCGGCCCTGCCGCAACTGCTCAAGGGCAGCAAATACACCAAGGCACGCTACATGGAGCTGATGGCCATGCTCTATGAGATCCTGCAGAAAGCGCGCAAGGAGGGGCTGATGGCCATCGAGGCGGACGTGGAATCGCCCAAGGATTCGGAGATTTTCAAGAAATTCCCCACTGTGGGCACGGACCACCATGTGCTGGAATTCACCACCGACTACCTGCGCATGATGGTCTCGGGCAACCTGAATGCGCACGAAATCGAGGCGCTGATGGACAGCGAGATCGAGACCCACCACCAGGAGGCGCATGCCCCCGTGGCCGCGCTCACGCGCCTGGCCGGCGCGCTGCCGGCCTTCGGCATCGTGGCCGCGGTGCTGGGCGTGGTGAACACCATGGGCTCGGTGGGCCAGCCGCCGGCGGTGCTGGGCGGCATGATCGCCTCGGCCCTGGTGGGTACCTTCCTGGGCATCTTGCTGGCCTACGGCGTGGTGGAGCCGCTGGCCGGGCTGCTGGAGCAAAAGAGTGAGGACGCGGCCAAGGAGTTCGCCTGCATCAAGTCCACGCTGCTGGCCAGCATGCAGGGCTACAACCCGGCCACGGCTATTGAGTTTGGCCGCAAGGTCTTGTTCTCGGGCGACCGACCGAGCTTCACGGAGCTGGAAAACCACGTCAAGGGCAAAAAGTAAGCCATGGCCGAGAAAAAGCTCCAGCCGATCATCATCAAGCGCGCCAAGAAGCGCCCCCACGCGGCCCATGGCGGCGCCTGGAAGATTGCCTACGCCGACTTCGTGACGGCCATGATGGCCTTCTTCCTGCTGATGTGGCTGCTGGGCTCCACCGCCCAGGGCGAGTTGCAGGGCATCGCTTCGTACTTCGCTTCGCCGGTCAAGGTAGCGATGCAGGGCGGCGATGGTTCTGGCAACAGCTCCAGCGTGATTCCGGGTGGGGGCAACAATCTGGCCAAGGTCTATGGCCAGGAGCGCCGTGCGGACTCCGAGAGCAAGAACAATCCGCGCAGCATCGACACAATTCGCGCCGAGCGCGCGCGGATAGACGCGCAGCGCATCAAGGCGCTGCAGTCCAAGATCGACGCCATGATCACCGAGAACCCGCGCCTGAACGAGTACCGCTCGCAGATCCGCATCGACGTGACCCCCGACGGGCTGCAGATCCAGATCGTGGACCACCAGAACCGCCCCATGTTCGACAGCGGCAGCGCACTGGTCAAGCCTTACATGCGCGACATCCTGCGCGAGATCGGCGCCGCCTTGGGCGGCGTGGAAAACCGCATCAGCCTGGCCGGCCACACCGACGCCTCTCCTTACGGCAACGGCGATCGCGGCTACAGCAACTGGGAGCTTTCGGCCGACCGGGCAAATGCCTCACGCCGCGAGTTGGTGGCCGCCGGCATGCCCGATGCCAAGCTCGGCCGCGTGGTGGGCCTGGCGGCCAGCGACCTGCTGGAGCCGGACAATCCACGCGCCGCGGTGAACCGCCGCATCACCATCACCGTGCTCACGCATGAGGCCGAGGAACGGCTCATGGGCAAAAAAAACGCTGTATTGCCTTTGCCGGAGACCATCGCCGAAAAACAGGACAATCCTGCCAAATCCCCCTAAAACCAGTAACCAACTGTTTTTCGGTTGCTGAAGTTTTACCGACAATAGCCCCCCCACCTGTTCCGAAAGGGTCCTTCGTGTCCACTGCCCTTCGTTTTTTGATCGTTGATGATTTTTCCACCATGCGGAGCATCGTGCGCAACCTCCTCAAGGAAAGCGGCTACACCGAGGCCGACGAGGCCGAGGATGGCGTGGTGGCGCTGAACAAACTGCGCAACAGCAAGTTCGACTTCGTGGTCACCGACATCAACATGCCGAACATGAACGGCTTTCAGTTGCTGGCCGAAATCAAGAAGGACGACACGCTCAAGCACCTGCCCGTGCTCATGGTGACGGCCGAGGCGCGCAAGGAAGACATCGTGGCCGCGGCCCAGGGTGGTGCGGCCGGCTACATCGTGAAACCCTTCACCAAGGCCACGCTGGAAGAGAAGGTGACCTTGATCCTCAAGAAAATGGGGCTGTAACCATGGAAGTGGCGGATCAAAGCCTGGCGGCGCCCACGGGTGCCGACGACGTGCACCAGAAGATCGGCCTGCTCACGCGCCAGCTGCACTCGGCGCTCAACGAGCTGGGTTTTGCCGACCCGCTGCGCGGCAGCATGGGCGAGCTGCCCGATGCGCAAAACCGCCTGTCCTACATTGCCCGCCTGACGGGCGAGGCGGCGGAAAAAGTGCTCACCCGCGTGGAGCAGGCCAAGAGCCAGCACGACTACATTGCCAGCGAGACGCAACGTGTAGTCACCTCGCTGGTGGCCGACCCCGTGGCGGCCGTGGCCAAGGGCGAGATCTACAACTTCCTGACGGACATGCAGCGCGTGACCCGGGAGGCCGACATGCACCTGACCGAGATCATGATGGCGCAAGACTTCCACGACCTCACGGGCCAGGTGATTGCCCGCGTGGTGAGCCTGGCGGGCACCATTGAGCAGCAGCTGGTGCAGCTGCTCATCCAGACCGCGCCGGCGGGCGCCGCCCCGCCCAGCGCGCCCACACCGACGCGCGAGCACCTACAGGGCCCCGTGGTCGACCCCGAGGCCACGCCCGACGTAGTCACCAATCAGTCACAGGTGGATGATTTGCTGGCCAGCCTGGGGTTTTGAGGGCCTTGGCGGAGCGCCGGCATCAACGTGCCAGCGCACATCTTTTTTGATAGCACACTGCGCTTATTTGACGGGGATTTTACCCCCTCCCTCTCTGGGGGTGGGCAGGGGTGGGGGCCGGCGACGCTGGGGCGTTGATGCCGGCAAGAGGCCGGCGCTCCGGCCCCCATCCCCGCCGTCCCCCAGAGGGGGAAGGAGCAAGAGCCGCCGTGAATAACACCGCCCCAGCCCCTTTATTCGGGCTTTAGCTTTTCTCCCGCCTCCCGACAATGGCCTGACCCTCTAGTCATGCCGCCATGAGTTCCAGCCAAGACAAACAACTCCCCGCCACCGAGCGCAAGCTGCAAAAGGCACGCAGCGACGGCCAGGCCGCGCGCTCGCGGGATTTGTCGCATCTGGCGATTCTGGGCGTGGGGGCCCTGGCGCTGCTGGTGCTGGCGCCCTGGTTTGTCGAATACCTGCAGCGCGCGCTACGCCAGCAGCTGGCGTTCGACGCCGCCACCGTGCAGGCCACGGGCCAGATGCTGACGCGCCTGCAGACCGTCACCGGCATAGGCCTGCTGGCCAGCCTGGCGTTTGCCCTGCTCACCAACACTGCGGTACTGCTGAGCAGCATCGCTGCAGGCGGCTGGATCTTCAGCCTGAAACCCATCACCCCGCAGTTCAACCGGCTCAACCCGCTGTCGGGCTTTGCCAACCTGTTTTCCAAGCAGCAGCTGACCAACGTGGCCAAGATGGTGCTGATGACCAGCATCCTGAGCTTTGTCGCCTGGCGCTACATGCGCGGCAGCATCGAGAAGATGGCAGCGCTGGTGCTGCAGCCCTCGCCCATGGCGCTGGCCCACGCGGGGCAGTGGATCGTCTCGGGCATGGCCTTGCTGCTGCTGGTGGTGTTCGTGTTTGCCGTGATCGACGTGCCGCTGCAAGCGTTTTTCTTCAAGCGGCGCCTGAAGATGAGCCATGAAGAGGTCAAGCAGGAGCACAAGGAGTCGGACGGCAACCCGCAGCTCAAGGGCCGCCAGCGCCAAAGGGCACGCGAGATTGCCGACCGCGCCAGCATCAGCGCCGTGCCCAAGGCCGACTTCGTGGTCATGAATCCCACGCACTACGCCGTGGCCCTGAAGTACGACGAGGCAGCCATGGGCGCGCCGCAAGTCATCTCCAAGGGCACGGACCTGCTGGCCTTCAGGATCCGCGAGCTGGCGCAGCAGCACGGCGTGCCGGTGCTGCAGTCGCCGATGCTGGCGCGTGCGCTGTACGCCCATGCCGAGCTGGAGCAGCCCATCCCCACCCAGCTGTACACGGCCGTAGCCCAGGTGCTGGCCTATGTGTACCGCCTGAAGGCGGCGCTGCGCGGCGAGGGCGGCATGCCGGGCGAGCAGCCCGTGCCCGATGCACACATTCCGCCCGAGCTCGATCCGCACCACAAGAGCGCGGCCGCCACCACGGCAGACGGCGCGGCGGCCAATCCGCTAGATAAGCTATGACGACGTCCTCCCCGCTCCATTTCATGCGGCAGTGGGCCGGCGCCCACGGCTCGGCGCTGCAGGGCCTGGCGGCGCCGCTGCTGGTGGTGGCCATCCTGGCGCTGATGGTGCTGCCCATTCCGGCCTGGCTGCTCGATACCTTCTTCACGCTGAACATCGCCGTGGCGCTGATGGTGATGATGGTCGCGGCCTACATGCTGCGGCCGCTGGACTTTGCCGCCTTCCCCTCGGTGCTGCTGCTGACCACGCTGATGCGCCTGTCGCTCAACGTCGCCTCCACGCGCGTGGTGCTGCTCGAAGGCCACACCGGCCCGGGCGCGGCCGGCGCGGTGATCGAGGCCTTCGGCCATTTCTTGATCGGCGGCAACTTCGCCGTGGGCCTGATCGTGTTCGCCATCCTCGTGGTCATCAACTTCGTCGTCGTGACCAAGGGCGCGGAGCGCATCGCCGAGGTCTCGGCGCGCTTCACGCTGGACGCCATGCCCGGCAAGCAGATGGCGGTGGACGCCGACCTGAACGCCGGCTTGATCGACGAGAAGGAGGCCAAGCGCCGCCGCGCCGAGGTGCAGGAGGAGGCCAATTTCTTCGGCTCCATGGACGGCGCGAGCAAATTCGTGCGCGGCGACGCCGTGGCCGGCATCCTGATCCTGCTCATCAACATCGTCGGCGGCTTTGCCATCGGCATGCTCTCGCACGGGCTGTCGGCGGGTGATGCGGCCAACAGCTACATCCTGCTGGCGGTGGGCGATGCGCTGGTGGCGCAGATTCCGGGCCTGTTGATCTCGGTGGCTGCGGCCATGGTGGTCTCGCGCGTGGGCAAGGAAAAGGACATGGGCCAGCAGATCGTGCAGCAGCTGTTCATGTCGCCGCGCGTGCTGGGCGTGACCGCGGGCGTGCTGATCCTGCTGGGCCTGATACCGGGCATGCCGCACGCCGTGTTCCTGATCATGGGCAGCGGTCTGGCCTGGGCCGCCTGGCTGCTGCTGCAGCGCCAGAAGCAGGCGGCCATGGTGCCCGAGGCGCCGCCGCCCCCGATGGGCGATGGCGAGGCCAGCTGGGACGACCTGCAGCCCGTGGACCTGCTGGGCCTGGAGCTGGGCTACCGCCTGATCGCGCTGGTGGACAAGAACCGCCAGGGCGACCTGCTGACGCGCATCAAGGGTGTGCGGCGCAAGTTCGCGCAAGAAGTCGGCTTTCTGCCGCCCGCCGTGCATGTGCGCGACAACCTGGAGCTCAAGCCCAGCGCCTACCGCGTGCTGCTGCGCGGCGTGGTGGTGGGCGAGGGCGAATCCTTCCCCGGCATGTTCCTGGCGATCAACCCAGGCGGCATCAGCACGCCGCTGATCGGCACGCCCACGACCGACCCGGCCTTCGGCCTGCCCGCGCACTGGATTGATGCGGCGCAGAAGGAAGCGGCACAAATGGCGGGTTTTACCGTGGTTGATCCGGAAACCGTGATGGCCACGCATTTGTCACACTTGATGCAAGTGCAGGCCGCCAAGCTCCTGTCGCGCACCGAGGTGCAGCAACTCGTGGAGCATGTGGCCAAGCTGGCCCCGAAACTGATAGAAGAAGTAGTCCCCAAGATGGTCTCGATCACGACGTTCCAGAAAGTGCTGCAGCTCTTGCTGGAAGAGTCCGTGCACATCCGCGACATCCGCACCATCATCGAAACCCTGGCCGAGCATGCCGGCAGCACGCAGGACCCCGCCGAACTGGCGCGGCGTGTGCGCATCGCCCTGGCGCCGGCCATCGTGCAGCAGATCTACGGCCCCACGCGCGAGCTGAGCGTGATCGCCATCGAGCCCGGCCTGGAACGCCTGCTGGTGCAGGCCCTGGCCAACGCCAACGGCCCGGCGCTGGACCCCGGCGTAGCCGACCTGCTCACGCAGAAGGCGGCCGAGGTGGCGCTCAAGCAGGAGGAGCTGGGCATGCCCGCCTGCCTGCTGGTGCCCGATGCCATCCGCGGCACCATTGCCCGCCTGGTGCGGCGCGTGGCGCCGCGCCTGCAGGTGCTGGCGCACAGCGAGATTCCTGAAACCCACACCATCCGCATCGGACCCATCCTCCAAGGTGCCTCGTCATGAACATCAAACGCTTTACCGCCCCCACCGCCCGCGAGGCCCTGGCCAAGGCGCGCATGGCCTTCGGCGAGGGCACGCTGATCCTGTCCAACCGCCCCACGGCAGACGGCGTGGAGGTGATGGCCACGGCCGAGGAGGCACTGTCGTCCAGCCTGCAGGGCGACGCCGGCCGCGCCCCCGCCAGCCGCCTGCAGGAGCGCGCCGACGACATGGCCGCGGCCAAGCCGGCGCGCAGGCCCCAGGAGCAGCCCCGGCCTGCGCCCGAGAGCGCCGCTGCGCCCGAGCGCAACACCGTGGCCAACGACACGGAGCAGCTGGCCATGAGCACGCTGTCGTTCCAGGACTATGTGCGCGAACGCATGCTGCGCCGCCGCCACGAGGCGCTGCACGGCGCCGCCCCCGCCTCCTTGGGCGAGCGCGCGGCGCTGGAGCGCGGCCTGCCCCAGCCCCAGTTCGAGCGGGCCTTCGAGCGCCAGCCCGAACCGGCCCTGCAGCAAGCCGCCCCCCAACCTGCCGCACAGCCCCAGGCCATGCCCGTGGTGCGCCACAACCCGCTGCGCGCCATGCATGCCGCCCTGGGGGCCGAGCAGCTCGCGCCGCGCCGCGCCGAAAGCCCGGCCGCCGCCGCCCCCACGCTGGCCGCAGGCGCGGGGCAGCAGCACCTGATGAAGGAACTGCAGTCCATGCGCGACCTCATCGAAGACCGCTTCAACACCCTGGCCTGGCTGGGCCAGGCGCGCCAGAACCCGATCCAGTCGCAGCTCATGCTCAAGCTCATACGCGCGGGCTATTCGCCGGCGCTGTCGCGCGCCCTGCTGGAGCACCTGCCCGAGCAGCTGGGCGCCCAGGAGGCCGTGCGCTGGCTCATGGAGGTGCTGGAGCGCAACCTGCGCACCGACGCCGTGCAGCAGCCGCTGTACGAACAGGGCGGCATCTACGCCATGGTGGGCGCCACCGGCGTGGGCAAGACCACCACCACGGCCAAGCTGGCCGCCCTGTGCGCGCGCATCCACGGCCCGGGCAGCGTGGGCCTGATCACGCTGGACACCTACCGCGTGGGCGCACACGAGCAGCTGCGCAGCTACGGCCGCATGCTGGGCGTGGTGGCCCACCTGGCGCATGACCGCGCCGCGCTGCAGGACCTGCTGGGCCTGCTGGCCGGCAAGAAGATGGTGCTCATAGACACCACGGGCGTGGCGCCGCGCGACCCGCGCCGGCGCGAACTGCTGGAGGTGCTGGACCTGCCCGGGGTGCAGCGCCTGCTGGTGCTCAACGCCAGCAGCCATGGCGACACGCTGGACGACGTGCTCGGCGCCTTCAAGACCAGCGGCGCGCAGCAGGCCATCCTGTCCAAGGTGGACGAGGCCGTGAAGCTGGGCCCGGCGCTGGACGCGCTGATCCGCCACCAGCTGGAGCTGCGCGGCGTGACCAACGGCCAGCGCGTGCCCGAAGACTGGGAGAGCGCCGATGCGCACCGGCTGGTCGCCAGCTCCATGCGCAGCCGGGTCAGCTCGGCCTTCGACCCCAAGGTGGAAGAGCTCAACTTCTTCTTCTCGCCCGCCACCGAAGCGGCCCACGAACAAGGACTGGCCCATGTTGCTTGACACCGCCGTGCACCAGGCCCTGGGCCTGCACAACTACACGCCAGAGCGCGAACTGCGCCTGCTGCCCGTGGTCAGCCAGCCCGACGGCGGCCCCTGGCTGGAACTGCTATGGCAGTTGTGCGCGCACCTGCAACGCCTGGGCTACCCGGTGGCGGTACTCGATGGCACGGCCCTGGAAAGCCACCACAGCCCGGGCCTGGCACAGCTGCTGGGCACGCGGCCCTGGTCCGGCGCCGAGGCGCTGGACGGTGCTACCGGCGGCCACTCGCTGGCCGTGCTGCCCGCCGCGCGCGGCCTGGCATGGCTGGCCGGCCAGGCGCAACTCGGCAACAACGCGGCCATGCACCGCCTGCAACCGCTGCTGCGCGGCTACGCCGCCGTAGTGTTGTACGCCCCGCCCGAGCAGCTCGCGCCGCTGCTGCTAGGCAGCGCCAGCATACCGCTGGTCATGACCGGCCCGGGCGCACAGGGCATGGTGCGCAGCTACCGCCAGCTCAAGCATATGGCGCTGCACGCGGGCGTGCGCTGCACGGTGGCCGCCATCGTGCCGCCGCAGTCCGGCACACAGCCAC
The DNA here is from genome assembly GCF_044792555.1 of Alicycliphilus denitrificans. Taxonomy (GTDB): domain Bacteria; phylum Pseudomonadota; class Gammaproteobacteria; order Burkholderiales; family Burkholderiaceae_C; genus Alicycliphilus; species Alicycliphilus denitrificans_A. The sequence goes on from NZ_CP126238.1 coordinate 3,860,390, forward strand.
GCCAGACCGCCGAGGCCCTGGCCACGCTGCAGCGCAGCGCCCACAAGCACCTGTGCCAGCAGATTCACACCACCACGGTGGCCGCCGCAAGAGCCCAGGACATACAGCGCCTGGCCCTGCAGCTGATGGAAAATGCAGGCACTCTGGACACCGCCATGCCGCTGCTGCACGCGCGTGGCGCCCGTGCCAGCGCCACGCCCCTGGATCGGAGCCACTGACCCGATGTACACCGCCAAAGGCCAGCTCGACCGCAACGCCATGTTCCACCAGCATGTGCCGCTAGTGCGGCGCATCGCCCACCACATGATTGCCAAGCTGCCACCGAACGTGGAGCTCGACGACCTGATCCAGGTGGGGCTGATCGGCCTGAACGACGCACTCTCGCGCTACGAGGTCACGCAGGGCGTGCAGTTCGAGACCTTTGCCAGCCAGCGCATCCGCGGCGCCATGCTCGACGAGCTGCGCGACGGCGACTGGATGAGCCGCAGCTCACGCAAGAGCCAGAAGGACATCGAGCAGGCCCTGCACCGCGTGGAGCAGCGCCTGGGCCGCAGCCCTGCAGAGTCGGAGATCGCTGCCGAGCTCGGCCTGAGCCTGCAGGACTACCAGGCCCTGCTGGGCAAGGTGCGCGGCACCCAGCTGGTGTACCTGGAGGACATGAGCCGCAGCGACGAGGGCGAGGAAGGCTTCCTGGACCGCCATGTCGCCGACGAGGGCGCCGACCCCATGGCCGTGCTGCGCGACCAGCGCCTGCGCGCCTCGCTGGTGCAGGCCATCAAGGCCCTGCCCGAGCGCGAGCAGCACATCATGGGCATGTACTACGAGCACGACATGAATCTGAAGGAAATCGCCGCCGTGCTGGGCGTGACCGAGTCGCGCGTATGCCAGCTGCACAGCCAGGCGATCGCACGGCTGCGGACCAAGATGCGGGGGCATTGAGGGTTGTTGGGCTCAAACAGCGATTCCTGTTGAAAAGAGCGCCACCGTCATCCCCGCGAAAGCGATCCACAGCAGCGGCGAATCAACGGGAATCGCTACTTGATATTTTTTGGCACCATCGCTTTGTGGGTTTGTGTTTATAGCTATTCTTTTTGAGGGTGGCTAACCGGGTCTCGCCCCGGCCAGTCACCCTCAAAAAGAAGAGCTACCAACGCACGACCACAAAGCGTTAGAAAAGAATTAACCGTAAAAAATCACCCAGGCGCCCGATAGATCCTTGCCCCCTTCGCACCAAAGGAAGGCCCATAGGTCACCCCCTCCACCGGCGGCAACAGCGACGCCGCCTGCCGTTCGGTCAGTGCCAGCACGCGCGCCAGCTGGTTGCGCACCAGGTTCAGCTGCTGGGCGATGGCCTGTACGCGCCGGGCCACCCCGGCCGGCACCCCCGCGCCCAGGGCCTGCGCGAGGGTCATGGCCGCCTGGCGCAGCTGCGTGGCGGTTTGCTCCAGGATCTGGGGGTCGGAAGACAAAAGCGCAGTCTGCATCTCCTGCAGCTGCGCTTCGATGAGGGAAAGGGTGTTGTCGAGCGACATGGGCCAAGTCTAGCGCCCGTCACCCACCAGGCGTAATGGATCAGCCGCGCGAGCGCGACAGGGTTTCGTGTGCGTTGGACAGCAGCTTGTCGGCCACCACCTCGGCATTGACCTTGAAGGTGCCGTTTTCTATGGCGGACTTGACGGCCTTGACCTTGCCGGCATCGAAGTCGGCCGTACTGCGGCCTGCGTCCACGCCACGTGCAGCCGACGACAGCGTGACGGGAACCCCTGCGGCGGCACGCGATGCACTCTGGGCGGCAGCCTCGGCGGCCGGCGCGGGCGCTGCCGCCTTGGCCTGTTGCCTGGCGGCAGCGGCCTGCGACAAGAGGTTCGCGGTATCCGGGTTGTTTCCTATTTTCATCACACTCTCCACGGCCCCGCGCAGCTGCAGGGCCAGTAGCCATGTTTTCGGCCAGTGGAGGGCGGACTTTAGCGCTTTATGCGGCGCAATGACTCATAAAGCAGCCTCTATTGTCCCATCTTCAAGCACAATGCCGGCTATCACCCGGCCACTAGTCATGCGGACGCGCACATTCTGCCCCTCGCTACCGGCGCTCAGGGCCTGGCCCGACGCGGTGACCGCGTAGCCCGGCCCCTGCGCCACCACGCGCACCTGGGCGCCTGACTTGAACAGGTCGGGCGCGCGCACCATGTTCTGGCGCAGCGCCTGGCCGGCAGCCAGCGGCCTGGCGGCGACCCGCCCGACCCAGGCCTGGGGGTTGGCGACGATGGCGGCGCTCTCGGCCGCCCAGTCCACCTCGGCCTCGATGGCGTCCTGCTCGGCAAGCACCGCACCTGCGGCCACGTTGCCGGACAGCACCCAGGCGGGCCCGTAGGCCTTGACGGTGAGGGGCAGGAACACGTTCCAGCGCACCGCCCCGTCCAGACAGCGCAGCCCCAGGCGCGTGCGCCCCCACAGGCGCGCACCGGCAGGCAGATAGGGCTCGACGCGGGCGCAGGCGGCCAGGCGCAGGCGCGTGTCAAGCTGGCCCATGCTCACCTCCAGGCGCAGCGGCAGGGCGCCCGCCGGGGCCTGGGCCAGCGCCGCGTCCAGCCAGCGTTGGGTAATGGCACCCAGCTCCGGCGTCTGGTCGTGCTGGGCCTGGGCCGGCAGCCCCAGGGCGGCCACCAGCACCAGGAAGGACAGGCGCAACAGGGCGGCAGGACGCAGGCGGCGGGACACAAAAGGCGGCATGGCAAGGCTCCGGCAAACAGGGACGGCACCCGATGACTGTGGGCGCCGTTTCTCAGCCGTCACTGTAGGTGGCACCCGGCCCGCGTGAAGCGCCAAACAACGCAGCAATACCCGCTTTCTTCGCACTTTAGAAAAGCGCGGGCATTTCCATAATCGACGCACGCCACCAAGCCCCCCGGGACGTGGCACCCAAGCCCTTCACCACCAACACTGCAGGCCACCATGCTCGACAAGATGACCCAGCGACTGGACTTTCACGGCAACGCGCTGCTGCTGCGTGCCGAGCGCCAGCGCACCATCGCGAGCAATATCGCCAACGCCGACACCCCTGGCTATGTGGCGCGCGACTTCAAGTTCGCCGACGCCATGCGCGCCGCGCAGAACCTGCAGGCCGGCGGCGGCATGCGCCAGCAGGGCGTGAGCGATGCGCGCCACATGCCGCTGCCGGCCGCTGCCAGCGGCAGCTCGGACAGCCAACTCGGCTACGGCCTGCAGACCCAGCCCAGCCTGGACGGCAACAGCGTAGACATGGACCGCGAGCGCGCCGCCTTCGTGGACAACGCCGTGCGCTACGAGGCCACGCTGCGCTTCATCAACGGCAACGCCAAGACCATGCTCAGCGCCATCCAGGGCCAATAAGGAATAGGAAAGCGAGCCGCCGCCATGTCCATGTTCTCCATCTTCAACGTCTCGGGCAGCGCCATCAGCGCGCAGTCGCAGCGCCTGAACGTCGTGGCCAGCAACCTGGCCAACGTGGACGCCGTGGCCGGCCCCGACGGCCAGGCCTACAAGGCACGCCAGGTGGTGTTCCAGACCACGCCCATGGGGCCGGACGGCGCCGCCGGCGTGCGCGTCAGCACCATCCAGGAAAGCGACGCGCCGGGCCGGCGCGTGCATGACCCGGCAAACCCCCTGGCCGACGCCGAGGGCTATGTGACGCATGCCAACGTGAATGCGGTGGAGGAGATGGTGAACATGATCTCCGCCTCGCGCTCGTACCAGAACAACGTCGAGGTCATGAACACGGCCAAGTCGCTGCTGCTCAAGACCTTGCAGATGGGCCAATAAAAGGAATAGCGCCATGTTCATCTCCCCCATAGACACCAGCGCCCTGGATGCCGGCGCCCTCACCACCAACAAGAACGGCAGCTCCAGCAGCACCAGCACCGACCCGGCCGCCATGCAGGACCGTTTCCTGAAGCTGCTGGTGGCGCAGCTGAACAACCAGGACCCGATGAACCCGCTGGACAACGCGCAGATGACCACGCAGATGGCCCAGATCAACACGGTGACAGGCCTGCAGACCCTGAACCTGAGCATGCAGACCATGGCCGAGCAGTTCAGCACCATGCAGCAGATCCAGGGCATTTCGCTGATTGGCCGCTCGGTGCTGGTGGAGGGCAACCGCCTGGCACTGGACGACGGCAAGCAGGGCCAGGGCCGATTCGTGCTGGACAACGCCGCGGCCCAGGTCAAGGTGGACATCGTCACCCCCGGCGGCGTACTGGTGGACAGCCTGGAGCTGGGCGCCTTGGAAAAGGGCCGCCAGCAGTTCGACTGGGACGCCAGCCAATACCAGGGCAACCCGGCCGAGCTGCGCTTTCAAGTCACCGCCAGCACCCAGGGCCAGCCAGTGGTCGCCACGCCGCTGATGCAGTCCAAGGTGATGGCCACGGGCTCCAACGCCGGGGCGCTGACGCTGACCCTGGAGAGCGGCGAAACCGTGAACTACGCCCAGGTCGGCGGTGTGATTTAAAGCAACAACCCCTTCAATAGCATCGAGGAGAACATCATGGGCTTCCAACAAGGACTCTCGGGCCTGAACGCCGCGTCCAAGAACCTGGACGTGATCGGCCACAACATCGCCAACGTCAACACCACCGGCTTCAAATCCTCGCGCGGCGAATTCGCCGCCATGGTGGCCTCGGCCATCGGCATTTCGGGCGGCATGAACGCCGGCATTGGCGTGGAGGTGGAGGCCATTACCCAGCAGTTCAGCCAGGGCAACATCAACGTCACCGGCAACAGCCTGGACGTGGCCATCAACGGCAACGGCTTTTTTGCCGTCAAGCAGACCGATGGCTCTCCGGCCTTCACCCGCGCCGGCAACTTCAAGCTCGACAGCACGGGCAACCTGATCACCAACAATGGCAGCCAGGTCATGGGCTACCCCACCGACCCGGTGACCGGCACGCGCACCTCCAGCGCCCCCGCGCCGCTGACCTTCCCCACGGCGGCGCCTATTGCCGCCAAGCAGACCGACAGGATCGATGCCTCCTTCAACCTGGACGCGCGCGCACCCGCTGCGGCCAGCACCACGCCACCGACGCCGCGCTCCACCTATGGCACCTCCGTCAATGTGTACGACAGCCAGGGCGTCGCCACTGCCGTGAGTCTGTACTTCCAAAAGAGCGCGACACCCAACACATGGGAGGTGTACACCACTCTAGATAAAACCATAGAGCCTGATGGCGGCCCCAGGACGATCACATTCGATGGCAACGGCCAGATCACCTCGGTCACCCCTGCCCCCACGCCACCGGCCACTGGCCTCCAATTGACGTTGAACGTCGATCCAAGCGCCGCCAACCCCAATGCCGGCGCTGCTGCACCGAATGCTCCCACCCCCTTCGACGTCACACTGGACCTGACCAATGTCACCCAGTTCGGCACCAAGTTCACCGTGTCCGACCTGCAGCAAAACGGCTACACCTCCGGCCAGCTCACGGGCATCAACATCGGCCCCGACGGCGTCATCCTGACGCGCTACTCCAATGGCGTGACGCGCTCCGAGGGCCAGGTGGCATTGGCCAGCTTCCGCAATGCCCAGGGCCTAACCCCGGTGGGCGGCAACAACTGGGTGCAGTCCTTCGAGTCCGGCGAGCCGACCATGGGCGCCCCCACGGATGGCAACTTTGGCGCCCTGCGCGCGGGGGCGCTGGAGGAATCGAACGTGGACCTGACGGCAGAGCTGGTGAACATGATGACCGCGCAGCGCGCCTACCAGGCCAACGCGCAGACCATCAAGACACAGGACCAGGTCATGTCCACCATCGTGAACCTGCGCTGACCAGGCCTGAACCGGAGAACACGCCATGGACCGCCTGATCTACACCAGCATGACCGGCGCCAACGCCGCCGCGCACAGGCAGGCGGTGCTGTCGAACAACCTGGCCAACGTCTCCACCCAGGGCTTTCGCGCCGAGATGGCCAACTTCCGCTCCGTGCCGCTGCAGGGCAGCGGCTCGACCACGCGCGTGTTCGCGCTGGAGGCGACCTCGGGCCATGTCCAGACCCCCGGCCCGGCGCAGACCACGGGCCGCAACCTGGACGCCATGGCCGTGGGCAATGCCTGGTTCGCCGTGCAGGGCCTGGACGGCACCGAGGCCTATACGCGCGCCGGCCGCTTCGAGCTCACCAACGCGGGCCAGCTGGTCACGCCCGCCGGCCTGCCCGTGCTCTCGGACGGCGGCGCGCCCATCATGGCGCCGCAGGGCGCCGAGCTGACCCTGGGCCCGGACGGCCGCATCACCGCCAAGGTGCCCGGCCAGCAGCCCCAGGCCCTGGCACGGCTGAAGCTGGCCACGCCCCAGGCGGAGGATCCGCTTCAGCGCGGCGACGACGGCCTGTTTCGCAGCACCTCGGGCGAGCCCATCGCCAACGACGACACGGCGCGGCTGCAGGCCGGCGCGCTGGAGGGCTCGAACGTGAACCCGGTGGATGCCATGGTGGGCATGATCGCCGCGGCGCGCCAGTTCGAGCAGCAGATGCGCCTGCTGACCAGCGCCGAAACCAACGACAAGGCCGCCGCCCAGCTGCTCAACATCAATGGCTAAGGCCTGGCCGTCATCCCCGCCTGCGCGGCAATGACGGCAGGCCCTGCCCAAGGAGAAACTCCATGATCAATTCCCTGTGGATCGCCAAGACCGGCATGAGCGCCCAGCAGACGCAGCTGGACGTGGTCTCGCACAACCTGGCCAACGTCTCCACCACCGGCTTCAAGCGCAACTTCGCGGTGTTCGAAGACCTGATGTACCAGAACCACCGCCAGGTGGGCTCGCAGTCCGGCGACAACGCCGAGCTGCCCACGGGCCTGCACCTGGGCCTGGGGGTCAACGTCGGCTCCACGTCGCGCAACTTCCTGCAGGGCGGCCTGGAAAACACGGGCAACCAGCTGGACATGGCGATCAACGGCCAGGGCTTCTTCCAGGTCCAGATGCCCGACGGCACGACCGCCTACACGCGGGCCGGCAACTTCACGCTGAACTCCACCGGTGAAGTCGTGACGCCCGCCGGGCTGCGGGTGCTGCCGGGGATCACCGTGCAACGGGGCGACCTGATCGACATCGGCGCCGACGGCACGGTCTCCGTCACGCGCGCCGGCGTGACCACCCCCGGCCCCCGGATACAGCTCGCCAACTTCATCAACCCCGCCGGCCTGGAGCCCATGGGCAACAACCTGTTCCGCGAAACCGTGGCCTCCGGCGCGCCGGAGGTGGGCGAACCGCTCACCAACTCGCTGGGCGAAATCCGGCACAAGTTCCTGGAAAACTCCAACGTCAACGTGGTGGAGGAGCTGGTCACCATGATCCAGACGCAGCGCGCCTACGAGATGAACTCCAAGGCCATCCAGACCAGCGACCAGATGCTGGCCAAGCTGTCGCAGCTGTAATACACCCACGAGGAGCATCGCGATGACCCGCCTGCCGCGCCTGCTGAGCGCACTGGCCCTGGCCGCTCTGGCCACCGGCTGCGCCAGCCTCAACCCCGCCCCGCCCGTGGAGGTGCTGCCCACCGCGCCGCCGCTGTTGCTCGTCACGCCGGCGCCCAGCGGCCCGGCCACCGGCAGCCTGTTCCAGGCCGCCAGCTACCGGCCGGCCTTCGAGGACCAGCGCGCACGCTACGTGGGCGACATGGTGACCATCGAGATCCTGGAAAAGATCGACGCCAAGCAGAACAGCCGCTCTAACGTGGACCGCGACTCCTCGAACGAGGGCGGCATCAGCGCGCTGCCGCTGCTGCCCCCGAAGCTCGGGGCCAAGGTGGCCGAGCGCAGCAAGCTCGGCGCGGGCTACAAGAGTGAATTCAAGGGCGGTGGCGAAACCACCAGCAAGAACGAGTTCGAAAGCTACATCACCGCCATCGTCGCCCAGGTGCTGCCCAATGGCCACCTGGTCATTGCCGGCGAGAAGCAGGTGGGCGTGAACCGCAGCGTCGATGTGCTGCGCTTTTCCGGCACCATCGATCCACGCCACCTGCGTCGCGGCAAGGATGGCCACACCGGCAGCGTCATCGACTCACGCTACGTGGCCAATGTGCGCGTGGTCTCGCACGGCCTGGGCGAACAGGCCGAGGCCCAGGCCATGGGCTGGCTGGCGCGGGCGTTCAACACCGTGGTGCCGTTCTGAATGGCCCATCGCTCCATATGGCTGCAGCGCCTGGGCGCCGGGCTGGCGCTGCTCTGCAGCAGCCTGGCGCAGGCGCAGGACTTTCGTGACCCGGCCGGGCAGAGCTTTGTCGTCTGGCCCAACATCGCGGTGATCCGCGCCTCGGACCTGGCGGAGTACGCACAAGACCGCCAGCTGATTGCCGACCTGCACGCCGACAAGGCCGACCCGGCCAAGGTGGCCGCCGCCCTGCAGGGCGTGGACAGCCTGCAGGCCCATCACCAGCGCGCCGCCCTGGCCGACCTGGGGCGCAGCCTCAACGCCCAGCTGATTGCCGAGCTCGACACCCAGGCGCGCCACGCCAATGTGCGCACGCCCAAGCTGCGCTTTGACTTTGCCGACATCTCGCCCGAGCAGCTGCAGCGCCCGCTGGCGCAGGACGAACTCAAGGCCAAGGCCGGGCGCGTCACCCTGGCCGCCTACATCACCTACACCCGGCTCGACGGCGCACTGATCCAGGCCACGGCCACGCTGGTCAAGCTCAAGAGCGGCGCCTCGCAAAGCTTTACCGCCACGGCCCCGGCGCCGGCCCTGGCCGAGACCCTGGCGCGCCAGTTGTTCGACTATTTCCAGGGCACGCGCTTTGCCACACTCGCCAACCCGCTGCCCGGCAGCGAATGGCTCACCGCCGCACCCGGCCATGCCCAGCGCCTGGTCTCGCGCGATGCCGCCCTGCAGTACTGCCTGTCGCAAGGCGCCCGCCTGCCCAGCGCCAGCGAGCTGGACGCGGCCGGCGCCGCCGGGTTTTATGGCGGCGGCGTACGCCTGCAAGAGGCCCGCGTCTACCACGTACAAGGCGGCCTGTACGACCTGGCCCTGCCCCAGGAAGGCGAAGGCCGCGTACGCACCAACCACATTGCCAGCGTGCCCAATGGGCATTACTACTGCATCCGCCCGCAGGCCCTAGCGCCTGCCGCCAGGAAACGCAAATAAGCTATTATTTTTATAGCTTTCTGCGCTTTATCCACGGGAGAATTCACATAAAACAGCCTGATTAGCGACATATCTCAGACAGCACTCGGTCAACAAACGCCACGTCATTCCGGCGAAAGCCGGAATCCAGCGGTTTGAGTGCTGCGAGGCTCCTGGATTCCGGCTTTCGCCGGAATGACGGTGATCTGAGGCATGTGCCTAATCAGCATAAAACAACCAAAACCGGGGAAAGACGGGGATGGGGGCCGGAGCGCCGGCATCTTGCCGGCATTCCAGTTCAACCATCGCTGGCCCCCACCCCTGCCCGCCCCCAGCGGGGGAGGGAGTGAAAGGCCGCGCAGACGATTCCAGGGCTTGGATAAGCCGGCCCAAGCCCCCTCTTTTCACGCTTTAGTTTCGGCCATGGCAGCCCACAATCGGCGCCATGAAAGCCTTGCCCCCACTCCACATGCTGCATTGGTTCATGGCCCTGGTGCTGGCCCTGGGCCTGAGCGCACCGGCACAGGCGCTGCGCATCAAGGAAGTGGCGGCCGTGCAAGGCGTGCGCAGCAACCAGCTGTCGGGCTACGGCCTGGTGGTGGGCCTGGACGGCACCGGCGACCAATCCACGCAAATGCCATTCACGGCCCAGGCCATGAGCAACTACCTGCAGCAGATGGGCATCTCCCTGCCGCCGGGCGCGGGCACGCCCCAGCTCAAGAACGTGGCCACGGTGGTGGTCACGGCGCAGCTGCCGGCCTTTGCCCAGCCGGGACAGACGATCGACGTGGCCGTGTCCTCCATTGGCAACGCCAAGTCGCTCAAGGGCGGCACGCTGATCGCCACGCCGCTGCGCGGTGCCGACGGCCAGATCTACGCCCTGGCCCAGGGCAATCTGGTGGTGGGCGGCGCCGGCGCCGCCGCCGGCGGCTCCAAGGTGCAGATCAACCACCTCAGCGCCGGGCGCATCCCCGATGGCGCCCAGGTCGAGCGCAGCGTGCCCACGCCGCTGCACGACGGCGACAGCATCACCCTGGACCTGAACGCCACGGACTTTCAAACCGCACGCAAGGTGGCGCTGGCCATCAACGCCCGTGCCGGCCAGGGCGTGGCCACCGCGCTCAACGGCCGCACCGTGCAGGTGCGCGCGCCCCAGGAGCCGGACGCACGCGTGGCCTTCATTGCCGAGCTCGAAGAGCTGCAGCTGCCCGACTCCACGCCCGCCGCCAAGGTGGTCATCAACGCGCGCACCGGCTCCATCGTGCTGAACCAGGCCGTGACGCTGGGGCCCTGCGCCATCGCCCACGGCAACCTGTCCATCACCATCAGCAGCACGCCCGTCATCAGCCAGCCCAACCCGCTGTCGCTGGGCCAGACCGTGGTGGCGCAAAAGAGCGACATCACCATTCAGCAGGACGGCGGCAAGGTGATGCAGGTGCCGGCTTCGCCGCAGCTGTCGGACGTGGTGCGCGCACTCAACGCCCTGGGCGCCACCCCGCAGGATCTGCTGGCCATACTGCAGGCCATCAAGGCGGCGGGCGCGCTGAATGCCGAGCTGGAGGTGATTTGATGAGCTTCGCCCTGTCCAGCGCCAGCACGAGCACCGCGCGCCAGGCGCTGGCCGTGGACGGGCGCTCGCTGAATGCCCTGAAGTTCCAGGCCGTCCAGGGCGATGCGCAGGCGACCCAGGGCGCCACGCAGGAGGCGGCCAAGCAGCTCGAATCGCTGTTCATGCGCGAGCTCATCAAGAGCATGCGCGAGGCAACCATGAAGTCCGGCCTGCTGGACGGCGCCGAGGGCAACCTGGCGAACGACCTGTTCGACCAGCAGCTGTCGGTGCAGATGTCGGGCCGGCCGGGCGGCCTGTCCGAGGCCATACAGCGCCAGCTGTCCAAACAACTCGGCGGCGACGGCGAGACCGCCCTCGTGCCCGGCTCCACCCTGGGCCTGGACGCCGCGCTGCGCAAGAGCGCCCCGGCGGACAACCCGCGCGCGCGCGGCCCCAAGGGGCGCGACGATTTCGTGCAGCACCACCGCGCCGCCGCCGAGCGCGTGGCGCAGAGCAGCGGCATCCCGGCCAGCTTCATGCTGGGCCAGGCGGGGCACGAGACCGGCTGGGGCAAGAGCGAGATCCGCAACAAGGACGGCAGCAACGCCTTCAACCTGTTCGGCATCAAGGCCGGCAAGGGCTGGAGCGGCAAGGTGGCCGAGGTAACGACCACCGAGTACATCAACGGCGCGCCGCGCAAGGTGGTGGCCAAGTTCCGCGCCTACGACTCCTACGAGGACTCGTTCAAGGACTACGCGCGCCTGATCAACGACAACCCGCGCTACGAGAAGGCGCGCGCCAAGACCCATTCGGCCGTGGCCTACGCCTCCGAGCTGCAAAAGGCCGGCTACGCCACCGACCCGCAATACGCCACCAAGCTCAGCCGCGCCATCCAGAGCACCGTGGGCGTGGCGCGCTCGCCCCTGCTGGCCCGGGCCAGCGGCACGCAGGCCTGATGACAAGGCACTGAACCATGAGCCTGCTCAACGTCGGCGCACGCGCCCTCCTCGCCAACCAGGTGGCCCTGCAGACCACGGGGCACAACATCGCCAACGTGGGCACGGCCGGCTATTCGCGCCAGAGCGTGTCCATGGAGACGGTGCCCGGCCAGTTCACGGGCGCCGGTTTCGTCGGCAAGGGCGTGAACGTGGCCACCATCCTGCGCAACCACAACGAACTGCTCACGCGCCAGGCGGCCGCGGCCCAGGCGGTGCAGGCGGCCGACACGGTGCGCACCGAGCGCTTTGCGCAGCTGCAGAACGTCTTCAGCGGCGGCCCCAGCGGGCTGGGCAGCGCCATCAACGACATGCTCAACTCGCTGGGCGACGTGGTGAGCGCCCCCACCGACCTGACGGCGCGCACCGTGACGCTCGCGCGCATGGACGAGACGGCCGCGCGCGTGCGCTCGTCGGCCCAGCAGTTGCAGGAGATCACCTACTCGGTGGGCGAGCAGCTGCGCAACAACGCCACCACCATCAACGACCTGGCCAAGGGCATTGCCAACGTCAACGAGCAGATCGCCCGCGCCATGGGCGGCGGCCACGCGCCCAACGACCTGCTGGACAAACGCGACCAACTGATCCGCGAGCTGAACCAATACATCCAGACCACGCAGGTCCCGGCCGGCGACGGCACCGTGGGCATTTTCATCGGCGGCAGCCAGGCTCTGGTGCTGGGGCAGCAGGCCTCGACGGTCTCGGTGGGCGAATCGAAGCTGTTTCCGGGCAGCCAGCAGATGGCGCTGTTCTTCAACCGCCAGGGCGCTGAGCCGCTGGAGCTCGGCGAGGGCACGCTCGGCGGCGGCGAAACCGCGGGCCTGCTGAAGTTTGCCAACCACGACCTGGCCGAGGGCCGCAACCTGCTGGGGCGCATGGCGCTGGCCATCGGCACGGCGATGAATTACCAGCAGTCCATGGGGCTGACGCTCGATGGCCAGCGGGGTAAGCCGCTGTTCAATACCCCGGCCGCGGTCGATGGCCTGACCAGCGGCTCGGCCAAGGGCAGCATCGACCTGAGCGACCCGAGCAAGTTCAAGCCCACAGAGCTAGTCGCATCCGACTACGAGGTGCGCTTTACCACGCCGCCAGCCGGCCAGGTGGTGCGTCTGTCCGACGGCAAGGCCACGGACTTTACCGATCTGAACAACCTGCGGCTCGCACCGATTGACGGTCTAACATTTGACTTCACAGCGGCCGGCCAGGCTGGCGAGCGCGTGCTGTTCAGACCCTTTGCCACGGCCGCAGCCGACATGCAGGCCCTGGTGCATTCGCCACGCGAGCTGGCCGCCGCCAGCCCGGTGAATGCACAGATGGGCAAGGGCAATGGCGGCACGCTGCAGTTGGCAGGGCTGAAAGCCACCGGGCAGCACTGGGACCCGGCACTCAACAACCTGAATGGCGGTGTTTACGCCGATGGAAATTTCTACTCCACACCATCCAGCGCCCCGGTAACGCTGACCTTTGATGGCACCGGCGGCTTCGAGCTCACGGGCCACACCGAAGACCCGATAGACATGTCTCTCTCCCCGCCCGAGCCGCTGACGGGTCCGCCGTACAGCTACACCTCAGGGCACAAGATCTCCATCGACGGCTGGGAGATCACGCTGCAGGGCTCGCCCAAGGCGGGCGACACGGTCACCGTGGGCAACGCCACGGATCCGCTGCACGGCGACATCTACACCCGCAACGCCGGCAATGCCGGGGCACTGATGCAGCTGCGCGACGTGAAGATGTTTGACGAATCCACCCTCTCCGACGGCTACGCCGGCCTGATGGCCCAGGTGGGTACCCGGGCGCAAAGCGCACAGTACGCGGCCAAGTTGTCGGAATCCATTGCGCACAATCTGGAGGCCGACCGCACCGCCGTCTCGGGCGTGAACCTGGACGAGGAGGCTGCCAGGCTCATCCAGTACCAGCAGTCCTACCAGGCCGCGGCCAAGGTGCTGCAGATTGCGCAGAACATTTTCGACAACCTGATCCAGTCCATGGGCCGCTGAAAGGACTTGACATGAGCAGCTCGTTTTTCCGCGTCAGCACCGCCAACATGTATGACGGCGCCATCCGCAACCTGGGGGCGCGCCAGAGCCAGCTGGTGGGCCTGCAGGAGAACCTCAGCTCCGGCAAGCGCGTGGTGCGCGCCAGCGACGACCCGGTGGCCGCGGCGCAGGCCGAGCGCGCCCTCACGCGCATGGAGCGCATCAAGACCGAGCAGCGCCAGCTGGAAAGCCAGCGCAATGCCATGGCGCTGGCCGAGTCCACCCTGGGCGACGCGGTCGAAATGGTGCAGCAGATGCGCGAGCTGATGGTGGCCGCCGGACGCGGCGGGCAAACCAGCAACGATCGCAACACCTACGCCACCCAGCTGCAAAGCCTGCGCGACCAGATGCAGGAAATCATCAACCGCAAGGACACCAACGGCCAGCCCCTGCTGGGCGCGCTGGGCAGCGCGCTGCAGCCCTTTGCCGGGGCGCTGCAGTTCGACGGCCTGCCCGGGCAGGCCGGTAGCAGCGGTACGGCCATTGCCGGCAGCGTGGACGGACATGCGGCACTGATGTTCGACCCGGTGCGTGACGGCGTTTACGACGCCAAGGTCACACACGCCCCGGGCAGCACGCTGAGCAGCACCCCGGCGCAGACATTCAACCGCTCTCTGATGGACGGCGCCAGCTATCAGCTGGATATCAACAGCGTCACCGTGGATCCGACAGACGGCAGCACCACGGTCGATTACACCCTGACCAAAACCGACAAAGACGGCAGCATCTTCGCCGACATTTTCACCAGCGCCCCCACCCCGCCGGGGCAGGCGATTGCCATCGACATCATGGAAGGCGCGGACAAGGTCATGTCCTTTGGGCTCAAGGGCACGCCCGTACAGTTCGACCAGGTCACCCTGACCCCCAGCCCCGGCCTGATGCAGTCGATCGACGCCGCCATCCAGGGCCTGAAGCAGGCCGGCAATGACGCCTCGGGCAGCCAGGTGGTGACGCAGGCGCTGGCGCACATGGATGCCGGCCTGGAGCGCCTGTTTACCGTGCGCGGCTATGCCGGCGAGCTGCTCAACCGCGCCGACCGCATCACCGGCGACCAGGACACGCGCGCCGTCCAGCTGGAAGCCGACCGCTCGCGCGCCGAGGATCTGGACATGGTCAAGGGCATCTCGGAGTTTCAAAATGCCAACATCGGCTACGAGGCCGCCCTCAAGTCCTACGCCCAGGTGCAGCGCCTGTCGTTGTTCAACTACATCAACGGCTAGCGCCGCGCCGGCATGACAATGTCAATCTTTGCCACGATGCTTGAACCCGCCCCATGGTCCAATCCGTTCTAGGCAGCCTGGTACTGGGCTACCGGCCCCTGTGGAACGCCGCGCGCAAGCTCGCCGGCGTGCAGCTGTACGTGCACGGCCACGGCTCTCAGCTGGTGGACGCGGCGCACCTGCTGCGCACCATCCAGGAGCTGTGGAGCGCGGCCTCGCCCCCGCTGCTGCTGGCGCCACGCTCGCAGCAACTGCTGCTGGACCTGCTGGCGCACGCGCCGCGCGGCGCGCCGTGGATCGAGGTGCCGGGCGACTGGCTGTCCGCGCCCGCCATCCGCGAGGCCGTGGAAAAGGCCCATGGCCGCGGCCTGCGCCTGGTCTGGCGCGGCCCCTTCCACCACCTGCCGGACGCCGACACCGCGCGGCTGTTTGACAACAGCCTGCTGCAGCTGTCCGGGGGCGACGCGATGGCGGCGCTGCAGGCCGCCGTCGCCGAGCAGCGCAGCCCCCTGATCGCCGGGCAGATGTACGACAACATCGCCAGCCGCGCGCTGCTCACGCATTGCCTGGGCCAGGGCGGCGCCCTGGCCGTGGCCGGCTGGCCCATGGAGGACGTGCTGCACGCCCTGCGCCACCAGCCGCTGCAGCCCGCGCACGAGGTGGTGCAAAGGCTCCTGAAGGCCATCGACGACGAGCAGTCCATCGACCGCTTCGAGCAGATCCTGGGCGAAGACCCGCTGCTGGCCTACCGCTTCATGACCTACACCAACTCCGCGGCGCTGGGCCTGCGCACCGGGGTGGACTCGCTGCGCCGCGGCCTGGTGATGATGGGCTACGGCTCGCTCTCGCGCTGGCTGGCGGAACAGTTGCCGCACGCCAGCACCGAGCCCGACCTGCGCCCGATACGCTTGGCCATGGTGCTGCGCGCACGCCTGACCGAGGAGCTGCTCGAATCCGGCGTGGGCAAGGACCTGCGCGGCGAGGTGTATCTGAGCGGCCTGTTCTCGCAGCTCGACGAGCTGCTGCGCGAGCCCCTGGGCAGCATCTTGCGCCGCCTGCCGCTGTCCGAGCGCATCTTCAACGCCACCGTGCTGCGCACCGGCGCCTATGCCCCCAGCCTGGAGCTGGCCTGCGCACTGGAGAGCGAGGACGCCGGCGCCATAGTCCAGCTGTGCGAGGCGCACGAGCTGGAGCTTGAATACGTCAACCGCGCCCTGCTGCGCGTGCTGTCCGAACTGGCCGTGGAGCGGCCCGCTGCGCACCATTAGGCTTGCAACACCCGCACCAAGGGCGCAAGGAGCTATCAAATCATGAGCACATCCGGCTCTTCCGGCCCCGCCCATACCGCCTCCCCCAACGCCGGCGCAACGCGCGGCGGCTTTTCCTCCGGCCTGGGCGTGCTGGCCGCCACCCTGGGCTCGGCCGTGGGCCTGGGCAATATCTGGAAGTTCCCCACCCTCACCGGCGCCAACGGCGGTGCCGGCTTTCTGCTGGTCTACCTGCTCTCGACACTGCTCATCGGCCTGCCGCTGATGGTGGCCGAGATCGCCATCGGCCGCCAGGCGCGCGCCAACCCCATCTCGGCGCTGCGCCAGCTCAGGCCCCATGGCGCGCCCTGGTGGCTGATAGGCATGGCGGGCATGGCGGCGGCGTTCCTGATCCTGTCGTTCTACTCCGAGGTCGTCGCCTGGGTGTTTGCCTATGTCGCCAAGGCCCTCACGGGCGGCCTGCTATCGAGCGACCCGGCGCAGACGCAGGCGAGCTTTGACGCCCTGGTCACCGACCCGGTGCAGTCGCTGGTCTGGCAATGGGTGGTGCTGGCCTTCATAGGCGGCATCCTGCTGCTGGGCGTCACGCGCGGCATCGAGGCGGCGACGAAGAAACTCATGCCGCTGCTGTTCCTGCTGCTGCTCCTGCTGTGCGGCTACAGCCTGACGCTGCCGGGCAGGGCCCAGGCGCTGGCCTTCCTGTTTGCGCCCGAGTGGCACAAGATCACGCCCGCCGTGGTGCTCACGGCCATGGGGCTGGCGTTCTTCAAGCTGTCCATCGGCATGGGCACGATGATGACCTACGGCAGCTACTTCACGGCCAGCCAGAACATCCCCGCCACCGCCACGCGCGTCATGCTGGCCGACCTGTCGGTGTCGCTGCTGGCCGGCATGGCCATCTTCCCGGCGGTATTCAGCTTCGGCTTTACGCCATCGGCCGGGCCGGCTCTGGTGTTCATCACCATTCCCGCGGTGTTCGCGCAGATTCCGGGCGGGCAGGTGCTATTGGCGGTGTTCTTCATCCTCACCGCCATCGCCGCCACCGGCGCCATGCTCTCCCTCATGGAGGTGCCGGTGGTCATCCTGCACGAGCGCTGGGGCCTGACGCGGCCCAGGGCCACGCTGCTCACGCTGCTGGTGCTGGTGCTGCTGGGCGCGGGCTGCGCTTTAAGCCAGAGCACGCTGGCGCAGTTCCGGCCCGGTGGGCGCACGCTGTTCGACTGGGCCGACCACCTCTCCTCCAACCTGCTCCTGCCCGCGGGCGGCATCGCCATCGCACTCTTCGTCGGCTGGGCCTGGGGCGAACGCGCGTTCGCCGCGCAGCTGTCGAACCACGGCGAGCTGGGCAACCGCGCCCTGGCCCGGCTGCTGTGCCTGCTGCTGCGCTGGGTCACGCCCGCGTTGATCCTGCTGGTCATGCTGGCGGGGCTGGGGGTGTTTTCCGGCGCGTGACGGCGCGGCATGGCCCGCGCCAGCGACACGCTGCGGCCATGGATTCCCGCCTTCGCGGGAATGACGATGCGCAGAGGAGTGCCTCTGAGACAGGTCCCTGGCCCGCCATTTTCATCATCAACGAGCGGTTGCGCACATCACTCCATAAAAAGCGGTGCCGACCTATGCCCTCTGGGCGAGGGAGCTCAAGGCCGCGCGGCCGGTCGCGTTGCCCCTTTGGACATGGCCAAGCCTTTTTTTCACTACAGTGCTGCCTTTTACCCCGCAACCTGCCGCCCCCCATGCCCCTGGTTGAATTCACCGCCCTGCTGGTCCTGGCCAGCGCCATGAGCTTCACGCCCGGCCCCAACACCACGCTGTCCACGGCGCTGGCGGCCAACCGCGGCCTGCCCGCGGCCATGCGCTTCGTGCTGGCCGTGCCCGTGGGCTGGTGCGCGCTGCTGCTCTTGTGCGCGCTCGGGCTGGGCGCCATGGTGCTGGCCGTGCCGGCGCTGCGCTGGGCCATCAAGGCCGTGGGCATTGGCTACCTGCTGTGGCTGGCGCTCAGGCTGGCGCAGTCGGGCCGGCTGTCCGAGGCCGACGCGGCGCGCCTGTCGGTGGGCTTCTGGCAGGGCGCGGCCCTGCAGTTCGTGAACATCAAGGCCTGGCTGCTGGCGCTGACCATCGTCGCCGGCTGGATCGTGGGGCGAGACGACCAGCTGCAGCGCCTGGCCGTGGTGCTGCCGGTGATGACGGCCTTCGCCTTTGCCAGCAATTTCACCTATGCCGCCATGGGCGCGCTGCTGCGCCACTGGCTGGCCCAGGGGCGGCGCCTGCTGTGGTTCAACCGCGCCATGGCGCTGGTGCTGGTAGCCACGGCGCTGTGGATGGTGGCGGCATGAGCGCCCCCGCCACCGTCCGGGGTGGGCACCCCGCGCACCGGGCCGAAACCCTGGGCCTGTGGCTCGGCGTGCTGGGCGTGGCGATCTTCGCCGTCACCCTGCCCGCCACGCGGCTGGCCACCGGCACGGCCGAGCAGCCCCAGCTCTCGCCCTGGTTCGTCACGCTGGGGCGCGCGGCGCTGGCGGGGCTGCTGTCGGCCGCGTTCCTGCTCGTCACGCGCTCGCCGCGCCCGCAGCCGCAGCAGTTCAAGCACCTGGGCTGGGCCGTGCTGGGCAACTTGCTGGGCTACCCGCTGCTGCTGGCGTATGCGCTGCGCAGCGTCACGGCCAGCCACGCGGCGGTGGTCACGGCGCTGCTGCCGCTGGTGACGGCGGGCGTGGCCGCGCTGGTGCTGCACCAGCGCGCACGCCTGGGCTTCTGGGTCTGCGCGGTGCTGGGCAGCGCGCTGGTGGTGGCGTTTTCGCTGCTGCGCGGCTGGCAGCAGGGCCATGGCTTCAGCCTGGAGGCGGCCGACGCGCTGCTCGTGGGCGCGGTGGTGGCGGCCTCGGTGGGCTATATCCACGGCGCGCGCATCACCCCCGCGCTGGGTGCCGAGCGCGTGATCTGCTGGGTCTGCCTGCTGGCGCTGCCGGCCACCCTGCCGGCCACGCTGTGGCTGTGGCCCACGCAGCCCGTGGCGCCCTCGGCCTGGGGCGGATTCCTGTACGTGGGCGTGTTCTCGATGTGGGCCGGCTTCTTCGCCTGGTACCGTGGGCTGGCCCTGGGCGGCGCGCTGCGCGTGAGCCAGACGCAGCTGCTGCAGCCGTTCTTCTCGATCCTGGCGGCGATCCCGCTGCTGGGCGAGCCGCTGGACATGGTGACGCTGGGATTTGCCGTGGCGGTGGTGGCCACCGTGGCCATTGGCAGGCGCATGCCGGTAGAGAATTGAGCTTGCGTTATGCTGCGCGCGCAGTCCCCTATCCGCGGGACCGCGCAACGCCGCACAACGGCATTTTTTTTTGAGCAGATGGATGGCGCACTACCCCTTGCGCGCCTTTTGGAGATGAACCCATGACGAACTGGACCCTGGCGGCACGCGCCGCAAAGATGAATCCCTCGGTGATCCGCGAGATCCTGAAGGTGACCGAAAAGCCCGGCATCATCAGCCTGGCGGGCGGCCTGCCCTCGCCCAAGACCTTCCCGGTGCAGGAATTCGCACAGGCCTGCGCCACCGTGCTCTCGCATGACGGCCAGTCGGCCCTGCAGTACGCCGCCAGCGAGGGCTATCCCGCGCTGCGCGAGGCCGTCGCCAAGTGGCTGCCCTGGGACGTGGACCCGGCCCAGGTCCTGATCACCACCGGCTCGCAGCAGGGCCTGGACCTGGTGGCCAAGGTGCTGGTCGACGCGGGCAGCCGCGTGCTGGTGGAGACGCCCACCTACCTGGGCGCGCTGCAGGCCTTCACGCCCATGGAGCCGCACATCGTCAGCGTGGCCAGCGACGACGAGGGCCCGCTGGTGGAGGACTTCGTGGCCCAGGCCGGCAGCGGCACGGACCGCGCGCGCTTCATGTACCTGCTGCCCAACTTCCAGAACCCCACCGGCCGCACCATGAGCGAGGCGCGCCGCGCGGCAATCTCGGCCAAGGCGGCCGAGCTGGGCATTCCGCTGATCGAGGACAACCCCTACGGCGACCTGTGGTTCGACCAGCCCCCGCCCGCGCCCCTGACGGCGCGCAACCCCGAGGGCTGCATCTACCTGGGCAGCTTTTCCAAGGTGCTGGCACCGGGCCTGCGCCTGGGCTATGTGGTGGCGCCCAAGGCGATCTATCCCAAGCTGCTGCAGGCCAAGCAGGCGGCCGACCTGCACACGCCCAGCTTCAACCAGCGCATCGTCGCCGAGGTGCTCAAGGACGGCTTCCTGGAGCGCCATGTGCCCACCATTCGCGCGCTCTACAAGCAGCAGCGCAACGCCATGCTGGCCGCGCTGGAGCGCGAAATGGCCGGCCTGGGCGTGCGCTGGAACAGCCCGGCCGGCGGCATGTTCCTGTGGCTGCGCCTGCCCGAGGGCATGAACGCCACCCTGCTGCTGCCCAAGGCCGTGGAGCGCAACGTGGCCTTCGTGCCCGGCGCCGCCTTCTATGCCGACCACGGCGACCAGCGCACGCTGCGCCTGTCGTTCGTGACGGCCAGCGCCACGCAGATCGACACCGGCATCGCCGCGCTGGCGGCGACCATCCGCGAGCATCTTCCGCAGGCATAAGCCACGGGCGATAGGCGCTTTTACTTTAATAGCACTCGGCACAGCCATAGCCGGCGCTATGGCGTGCATTTGCAACAATGAACGGTGGCATTTTGGCGTGCGAGGCGGGCCTAGGGGAACGCCACTCGGCCTCTCACGCCTGAAGCGCCTCCTCCCAGCTGCAGCGGTCGCGCCCGCTGTTCTTGGCCTCGTAGAGCATCTGGTCGGCGCGCGCGTACAGCGTTTGCGCCCGGTCGTCCGGGCGCAGCATGGCCCCGCCCACGCTCACCGTGACCACCGGCGCCACCGTCGAGGCCCCATGCGGCAGGGCGCGCTGGCGCACGCCGGCCACCAGGCTCTGGCCCAGGGCCCGGGCATGGTCGGCGCTGCTGCCGTAGAGCAGCACGGCAAACTCCTCGCCGCCGACGCGCGCCGCGATGTCCAGCGGCCGGCCGATGCAGGCCAGTGCCACCTGCGCCACCTGCTGCAGCACCGCGTCGCCCTGCAGATGGCCCTGGCTGTCGTTGTAGCTCTTGAAACAGTCCACATCCATGAGCAGCAGCGCCAGCGGCTGGCCCTCGCGCTGCGCCTGGGCCATGACCTGCTGGATGTGGTGGTTGAACATGCGGCGGTTGTAGAGCCCGGTGAGCGCGTCGCGCATGGCCAGCCAGTGCGCGTCGCCGCGGTGCAGGAACTGCTCGCGCCGCTGGTACTCGCGCCAATAGGCGGCCAGGCCGAACAGCAGCGCCGACAGCGCCAGCTCCACATCCAGGCGCCACATCTGTGCCGCCACCTCGGGCAGCGGCGCGGTCCAGGCCAGGGCCGCGACACAAGCCAGGTACAGCAGCGCCACCAGCAGCTGCGCCCACAGGCTGATGGCAAACGGCAAAAACAAGCCCAGCATGACCACCACCAGAACGGTCGTCTCATGCGGCACGCCCAGCAGCTTGTAGACATAGACGGCAAAGGCCGCGCCACAGCTGAACGTGACTCCCATTACCGTCAGGGTGGCCCGCAGCACCCGCATGGGGCAGCGCCACAGCGCGCAGCCCAGAACCAGCAGGTTTGCCGCCGTGCCGGCGGCGCGCACCGCACGCAAGGGCACGAGCAGCGCTCGTTGCCGTGCATCGAGCAGCGCGGCATCGATGCGCCACAGGTCGAACAGCCAGTAGCCAGCCCACAGCACCAGGCAAATCGCAGCAAACCACAGCACGCGCCGATACTCGTTGTCGCTGCAGTAGGCGCGGTACTCGGCCTCCAGCGCCGGGCCGAAGCGCAGCCAGCGGAAACCCTGGCGCAACTGCTGCGCGTACTGCGTGGAGGATGCGAGCAAGGGAAGCTGCTGCATTGGGGGCATTTTGTGGGTTTATCTCAAGAGGCAGTTGTACCACCGCCTCACCGCCGGCCGCCTGGGCACCTTCCCTTCAAGAAGGCTTGGACACCAGCGTGGTCAACGGCAGCGCGTGCAGTTCGGCGAGCAGCTGCGCCAGCGCCTCAGCCGCCGCCTGCACCACGGCGCGGCCGCGCTCGGCCGTGGCGGCCGCGGCGTTGCCCACGGCGCCCGCGGGGTGGTAGTCCTCCATCGCCCAGCCCATCTTGGCGCTCTTGCCATTGCCCAGGATGGGGTAGCGCTCGGCGCGGTCCTGCGAGGTGGAGCGCCAGTCGCGCGCATGCTCCATGTGCACCAGTTCGGGCGCCAGGTGCAGCATCATCGAGGTCTCGATCTCTCCGCCATGGATGCCGAAGCGGTGTTCGCGGGCGCTGAACTGCGCGCTCACCGCCTCGGGCAGCGGCAGGCTGAACCAGCTGCTGCCGTAGACCAGCAGGCCGCAGCGCTGGCGCAGCTCGCGCGCCACGATATCCATGGCGCCCAGGTTGCCGCCATGGCCGTTCAGCAGCAGCAGTTTCTTGATGCCCGTGCGCGCCACGCACTCGCCCAGCTCGCACCACAGCGCGATCAGCGTGGCGGGCGACAGCGTCAGCGTGCCGGGGTACGAGCAGTGCTCGGTGGACAGGCCCAGGCTCTGCGGCGGCAGGAACAGCACCGGCAGCTCGGCGGGCAGCAGCGGCAGCGCCGCGTCCATCACACCCTGCAGCAGCGTGGCATCCACCGAGAGCGGCAAGTGCGGCCCATGCTGCTCCACGGCCGCCAGCGGCAGCACGGCCACGGTTTGCGCGGCCAGGCCCCAGTTGCGGGCCTCGGCAAAGTCACGCGTGGAAAGTTCGGCCCAGAAACGCGAGGGGTATGACATGGGCCTTATGGTATCCATGTGAGCCCCCCCGCTACCATTGGGCGCGACGTGGCGCCCCGAAGGAACCACGAAGGAACCAAATACCCGCCCCGCCGCTCCCACACTGCGCCATGTTCCACCGACTCCTGCGGCACGCCCTGCCCACTCTTCTTTTAATAGCTGCCAGCGCCCTACCCCTGGGTGCCAGCGGCCAAATTCAACTCAAATCGGCAGCAACCGTCGGCAATGTGGTGACCACGCCCCAGGTGCGCGCCGAGCTGGTGGCCCAGGCGCCCGAGGGCGTGGGCCCGGGCCGGCCGCTGCAGCTGGGCCTGCTGCTCACGCACGCCCCCGACTGGCACAGCTACTGGAAGAACCCCGGCGACTCGGGCCTGCCCACGCGGCTCGAATGGCAGCTGCCGGCGGGGCTGGACGCGGGCGAGATCGCCTGGCCCATCCCCAGGAAGATCCCCATAGGCCACCTGGCCAACTACGGCTACGAGGGCCAGGTGCTGCTGCCCGTGCCCGTGGCCGTGTCGCCCGCCTTCAACCCCGGGCCTCTCGCCAAGGAGGTGACGCTGCGCCTCAAGGCCTCGTGGCTGGTGTGCCGCCAGGAATGCATTCCCGAGGACGGCGAATTCACGCTGCAGCTGCCCATAGAGGGCACGACAGCCATACACGCCGCGGCCTTTGACGCCGCCGCCAAGGCCCATCCCGCGCCGCTGCCGGCGCAGGACGGCAGCGGCGCGCGCGTGGACGGCAATGCCCTGCTGCTGCGCGTGGCCGGCCTGCCCGCCCTGCTCCAGGGCAGGCCGCTGGAGGTCTTCCCCGAAACCAGCGGCGTGGTGGAAACCGCCGCCACCCCCAGCCAGCAATGGGACGGCGCCGTCTGGACCGCGCGCCTGCCGCTGGCGCGCGACCGCAGTGAAGGCCCCGAGCCCCTGCCCGTGGTGCTGGCCCATGGCGGCCAGGGCTGGCGCGCCGATCTGCCCGTAGAAGGCGGCTGGCCCGCGCTGGCGCCGCTGGCCGGCATGTCGCCGGCGCTGGAAGCCGCCCTCAAGGCCAACGCCGCCAACGCGCCCGTCCCGCCCCCCGGCCCCACCCCTGCGCCTCTGGCCACCTGGCTGCTGGCGCTGGCCGGCGCGCTGCTGGGCGGCATCATCCTCAACCTCATGCCCTGCGTGTTCCCGGTGCTGGCCATCAAGGTGGTGGGCTTTGCGCGCCATGCGCAAGACCGGCGCGCGCACCGCGTGAGCGGCCTGGCGTACACCGCCGGCGTGCTGCTGTCGTTCCTGCTGCTGGGCGCGCTGATGCTGGCCCTGCGCGCCGCGGGCGAGGCCGTGGGCTGGGGCTTTCAGCTGCAGTCGCCGGCCGTGGTGGCGTCCCTGGCCGCGCTGTTCACGCTGATCGCGCTGAACCTGGCCGGCCTGTTCGAGTTCCGCGCCATGCTGCCCCAGTCGCTCGCCGGCCTGCAGGCGCGCCACCCGGTGCTGGACTCGTTCCTGACCGGCGTGCTGGCCGTGGCCGTGGCCTCGCCCTGCACGGCGCCGTTCATGGGCGCGTCGCTGGGCCTCACCGCCACGCTGCCGGCCGCGCAGGCCCTGTCCATCTTTGCCGCGCTGGGCCTGGGCCTGGCCCTGCCGTATCTGCTGGCCAGTTGGCTGCCCGGCTTTGCGCGCCTGCTGCCGCGCCCCGGCGCGTGGATGGACACGCTGCGCCGCCTGCTCGCCTTCCCCATGCTGGCCACCGTGGTCTGGCTGGTGTGGGTGCTGGGCCAGCAAAGCGGCATCAACGGCGCGGCGGCCCTGCTGGCGCTGCTGGTGCTGCTGGCCATGGCCGTGTGGGCGCTGACGCTGCGTGGCATGAGCCGCGCCGTTATTGCTCCGCTTTCAATAGCTGCTTGCGCTTGGCTGCTATGGGCCTGGGGCCCAAAAGTCATTGAAATAGAGCCCCACCCCACGGCCACGGCCGCCGCCGCCCCGGCGGGCGCGTCGGCCTGGCAGCCCTGGCGCCCCGGCCTGTCCGACGAGCTGCTGGCCCAGGGCCGGCCGGTGTTCGTGGACTACACCGCCGCCTGGTGCGTGACCTGCCAGTACAACAAGAGCACCACCCTGGCGCGGCCCGAGGTGCTGGCCGAGCTGGCCGCCAAGGGCGTGACCCTGCTGCGCGCCGACTGGACGCGCCGCGACAGCGCCATCACCGCCGCCCTGGCCCAGCTGGGCCGCAGCGGCGTGCCGGTCTACGTGCTGCACGCCCCGGGCCGCGCGCCCGTGGTGTTCTCCGAGATCCTGAACGCCGACGCGCTGCGCGCCGCCGTGGCCGCGCTCTGACTTACCGGCGCGGGCGGCGCTCAGGCGGCGCCTCGATCTCGCGCACCAGCCGCACGCCCACCAGGGTGTAGCGCGTCTGCGGCGTGTTCCAGTTGCGGAACGCGCAGCGCGCATACAGCGGCCAGGTGTGCCAGGAGCCGCCGCGGCGCACGCGCACCTGGCCCCGGGCCGGCCCCTGCGGATCGTCACGCGGAGAGTGCGCGTAGCCATCCTCGGCATGCCAGTCCGCCACCCATTCCCACACATTGCCGACCATGTCCTGCACGCCGAAGGCGTTCGCCGCGTAGCTGCCCACGGGCGCGGTGAAGGCGTGGCCGTCATGCCCCGGCGCGGCCTGGGCCTGCCAGCGCGGCCAGTGGGGCGCGGCGTCCTGGTCGAACACATTCGCGTGGCGCGTCAGCAGCGCCGCATCGTCGCCATGCGGGTAGCGCGTGCGCGTGCCGGCGCGGCAGGCGTATTCCCACTCGGCCTCGGTGGGCAGGCGGTAGCGCCGGCCCTCGGTGGCCGACAGCCAGGCGGCCAGCGCGTGCGCGTCGTGCCAGGTGATGTTGACCACCGGGTGGTCCTCGCCCTGGGCAAAGCCGGGGTTGTGCCAGGAGTAGCGCGCATCGCGCCCCTCGAACGCATCGCCGCGCGCGCTCTGGGCGCTGTCGTAGTCCGGGTTGTAGCCATAGCCGCCCGTACCGTCGGCCTCGGACTCGGGCACATAGCCCGAGGCCTGCACGAAGCGGCGGAACTGCCCCAGCGTCACCTCGGTGCGGCCCAGGTAGAAGGCGCGCGTGATGCGCACGCGGTGCGCCGGCGCCTCGTCGGCCAGCTGCTCCAGGCGCCGGCGCTCCAGGCCCGGAAAGGCGCGCGCCAGCGCCTCGGGCGCCTCGCTGCTGCCCATGAGAAAGCTGCCCGGCGCGATGCGCACGAAGGGCATGCCCAGCGAATTCACCCACGCGCGCGGAGCCGGCTGCGCCAGCGCGGGCAGGCCTGCCAGGGCGGCCAGCAGGGCCAGAGCCAGGGATCGGGCCGGGGTGTGGGCCATAGGCACTCCAGGAATGCGCGAAAGGAAAGGCAGTGTAGAGCCAGCCCCCGCCGCCACCCACCCCACGCCGGGGCAGGACCATCCGCGCGCGCGGCTTCGGGATAATCGCGGCCATGTTCTTGCCGCTGCGCCCACGCCCCCTGCTCGCCGCCTTCTTCGGGCTGGGTTTTGTCCTGTCCTTGCCGGCCCGGGCCGGCTCCCCGCACGATGCCGCCGCGCCCCGCCCCTTCAGCCAGCCCGCGCCGCTGGTGCAGGAGCTGCGCTACAAAATGGAAAGCCCGCTGGTGCGCGAGCTGCAGGTGCGCCTGCGCCACGCCAAGTACCTGGCGCTGTATGACGTGGACGAGCGCTACGGTCTGAAGACGCGCGAGACGGTGCGCAAGTTCCAGCAGGACCATGGCCTGCCTGCCACGGGCGTGCTGGACCAGGCCACCTGGGACCAGCTGCTGCCCCGGTCGCACCAGCCCACGGCGGCCGAGCTGAACAACACCGACGTGGGGCCCTGGTTCACGGGTCCGAAACAGGCCGGCTATATCAAGGAGCTGCAGCACCGCCTGAAGCAGGCGGGGCATTACCAGGGCGCGATCGACGGCGAGTACCACGATGCCACGCAGCAGGCCATTGCCGGCTTTCGCACCCAGGTGGGCCTGCCGGCCAGCCAGGTGATGGACGAGCGCACCTGGACGCGCCTGATCGCCAAGACGCGCAACCCGCGCTACGCGCAGCTGTTCGAGCAGCCGCCGGCCAGCACCATGGAGCAGCAGCTGGACCCGCGCTGCGCCACGGGCCGGGTGGTGTGCATCTCGCGCGAGCAGAAGAAGATGTCGCTGGTGGTCGATGGCCGCCCGCTGTTCACGCGCGCGGCGCGCTTTGCGCGCCCGGGCTGGGAGAGCGACAAGGGCGAGTTCCGCATCTGGTACATGAACGCCGACACGGTTTCCACCATCTTTGGCGAGCGCACGCCCATGCCCTACGCCATCTTCTATGACAGGAACGTGGCCATCCATTACTCGGACGATTTCGACCAGGTGGGCTACGCGGGCGGATCGCACGGCTGCAGCCAGCTCAACGACTACCAGACGGCCAAGTGGCTGTACGAGCAGGTGAAGGTGGGGGACAAGGTGGTTGTCTATTGAGTCACCGAGGCTGCGACAATCGGCCCCCATGACAACCTCCTTTGCCCCCCTCGCCAACGACACCTTCCTGCGCGCCTGCCTGCGCCAGGCCACCGACTACACGCCCCTGTGGCTGATGCGCCAGGCCGGCCGCTACCTGCCCGAGTACAAGGCCACGCGCGCCCAGGCCGGCAGCTTCATGGGCCTGGCGACGAATGTGGACTACGCCACCGAGGTGACGCTGCAGCCCCTGGAACGCTTCCCGCTGGACGCCGCCATTCTGTTCAGCGACATCCTCACCGTGCCCGACGCCATGGGCCTGGGCCTGTCGTTCGCCGAGGGCGAGGGCCCGCGCTTTGCCAAGGCGATCCGCGACGAGGCCGACGTCGCCCAGCTGGCCGTGCCCGACATGGACCGGCTGCGCTATGTGTTCGACGCCGTCACCAGCATCCGCAAGGCTTTGAGTGGCCGCGTGCCGCTGATCGGCTTCTCGGGCAGCCCCTGGACGCTGGCCTGCTACATGGTCGAGGGCAAGGGCAGCGACGACTACCGCCTGGTCAAGACGCTGATGTACAGCCGCCCCGACCTGATGCACCGCATCCTGGCCGTGAACGCCGACGCCGTGGCGCAGTACCTGAACGCCCAGATCGACGCCGGCGCCCAGGCGGTGATGATTTTCGACAGCTGGGGCGGGGTGCTGGCCGATGGCTGCTTCCAGCAGTTCAGCCTGGAGTACACGCGCCGCGTGCTGGCGCAATTGAAGCGCAGCGGCGTCGATGGCCAGCCCGTGCCGCGCATCGTCTTCACCAAGGGTGGCGGCATCTGGCTGGAGGAGATGAAGGATCTCGATTGCGAGGTGCTGGGCCTGGACTGGACGGCCAACCTGGGCAAAGCGCGCGCCATCGTCGGCGGCAACGTGGGCGGCCCGGGCAAGGCGCTGCAGGGCAATATCGACCCGAATGTGCTGTTTGCCCCGCCCGAGATGGTGGCCGCACAGGCGCGCGCCGTGCTCGACAGCTTTGGCCAGCCGCACACCGACCGCACCACCACCGGCCCTACGCACATCTTCAACCTGGGCCACGGCATCAGCCAGCACACCCCGCCCGAGCATGTGGCGGCCCTGGTGGAGACGGTGCACGGCTACTCGCGCAGCCTGCGCCAGCGGTAAATACCCACTGACATCACACGCCCCGGACCGCCGACTTATGCACATTTGCGCCGGGGCGGCCATGGGGCGACAATGCCCCGCGCCCCATCCGCACCGCCCCTCGCACCAAAAGAAATGCGCACGTAAGTCATTGATTTATATACAACAAGCACCCATGCCGCTTTTGTGTGCAGGCTAAGCAAAGCCCGTGGTGACAAGGGCTTGCGGCGAAGACCCGGGGGATATCAACAAAGTTATCCACAGAAAATCTGGACTTCTACCAAATCCCCTGAAGAATCAATTACTTACGACCAAATGCGAAAGAAAAGTCCCGCCTGCGGCATTCCGCCTAGCATATTTTGAGGTGACACAAGGCTATTGACAGCGCAGTTGTACACATGTTTGGCGTAGCGGGCGGGTGCGCCAGCGCGCGGCTGGCGATAGCCGCCAGCGCACCGGCAAGACGACAAAGATCATTGATTCATATGGGGTTTTCCTTGGCATCAACAAAAAATGCGCTAGCACTGGAGCCCGCAGCCAAGAGGGCTGCGGCAGGGTTTGCGCGTTTTTTCAACAAAGTTATCCACAGAACGGGGCTTTTCTGTGGGCAAGGCTGTGGAGCCATGCCGGGCCAGCCATGAACCACGCCCCCGCCGCCCTGGTGCAGGTCGCCGTCAGCACCCCCGCCCACAGCGCCGTGGGCGACCTGCTGAGCTATTCCTGTGCCGAAGCCCTGGCACCGGGCACGCTGGTGCGCGTGCCGCTGGGCGCGCGCGAGGTGCTGGGCGTGGTCTGGGACGCGCCCGCCGCGCCCGCCGCCCTGCCCCCGGGCATGGCGCCGCGCCCTGTGGCGGGCGTGCTCGCAGGCATTGCCCCGCTCGATGCCGCCTGGCGCCGCCTGGTAGCCTTCACGGCGCGCTATTACCAGCGCGCCCTGGGCGAGGTGGCACTGGCCGCCCTGCCGCCGCAGCTGCGCGAGCTCAACCCCGAGCAGCTGGCGCGGCGCATGCGCCGCCCCGCGGCCGGAGGTGCCGCCGACGAGGCGGCTTCAACTATTGAATCAATAGCACTTAGCGCAGAACAGGCAAGCGCTGCAGCCCAAATAGATGCCCACCCCGGCCCCTTCCTGTTGTTCGGCAGCACCGGCAGCGGCAAGACCGAGGTCTATATGCACTGCGTGGCCCGGGCGCTGGCGGCCGGCCCCCAGGCCCAGGCGCTGGTGATGGTGCCCGAGATCAACCTCACGCCGCAGTTGCAGGCGCGCTTTGTGGAGCGCTTTGCGCCCCTGTATGGCGCGGCGGCGGTGGTCAGCCTGCACAGCGGCATG
Source organism: Alicycliphilus denitrificans (assembly GCF_044792555.1). Lineage (GTDB taxonomy): Bacteria > Pseudomonadota > Gammaproteobacteria > Burkholderiales > Burkholderiaceae_C > Alicycliphilus > Alicycliphilus denitrificans_A. The sequence goes on from NZ_CP126238.1 coordinate 3,890,284, forward strand.
ACCAACCCGCAGCGCCTGAAAAGCTGGCTCGCCGCGCACCAGGGCGCGGCGCGCATCGTGCTGGGCACGCGCATGGCGGTGTTTGCCAGCCTGCCGGGCCTCTCGCTCATCGTCGTGGACGAGGAGCATGACGCCAGCTACAAGCAGCAGGAGGGCGCGCGCTACTCGGCGCGCGACCTGGCGCTGTGGCGCGCGCGCGCGCAGGGCGCCAAGGTGATCCTGGGCAGCGCCACGCCGTCGCTGGAGAGCTGGCACGCGAGCAGCCCCGAGGTGGGCCGCTACCAGCGCCTGGAGATGCCCAGCCGCATCGGCGCGGGCGAGCTGCCGCGCCTGCGCCTGGTGGACATGGGCCAGCAGCCGCGCGGCGCCGTGTTCTCGCCGCCGCTCTTGGCGGCCATCACCGAACGCGTGCAGCGCGGCGAGCAATGCCTGGTGCTGCTCAACCGCCGGGGCTTTGCGCCCGTGCTGCACTGCCACGACTGCGGCTGGAAGAGCGACTGCCCGCACTGCAGCGCGCACCAGGTGTTCCACAAGATCGACCGCACGCTGCGCTGCCACCACTGCGGCATTGCCCAGCGCGTGCCGCGCGCCTGCCCGGGCTGCGGCAACCCCGACATCGCCCCCGTGGGCCGGGGCACGGAGCAGCTCGAAGAGCAGCTGGCCGCGCTGCTGCGCAACGTCATCACGCCCGAGCGCCGCGCCGCGCGCGTAGCGCGCATAGACGCCGACACCACCCGCGCCAAGGGGGCGCTGGAGGAACAGCTGGCCCAGGTGCACGCGGGCGAGGTGGACGTGCTGGTGGGCACGCAGATGGTGGCCAAGGGCCATGACTTCCGGCGCATCACGCTGGTGGCTGCGGTGCAGCCGGACGGGGCGCTGTTTTCCAGCGACTTTCGCGCGCCAGAACGCCTCTTTGCCCTGCTCATGCAGGCCGCGGGCCGCGCCGGGCGGGACGCGCGCTACGTCGCCGCCCAGGCGAGCGCGCCCGAGATGTGGCTGCAGACCTGGCACCCGGAACACGCCATCTACGCCGCGCTGCGCCGCCACGACTACCCGGCCTTTGCGGCCCAGCAGCTGGCCGAGCGCGCCGAGGCCGGCATGCCGCCCTTCGCCCACCAGGCCCTGGTGCGCGCCGACGCCCGCAGCCAGGAGGTGGCCCAGGCCTTTTTGCAGGCCGCGGCCGAGGCCGCGCGCGCAGCGCCGCTGCCGGGCAGCAGCCAAGTCTTCCTCTTCCCGCCCGTGCCCCTGGCCGTGCAGCGCGTGGCCAACGTGGAGCGCGCCCAGATGCTGCTGGAGAGCCCCGAGCGCGCCGCGCTGCAGCGCTTTCTGGCCGCCTGGCAGCCCCTGCTGCACGCCGAGCGCAGCCGCCACAAGGGGCTGGTGCGCTGGCTGGTGGATGTGGACCCGCAGGCGATCTGAGGGCGTGCTTAGATCGTATTCATGATCTTTTCATGGCGCCCGTTGCCCCGCATCACGCGCGCCGCAGCAGCTGCTGCACCAGGGGATGGACCACCTTGCGCTCCGTGCTGATGGCGTAGTAGTGCTCCTGTACCCCCTCGCAGGCCCCCAGCAACCTGACCTGGCTGCGCTCGAGCAATTGCTCTTGCGCCGCCAGCGCCGCCGGAAAAACGCCCAGGCCCGTGCTGCCAAAAGTTTCCAGCAAGGCGCTGTCCTCGATCTCCCCCACCACCCGCGGGCGCAGCCCCCTGTGCAGCAGCCAGCGGTCCAGCGGGCCGCGCACCACCGAATGCAGGGTAGGAAGCAACACCGGCACATCCTGCAGCGAGGCCGGAAACCCCGCCTGCGCCACGGCCCACCAGTGTGGCGAGCCGTACCAGCCGATGTCCGAGGCTCCCAGCGAATGGCTGTGCACCTTGAGCTGCAGGTTGGACGGCGCCGGGTGGTCGGTCAGCACCACATCGAGCTTGTGCAGAACCAGATCGGCCAGCAGGTCGGCCATTTCGCCATCGTCGCAGACCAGGCGCAGGTTGGCCACGCCCAGTATGGGCTGCAGCAGACGACGCACTTCCAGCTTGGGCAGGCCGTCGGCAATCCCCACCGCCAGCCGCACCGAAGGCGCCTGGACGGTGGCCAGCACCTGCCCCGGCAGCGCCTGGGACAACTGAAAGATGTGCTCTGCCTGTTGCAGCGCCACGGTGCCCGCCTCGGTCAATGCCAGCCCCCGCCCGGCCGGCCGCAGCAGCTGGCAGCCCAGGTCGCGCTCTAGCTCGCGCACCTGAGCACTCACGGTCTGCACCGCCATGTCCAGCCGCTCGGCGGCGCGCGACATGCTGCCCTCCTTGGCCACAACCCAGAAGTAGTACAGGTGGCGGTGGTTGAAGGCCAGGCTCATATTCTTGTTTTAAAGGAATGATGTTCATATATTTTCTACTTTTTCCGATGTATTGAAAGCCCTACATTCCAGGGCCGAACAAAACCGTTCGTCTTTCCCGAACCACAGGAGACCACCCATGCGTCCATCTTCATCCTTCCGTACCACGGCAGCCGCCGTGATTGCATTAACCATTGCCTCGCTGGCCGCGCCCTCGCTGGCCCACGCCAAGCGCCTGGGCGGCAGCAAGCCGCTGTTCAGCCGGGCTCCGGCCACGGCCCCCGCCACCCCTGCCAAGGCCCCTGCTGCGCCCGCAGCTGCCGCCACGCCAGCGGCCGCAGCGCCTGCGGCCGCCGGCCCCGGCCTGGGCTCCACCCTGGGCGCGGCCGTGGTGGGGGGGGTGGTGGGCTCCATGGCCGGCAGTGCGCTGGCGGGCAGCCTGTCGCCGGACAAGGAGGCCGCCAAGGCCAAGGAGGCCGAAGCCGCCGCAGCCGAAAAGGAAGCCCAGGACCTGCAGCGCAAGGCCGATGAGGCCAAGGCCAAGGCGGAAGCCGCCCGCGCGGCAGCCAAGTAGTACAGGCCCACGCTCCCGCTTGACTTATTCACTCATCTAAAGGTGACGCCATGAGCGAACACATTTACAGCTACGGTTCTTCCACGGGCGCCGTCTCGGGTGCCCAGCGCAACCAGGTGCTGCGCAACACCTACTGGCTGCTGGCGCTGTCTATGCTGCCGACCGTGCTCGGTGCCTGGGTCGGTGTCGCCACCGGCCTCACGTCCGCCCTGTCGCCGGGCATCGGCCTGGTGCTGTTCCTGGGCGGTGCCTTCGGCTTCATGTTTGCCATCGAGAAGACCAAGCACTCCGCGGCCGGCGTGCCGGTGCTGCTGGCCTTTACCTTCTTCATGGGGCTGATGCTCTCGCGCCTGGTCGGCAGCGTGCTGGGCCTGGCCAACGGCGCCGAGCTGATCATGGCTGCGTTTGCCGGCACCGGCCTGGTCTTTCTGGGCATGGCCAGCCTGTCCTCGGTCATCAAGCGCGACCTCTCGGCCATGGGCAAATGGCTCTTTGTCGGTGCCCTCTTGATCCTGGTTGCCGGCATTGCCAATGTGTTCCTGCAGTCCGGCGCGCTGATGATCACCATCTCGGTGCTGGCCGTCGGCATCTTCACGGCGTTCATCCTGCATGACCTCAAACGTGTACGCGACGGCCTGGAGACCAACTACATCACCGCTACGCTGGGCGTGTACCTGAGCCTGTTCAACGTATTCCAGGCACTGCTGATGCTGCTCGGCATCGGTGGCGGACGCGAGGAATAAAACCCGTAGGGTGTTTTGGGCACAAAACACCCTACCAGAAAGCGCAAATAGCTATTATTTTAATAGTAAACAACAACCCTGCCGCTCCAAGTCCCGCGCAAAGGCGTCGGACATCAGGTAGGCAAACTCCACCGGGCGCTGGCGGCCAATGGCGTCGCCCGGCACCTCACCCGCTGCGGGGTGGCACATGAGCAGGCTGCCGCCTCCCACCTGCCCCAGCCAGGCCTGCATGTGCGCGCCATAGGCCTCGGCGCTCGACGCGTCGAAACCGTAGACACCGCCGAAGCCCCGGTTCATGGCCACGCCGGCGCGGGCGAGCTGCCGCGTGCAGCTCCAGCCGCCCAGCAGGGCGATCACGGCGGCCTTGGGGTCGCGCCACAGTGCGCCCGCGGGGACCGTGGAGCGCACCCAGGGCATGGCGCGCCCGGCGTAGCGCGCCTGCAGCTCGGCCAGCAGGGCCTGGCGCACGCCGGGCAGCTGATGCACATGCTGATGGCCGTCGATGAAGTCGGGCGCGGCGCCCATGGCATCTTCGAAGGCGTCGAGCTGGGCGCGCCAGGCAGCGCGCAACCGCGCGGCGGACAGGCGGCGCGCGTAGGCCGCGGCCAGCAGCCGACCCAGCGGGCGCGCGCCATGGGCGCCGCCATGGCCCTCGGTCAGGTTGAAGTGCAGGCCGACCTGCAGGCGCGGGCGCAGGGGCAGGAGCAGCGGCGCGGCCGCGCGCCAGCGCGGCGCCGTGCTCATGCAGCTGGTGGCCGACAGGCGCCCGGCCTGGGCCAGGCGCAGCACGGCCTCATCGACCAGCGGATGCAGGGCAAAGTCGTCGGCGCACAGGATGAAGCCGCGGCGATTCATGCCGCGCGCGCCCTGAAGGCCCAGAACTTGGCCAGCACGAAGGTGGCCACGGCCACCAGCAACAGCACGCCCGCCAGGCTCCACAGGTAATGCCAGTGCAGCCATTGCAGGGCCAGGGCGTAGAGCAGCTCGTTGGCCGCGAACGACAGGCTGGCGACGGCGAAATAGCGCGCCACCACGGCCCAGCCGCGCGCGCGCGCGCCGGCGAAGGTGAGCAGCGCGTGGCCGTTGTAGCTGACGATGAAGGCCACCAGGAAGGCCTGCACGTTGGCGATGAGCGGCGCCATGGAGACGAGCTGCACCAGCAGCGCCACTACGGCCAGGTGCGTGGCCGCGGCGCAGCCGCCCACGAACACGAACTGCAGCGGCTGGGGCAGCAGCGCCAGGCGCCGGGCCAGGGGGGTGAGGCTCATGTGTCGCGCCAGGGGCTGTGGTCTTCGTCGCGCGCCACGAGGTAGCTGGGGCGCTGCTTGACCTCGTCGTAGATGCGGCCTATGTACTCGCCCAGGATGCCGATGGACATGAGCTGCACGCCCGAGAACAGCATGATGCCGGCGGCCAGCGTGGGCCAGCCTTCCATGTCGGTGCCATACAGCAGCGTCTCGAGCGTGATCCACGCGCCGTAGACCAGCGCCAGCAGGGCCACCAGGCTGCCGACCACGCTCCACACGCGCAGCGGCAGCGTGGTGAACGAGGTCAGGCCCAGCAGCGCCAGCGATCCCAGGCGGCGCATGCTGAAGCTGGTCTGCCCGCCGGCGCGGCCATGCGGCACGAAGGGCAGGGCCGCGGACTTGAAGCCGACCCAGGCATACAGGCCCTTCATGAAGCGGTTGCGCTCGGGCAGGGCCTTGAGCGCGTCGGCCACGCGCCGGTCCAGCCAGCGGAAGTCGCCGGCATTGGGCGGCACCTTGACCTGCTTGCCGGTGTTGATCAGGCGGTAGAACAGCCCCGTGCCCACGCGCTTGGTGCCGCTCTCGGCGCCGCGGTCGGCGATCACGCCGTAGACCATGTCGTAGCCGGCCAGCCACAGCTCGTGCATCTGGGGCAGCAGCTCCAGGGGGTGCTGGAAGTCGGCGTCGATGAGCAGCACGGCGTTGCCGCGCGCATGGGCGATGCCGGCCGACAGCGCCGCCTCCTTGCCGAAGTTGCGCGACAGCGCCAGGTAGCGCAGCGGCAGCTCGGCGGCCAGGCGCAGCGCGACCTCGTGCGTGGCGTCGCGGCTGCCGTCGTTGACGATGAGGATCTCGAAGTCGGGCGTGAGCCGCCCCACGGCCTGCACCAGGGCGCGCACGAAGGCTTCGAGGTTGCTCTCCTCGTTGTGCGCCGGCACCACGCAGCTCAAGCGCAGCGGCGCGCGCGGCAGCGCCGCCGGCGGCGCGGCCGGGGCGTACTCGGCGTGGTAGTCCGCGCGCGGCGTGACGCGGCAGGGGACAAGCGGTTCGGTCATGGCGCTTATTGTCCCAAGTCTTTTCCCAAAATTTCAGGGGCGCACACTGGCATCCACGTCATACACCGCATAGGCCCAGGCCTGCGGCCGCGGAAAGCGCCAGCCTTGGCGCTCTGCCTGCAGCACATGCGGCCGCGCCGGCTGGCCGCGCGCGGCCAGCCAGTCCTGGGCCTGGCGCTGGCAGTCGGTGCCGGCCTGCGCCGCGACCACCGGCCCCAGCGGGCACAGTAGCAAGCCGTTGCGCCGCTGCCAGGCCCCCATGCCCGACAGTTGCGCCAGCTCGGTGTCGGGCAAGCCGGGCACGGTCAGCAGCCGCGGCTGGGCGTAGAAGGCCAGCATGGCGTTCTCGGCCCAGTCGCCGCCCACCCATTCCAGGCGCTGTCCGGGGTGGCGCTGCTGCCAGCCCTGCACGATGGCGCGCGCCGCATCCTGCGTGGGCCGGTAATAGCTCTGGGCGCCGCGCAGCGCGTTCGCCGCCGCGACCACCACGCCCAGCGCCAGCACCAGCGCCAGCACCGGCCACCAGGCGCGCGCCAGGCGCTGCAGCGTCATCTCGGCAGCGGCCGGCGCCAGTTTCTGCAGGTTGCGCAGCCACAGCAGCGCAAACGCATAGCCGATGGGCAGCGCCCAGGGCGTGGACAGCTCCACCACGCCGGCCATGCCAAAGGCCAGCGTCAGCGCCCAGGGCATGAAAGCGAGCCAGAACAGCACGTCGCCGCGGCCCTGGGGCAGCCAGCTGCGCAGCAGCAGGCGCGCGGCCGTGCGCGCCCACGGCGCGCCGCTCTGGCGCGCCTGCACCTGGGCCCAGGTCAGGCACAGCGCCAGCCAGGCCGGCAGCCAGTAGAACAGCGGCGCCAGCGCAAAGCGCGCCACGTAGCGCCACGACACCTGCCCGCCGCCCTGGTCCATGGCATAGCCCAGCGGCGCCCAGTCGTGCGACGCCACCCAGGCCAGGTGCGGCCAGAGCGCCAGGCCGAACACCGCCAGCGTCAGGTAGGGCCGCGGCGTGGCCAGCCAGCGCCGGCCGTCCGCGTGCAGCCATATGGGCAGCAGAAAGCCGGCCAGGAACACGCCGCTGTAGTACTTGCTGAGCATGCAGGCCGCGGCCACCAGGCCCAGCCAGGCGCTCGCCCAGGCGCCGCGCCAGCCGCGCTCCTGCCAGCTGGCCAGCAGCAACGCCGCGGCCCAGGGCCACAGCGACAGCAACTGGCTGTTGGCATTGAACTTGCCGGCCAGATTGGTGTAGGGCAGGCTCCACAGCAGCAGCAAGGCCCCCCAGGGTGCCAGCGCGCCCAGGCGCAGCCGCCGCCCCAGCGCCCACACGCCGGCCAGGCCCACGAGCACGTTGGTGTAGGACAGCAGCCGGTAGGCCAGGTCGTTCTGCGGCAGCACCGCAAACCACAGGCCCACCACCCAGGCGAAGAACGGCGGATGCTTGTGCGTGCCCCAGCGCAGCGGCTGGGACCAGGCGTAGTTCTCCAGCATGTCGTGGTAGCCATCGAGATTGGCCCTGGCCAGCCACGTCACCGCTGCCCAGGCCAGGCAGGCGGCAATCAGGCGGGACAGGGTGCGGCGCGCGGGCGCCGCCGCAGGGAACACCGGGACAGCAGGAATGGGCATCAGAGTGAGCGTGAAGCAACGGACTGCCCGCGCGTCATTCCGGCGTAAGCCGGAATCCACAGAGCAGGCCACTGGACCCCGGCTTTCGCCGGGGTGACGGTGTCCGTTGTGTTGGTGTGACGAAATCGCCATCTCAGGTCAAGTCAGCAGCGCCACCGCCGCGGAAAAGCTGACGAAGGCCAGCGCGGTGGACACCAGGATGATGCGCGCCACGCGCCCGCCATGGGCGCCGAAGCGCTCGGTCAGCAGCGCCACGTTGCTGGCGCTGGGCAGGGCCGCCAGCAGCACCAGCACGGTGAGCGTGAAGGGCGACAGGTCCGCACCCAGGGCGATGGCCGCATGCCCCACGCCCCACACCAGCAGCGGGTGCACGAGGAGCTTGGCCAGCGCAATCGGCACGTACCGCCCCGGCGGCACGTATTCGTGCTGGTTCATCTGCGAGCGCGCCAGCACCGCGCCGATGGTGAACAGCGCCACCGGCGAGGCCGCGCCCGCGAGCATCGCCAGGGTCTGGTCCACGGGCTCGGGCAGCTGCCACTGCAGCGCCGAGGCCACGCCGCCCAGGACGATGGACCAGGGCATGGGGTTGGTGGCCATGCCGCGCAGCGCGTTCCTCAGCGCCACGGCCACGCCATGCGCGCCGGCGCCGTCCAGGCGCGACAGGGCAATGCACAGCGAGGTGGTGACCACCATGTCCAGCGCCATGGTCAAGATCACCGGGCCGGCGCTGTGCGCGCCCAGCAGCGCCACCAAGAGCGGCACACCCATGAAGCCGGTATTGGGAAAGGCGGCGACCAGCGCGCCAAAGGCCGCGTCGTTCCAGCCGACGGCGCGCCGGGTCAGCGCGATGGTGCCCGCCACCATCAGCAGCGCGCACAGCAGGTAGACGCCCGCCACGGCCGGGTCCAGCAGCTGCGCGATCGGCGTCTGCGCGCCGAAGCGGTACAGCATGGCGGGCAGCGCAAAGTACAGCACGAAGCCGTTCAGCCCGCCTATGGCCGATGCCGGCAGCGCCCCGCCGCGCGTGGCCAGGTAGCCGCACAGCACGAGGGCGAAGAAGGGGAAGGTAACAGTCAGTACGGGGAGCACGGGCGCGATTGTGGCAGCGCCCGACACATTCCTACACCACTGCTACCGGCCCGGCGGACCGCGTGGCGCCATGGGGGCCGCTATCATCAAAGGCCTTGTCTATCTCCCGCCCGTCGCCAGCCGACGGCGCGCCTTGCCTCCCATCCCCATGTCCGGTCTCAATCTCGCGCAACTGCAGGCAGTGCACTACACCGACGGCCCGTGTCTGGTACTGGCCGGCGCGGGCTCGGGCAAGACGCGCGTGATCACGCACAAGATCGCGCGCCTGATCGAGACCGGCCTGGCGCCGCGGCGCATCGCCGCCATCACCTTCACCAACAAGGCCGCCGCCGAGATGCGCGAGCGCGCCGCCGGCCTCATCGGCCGCCAGGCCAAGGAGGTGCTGGTGTGCACCTTCCACGCCCTGGGCGTGCGCATGGTGCGCGAGGACGGCCATGTGCTGGGGCTCAAGCCGAGCTTCAGCATCCTGGACCAGGACGACGTGACCGGCATCCTGAAGGACTGCGCCGGCGGCACCACCGACCTGGCGACGGCGCGCCAGTGGCAATGGACCATCAGCAACTGGAAGAACCAGGGCTGGGACGCGCGCAAGGCCCTGGCCATGGCGCAGGACGACCACGAGCGCAGCATCGCGCTGATCATGCAGCGCTACGAGGAGCGCCTGTCCGCCTACCAGAGCGTGGACTTCGACGACCTGATCGGCATGCCCATGCGCCTCTTGCGCGGCCACCCCGAGGTGCGCGAGAAATGGCAGCGCCTGCTGGGCCATGTGCTGGTCGATGAATACCAGGACACCAATGCCACCCAGTACGAGCTGCTGAAATTCCTGGTGGGCGAACGCGCCCGCTTCACCGCCGTGGGCGACGACGACCAGAGCATCTATGGCTGGCGCGGCGCCACGCTGGACAACCTGAAGAAACTGCCGCTGGACTTCCCGCAGCTGCAGGTCATCAAGCTGGAGCAGAACTACCGCTCCACCTCGGCCATCCTGCGCGCGGCCAACCACGTCATCGGGCCCAACCCCAAGCTGTTCCCCAAGACCTTGTTCAGCGAACTGGGCGAGGGCGAGCCGGTGCGCGTGGTCGATTGCGACAACGAGGAGCATGAGGCCGAGCGCGCCGTGGCCCGCATCCAGGGCCTGCGCGCCGCTGCCAACCCGCCGCCGGCGTGGAAGAACTTCGCCATCCTGTACCGCGCCAACCACCAGGCCAAGCCGTTCGAGAAGGCGCTGCGCAAGGCCAACATCCCCTACAAGGTCTCGGGCGGCACCTCGTTTTTCGACCGCGCCGAGATCAAGGACCTGTGCGCCTGGTTTCGCCTGTGGATCAACAACGACGACGACCCGGCCTTTCTGCGTGCCATCACCAGCCCGCGCCGCGGCATCGGCCACACCACGCTGGGCGCTTTAGGCGAGTTCGCCACGCAGCACAAGCAAAGCATGTTCGGCGCGCTGTTCAACGCCATGCTGCCCGCGGTGATCCCCAAGCGCGGCCTGGAAGGCCTGCTGGAGTTCGGCCGCAGCATCAACGAGCTGGAGCACCGCGCGCGCCACACCCATGGCGCGGAGGATGCGCGCGCCTTCCTCGCCGACTGGCTCAAGGACATAGCCTACGAGCAGCACCTGTATGACGGCGAGGACAGCGAGAAGGTGGCCGCCGCGCGCTGGAGCAATGTGCTGGAGTTCTGCGACTGGATGGCCCAGCGCGCGGGCGGCCAGATCGATGACACGGCCGCCACCACCGTGGCGCCCACCAAGAGCCTGCTGGAGGTGGCGCAGACCATTGCCCTGCTGTCCACCATCAGCGAGCGCGAGCAGGACCAGGACATGGTGGTGCTGTCCACGCTGCACGCCAGCAAGGGCCTGGAGTGGCCGCATGTGATCCTGGCCGGCGTGACCGAGGGCATGCTGCCCTTCAAGCTCGACGACGACGAGGGCCGCCAGCAGAAGGTCAGCGACGACGTGGCCGCGCGCCTGCAGGAGGAGCGCCGCCTGATGTACGTGGGCATCACCCGCGCGCAGCGCACGCTGGCCGTGAGCTGGACCAAGAAGCGCAAGAAGGGCCGCGAGATGGTGGCCGCCCAGCCCAGCCGCTTCATCGCCGAGATGAAGCTCGACACCGCCACCAGCCGCGAGGATCCGCGCGAGAAGCTGCGCCAGCTGCGCGCCGAATTCGCGCGCAAGGCCCAGGCCGCGGCCAATACCGACTCCTGACCCATGCGCACAACTGTATTTTTGATAGCTGCTAACGCTTTCCTGGAAAGGGCCAGAGCCCAAAAACACTCCAATACTGCACATCCCGCCTGCCCCATGGCCGCGCAGATGCAGCAGCACAAGGCCGAGCGTCCGTTCGCCCTCACGCTGCGCAGGCTGCCATGACGCGGCCCCTCTTCGCCAGCCTGCTGGCCGCCGCCCTGCCGCTGGCGGCCCAGGCACAAGGCCCCGCGCCCGTGGCCGGCGATGCCGGCTGGCGCCAGTGCAGCGCCCTGGCCGACGGCCAGGCGCGCCTGGCCTGCTTTGACCAATGGGCGGGCCGCCAGGCCTGGCAGGCGCCCGCGGCCTCGGCCAGCGCACAGGCCGCCGCGCCCGAACCCACGGCGCTGCCCCCTGCCACCGAACCCGGCGCCCAGATCCCCCCCGGCGACGGCTGCCGCGGCACCCAGTACTCCACCCTGTCGCGCTTCTGGGAGCTGGAGGCCGGCACCGATTGCGGCGCACTGCGCTTTCGCGGCTACCGGCCCCTGAGCGTGTCCATCGTGGGGGCGGACAGCGTGAACCGCCAGCCCACCTCCGCCAGCGCGGACAACAACGCCGGCCAGGCCGTGGACTACCGCAACACCGAGATGCGCCTACAGCTATCGGTGCGCACCAAGCTCGCCAAGGGGCTGCTGCCGCACACCGACCCCGATCTGCGCGACTCGCTGTGGTTTGGCTACACGCAGCAGTCCTACTGGCAGCTTTTCAGCCCCGGCATCTCGCGCCCATTTCGCAACACCGACCACGAGCCAGAGCTCATCTATGTCTACCCCACCGATGCGCGCCTGCCCTTTGGCTGGCGCTGGCGCTACAGCGGCATCGGCCTGGTGCACCAGTCCAACGGCCAGAGCCTGCCGCTGTCGCGCAGCTGGAACCGCGCGTACCTGATGACGGGCATGGAACTGGGCGACCGCTGGCGGCTCAGCGCCCGCATCTGGAAGCGCCTGTCCGAAAGCGCCGCCAACGACGACAACCCCGACATCAGCAACTACATCGGCCGCGCCGAGTTGGGCCTGGCCTGGAACGTCAACCCGGACAACACCCTGGCGCTGACCACGCGCCACTCGCTGGGCTCCACGGCACGCGGCTCGGCACGCCTGGAATGGCTGCACAGCCTGGGCACCAGTTGGGTCGGCCAAAGCACCAATCTGCGCCTGTACACGCAGCTGTTCTCCGGCTACGGCGACAGCCTGATCGACTACAACCGCAAGCGCACCGTATTCAGCATGGGCGTGAGCCTGGTGGATTTCTGACCTCCTGCGCCGCGGCGCGGACATCACAGTCGGTTACCATTTGCCCCGCCCGGCGCCTTGAAGCCCCTCCGGGCCGGACACACAATCGCAAGTACCCCTATCGGCACCAGGGTAGCCTAAAGGCAAAGCCTATCGGCACAGGTACCGGGACGGCGCCGATAAGGCCCCGGTTTTGCGCGGTTTTCAGGGCTTTGCCCGCGGGCCTTCCCCGCAACAATGCCCACCGTAGGAGGAATCCATGGAACTGCAATACGAGCTCAAGGCCGGCAACTACTACCTGTACGACATGCGCGATACCCCCAGCAGCGTCACGGGCGAGCGCCGCTTCAGGCTCAAGACCGACAGCGTGGCGATCGCCTTCGACATGTACACGGGCCAGGTGCACCAGCATGGCAGCCCGGCGCGCATCCAGTCCTGGGCCATGCACCAGCGCCGGCGCCTGCGCGCGGCCGGCGCCCTGGCCGAGGCCAACGACATCGTTGTCGTCTCCGGCCCGCTGCCCGTGGACGAACTGAACAAATGCCTGTGGATCAACGGATACTGCCGGCGCATGTTCAAGCGCCTGGCGAGCCTGCCGCATGGCAAGCTGCAGCGCGCGGCGCAGCAGTGGAAAAAAGCGGCTTGAACGCCCACCACCATTGCGCAACAAGCTCTTTATTTAATAGCAAACGGGCCTTTCGGCCCGTTTTGATGGGTGCGCCTCAGGCCGCTTCCTCATCGTCCTCGTCCTCCTCCGGCAGCTCCTGCGGCTCGGCGTGCTTGACCACCGTGACCGGCACCGGGCTCAGCCGCACCAGATCCTGCGACACCGAACCCAGCCAGGCCCCGCGCAGACCGCCCATGCCGCGCGCGCCGACGATGAGTGCATCGCAGCCGCAGCGCTCCACCATGTCCACCAGCGTGGCCGCCACCGACCCCAGGCCGATCTCGGTCTCGTAGGGCACGCCCGCGGCATCCACCAGCGCCACGGCAGGCGCCAGCAGGTCCTGCCCGGCCTCCACGCTGGCCGCGGCCACCATGTCGGCGCCGCGCGTGGCCAACTCGATGAGGCTGGCCTCCTCCTGCACATGACCCAGCACCAGCGTGGCCTGCAGGCCGCCGCGGCGCACCAGGGCAATGCCATGGCGCACGGCATCCAGCGCCAGCTCCGAGCCATCAACGGCAATCATGATTCTGAACATGCGTCCTCCTTGTGCTGTGGCTAGTGTAGGCCAGCATGGTCTGGGAAAATGCCGCCCATGCTGCAATTTGACCTGCTGAAAACCGACCCCTCCAGCCATGCCCGCCGCGGCACACTCACGCTCAACCATGGCGTGGTGCAAACCCCCATCTTCATGCCCGTGGGCACCTACGGCACCGTCAAGGGCGTGATGCCCAGGAGCCTCACCGAGATGGGCGCGCAGATCATCCTGGGCAACACCTTCCACCTGTGGATGCGCCCGGGCCTGGACATCGTGAAGAGCTTCGGCGGCCTGCACGGCTTCGAGCAATGGGACAAGCCCATCCTGACCGACTCGGGGGGCTTCCAGGTCTGGAGCCTGGGCCCCATGCGCAAGATCACCGAGGAGGGCGTGCACTTTGCCAGCCCCGTGAACGGCGACAAGCTGTTCATGTCGCCCGAGGTCAGCATGCAGATCCAGACCATCCTGAACTCGGACATCGTCATGCAGCTGGACGAATGCACGCCGTATGAGACCAACGGCCACAAGACCACCGAGATGGAAGCGCGCAAGAGCATGGAGATGAGCCGGCGCTGGGCCGTGCGATCCAAGGCCGAGTTCGAGCGCCTGGCCAATCCCAACGCACTGTTCGGCATCGTGCAGGGCGGCATGTTCGAGCACCTGCGCCAGGAGTCGCTGGAGGCCCTGGTGGAGATGGACTTCCCTGGCTACGCCGTGGGCGGCGTGAGCGTGGGTGAGCCCAAGGACGAGATGCTGCGCATCATGGCCCACACGCCACACCGCTTGCCGGCGCACAAGCCGCGCTACCTGATGGGCGTGGGCACGCCGGAAGACCTGGTCGAGGGCGTGGCCCAGGGCGTGGACATGTTCGACTGCGTGATGCCCACGCGCAATGCGAGGAACGGCACGCTGTTCACGCGCTATGGCGACCTGAAGATCAGGAACGCCCGCCACAAGCAGGATCACCAGCCGCTGGACCCGAGCTGCACCTGCCACACCTGCGCGGGCACCGAAGGCATCGCCTGGAACGACGGCGGGCGCGGCGGCTTCTCGCGCGCCTACCTGCACCACCTGGACCGCTGCGGCGAGATGCTGGGCCCCATGCTCACCACCATCCACAACCTGCACTACTACCTTCAGCTCATGCAGGAGATACGCGATGCGCTGGATGCCGGGCGCTTTGGCGAGTTCCGCGCACGCTTCAAGGCCGATCGGGCGCGCGGGGTGTGATTTCAAGCATGAGCACAGCCACCCTCCCCCCCGTCCCCTGGGAGCGCATCGTCACCGACGTGGCCGACGCGCTGATCTACGCCGACCACGAAGGCATCATCCGCGCCTGGAACCCGGCGGCCACCGCGCTGTTCGGCTTCGACGCGGCCGAGGCCCTGGGCCAGAGCCTGGACCTGATCATCCCCGAGCACCTGCGCGCGGCCCATTGGCGTGGCTTCAACCGCGCCATGGCACGCGGCAGCTGCGGCCGCGAGGTGCGCACCACGCGCGGCACGCACAAGGACGGGCGCAAGCTCTATGTCGACATGAGCTTTTGCGTGGTCACGGACGGCGCCGGCCAGGCCCTGGGCTCGGCCGCCATGGCGCGCGACGCGACCGAGCGCTACCTGGCCGAACTGGCGCGGCGCAAGGCCGGCGGTTGAATTCACAAGCAATCAGCCGAAATATCAATACCAGAAAGCGCTTACAGCTATTAAAAACATAGCTCAGCTAGCTTTTTCTGTGAAAGGCTTTTTAGCCACTAGCGCGCCAGGCCGGGATAGAGCCTGGCGGCCCAGAAGACCAGCAGGACGAACACCGCCAGAATGATGCCGAGGCTCGTGCCCAGGGCGTAGTGGCTGCCGCCGTGCACCACCATGGCGCCGCGCAGGGCGTCGACCAGGTAGGTCAGCGGATTGACCGCAGCCAGGGTCTTGAGCCAGTCGGGCATGATCTCTAGCGGGTAGATCGCGCTCGAGGCGAAGAACAGCGGCATGGTCAGCACCTGGCCTATGCCCATGAAGCGCTCGCGTGTCTTGACGATGCAGGCGATCAGCAGCGAGAAGGTGGAGAAGGCGCAGGAGCCCAGGAACACCGCCAGCGCCACCACCAGCATGGCCCCGGGCTCCCAGCGGATATGCACCTTGAGCGCCACCGCCACCAGGTAAACCACCACGGCCTGCACCAGGCCGCGCAGGCCGGCGGCCATCGCCTTGCCCAGCACCAGCGCGCTACGCGGCGCGGGCGTGACCAGCAGCTTGTGCACGATGCCCAGGTCGCGCTCCCAGATGATGGCGATGCCGTAGAAGATGGCGCTGAACAGGATGCTCTGCGCCAGAATGCCCGGCGCCATGTAGTCGAGGTAGCTCAGGTTGCCGGTCGGGATGCCCCGCACCTGGCTGAACACCTGGCCGAACACGGCCAGCCACAGCACGGGCTGCACCGCGCGGCTGAACAGCTCGGTCGGGTCGCGCATGAGCTTGCGGATCTCGGCATCGGCCACGGCGATGCAGGCGTAGAGGTAGTCACGCATGGTTCATCCCCGGCGCAGCACGGCGGCGCGGCTTTCACGGACGTCGCGGGCATGGCCGCCCTGGTCGATCACCGCGCCGCTGAAATGCACGAACACGTCGGCCAGGCTGGCGCCCGGGCCCACCTGGTCCTTGAGCTGCCGGGGCCGGCCCACCACGGCCAGCTGGCCGTGGTGCAGGATGGCGAGCTCGTCGCACAGCGTGTCGGCCTCTTCCATGTCGTGGGTCGAGATGAGAATGGTCACGCCATGGCGCCCGCGCAGCTGCAGCAGGCGCTCCCAGACCGTGCGGCGCGCCGCCGGATCCAGGCCTATGGTCGGCTCGTCGAGGAACAGCACCTCGGGGTAATGCAGCGTCGCCTGGGCGATTTCCAGGCGGCGCACCATGCCGCCCGAAAAGGTCTTGACCAGCTTGTGCGCCTGCTCCTGCAGCCCGGCGAAGGCCAGCGCCTCCTGCACGCGCGCGATGCGCTGCGCGCCGTAGATGCCATGCAGGCGGGCCGACAGGTCGAGGTTCTCACTGGCCGTCAGGGCCCCGTCGGCCGACAGCAGCTGCGGCACGTAGCCGATCCTGCGCCGCACCTCCACGGGCTGGGTCACGACATCGAAGCCTGCCACGGCGGCGCTGCCCGCACTGGCGTCGAGCAGGGTCGTCAAAATCTTGATGGCCGTGCTTTTGCCTGCGCCATTGGGCCCGAGCAGGCCGAAGATGACGCCGCGCCCGACCGCGAGGTCCAACCGGTCGAGCGCCGTGAAGTCGCCGAAGCGCTTGCTCAGGCCGCTGGCACGGATGGCGATGGAGGAGGGCTCGATCATGTGGGCACGCTGCGGTGGTCGGGCGGTCCGTCGCGCCAGCGGCATGTGCAACGGCGCTGCCATGATCCGCCTTTGCGCCGCGGCGCACAAGGCCGCCTACCGGCAAGTGGCCAAGCCCGAAATTTTCTGCCATCCTGGTGCCCCCCTGCCGGGCCACAGCGCGCCCGCAGGCCCCCTCCGGAGAAGGAGCCAAGCCCAGCATGCCAATCTCCCAGCCACCCCGCCCCGGGCCACCGTCCGGATCGCCCCAGCCGCCCTGGCAGTGGAACCCCAACAAGCTGTGGCTGGTGATCCTGGCGCTGACGGCGCTGTTCTGGCTGCGCGATCTCTGGGTCACCTCCAGCCAGGTGCAACCCATACCGTACAGCGAGTTCCTGCAGCACCTGAAGGCCGGCGAGCTGCAATCGCTGTCGATCAGCAGCCAGTTCATCGAAGGCCAGCTCAAGGCGCCGCTGCCCGACGGCCGCACGCGCATCGTCACCACGCGCGTCGAGCCCGCCCTGGCCGCGGAGCTGGCCGGCTACGACGTGCGCTTCGAAGGCGTGGTGGAGAACAAGCTGCTGAGCGAGTTGCTGTCCTGGGTGATCCCCGGCCTGCTGCTGCTGGCCGCGTGGAGCATCATCGGCCGGCGCCTTGCCGCACAAGGCGGCATGGGTGGACTGCTGTCCGTCGGCAAGAGCCGCGCCAAGCTGCACTCCGAGACCGACGTCAAGGTCAGCTTCGACGACGTGGCGGGCGTGGACGAGGCCAAGGCGGAGCTGCGCGAATCGGTGGAGTTCCTCAGGAACCCCAAGGACTACGGCCGGCTGGGTGCGCGCATGCCCAAGGGCATCCTGCTGGTGGGGCCGCCGGGCACCGGCAAGACGCTGCTGGCGCGCGCCATGGCCGGCGAGGCCGGCGTGCCCTTTTTCAGCATCACCGGCTCGGAGTTCGTGGAGATGTTCGTGGGCGTGGGCGCGGCGCGCGTGCGCGACCTGTTCGAGCAGGCCCGCGCCTCGGCGCCCTGCATCATCTTCATCGACGAGCTCGACGCCCTGGGCCGGGCGCGCGGCGTGGGCCCGCTCTCGGGCGGCCACGACGAGAAGGAGCAGACGCTGAACCAGCTGCTGGCCGAGATGGACGGCTTCGACACCAGCGCGGGCGTGGTGATCCTGGCCGCCACCAACCGCCCCGAAATCCTCGACCCGGCGCTGCTGCGCGCCGGCCGCTTCGACCGCCAAGTGCTGGTCGACCGGCCCGATCGCAAGGGCCGCGCCGACGTGCTGCGCGTGCACCTCAGGAAAGTGCGCCTGGGCGGCGATGTCGACCCCGACGCGGTGGCGGCGCTGACGCCCGGCTTCGCCGGCGCCGACCTGGCGAACCTGGTCAACGAGGCGGCGCTGCTGGCTACGCGGCGCGGCGCCGACGCCGTGGCGATGGCGGACTTCACCGCCGCCGTGGAGCGCATCGTCGCCGGGCTGGAGCGCCACCAGCGCGTGCTCGGCGACAAGGAGCGGCGCACCGTGGCCGTGCATGAGATGGGTCATGCGCTGGTGGCGATGACGCTGCCGGGCTGCGACCCGGTGCACAAGATTTCCATCATCCCGCGCGGCATCGGCGCGCTCGGCTACACCTTGCAGCGCCCCAGCGAGGACCGCTACCTGGCCAGCGAGAGCGAACTGCGCAACCGCCTCGCGGTGCTGCTGGCCGGGCGCGCGGCCGAGGCGCTGGTGATGTGCGAGATCTCCACGGGCGCGGCCGACGATCTGGTCAAGGCCACGGACATCGCGCACGACATGGTGGCGCGCTACGGCATGTCGCAGGAAGTCGGCCAGGTGGTCTACGAGCGTCAACAGCCACGCTTTCTCGACCTGCCCGAAGGCCCGGCGCTGGAGCGCGGCCTGTCGGACGACACGTCGCACCGCATCGACAAGGCCGTGCGCGCCCTGGTGGACGAGGCCTTTGCCCGGGCCAGCGCGGTGCTGGCCGAGCGGCGCGCGCTGCTGCAGGAGGGCGCGGACAGGCTGCTGGCCCAGGAAACGCTCACCGAAGCGGACCTGCTGCCGCTGGCCGAGGCCGCGCG
Organism: Alicycliphilus denitrificans; assembly: GCF_044792555.1. Taxonomy (GTDB): domain Bacteria; phylum Pseudomonadota; class Gammaproteobacteria; order Burkholderiales; family Burkholderiaceae_C; genus Alicycliphilus; species Alicycliphilus denitrificans_A. The sequence goes on from NZ_CP126238.1 coordinate 3,909,028, forward strand.
GCGCAAGCCTGCGCCGTGATGCCCGGTCTGTGATTGACTTCGGCCACCTTGTTGCCGACACTGGCCTGATCGCCGACCTGGAGGTTGCCATGCATCCACCCGCGCAAGTCCGCACCTGCCTGTACGACGCTGCCGCGCTGGAAACGGTGCTGCAGGCCATGGCCAGCCAGGTCGCAGCCCGGCTGCGGCCGCGGCAGCCCCTGGCCGTGATCGGTATCCTGCGGCGCGGCGCGCCGCTGGCCCAGCGCCTGACGGATTTGCTGGTGCAGCGCCACGGCATCGCCGCGCCGCTGCGGCTCGATCTTTCCGTCAAGCGCTATGCCGACGACCTCACGCTGCTCTACCCCGAGACGCGGCTCGATGAGCAGGCAGGCCATGCCGAGCTGGACCTGCGCGAGCACAGCCTGCTGGTGGTGGACGATGTGCTGTATTCCGGCCATTCGCTGCTGCGCGTGCTGCAATACCTGTCTGGCAGGCAGCCCGAACAAATCCTTGTCGCCACCCTGGTGGACCGCTGCGTCGCGCGCCTGCCGGTGCATGCCGATGTGGTGGGGGTGCGGCTGGAGGTGGCCCCGGGCAGCATCGTCGATTGCCATGTGCCGCCGTACGAGCCGGACTTCCGCATCGACCTGGTGCTGCCGGAGCGCATGCCATGACGCACGCCGACCGTCCCATCGTGTTCCGCAACCGCCTCGACGCCGCCAGGCGGCTGGCCGAGCGGCTGCAGGCCTATCGCGGCCAGAACCCGCTGGTGCTGGCCATACCGCGCGGCGCCGTGCCCATGGCCCAATCCCTGGCGGCAGCACTGCAGGGCGAGCTGGACGTGGTGCTGGTGCGCAAGCTGGGGGCGCCCTTGCAGCCCGAATTCGCCATCGGCTCGGTCGACGAGAGCGGCTGGACCTACCTGTCGCCCTATGCGGCCTCGGCCGGCGCCGGCGCGGACTACATCGCCGCCGAGAAGCGCCGGCAGCTGGCCGTGATCCGCCAGCGGCGCGCGCAGTACACGCCGCTGCGGCCCCACCTGGACCCCGCGGGCCGCATCGTCATCGTGGTGGACGACGGCCTGGCCACCGGCGCCACCATGGTGGCCGCCCTGCACGGCCTACGCCAGCGCCATCCCGCCAAACTGGTCTGCGCCGTGCCGGTGTCATCGCCAGAGGCGCTCGCCCTGGTCCGCCCCCTGGCCGACGAGGTGCTGTGCCTGCAGGCACCGGAAGATTTTCAGGCCGTGGGCCAGTTCTACCGGGACTTCGACCAGGTCGAGGACGACGAGGTGATCGCCCTGCTCAAGCAGTAGTCGGTACGCGACATGCCGCTCACGCGGCCGCGGCTGGCGGCAAATGCTTTTCGAACCAGCCAGCCGCCTGCCGCGCCACGGCCTCCAGGGTGCCCGGCTCCTCGAACAAATGGGTGGCGCCCGGCACCACGCTCAGGCGGTGCGGACAGCGCATGTGCGAGGCCGCCTGGCGGTTCAGCTCCAGCACCTCTTCGTCCAGGCTGCCCACCAGCAGCAGGGTCGGGCAGGCCACGCGCGCCAGCGCCTCGGGGCCGGCCAGGTCGGGGCGCCCGCCGCGCGACACCACGGCCCGGATGGCGCGCCCCTCTTCGGCCGCAGCCATCAGCGCGGCCGCCGCCCCGGTGCTGGCACCGAAGTAGCCCAGCGGCAGGGAGCGGGTGAGCGGCTGCCGGCCCAGCCAATGCGTCGCGGCGCTCAACCGCTGCGTCAGCAGGGCGATGTCGAAGCGGGTGCGGTAGTCCCGGTCCTCCTCGGGCGTGAGCAGGTCCAGCAGCAGGCTGCCCATGCCGTGCGCGTGCAGCACCCGGGCCACGTAGTTGTTGCGCGGGCTGTGCCGGCTGCTGCCGCTGCCGTGGGCGAACAGCACCAGCCCGATGGGCGCGGCGGGCAGCGCCAGCAGGCCCTCGATCTGGGCCTGGTCCACGGGAATGCGCACCAGTTGTTCCTGCGAGGATGTCATCTATGCCTCCTGTGACACCGGGGCCATGCGCAGCACCGCCGCACCCTGCAGCGCGCCCCGGCGCAACTGTTCCAGCGCCTCGTTGGCCTGTTCCAGCGCAAACACGGTAACCTCGGCGCCCAGCGGCACCTGGCGTATGGCCTCGAAGAACGCGAGCCCGTCGGCGCGCGTCAGGTTCGCCACGGAGCGGATACTGCGCTCGCCCCACAGCCAGGCATAGGGAAAGCCGGGGATGTCGCTCATGTGGATGCCGGCGCAGACCACGCAGCCGCCCTTGTCCAGGTGCCGCAACGCAATCGGCACCAGGGGGCCGGCGGGCGCGAAGATCAGGGCCGCATCCAGCGGCTGCGCAGGCGCTTCGTCGGTGCCCCCGGCCCAGTGCGCGCCCAGGCTGCGCGCGAAGGCCTGGCTGGCGCCATCGCCGGGGCGGGTGAAGGCGAACACTTCGCGGCCCTGGGCGCGCGCCAGCTGGGTGATGAGGTGCGCGGCCGCGCCAAAGCCGTAGACGCCGAGCCGCTGCGGGTCGCCGGCCAGGCGCAGCGCCCGGTAGCCGATCAGGCCGGCGCACAACAGCGGCGCCAGATGCTCGGCCGCCGGCGCCTCGGGCAGGGCCAGGCAGTAGCGCGCATCGGCCAGCGTGTACTCGGCATAACCGCCGTTGAGCTGGTAGCCCGTGAAGCGGGCCCTGTCGCACAGGTTCTCGCGCCCGCTGGTGCAAAACCGGCATTGCCCGCAGGTCCAGCCCAGCCAGGGCACGCCCACCCGCTGGCCCAGGCGCCAGCCCCGCACATCGGGCCCCAGGGCCGCGACCCGGGCGACGATCTCATGGCCCGGCACCACTGGCAGCAGCGGGTCAGGCAGCTCGCCGTCGCACAGGTGCAGGTCGGTGCGGCACACGCCGCAGGCCTCGACGGTGAGCAGCAACTGGCCCGGCCGGGGAATGGGTTGTGGCAATTCGGTCAGTCGCAGAGGGTGGCCGGCCTGCTCCAGAACCATGGCACGCATGTGCAATCTCCGGCCTGGCGCATCAAAGCCCGAATTCGCCGTGCATGCGCTGAATCAGCTCCGCCAGCCCCAGGCCGGTCAGATCCAGCGGATGGCTGGCCGACACCCACTTGCGGGTCGTGTCATCCAGATGATCCAGCAATTCCCCCAGGAACGGGTTGGATGCAAACACCACCAGCGCGCCGCCCTGGCCGCCACCCACCGCCCCCTTCACTGCGTGGGCCACCTGCTGCGCGAATTTGCGCCGCTCATGATCATGCGGCTCGCTGCGCGGCGCCAGGCCACTACGGCCAGCAATCGAATGCCCGGAGGGCTCTTGCCCGGCTTCTGCGCCATGCAGCCTGCTCTGCGGATGCGTCAGGCATTCCTTCTCGACCCAACCCTCAGGCTTGGCCGGGTTGCGCTCCAACAAACGGGCCATCGAACCATTGGCCACTATGACCCAGATCGGCTTGTCCATGAGACACCCCCTGTTTTCGCGGTTGAACAGAATTTCATCTTCTGCGCTCGCCCCGTACGGGTCAAGCCATCGAGGGCCGGCCATTTCCCTGCCGACAAGGCCTGGCCTGTGTCCGCTAAGGGGAGGGGGCGGCACGGAGCCATCACTACTTCGCGGAAATGCTACTTTATTAATAGCTTAATACGCTTATGGATAGGTCGTTTTAGCTCATTTCGCCGTCCATTCCAGCCAAGCCATGGGGAATGTCACACCTGCTCACAAACCTTTGCCCGACGTGCAGCATTGCAGCCCAAGCCTTGAAGCAGGGCCTGCAGCATAGAGTTTGGCTATGCCCCCATTGAATGTGGAAAAACGCCGATAGCCGCCCGCAGCAAGGCTTGCGCAGTAGGCAGGCGATGCGTGTCCAGGGCCTGCCTCCAGCCGAGATAGTTGGGCAGATAGCATGTGGCCACGCCATGAAACCGGTAGAGCCACTGGCGCAGGCGGCTGTGATAGGTACCACGCCTCTGTCATTACTTTGTTTTTGATAGCTTATGACGCTTTATACAAGAGCCTTACAGCCAAAAAAACGCTCAAAGTTCTGCGGCGAAATCTGAAAACACCGTGAGCACGCCCGTGTAGCCGTAGAGCCAATGCCCCGCAATTTCACCCGAGGCAAAGAAGCCTGCCAGCGGCACATCTCCCAACGCGTGGCGCACGATCTGCAATTCGGCGCTTGGGCCGCCAAAATGCCGCCCGCCGCGGCCTGAGCAGCTCACGTAGACGGCGCCGCAGATGCGGCGCAAGGGCGTTGCTCCGGCGTCCGCCATTGAGCCAGGCGCATGCCGGGTCTGATGCGCCTGGGGTTCGGGCGCAAGCTCCTCGCGTATCTCGGCGCAGATGCGCATGAGGTCGGCGCGCGCCGCGCCCACATGGCGCTGACAAAAGGTCAGGCGCATCCCCAGCTCCACCTGTTCGGCCAGGGCCACCCCGCGACGCGCCACATCCAGACCCACGATATGGCGTACACGCGTATCAGCGCCGAAGTGGCCCGTGCGCTGCTGCGCCGGTGCGTGCGCGTCCGTCAGGCCCGCCAGCGTGGCGCGCACGCTGCGCAGCGCCTGCTGTGCATCACCATCCAGGTTTATCCGCAGGGTCTGCAGCAGCACATCGAGTGCAGGCTGGCCATCGAGCCGCAGCACCAGGTTGCCTTGCGCCTCGGTGATCACGGCCTGCGGCCCTATGGGCTGGCTGTCCTGCGTGACCCGGGATAACAGATCGACCGGCTCGGCAAAAGCCACCCCGGACAGGCCGCCCGAGAGCACCCCGCCCGTCGCCCCCTCATTGCCGGCATGCCGGGCAAACGCCACGCTGGCCCCGCGGCTGGCGGTGACACCGCCAAACAGGTATCCGCTGGCCGTGCGCCCTGCCATCTCCAGCAGCAGCTCGGCCAGATCGGGCGTATGGCCGTCCGCATGGACCAAGGCCGTATGGGCGGCGAAAGGCGCCAGGCCGGCATGCCTCGCGCCGTGCTGCAGCGGCGCCACCCCGGAGAACAAACGGTACTGCGCAGGCGGCACGTCGCACAACATGATGGAGAGCGCCGGCTCATCGAAATACTCCACATTGCTGCCCACGACGCCCACACCGACAGTACCGCTCCAGTCCATCACCGAAGGTAGCTGCAGTGCCAGGTAGCGCAGCAGCGCGGCCGCATCGTCAGCATAGTGGTCCGTGATGTAGAGCAGCCCCAGCGAGGGCCGGCTCGCGTATTGCGGCAAGGCCATCTGCGCCTGCAGCTGCGCCAGCACTAACGCCGCCGCCATGGGCCATTGCGGGTGGGTGGCATGGGCGCTGGGAAAGAGCTTCATGGGTCGCTCCGATGCATGCTAGTGCTGCGGCCCGCCCCTGGCAGGGCGTTAGCGAGGCGTGCGCGGTGCCGCCGCCTTCTTCGCCACGCCAGCTGTCTTGCGTGCCGCAGGCCGCTTGGCCGCGGTTGGCGTTGGCGTTGGCGCATCGGCTGCTGCCTTGGCCGCTGCAGCCGCCCCCTGCATGCCCTGTGCGGCCATCTGCGCCGCCATGTCGGTGGCGGTTTTCAAGGCACCGCTGGCCATCTCGCGCGTGGCCTCGAAGGCCGCATGGTGCGCACCCGCATCCTTCATGGCATTGGCGGCGAGTTGCTGGAACTGGTTCGTCAGCGCGCCCCACCACTGCATGGGGTCCACCGTGCCCGGCGCCTTGGATTCGGCCTTTGCCTGCTCGGATCCGGTGGCCGCATCTGCATGCGCTTCGGGCGTAGCAACAGGTTCAGGTTGTGGCGTGGGCGCGGACGTGGGCCCTGGAGCAGGAGACATGCCGGCCCAAGCCTGCGCCTTGGCATCCGCTGCGGGGCGCGCAGTACCAAACGCCCCCACCATGTCTCCCATGGCCACATTCATCCCCTGCAGGGTGGCCAGCGTCATTTTTTGCACCTCCAGCGCCTGCACGGTGGCGGTGAGTGCGCGGGCATTCTGCTCCAGCCAGAACTGCACCGCCTTAAGCTCCTGAATGCGCTTGTCAAGCTCCTCCACGCTCATCGTGGGCGCCACCCAACCCGACAGGGCCGCAGGCATGGCAGGCATGCCTGCGGCAGCACCCTTGGCCAGGTTCTGTAGAAAATCAAAGCCTGGGACGAAGCGTCCGAAACCAAAGGGGGTTGTGTCGCTCATGGCTACTCCTGTGCATTGCGTGACGTAGGTGGCCGCGAGCTTACCGCCAATGCCGCGTTCTGGCATCTGGGCTGGCATGCCCGACAGCGTGCGCTGGCGTGGTTTTCTGGTGCATACCCGCGTGAATACTGCCCCCGCGCCCAGACTTCACCCCCTAGAATCCAGGCGCCGGCCTGGCTGGCAAGCATTTAGACATTCAAGAAACCTCCAACACCATGGCAACTGCAAAGAAAACCACCGCACCGGTGAAAAAGACCGCCGCCGACAAGAAGGCCGCAACTCCAGCCAAGACTGCCGCCGCAAAAAAGGCCGCGGCACCCACCGCAGCAGCGGCGCCCAAGCCCGTGAAGGATCCATTCAACAAGACCACCCTGATCGCCCACTTGGCGACGCAGGCCGGCGTTGAGCCCAAGACCGCCAAGGCAGTTCTCGCAGCCCTTGAAACAGCGATCCTGGGCGCCGTACACAAAAAAGGCTGTGGCGAATTCACGCTACCCGGCCTGCTGAAGATCGGCCTGCAGCAGGTGCCCGCGAAGAAAAAGCGCTTCGGCAAGGATCCTTTCACGGGAGAAGAGCGCTGGTTCCCGGCCAAGCCTGCATCGGCCAAGATCAAGACGCGCGCCCTCAAGAAGCTCAAGGACGCCACACTCTGACGGGCCTGCGTGCAGCAAAGCTGCTCTTGGGCGCCCGCTTGGATCAAGCCCCCAATACTTCGTGCTACCGCCTCGCCACTCTGAGCGCAGCTTCCCGCACTAGATGAAGCGCTCATGACGCAGCACATACCCTTCGAAAAAATGCCAGTCAGCGCTTAACTGACTGGCATTGGATAGAGGGCGGCTTTTTGGGCGGTCAGCCTGCTGGCGGTTGCAGGTATAGCTCCGCCAAGCGCCTGCGGGCCGCATCATCTACGCGCAGGCGCTGTGCCAAATACGTCTGGACTCCTCCATGGTCACGATCCACGGCCTGCAGCGCGGCCTCCAGGAAGTCCTCTTGCACACGCCAGATCACGTTCAGCACCTCGTCGGGTGCGGAGCTTGTGAGACCTGCGGGGCGTCGATACAGGCCATTGGTGAGCAGGTAGTCCTGCATCACCACGGCGCGCGGCACCCCCAGGGCGAGCAAGATCAATGCAGCGGCAAAGCCGGTTCTATCCTTGCCTGCGGTGCAATGGAATACGAGCGGCGTGTCGTCGCTCAACAGCTGTTCAAACAAGCCTGCGAACTGCTGTGCGTTGTCGGACACAAAGGCCCGATACGTGTCCTGCATCAACTGCACCGCCACCGGCACCGTCATCTGGCGGCCGGCCAGTGCCATCTCCTTGGCGCGCTGTACCACCGTGGGCTCGATGGGTAGCGCGTGATACCGCACATCGGGCAGCTCATAGGCCAAGGCCGCACTCTCTGCCTGACCGCGAAAATCCACGGCGCGCCCCAAACCCAAGTCGGTCAGGACGCGCAAGTCCTGTCGCGTCAGGGCGGCGAGGTGATCCGAGCGAAAAATCCGGCGCCAGCGCACGACGCGACCATCCGACCCCGCATAACCCCCAAGGTCGCGAAAATTAGAAGCGCCGACCAACGCAAGAGAGCGTGAAAAGTCATTCATATCGGGCAGCGTTGTCCTTATTGCGCGGCAAGCGCCAGCGGAGACCTTTTCAAAAACAAAAAGGGGTTACGACATTGCCGTAACCCCTTTGACTGACTGGTTGCGCGAGAAGGATTTGAACCTCCGACCTTTGGGTTATGAGCCCAACGAGCTACCAGACTGCTCCATCGCGCGGTAGAAAAGTATTATAAGCTAAATTTACGCTTCTGTGTTGGAATCGCCTGAAACTTCAGGACGATCAACCAATTCAACGAAAGCCATGGGTGCATTGTCACCCACGCGGAAACCCATTTTCAGGATACGGGTGTAGCCACCGGGACGCGCCTTGAAGCGGGGGCCCAGGTCATTAAACAGCTTGGTCACGCTGTCGCGGTCGCGCAGGCGGTTGAAGGCCAGGCGGCGGTTGGCAACGGAGTCTTCCTTGGCCAGGGTGATCATGGGTTCGATCACGCGGCGCAGTTCTTTGGCCTTGGGGACGGTGGTCTTGATGGCCTCGTGCTCGATGAGCGAGTTCATCATGTTTTGCAGCATCGCAAGGCGATGCGAGCTGGTACGGTTCAGTTTGCGGAGTCCGTGTCCGTGACGCATGGTGCTTTCCTTATGAGTAATTAAATCAGGCAGCCGTATCAGGTACTGCCCGAGGCACTGGTTCTGTCAAAGAGCCCAAAATTATAGCTTAGCGCTTATCCAAACCGGCCGGTGGCCAGTTTTCAAGCTTCATACCCAGCGTGAGACCGCGCGAAGCCAGCACTTCCTTGATCTCGTTGAGCGACTTGCGGCCCAGATTGGGTGTCTTGAGCAACTCGTTCTCGGTGCGCTGAATCAGGTCACCGATGTAGTAGATGTTCTCGGCCTTGAGGCAGTTGGCAGAACGCACGGTGAGCTCGAGCTCGTCCACGGGGCGCAGCAGGATCGGGTCGAAGGTCGCACCGCTGGCCGCACGCGCACCCGGGGACTGGGGTTCGAAAATCTCGCCACCGTCCAGCTGCGCAAACACTGCCAGCTGCTCGACCAAGATCTTGGCAGATGCGCGCACGGCCTCTTCGGCCGAAATGGCGCCATTGGTCTCGATTTCCAGAACCAGCTTGTCCAGGTCGGTCCGCTGCTCGACGCGGGCGCTTTCCACCGTGTAGCTCACGCGCTTCACGGGCGAGAACGATGCATCCAGCACAATGCGTCCGATAGACTTGGTAGCCTCGTCGGCATAGCGGCGCAGATTGCCGGGCACATAGCCACGGCCCTTTTCTACCTTGATCTGCATGTCCAGCTTGCCCCCGGCAGACAGGCTGGCGATCACATGGTCCGGATTGATGATCTCGACATCATGGGGCGTCTGGATATCACGCGCAGTAACGACGCCCTCGCCATCCTTGCGCAGGCTCAGAGTGACCTCGTCACGGTTGTGCAGCTTGAACACCACACCCTTGAGGTTCAGCAGGATGTTGACCACATCTTCCTGGACACCGTCGATGGATGAGTACTCGTGCAGGACACCGGCAATCGTCACCTCGGTTGCTGCGTACCCCACCATGGACGAGAGCAGAACGCGCCGGATGGCGTTGCCCAGCGTGTGACCGTAGCCACGCTCGAAAGGCTCCAACTCGACCTTGGCGCGGTTGTGGCCAAGTTGCTCGACGTTGATTGCCTTGGGTTTCAGCAAATTGGTTTGCATGCAGACTTCCTTCTCAATGCCCCCAGCTCGTTACACCGGTAAGGCTGATGAAGCGCCTAAACCGCGATGCCTCGCGGTTCAGGAACGGTTTACGCTAACAGTGGGATTAACGCGAGTACAACTCAACGATCAGCGATTCGTTGATGTCGGCGCCAAACTGATCGCGGTCGGGCACTTGCTTGAAGGTACCTTCGACCTTGTCGGCGCTCACCTCGACCCAGGCAGGCATGCCCACCTGCTGCGCCAGCTGCAGAGCTTCGACGATGCGGGCCTGCTTCTTGGACTTCTCGCGCACGGCCACGACATCACCGGCCTTCACCAGATAGGAGGCGATGTTCACGCTCTGACCGTTCACCGTGATGGCCTTGTGCGAAACCAGCTGACGTGCCTCGGCACGCGTAGAGCCGAAGCCCATGCGGTACACAACGTTGTCCAGGCGGGACTCAAGCAGCGCCAGCAGGTTGGCACCAGTGTTCCCCTTGCGGCGCTCGGCGGCTTCAAAGTAGCGGCGGAATTGCTTTTCCAGCACGCCGTACATGCGCTTGACCTTCTGCTTTTCGCGCAACTGCAAACCGTAGTCGGAGGTGCGGGCGCCAGAAGTACGACCATGCTGGCCGGGCTTGGAGTCGAATTTAGCCTTGTCCGCAATGGAGCGACGAGCGCTCTTCAGGAACAGGTCGGTGCCTTCGCGGCGGGAGAGTTTGGCCTTGGGGCCGAGATAACGTGCCACTTGTATTTCCTTGAACTATCAACTACCGCAGCAGACTGCGGGAGCCACCATCGCACCAGGCGATCGGTGGCGGTGGGCTTATTGAAAAAATCAGATGCGGCGGCGCTTTTGCGGGCGGCAACCGTTGTGCGGAACCGGTGTCACGTCCGAGATGGAGGTGATGCGGATACCCAGGGCGCCCAAGGCGCGCACCGAGGACTCACGACCAGGGCCGGGGCCCTTGATCTCGACGTCCAGATTCTTGATGCCCTGCTCGATGGCCGCCCGGCCGGCGACTTCAGAGGCCACCTGTGCGGCAAAGGGGGTCGACTTGCGCGAGCCCTTGAAGCCTTGACCACCCGAAGAAGCCCAGGACAAGGCATTGCCCTGGCGATCGGTGATCGTGATGATGGTGTTGTTGAAGGATGCATGCACGTGGGCGATGCCGTCCGACACGTTCTTGCGAACCTTCTTGCGCACACGCTGCGCAGCGTTATTGGCAGGAGACTTGGCCATATTGATCTTTCAGTCTTACTTCTTCAGTGCTGCTGCACCCTTGCGCGGACCCTTGCGGGTGCGGGCGTTGGTGCGCGTGCGCTGACCACGCATCGGCAGACCACGACGATGGCGGAAACCGCGATAGCAGCCAATGTCCATCAGGCGCTTGATGTTCATCGTGGTTTCACGGCGCAGATCACCTTCGATGGTGAACTGGGCGATCTGGTCACGAATTTTCTCCAGATCGGCGTCGGTCAATTCCTTGACCTTTTTGGAATAAGCAATTCCGCATGCTTCGCAAATCTTGCGAGCGCGGGTACGCCCAATCCCGTAGATGGCCGTCAGGCCAATCTCGGTGTGCTGATGGGGCGGGATATTGATACCAGCGATACGAGCCATGTGCGTCCTCTAATATTTCCCAATCAACCTTGGCGCTGCTTGTGGCGCTGATCCGTGCAGATCACGCGCACCACGCCCTTACGGCGGATAATTTTGCAGTTGCGGCAGATTTTCTTGACCGAAGCCGAAACTCTCATTGCATTCTCCTAAACTCTTGTCCAATCGTTCCGGCCCACTGCGCGGAACACAAAACACGTGCCCGCGATGGATCGAAGGCGTCAATAAGCCGTTGCTTCTCTGGCGAACCCGCGACTATAGCGCATTCGCCAAAGGCACGTCGGCATCAGGTACCTGGTGTCGTCTTGAAGTTAGCCTTCTTCAGCAGCGATTCGTACTGCTGCGACATCATGTAGTTCTGTACCTGAGCCATGAAGTCCATCGTCACCACTACGATAATGAGCAACGAGGTGCCACCGAAATAGAACGGCACGTTGTACTTCAGGATCAGGAATTCAGGCAGCAGGCACACGAAGGTGATGTACACGGCTCCGGCCAGCGTCAGGCGCACCAGGATCTTGTCGATGTAACGCGCCGTGTGTTCACCAGGCCGAATCCCGGGGATAAATGCCCCGCTCTTCTTCAGGTTGTCTGCCGTTTCCCGGCTGTTGAAAACCAGCGCCGTGTAGAAAAAGCAGAAGAACACGATGGCAGCCGCATACAGGATCACGTACACCGGCTGTCCAGGCGTCAGTGCAGCAGAGATATCGCGCAGCCAACGCATGGACTCGCCAGCGCTGAACCAGTTCACTATCGTCGCAGGCAGCAAGATGATGGACGACGCAAAGATCGGTGGAATCACACCAGCCATGTTGAGCTTCAGGGGCAGGTGGGATGATTGCCCACCATAGACCTTGTTGCCCACCTGACGGCGCGCATAGTTCACCAGAATCTTGCGCTGGCCACGCTCGACGAACACGACAAAGTAAGTCACCAGCCCAACGATGATCACGATGAAAATGGCGGCCAGGATACTCATCGCACCCGTGCGCACCAGCTCCAGCAGCCCACCGATGGAGCTGGGTAGACCGGCAGCAATACCTGCAAAGATCAGGATCGATATACCGTTGCCCAACCCGCGCTCGGTGATCTGCTCCCCGAGCCACATCAGGAACATGGTGCCCGCCGTGAGGCTGACCACCGCCGTCATGCGAAAGCCAAAGCCGGGGCTAAGCACCAGGCCCGCGGAGCTTTCCAACGCTACTGCGATACCCAGCGACTGGAAAATCGCCAGGCCCAGTGTTCCATAACGCGTGTACTGCGTGATCTTGCGTCGACCGGCTTCACCTTCCTTCTTCAACTGCTCGAACGCGGGGATCACGTAGGTCATCAACTGCATGATGATCGATGCCGAGATGTACGGCATGATTCCCAGCGCGAAGACCGTGAAGCGCGAAAGCGCTCCGCCCGAGAACATGTTGAACAGGTTGAGGATGCCGCCTTGCTGGCCACTGAACAACTGCTGCAACTGCGTAGGATCGATTCCCGGAACGGGAATGTGTGCCCCCACGCGGTACACCACCAACGCGAGCAACAAGAACACCAGCCGCCGGCGCAAATCGCCAAACTTACCGGTTTTTGCTAGTTGAGCTGCGTTAGTAGCCACAGATGCCTTTCTTCAGAACCAAATCAGGCCAGGCTGCCACCGGCCGCCTCGATGGCGGCCTTGGCACCTGCGGTCGCGATGACGCCCGACAGCTTCACAGCCGTGGAGATCTCGCCACTCTTGATCACCTTGACAACCTTGGCGAGCTCGCTCACCAGGCCAGCCTGTTTCAGAGCCAGCACATCAACCTCGGTCAGCCCGAGCTTGTTCAGGTCCGACAGGGAAATCTCGGCGTTGAACTTCAGCAGATGCGACTTGAAACCGCGCTTTGGCAGGCGACGCTGCAAAGGCATTTGACCGCCTTCGAAACCCACCTTGTGGTATCCACCGGAGCGGGACTTCTGCCCCTTGTGGCCACGACCGGCCGTCTTGCCCAAGCCGGAACCGATGCCGCGACCAACGCGGCGCTTGGCGTGCTTGGCTCCTGCTGCGGGCTTGATGCTATTGAGTTCCATCATCAACCTCTCAGAGGATTTTGACCAGATAGCTGATCTTGTTAATCATGCCGCGCACTTCGGGCGAGTCCTTGAGTTCGCTGACGCTGTTGAGCTTGCGAAGACCCAGGCCACGCACGGTAGCGCGGTGCGATTCCTTGGTGCCAATCGGGCTGCGCACCAGTTGAATCTTGATGGTTTGTTGCGTTGTCATTGATTGCCTCCCAATCAAGCGGCAAACAGGTCTTCGACCGACTTGCCGCGCTTGGCAGCCACTTCCGCCGGTGTGGTGGAATTGGTCAAAGCGTCGAACGTGGCGCGAACCATGTTGTAGGGATTGGACGAACCATGGCTCTTGGCCACGATGTCGGTAATACCCATGACCTCAAACACGGCGCGCATCGGACCGCCGGCGATGATGCCGGTACCCTTGGGGGCCGGCGCCATCATCACCACGGCAGCGCCATGGTGACCCGTCACGTTGTGGTGGATGGTGCCGTTCTTGAGCGACACCTTCACCATGTTGCGGCGTGCTTCTTCCATGGCCTTTTGCACGGCAGCGGGCACTTCCTTGGATTTGCCCTTGCCCATGCCAACGCGGCCATCACCGTCGCCAACCACGGTCAGTGCAGCGAAGCCGAGAATACGACCACCCTTCACGACCTTGGTCACGCGGTTGACCGCGATCATTTTTTCGCGCAGACCGTCGTCACGACCTTCGTCTTGCACCTTGGGTTGAAATTTAGCCATTTTTATCCGCTCCGCTTAGAACTGCAGGCCGGCTTCGCGAGCCGCCTCAGCCAGGGCCTTCACGCGGCCGTGATATGCAAAACCTGCGCGATCAAATGCAACCTTCTCGACACCGGCAGCCTTCGCCTTTTCAGCGATGCGCTTGCCGATGATCTGGGCCGCGGCGGCATTGCCACCCTTGCCGGAGCCGCCGAGCGACTTGCGCACATCGGCTTCGGCCGTGGAGGCGCTGGCCAGCACCTTGGTGCCGCAACCAGAGATCACACTGGCGTAGATATGGAGGTTCGTACGGTTCACGGTCAGACGCGCAATGCCTTGTTGGGCAATGCGGATGCGGGTCTGGCGGGCACGACGAAGACGCTGCTCTTTCTTGGTCAACATGCTGCAGCTCCTTACTTCTTCTTGGTCTCTTTGATCGTGACTTTTTCGTCCGCATAGCGGATACCCTTGCCCTTGTAGGGCTCGGGCGGACGAACGGCACGAATCTCGGCGGCGAGCTGGCCCACCACTTGGCGATCGGCACCCTTGATCACGATCTCGGTCGGGGTGGGGGTCGCGACGGTAATACCAGCGGGCATCTCGAAGTTCACGGGGTGCGAGAAACCGACGCTCAGGTTCAGCTTGGCGCCAGAGGCTGCCGCCTTGAAGCCCACGCCAATCAACGTGAGCTTCTTCTCGAAGCCCTTGCTGACGCCCAGCACCATGTTGTTCACCAACTGGCGCACGGTACCGCTCATGGCATTGGCTTCGCGCGAGTCGTTGACCGGCTCGAAGCTCAGTTTGCCTTCATTGCTGGACACCTTCACCAGCGCGTTTTGCGCCAGCGACAGCGTGCCGCCTGCGCCCTTGACACTGATCTGGTCGTCCTTGATGGACACATCCACGCCTGCGGGGATGGTCACCGGGGATTTAGCTACACGGGACATTTCAGTCTTCTCCTCAATGCCACGTTACGCGACGTAGCAAAGCACCTCGCCACCGACACCGGTAGCGCGCGCCTTGCGATCGGTCATCACACCCTTGGGCGTGGTGACAATTGCCACACCCAGGCCGTTCATGACTTGCGGAATGGAATCGCGGCCCTTGTACACGCGCAGGCCGGGGCGGCTCACACGCTCGATACGCTCGATCACGGGGCGACCGGCGTAGTACTTCAGGGCGATTTGCAGTTCAGACTTGCCCGCTTCGGACTTCACTTCGAAGCCGTCGATGTAACCCTCGTCCTTCAGCACCTGCGCGATGGCAACCTTCACCTTGGAAGAAGGCACCGACACGGTGGCCTTGGACACCATTTGCGCATTGCGAATGCGGGTCAGCAAGTCAGCGATGGGATCACTCATGCTCATGTTGTATCTCTCCTGCTTCGCTTACCAGCTGGCCTTGGTGACACCGGGGATGTCACCGGCAAATGCCAGTTCACGGATCTTGGCGCGGCCCAGACCGAATTGACGGAAGGTGCCACGGGGACGACCGGTGATTTCGCAGCGGTTACGCTGACGCGTGGGGTTGGCGTTGCGGGGCAACTTCTGCAGTCCCAGGCGTGCAGCCTCGCGCTCTTCGTCGCTGCGCTTGGCATCGCCGGCAATCGCCTTCAGTTCCGCGTACTTGGCGGCGTACTTGGCGGCCAGTTTTTCGCGCTTGAGTTCGCGCTGGATCAAAGCTACTTTAGCCATACGCTGCCTTTAGTTCTTGAACGGGAAACGGAAGCCGGCGAGAAGGGCCTTGGCCTCTTCGTCGGTCTTGGCCGTCGTGGTAATGCTGATGTTGAGACCACGCAAGGCATCCACCTTGTCGTACTCGACCTCAGGGAAAATGATCTGCTCTTTGACGCCGATGTTGTAGTTGCCACGGCCATCGAAAGCGCGGCCGGAGATACCACGGAAGTCACGCACGCGCGGCAGGGCCACGGTCACGAAACGATCCAGGAATTCATACATCTGGGCACCGCGCAGCGTCACCATGCAGCCAATGGCCTGGCCTTCGCGGATCTTGAAACCAGCGATGGCCTTCTTAGCCTTGGTCACCACGGGCTTTTGACCGGCGATCTTGGTCAGGTCGCCGACGGCGTTGTCCATGATTTTCTTGTCGGCCACGGCCTCGCTCACACCCATGTTCAGGGTGATCTTGGTCAGGCGGGGAACCTCCATGATGGACTTGTAGCCGAACTTTTCTTTGAGTTCAGCCGCGATTTTTTCGCGATAGAGTTTTTGCAGTCGTGCCATGTGCTACTCCTTAGGCGGCCTTGATTTCGGCGCCGCTGGACTTGAACACGCGGACACGCGTGCCGTCGGCCTGCACCTTGATGCCCACGCGATCAGCCTTGCCGGTAGCGGCATTGAAGATGGCCACGTTGGACTGGTGAATGGGCATGGCCTTTTCCACGATGCCGCCGTTCGTACCCTTCATGGGATTCGGCTTGACATGCTTCTTGACCAGGTTGATGCCATCAATGACCAGATGGGAGTCATCCTTGCGCAGCGTGACCGTGCCACGCTTGCCCTTGTCACGACCGGCGATGACGATGATTTCGTCGCCCTTGCGGATCTTGTTCATGGCGCTTCCTTAGAGAACTTCAGGAGCCAGGGACACGATCTTCATGAAGCGCTCGGTACGCAGCTCGCGCGTCACGGGGCCGAAGATGCGGGTGCCGATGGGCTCCAGCTTGGCATTGAGCAGCACCGCCGCATTGCCATCGAACTTGACGAGCGAGCCGTCGCCGCGACGAATACCCTTCGCCGTGCGCACAACCACAGCACTGTAGATCTCGCCTTTTTTGACGCGACCACGCGGCGCTGCTTCCTTCACGCTCACCTTGATGATGTCGCCAACGCTTGCATAGCGACGCTTGGAACCGCCCAGCACCTTGATGCACAGGACAGACTTCGCGCCGGTATTGTCGGCAACGTCTAACCGAGATTCTGTTTGGATCATTTCAATATTCCCAACTTGCTCCAGCACATCCCGACAGCCCCAGAGTCCTTCTCAAGGGCTGCCAAGCAGCCAGTCAGTCTTGGGCCCGTCGTCCACGTCGCGAACCATTTCGCAGCGCTTCCACTGGGCAGAAACCTCGCGTATTTCACGCGAAGCCTTGCATTATCACTGCAAACAAAACCAACGTCAAGCACTGATTTTGTCCAACGAGGCATGAGCCTGGCGGGGCCAGCTTGCCAGCGGGGCCGGATCGATCACCAAAGCGATGGTGATCGACATGGACCAGGCTCAGCTGCGCACCCTATTCAGCTTTTTGACAGCGCACACACCCAGGCCGGCACCAGCTCGCGCAGCGCGTTCACGTAGCCGTCGGCATCCACTTCGCGCACCGGCTGGCCATGGTTATAGCCGTAGGTGACCAGCGCCACAGGACAGCCCGCGGCGCGGGCGGCGCGGGCGTCGTTGCTCGAATCACCCACCATCAGCGTGCGCGCGGGCAGCGTGCCCAGGGCCGCGCAGGTTTTCAGGATGGGCAACGGGTCGGGCTTCTTGCGCTCGAAGGCGTCGCCGCCGAATACATGGTCGAAGAATCCGTCCAGGCCCTTGGCGCGCAGCAGCGGCAGGGCAAAGCCGGCGGGCTTGTTGGTCAGGCAGGCCAGGCGCAGACCCGCGCCGCGCAGGGCCATCAGGCCTTGCTGCACGCCCGGGTAGACGCTGGAGTAGCGCCCGTTGATGACCAGGTAATGGTGCTGATAGCGCTCCCAGGCGCGCGCGTAGAGCGCTTCAATTTCTGAAGCATCCGGCGCTTTCCCTGCCTGCGTCAGCACATGATTCAATACCGAACGCAGCAAATGCTCGCTGCCCTTGCCCACCATGTGCTCGATGCATGCGGGCTCTATCGCGGGCAGTTGCAAGTCCTCCAGCATGCCGCCCAGCGCCTGGGCAAAGTCGCCCAGGGTGTCCACCATGGTGCCGTCCAGGTCGATGATGGCCGCGTCTATGCCTTGCAGGCCCGGAGCCGTCATGCCAGGGCCTTGCGCATGGCGTCAATGACCGCCTTGTAGTCGCTCTGGCCGAAGATGGCGCTGCCGGCCACGAAGGTGTCGGCGCCGGCGTCGGCCACGCGGCGGATGTTGTCCGCCTTGATGCCGCCATCCACCTCCAGGCGAATGTCCTTACCCGAGGCCTCTATACGCCTGCGCGCGGCCTCCACCTTGCGCAGCGTGCTATCAATAAAGCTTTGCCCGCCAAAGCCGGGATTGACGCTCATGAGCAGGATCAGGTCGATGTCCTCGATCACCCAGTCGAGCACATCGAGCGGCATGGCCGGGTTGAAGGTCAGGCCAGCCTTGCAGCCGCGCGCCTTGATCGCCTGGATGCTGCGGTGCACATGGCTGCTGGCGTCGGGGTGGAAGCTGATCAGATCGGCGCCGGCCTGGGCAAAGGCCTCGGCCAGCGCGTCCACGGGCTGCACCATGAGGTGCACGTCGATCGGCACGGGGCGGCCATCGGGCGTGACCGCGTGCGGCTTCAGGGCCTGGCACACCATGGGGCCGAAGGTCAGGTTGGGCACATAGTGGTTGTCCATCACGTCGAAGTGGATCCAGTCGGCGCCGGCGGCGACGACGTTGCGCACTTCCTCGCCCAGGCGGGCAAAGTCGGCGGACAGGATGGAGGGTGCGATGCGGTAGGTGCGGCTCATGGGCGCGAATTGTCGCAGCTACGGGAAGCTACCATTGGCGCCATGCCCAAGTACCCGCTCCGGCTCGAGACCCGGCCCCAGTGCCTGCCCGACCATTGCCTGCCCGAAGAGGGCGCGCATGGCTTTGCCTCCACCATCACCCACACTCGCGGCATCTGCGCGCAGCCGGCCGCGCGCCACTGGATCATGCCAGCCACGGCACGGGTGCTGCATTGAGCCACAACACGCCGGATCTGGCGCAGCTGCTGGCCGACCTGGACCCCGCGGCGCCGCTGGCACAGCGCCACCTGCAGCTGCTCGCGCTACTGGCCTGGGTGCGCGGCCATGACCAAACGGTAGAGGGCGCGACGGGCCGCGTGGCCCTGCTGGTGCAGGCAGCCGAGCAATCGCCTGCGCTGCGGGCGCGGCTTACCGCCTGGTGGGCCCAGCTCACGCGGCACCTGGACATCACCACCCTGCTGGCCGACTTCGGCTTCGCGCAGCGCACCTCCATGGCCAGCGAGCTGGCCGAGCGCCTGCGCTACAAGCTGCTGCCCGTCAGCCCCGAGACCCAGGACGCTTCGGAGCTGTTCATGCTGGCACTGCCGCACGAGTTCGACGCGCGCTGGCTGGCCGCGCTCGACGAAGCGCTGCTCGCACGCCTGCTCGCCGTGCTGCTGCCCGCGCAGGACGACGGCGAAGGCGGCGCAGGCGCCAGCGAGTGGCAGCGCGCGCTGCTGGACGCCATCACCTACTGCGCGGGCCAGATCCTCGCCACCGGCTTTGCCCCCGAGCTGCGCCTGCGCATGAGCGAGGCGGTGCGCGCGGAGCAACCCTTCCACGCACTGCTGCGCGACGCGGAAAGCCTGCGCGTGGAGGTGCTGCATCCGCTGCGCACGGGCGAGCGGCTGCAGCAGGCCGTGCAGGGCCTGCGCGAGCGCCTGGATACCTGCCGCGCCGCCGTCAACAGCGTCTACGCGCATTTCGAGGACAACGGCATCTCGGTGGGCCTGGTGTTTCGCCTGCGCCAGCTGCGCGCACGCATCCTGCGCGTGCGCGAGCTGCTGGAATGCCTGCTCTCGCCGCGCCCGGCCGTGGCCGCGCTGCAGTTGATGTCGCACCTGGTGATCGTCGGGCGCGTGCGCCGCAGCGTGCGCGCCCTGGTGGCCGCCAACTCGTCGCTGCTGGCCGCCAAGGTGGCCGAGCGCAGCGCCGAGACGGGCGAGCACTACATCACCCGCACGCGCGCCGAATACCTGGCCATGGTGCGCCAGGCCGCGGGCGGCGGCCTGGTCATGGCGTTCACCACGCTGTTCAAGTTCGGCCTGTACGCGCTGGCGCTGTCCGCCTTCTGGGGCGGCTTCATGGCGGGGGTGAACTATGCCGTGAGCTTCGTGCTGATCCAGATGCTGCACTTCACGGTGGCCACCAAGCAGCCGGCCATGACGGCGCCGGCCATGGCCGCCAAGCTCAAGGAGCTGGAGGGCGACCAGGCCGTGGAGTCGTTCGTGGACGAGGTCGCGCACCTGGTGCGCTCGCAGGTGGCGGCAGTGCTGGGCAACGTGCTGCTGGTGTTCCCCGCCGCGCTGGCCCTGGCGCTGCTCAGCGCCCAGGCGCTGGGACGCCCGGCCATAGACGCGCAGCACGCCATGCAGACGCTGGATGCACTGCATCTGCTCGGCCCCTCGCTGCTGTTCGCAGCGCTGACCGGCGTGTTGCTGTTTGCCTCCAGCATTTTTGCCGGCTGGGTGGAGAACTGGTTCGTGCTGCACCGCCTGGACTCGGCCATGCAATACAACCCGCGCATCACGCGCGCCCTGGGCGCGCGGCGCGCCGCGCGCTGGGCGCAGTTTCTGCGCGACCACATCTCGGGCCTGGCGGCGAACATCTCGCTGGGCTTCATGCTGGGACTGGTGCCGGCGTTCGCGGCCTTCTTCGGCCTGGGGCTGGAGGTGCGCCACGTCACGCTGACCACGGGCCAGATCGGCGTGGCCGCCGCCACGCTGGGCCAGCAGTTGCTGCACGAGCCGGCATTCTGGTGGGCCGTGGCCCTGGTGCCGTTGAACGGTGCACTCAACGTCGGCGTCAGCTTCTACCTGGCGTTTCGCCTGGCCCTGCGCGCGCACAACGTGGGCCGCGTGGACCGCAGGCGCATCTACCGCGCGCTGCGCCGGCGCGCGCGCCACGCGCCGCTGAGCTTTTTTGTGCCTACCCGCGCCAGCGTCTGATAAGGTCCAGGCAGCAGGCATTGCGTCTGCTGCCTGCACAGGCCGCGCAAGCGCCGGCGCCGGTGCGGGACCCATCCGGGCCTCCATCGGCGCTGCGGCGCCCGGCCTGCCCCGGCATACGGCGGGCCACGCCCGCACGCGACGGAAGGACAACCATGAATGATCTGACGAGCTTTTGGGCGCAGTGGCTACGCCCATCGGCGGGACTGCCCACGGTGCAGTGGGCGCTGCTGCTGGCCGTGGCTGCGGTGACGGGCTACCTGGTGCAGCGCCACAGCGGCCTGCCCAAGGTGGTGGGCTACACGCTGGTGGGCACCATCGCCGGCCTGGCGGGCTTTGGCGGCGCCGTGTGGCCGCTGCAGGGCATAGGCCTGTTCCTGGTGGAGCTGGCCGTGGCCGTGGTGCTGTTCGAGGCCGGCGGACGCATCCCGCTGCGCTGGTTCCGCCACAACCCCATGGTGCTGGTGCAGAGCATCGCCGAATCGGCGCTGACCTACTTCGCCGTGTACTGGACCATGCTCTGGTTCGACGTGCCCGAGCGCGCCGCCGGCCCGCTGGCCCTGGTGGCGCTGGCCGCGTCACCGGCCGTGCTCACGCGCGTGGTCAGCGACACGCGCGCCGCCGGGCCCGTGACCGAGCGCGCCATCGTGCTGGCCACGCTGTCCTCGCTGTACGCGCTGGCGCTGGGCAGCGCCCAGGCCGGATTGATCCAGCGCCCCGCCACGGGCCTGCTCGGCCAGCTGTACCCGGTGCTGGTGGTGCTGGGCGTATCCATCGCCGTGGGCGCGCTGCTGTCGCTGGCCATGCGCCTGGCGCTGCGCGTGATGAGCCCGACGAGCGAGAACACCACCATCCTGCTGCTGGCGCTGATCGCCGCCAGCACCGCCGTCACGGCCCACCTGGGCGGCTCGGCGCCGCTGGCGGCGCTGCTCGGCGGCATGCTGCTCAAGCACCTGCACCCGCGCCCCTGGGCCTGGCCGCGGCAGATGGGCACGGCCACCTCGCTGCTGACCATGCTGATGTTCGTGCTGGTATCCACCGTGGCCGCCCAGGGACAGTGGAGCATGGCCGTGGCCGGCAGCGTGCTGGCGCTGATCGCCGTGCGTCTGCTGGCCAAGGTCGTGGGCGTGGGCCTGGGCAATGTGGGCAGCGGCGCGAGCTGGCGCCAGGCACTGTGGCTGGGCTGCGCCATGACGCCCATGTCGGCCATCGCGCTGCTGGTGGCCTCGCAGTTCATGCAGGCGCCCTCCGCCACGGGCGAGCTGATCGCACGCATCGCCCTGCCGGCGATTCTGGTCATGGAACTGCTGGGCGCCGTGATCGCCGCCTTCGCCATCTACCGTGCGGGAGAAAGCTCCAAACCCTGGCTTGCGCTGCACGGCCCGAGCAACCGTGGAGAGTCCAGCCATGAGTCTTGAAGCCTTTTCCCATTCCGAACCGCTGACCCTGGGCGTGGAGCTGGAGCTGCAGCTCGTGAACACGCACGACTACGACCTCGCTCCCTACGCCGAGGACATGCTGCGCCTCATGAAGAAGATACCCCTGCCCGGCAGCGTGGTGCCCGAGATGACCAGCAGCATGATCGAGATCTCCACCGGCGTCTGCCACAGCAGCTCCGAGGTGCTGGGCCAGCTCACGCAGATCCGCGACGCGCTGGTGAAAAGCGCCGACAAGCTCAACATCGCCGTGGCCGGCGGCGGCACACACCCGTTCCAGCAGTGGCACGAACGGCGCATCTACGACAAGCCGCGCTTCCAGGAACTGTCGCAGCTCTACGGCTACCTGTCCAAGCAGTTCACCATCTTCGGCCAGCATGTGCACATCGGCTGCCCGGACGCCGATGCCGCGCTGCTGATGCTGCACCGCATGAGCCGCTACATCCCGCACTGCATTGCGCTGTCGGCCTCCAGCCCCTATGTGCAGGGGCAGGACACGGCCTTCGATTCGGCGCGCCTGAATTCGGTGTTCGCCTTCCCGCTGTCCGGCCGCGCACCCTTTGTGCTGACCTGGGACGAGTTCGGTCGCTACTTCGAGAAAATGACGCGCACCGGCGTGGTCAAGAGCATGAAGGACTTTTACTGGGACATACGCCCCAAGCCCGAGTACGGCACCATCGAGATCCGCGTCTTCGACACCCCGCTGACCATAGAGCGCGCCGCGGCCCTGGCCGGCTTCGTGCAATCGCTGGCGGCGTGGTTCCTGGCCGAGCAGCCCTTCATGCCGGCCGAGGACGACTATCTGGTCTACACCTACAACCGCTTCCAGGCTTGCCGCTTCGGGCTGGACGCGGTCTATGTGGACCCGGCCACGGGTCAGCACATGCCGCTGCGCGAGCACATCCTGCAGACGCTGGACCATATCGCGCGCCACGCCGGCGCCCATGGCGCCTCGGGCGCGCTGCATGTGCTGCGCGGCGAGACCGCCGCCGGCCAGAACGATGCCCGCTGGCTGCGCAGCAGCATGCGCGAGGAGCAGTTACTGGCCGAGGTCAGCCGCCAGGCGGCGCTGCGCTTTCGGGGGCTGGCGGCGTAGTTACTTGCGCACCAGGGTCAGCTCGCGGTCGCCGCTGCTCTGGTTCTGGCCGGTCACACGCCCATCGGGGTGGCGCACCAGGGTCAGCTGGCTGTCCTTGCAACCCTGCAACGCCTCGGAGAAGAGCAGGGTCAGGCGCATTTCCTGCTCTCCCACAGCATCATGGCGCACCGCCACTTCGCGTCCGACGCAGGGAGCGTTCTTCTGGCTGGCGAAGGTCTTCCAGCTGCCGCCGCTGTCGGTGATTTGCAGGTCGGCCTGCTGCATGCGGGCCTTGCCTTCCCAGGTCACGACCCACTGGCCGAGGAACGGGTTGCCGGCCTGGGCCCAACCCGCACTGGGGGCCACGGCCAGCAGCGCCAGACAGGATGCACTGGCCACCATGGCGGCCATACGGTGAAGGAATGGGGGAAGGAATGCCATACAACCTCCAGAGAGATGGGTCATGGGGGCGTTCAATATCCGACTTTTGCCGCTGCGGGACAAGGGACGGCGGCGATCGCCTATGCTCGGCGGATGGGTGAATTCGATCTGATCGCACGCTTTTTCACGCGCCCCGTGCGGCGCGCCGCCCTTGGCGTGGGCGACGACTGCGCGCTGCTGGCGCCCGCGCCTGGCATGCAGCTGGCCGTCTCCAGCGACATGCTGGTCGAGGGCCGGCATTTCTTTGCCGGCGTGGACCCCGCGGCCCTGGGCCACAAGGCGCTGGCCGTAAACCTGTCGGACCTGGCGGCCTGCGGCGCGCGCCCGCTGGCCTTCACACTGGCGCTAGCGTTGCCGCGCGTCGACGAGCCCTGGCTCGAAGCCTTCGCGCGCGGCCTGCTGGCGCTGGCCGACGAGCATGGCTGCGAGCTGGTGGGCGGCGACACCACGCAGGGCCCGCTCAATATCTGCATCACCATCTTCGGCGAGGTACCCGCGGGCCAGGCGCTGCTGCGCAGCGGCGCGCAGGCGGGCCACGACATCTACGTGAGCGGCACGCCCGGCGAGGCGCGCCTGGCGCTGGACGCGCTGCGTGGCCAGTTGCACCTGCCCGCCGCCACGCTGGCGCGCCTGCGCCCACGCCTGGAACGCCCCACGCCGCGCGTGGCCCTGGGGCTGGCGCTGCGCGGCCTGGCCACGAGCGCCATCGATGTCAGCGACGGCCTGCTCGGCGACCTGGGCCATGTACTCAAGGCGTCTGGCGTGGGTGCCGATATCGACGCCTTTGCCACTACTGATTTGCTAGCTTCCAGCGCTTGCCACGAAAGCGCTACAGGCCAAATTGACCAAAATACATTGCTGCAATGCGCGCTGGCCGGCGGCGACGACTACGAGCTGGCCTTCAGCGCCGCGCCCGCGCAGCGCGGCGCCGTGCAGGCCGCCGCCGCGGCCAGCGGCACGCCCGTCACGCGCATCGGCCGCATCACGCAAGAACCCGGCCTGCGGCTGCTGGACCGCGCGGGCCAGGCACTGCAAGGCCGCTTTGCCTCGTTCGACCACTTTGCCTGAATGACAAGCCCTCCCCTGCTGCCCCCCGCCCTGCTGCAGCGCGCTCGCACGCCGGGCAGCCCGTCCGTGGACCTGCTCATGGTGTGCATGGGCAATATCTGCCGCAGCCCCACGGCGCAGGGCGTGCTGCAGGCCATGGTGCAGGGTGCCGGCCTGCAAGGGCGCATCACGGTGGACTCCGCCGGCACGCATGGCTACCACGTCGGCCTGCCGCCCGATGCCCGCGCCCAGCGGCACGCCGCGCGGCGCGGCTACGACCTCTCGCGCCTGCGTGCGCGCCAGCTCACGGCGCGCGACTTCGAGCGCTTCGACCTGGTGCTGGTGATGGACCAGGCCAACGAAAGCGCTGCCCTCGCGCTGTGCCCGCCAGCTCAGCGGGGGCGGGTGCTGCGGCTCACGGACTTTTGCCTGCGGTATCAGGCCAGCGCCGTGCCCGACCCCTACTACGGCGCTGCCCAGGGCTTCGAGGAGGTCCTGGACCTGGTGGAGGACGCCTGCGCCGGCCTGCTCGCGGCGCTGCCGGCGGCATCGCCCGAGCCCCCCAAGCAACACGCCTGATAGCATGGCGCGCTTGTCTGCCCAGGGCGCGGCATGCGCGCCCGGCCCCATTCGCCTGTCATGACCGCTCTCTCCCCTGCCCGCCGCCCGACGCCCGCCTTCTTGCTCGCCCACCCCGCGCACTGCATCGCCCTGGGCTTTGGCAGCGGCCTGTCGCCCAAGGCGCCGGGCACGGTGGGCACGGCCTGGGGCTGGCTGGCCTTCCTGGTGTTGCAGCTGTGGCTTACCCCTTTGGGGCTGGGCCTGCTGATCCTGCTGGCGCTGGCGCTGGGCTGGTGGGCCTGCAGCGTCACGGCGCGCCACATGGGCGTGGCCGACCCGGGCAGCATCGTCTGGGACGAGATCGTCGCCATCTGGATCGTGCTCTGGCTGGCCATGCCCATGGGTTTCTGGGGCCAGCTCGCCGCGTTCGCGCTGTTTCGCTACTTCGACGCCGCCAAGCCCGGCCCCGTGGCCTGGGCCGACCGGCTGTTCAAGGGCTTTGGCTGGCGCGGCGGCTTCGGCATCCTGTTCGATGACCTGGTGGCCGCGTTCTGCACGCTGCTGGTGCTTGCACTATGGCGCCATCTTCTGGGGTGAACGGCCATGTCGATATCAAAACATGAGCTATCTGCGCTTGACACACAAGCGCTGCAGGCCTATTTGACTCATATTTCGACGACCCTGCTGGCACGCGGCTGGATGCTGGCCACGGCAGAAAGCTGCACCGGCGGCATGATCGCCGCCGCCTGCACCGACCTGGCGGGGTCGAGCCAATGGTTCGAGCGCGGCTTCGTAACCTACTCCAACGCCGCCAAGGTGCAATGCCTGGGCGTGCCGGCAGAGCTCATAGAACAGCAAGGCGCGGTGAGCGAGAGCGTGGCCCGCGCCATGGCCCAGGGCGCCGTGCGCCACAGCGCGGCCCAGGTCGGCGTGGCGGTGACGGGCATCGCCGGCCCCACGGGCGGATCGGCCGACAAGCCCGTGGGCACGGTGTGGTTTGGCTGGCAGGTGCATGACAGCACGCACAGCGAGCTGCGCCACTTTGCCGGCGACCGGGCCGCCGTGCGCGCGGCCACGGTGCGCCATGCGCTGGCGCGGCTCGCTGCCCTGCTATAGGAGCCGCTTCAGGCCAGCAGCAGCGCGGGCGCAGGCCGCCGCACTGGCAGCAGCTCCAAGGCGGGCCCGTCGGGCGGCTCCGCCAGCGACGGCGACGCCTCCTCCAGCCGGAACACGGCAATCGCCTCGACCTGCGCCTGGGCCTGCTGCCGCAGGCTGTCGGCCGCGGCCGAAATTTCCTCGACCAAAGAGGCATTGCGCTGCGTGCCCTGCTCCATGTGTTGCACGGCCTGGCCGATCTGGGCCATGCCTATGCTCTGCTCGGCGCTGGCGCTGCTGATCTCCAGCATCAGCGGCGCGGCGCGGCTTATGGCGTTCACCGCCTCCTGGATGGTGGCGCCGGCACGGTTCACCACCGCCGTGCCATCGGCGGCACGGCCCACGCTGGTGGCTATGAGCTGCTTGATCTCGCGTGCGGCCTCGGCCGAACGCTGGGCTAGCGCGCGCACCTCGCTGGCCACCACGGCAAAGCCACGCCCCTGGGCGCCGGCGCGCGCGGCCTCGACGGCGGCATTCAGGGCCAGGATGTTGGTCTGGAAGGCGATGCCATCGATGAGGCCGATGATGTCGGCCATCTTGCCCGCCGAGTGGTGGATTTCGTCCATGGTGCGCACCACCTGGGCCATCATCTGGCCGCCCTGCGTGGCGGCGTCGCTGGCGTGCGCCACGATGGTCTGGGCCTCGCGCGCATTCGCGGCGCTGTGCTCCAGGGAGGCCGTGAGCTGTTCCATGGCGGCGGCCTGCTGCTCCAGCGCGCCGGCCTGCTCGGTGGTACGCACCGCCAGGTCCTGGTTGCCGGCGGCGATCTGCACCGCGGCATTGGCCACGCTCTCGCTGCCGCGGCGAATGTCGCGCACCACCTGCGCGAGCTGCGCGCGCATCGCCGCCAGCGCCTGCAGCACCTGGGCCGCCTCGTCCCGCCCCGGCGCGGCTATGGAGCGGTCCAGGTCGCCGCGCGCCACGCCTTGCGCGGCCTCGACCGCCTGCGCCAGCGAGCCGGTGATGCCGCGCACCAGGGCCCAGCCAAACACCAGGGCGAACAGCAAGCCGAGCCCCATGGCCGTCAGCGACAGCGCGCGGATGGCGGCGTAGCGGGCATCGGCGGCCTCGTAGGCCAGGCGCGCCTGCTCGCGCTGCAGGCGCACCAGGGCGTCGATGCCGGCACCCACGGGCACGTAGAGCGGACGCACGGCCTGCAGCACCACCTGCTGTGCCTGTTGCGGCTCTTGCGCGCGCAGGGCGGCGACCGCGGGCCGCAGGCCCTGCTGTACGAAGCGCTGGCGGTGCAGGGCAAAGTCCTGGGCCAGGCGCTGCTCCTCGCCGGCCAGCCCGCCACCATGGCCGGCCAGGTACTCCTCCCAGATGCGGGTGATGGCGGCGATGTTCGTCTCCACCTCGTCGGCGCTGGCGCGCATCTGCCCGGGCTCCGGGGTCACCAGGGCCACGGCCAGGGCCAGCCGGTTGCGCAGCAGTAGCGACTGGATCTGCCCCATGCGCGCCGTGGCGGCCAGGCGCTCCTCGTACAAAACCCGCATATCGGCATTCGCCTGGGCGATGCCCCATTGCCCCAGCAGGCCGATGCACAGCACCAGCAGCGACAGGGCGCCGGCCAAAAGGGATACGCGGGTGGAAATCTTGAATCGGTTCATGCCTGTCTTTCAGCGCTCGGGAAAATGCTCGGTTCGGAATGAACCACGGTCAATGTGCCGGCCTGGCTGCGCAGCCAGGCCTCCAGCGCCGGTGCGGGCTGCGGCATGCCAAACAAATACCCCTGGAACCCCGGGCATTGCAGCTGTGCCAGGGCCTTGGACTGGGCCTCGGTCTCCACGCCCTCGGCCACCACATGCAGCCCCAGGCTGCGGGCCATGCCCACGATGGTGCGTACGATGACCGCGTCGCTCGCCTGCGGCCCCAGGTCCTGGATGAAGCTGCGGTCGATCTTCAGCTGGTACAGCGGCAGGCGCTGCAGCTGCGACAGGCAGGAGTAGCCCGTGCCGAAGTCGTCGAGCGCAAAGCGCACGCCCAGACTGCGCAGCGTCTGCATCTTGCGCACGGTGTCGTCGATGTCGTGCAGCATCGTGCTTTCGGTCAATTCCAGCACCAGCCGATCCGGCCTGGCACCGGTGCTGGCGAGTGCCGCATGCACCTGATCCACGAAGCCCGGGTGGGCGAACTGGCGCGCGCTCACGTTGACGGAGATCGTCAACCTGCACGCATGGGGCTGGTCGGCCCAGGCCCGCAGTTGCGTGCAAGCCGCCTGCAGCACCCACTCCCCCAGGGTCAGGATCAGGGCCGACGCCTCGGCAATGGGGATGAACTGCCCCGGCGGAACCTGGCCGTGGTGCGGATGCCGCCAGCGCAGCAGCGCCTCCACGCCCACGGGCTGGAGCCGGGCATTCACCTGCACCTGGTAGTGCAGCGCCAGCTGGCGTGCGGCTATGGCGCCATGCAAGGCCGTCTCCAGCGCCGCCCTGGCCTCAAGCTTGGATTGCAGCACCGGATCGAAGAAGCGGTAACCGTCGCGTCCCGCGCTCTTGGCCTGGTACATGGCCATATCGGCACGCTTGAGCAGTTCCTTGGCGCTGCTCGTGCCCGGCCGGAACAGGCTCACCCCCAAGCTGGCGCTGGTATGCATCTGGCGCCCGGCCAGTTGGGAGGGGCTGGACAAGGCGGCCAGCACCTGCTCGGCCAGCGCCCGCGCCTGGGCCTGGGCCTGGGACTCGTCCGGATGCAAGCGCTGCAGGAGGACGACGAACTCATCGCCGCCCAGGCGCGCCACCAGCCCCCGCCCTGCCACGGCCTGCGTCAGACGCTGCGCGGCCTGGGCCAAATGCTTGTCGCCCTCCTCATGGCCCAGCGTGTCGTTGATGGTCTTGAAGTTGTCCAGATCCACCAGCAGCAATGCCCCATGGGAGGAAGCCCCCTCCTCCAAGGCCTGGCGCATGTACTCGCGCAGCAGGAGGCGGTTGGGCAGCCCGGTCAGCGGGTCGAAATAAGCCAGCTTGTGAATGGCCTGCTCGCTCTTGCGCAGCCTGGTCTGCATGGAACGCAGCGCCCGAAAAACGTTGCTGATCTCGTCGCGCCCGCGCACGGCGATGGGCGTATCCAGCTGCCCGCCGGCAATGCGGTCACACACCGCAATCACCTGGCGCAGCGGCTCGACGATGGAGCGGATCAGCAGCAGGCCCAGGCCGCTCAAGACCAGCATGGCGGCGACCAGGGCGCCCAGGGAGAGCCAGCGTGTGTACTCGTAGCGGCGCACGCCCCCATGGTAGGCCGCATCGGCAAATTCGAACTGCAGGCCCACCAGTGCCTGGATCTCGGGGTAGGCCTGCGCGTACAGCGCGCGGGCGTTGTCGGCCAGCCGCCGCGTATCCAGATAGTCCAAGCCACGCAGGGCCGCCAAGGCCGGCGCCACGGCCTCGTCGAGATAGCGCGCCCGGTAGTGGCCGAAGCGCTGCGCCAGCGCCATCTCGTCGCTGCCGCGCGGCACCGAAAGATAGTCGGCCCACAGTTGGTCGATCGCGCGGATGTTGCGTTCGATCTGCAGCGTCGCCTGCCAGGCGGCGGCCGGCTCCAGCGCACCAGACGCCGGCGCTGCCTGGGACAGGGAGAGCTGCAGGTGCAACTGATTGGCCAGCATGAGCTGCGCGATCTGCGATAGCGAGCGCACCGGGGCCATGCGGTCCTCGTACACCACCCGCAGGCTTTCCTTGGATGCAGCCAGACCCCGGATGCCGGCCGCCGCCAGCACCGCGGCCACCAGGATCGCCAGCACCATGGTGAGCGCAAGCCGCGTACCGATGCGCAGGCGCGTCAGCTGATCCTGGATGGCCTCGGCGTGCAGCAGGCGCGACCTGCCCGCCGCGCGCCGGTGCCCATTGGCATGCGCCATCATGCGTGCGCTCCCGCACGCCGCACGGCAACACCCGCAGCTAGCTGTTCACAGTACCCAAAGAGACCCGGCATGACGCCCCCGCTTGCAACGACGACCATCGGCACACAAGGCACCGGTCGATGGCTGGATAGGCGGGGGCAGGGCCTGAAGACAATACAGTGCGGCAGAGCCGCACAAGCAACAAACTATTATGATCCGGCTTTCAATAGATCGCATCCACAAAAACCCCTGGCGCACGGGATGCCGCCGGGGTGGCAAGGTTGTTGGCTGACCTATATCAACGCTGCCGCGACTCGCAGGCGCGCACGAGCTCCTGCGCCACTGCCGCCAGCTTGCGCCGCTGGGCGCGCGCGGCATTGCGCAGCAGCTCGAAGGCCGGCTGGCGGGCCATGCGGTACTGCGCCATGGCGATGCCGGTGGCCACGTTGATCTCGCGGTCGGTATCGAGCGCCGCCTGCAGCTGGGCGCTGGTGCGGCGCAACTCATCGAGTTCGCGCGCGCGCCGCAGCGCGGTTTCTATCGCCGGCTGGATCTGGTGCAGCATGAGTGGCTTGACCAGATAGCCCAGCGCTCCGCTGCGTGTGGCGCGCTCCACATTGGCAGCGTCGCTGTAGGCGCTGAGCATCACAAACGGCACATGGCCGAGCTCGGCAAGCCGCCGGGCCAGCGCCAGGCCATCAGACCCAGGCAAATGCATGTCCACGATCGCCAGGTCGGGACGCAGGCTGGCGCCGAGCAGCGCCTCGGCCTCTGCCACG
The DNA here is from genome assembly GCF_044792555.1 of Alicycliphilus denitrificans. Lineage (GTDB taxonomy): Bacteria > Pseudomonadota > Gammaproteobacteria > Burkholderiales > Burkholderiaceae_C > Alicycliphilus > Alicycliphilus denitrificans_A. The sequence continues at coordinate 3,939,998 of NZ_CP126238.1, forward strand.
TCCACGGCGACATCGACCCGATAGCCCAAATGGCGCAGGCCCGCGCCCAGCGTACCCAGGATCAGCCGGTCATCATCCACCAGCAGCAGGCTGGTGCGTGGCGTGTCAGCGTCAGCGTCAGCTTTCATGTTCATGCTTCTCCAGCACGGATGCAGCCCGGCCCCACTGGAGCACGGGTGCCTGCAGGCTCAGGCGTGCCACGGCACGCTCGCCGAGTTGTTCCAGCGCCAGGGCGGCACCGGAACGCGGCATCAGGGTCGCAACCAGTTCCAACCCCACCCGCCCTTCTGGCGGGGCATCGGGCCAGCGCCCGCGGTTGGAAATGGTCAGCCATGCCTGCCGCCCCTGTTGCACCTCTATGCCGACCTGCACGTCCTGGTGCGTGCGCCCACCATGCTTCACGGCATTCAGGATCAGCTCATGCAGGATCAACGCCAGCGGCACGGCCTCCGCTGGCTGAATGCGATATGCCGACGCGCCCGCATCGGGCGGCGGCAGCTGCATGGCTATGGCTACGCACCACAGGGCACCGACACCCTCGGCCACCTCCTGCACCAACTCGCACAGCCGCACCTGGTCTGCCCGGCTGCGGCCCTTCAGGCCATGCAACACGGCCACGCTGTGCACCTGGCCGGCGACCTCGGCGAGCGGCTCGTGCAGCACGGGATGGCGCTGCCCCAGCGTCTGCAACAGGCCGGTGATGCCCTGCAGGTTGTTCTTGATGCGGTGATGCACCTCGCGCACCAGCACGTCGCGCTGGGCCTGTTCGCGCTGGCGGCGCAGCGCCTGCTGGCGCCGCCAGTCGCTGATATCGCTGAGCGTGAACACATGGTGCGTCACCTGGGCGCGGGAGTTGGTGACCGGCGTGCAGGTGAGCCACACGGGATAGCGCTGCCCTGATTTGCGCCGGAGCCATGCCCGCAGCTGGCGCGCCGGCCAGGGCGGCGGGCCCTCGCTGCCCTGGCCACTGCTGGAGGCACGCAGGAAATGTGGCGTGCGCCCCAGCACTTCGTGCGCGGCATAACCCGACATGGCCAGCAGCGATTGGTTGGCGCGCAGGATCACCCCCTGGGCATCGGTGATCAGCAGGCCTTCCTGGCACTCGAAGGCGATGGCGGCGATGCGTGCCTCGGCGTTCTGGCGGCGCAGCTCCTGCAGATAGGAGGCCAGCGCCATGCCGACCAGGAACAGGATCATGACGTAGGCGCCATAGCCCAGCCCGCCGCTGGCCTGCAGGTCTTGCGCAAAAAAACCCTGGCGCTGCTGCATGCCCCAGCCCGCCTGTGCGGCGACCAGACACAACAGCCCCATGGTGCCCGCCACCCCCAGACGCACACCGGCCCAGACCACGAAGAGAAACAGCCAATAGGCATGGGCCAACGGCCGCAGGCCAGGGCCGCCCCAACCCCAGAAAATCACGCTTCCCGCGGCACAGGCCAGCCCATACAGCAGCACCCCCTCGGCCAGCTGGCGCGGCGGCACGCCGGCACGCCAGGCCTGGCGCCACGACAGGATCAGCGGCACGATCAGCATCACGCCCAGGGCCGACCCAGCCCACCAGCGCAACCACCGCACCACCCACTCGGCGACGGCCCAGTCCCCTGCCACCAGCATGACGCCGGCCCAGGCCAGCGCGCCGCTGCCCGCGGCCCAGCCGCCCCCATGCAGCAGCAATTGCCGGAAAGGGGGCAGCGCCGCGTGCTCCGGCCCCTGTCGGCGCAGTAGTCGCCAGCCCAGGCCGGCCTCGACGCCCCAGGCCAGCAGCTCGGCCACCGATGCGCCCTCCTCGCCAGTCCACGGTCGCCATAGCGCCATGCACAGCCCGCCCAGGGCCAGGCCCGCGCCAAAGCGCAGATGGTCGTGGCCGCTGCGGCACAGCAACAGCGCCAGAACCAGGCCGCCGGTGGGATGCAGCAGGCCCAGAGCCTCCCCGAAACCCGCTCCGCCCGTGCTAACCAACAGGCCCAGGCCGCCCAGCCATGCAGCAGCCAGCCCCATGCCCTGGAGCAGGGGCCGCCAGGCAGTGGGAACGACATGCGTGAACATGGGCTGGGGCGATTGCAAACCCCTTATTGCAAACCGTTCACCCCTGTGACGGCTTGACACACATCAAACAGCACGAAACGCCGGGCGCGCCCTCACGCCCCGCAGCATTTCTTGTACTTCTTGCCGCTGCCGCAGGGGCAGGGGTCGTTGCGGCCGGGCTGTGCGCCCTTGACGACCGCCTCCACGCGCGGGCCCAGGCTGCGCCAGAGCTGGCGCAGGTCGTACACGGCCCAGATGGCCTCGCCGAAGACCTCCAGGCGCTCCTGGCTGGTGCTGGGCGGGCCGTCCTCGGCGTACATGCAGATCTCGGGCCGGCCGGTGTCGTCCTCGGTCAGGGCGACGATGGATTCCAGCGCGCCGTCCAGCCACTGCGCGGCCTCCTTGTCGCGCGGGGCGGCCCAGTCCTCGGGCCAGTTTTCCACGGCGAACAGGAAGCCCAGGGCCCAGACCTGGCCGAACGAGGGGATCTCCTGGCCCTCCATCTCGGCCCGTTCCTCCTCGGGCAGGCTGGCGATGGCGCCGCGCATGTCGATGACCTCGGGCTGGAAGGCGTTGTCGGCATCGAGCGACTCGGCCTGCGCATCCAGCTGCTGCTCCACCTCAGCGCGGCGCAGCTCCCACAGGGCCAGAAAACGCTGCTGCTGGGCCAGGCTCTTGAAGGGCGGCATGAGCGGCAGGGGCGCGCCATAGGCACCCTCCAGGGGCAGGCCATCGCCCAGCAGCATGGGCAGCCATTCGGCCGCGGGCACGGGGCGGCGCGTGCAGACCAGGGCCGTCAGAAAGCCGTCGCAGAACTCCCACTGCGGCAGGTCTTCCTCGCGCGTGCGCAGGTCGTCGAGCAGCTGGTCGAGTTCGTCGAGTTCATCGGGCCCCAGAGCCGGCTCGGCGGCGCTGGCGGGAGCGGTGTCGGTGGTGGTCATGGTCGTGGTGCCGCTGTGACTGAGTTTGCGTGGGAGGGTGCGCCAGTGTAGCGCTCGCACCCAATTTACTATGATTTAAATAGCTGTTGGCGATTTATCCAGCTGCGTTAAATCCCGGCTTGCCCGAAAAAAACGCCCCATGCCAGGCGGCAACGGGGCGTGATCTACGCTAGTGCGGGCCGCGTACGGCCGCGCACATTACTGGCTGGCAACGGCCAGATGAGCCGCGCGGGCTTCTTGGATGAAGTCGATGATTGAAAGGATGACGTCGCGCATTTTGGTTCCTACCTGAGATGCCCATCCGGTGCATGGCGGTGCGCATCTCGAACACCGCTCAGCATCGGGTTAACCACTAGGTGTTAACCCTAGGCACTAAGTATAAACCACAATCCAAATTCGTGCTGCACCGCAACAAACACGCGCACCCATGGGTGCAATGTTCAGCCCACACAGGGTGTAGCGTCATCAAAAACAATAGCTGCAGTCACATGCGTATCTAGCGTCAACAGCCGTTTTCTCATACATAGCACGGCCTTATCCTTGGACACCAGGATGGCGCGGTGCGCCACCGCCAGGTCGATGAACTTCTGGTCGTCCGCGTCCTTGCAGACATAAGGGGCACGCGCGGCCACGTCCACCAGGCGTGTGCCGGCATCGAATGCGGCCAGCACGTCCGCCGCGTCCACCCCATGGTGCTGCATGCGCGGCCGCAGGTGGGCGTACTGCAGCACGCACCCGAGCTCGTCGCGCATGGGCTGGGTGGTGAGCCAATGCAGGCGCCGCGCCCGCAGCAGCGTGCGTACGGCGGCCACGGCGGGGTCGGCAAAGAGGAACAGGTCGAGCACGATGTTGGTGTCCAGCACCACCGCGTGCGCGCCCGCACCGGCCTGGGCCACGGCGGGCAGGCGCAGCTCAGGGCGCATCGGGGGGCGTGCCGGGGTGGGGACGTGCGCGCGCCGAGCCGGCCACCAGGTCGAAGCGAAACAGCCGGCACTCGATAGGGCCGTTCCACAGCGGCACGCGGCGCGACTCCTTCAGACGCATCTTGCCCGGCAGCTTCAGGTCGGGGGTGAGCATCCAGGCCTGCCAGCCGGCGTAGTTTTTCTTCCAGTGCGCGGCCAGTTGCGCAAAAAAGTCCACGCCGTCCTCGGTCTGGGCGGTTTCGCGCCCGGCGCGCTGCACCTGGCCCATGCGCTCGCGCGCGTCGCGCCCGGCCGTGCCCGCGGCGGCGATGCGTTCGCCATAGGGCGGGTTGAGCAGCATCACGCCGGCCCGGTCGCAGGGCGGCATGCGCTGTAGCGCGTCGCCGCCGCGCAGCTGCACGGCCGCGGCCACCCCGGCGCGCTCGGCGTTGCGCTGGGCAAAGTCCACCATGCGGTGCGATACATCACTGCCAAAAATCGGCACACGCGCCGTAGTAACGGCGTCAGCAGCTTCTTCTTTAATAGCAGCCCAGACATGGGCCTGGTAGGGCAGCAGCTTCTCGAAGGCGAAGCGGCGCCGGCTGCCCGGCGCGATGCGGCAGGCCATCTGCGCGGCCTCGATGAGCACCGTGCCGCTGCCGCAGCAGGGGTCGTACAGCGGCAGGGGGTCCGCGCCATGCGGGTCCCAGCCGGTGGCGGCGATCATGGCCGCGGCCAGGGTTTCCTTCAGCGGTGCGTCGCCCTTGTCCTCGCGCCAGCCGCGCTTGAACAAGGGCTCGCCCGAGGTGTCGATGTACACGGTGGCCAGCTCGTGTGTCAGGTGCAGGTGGATGCGCACGTCGGGCCAGCGGGTTTCCACGTCGGGGCGCGCGCCGGCCTTGGTGCGAAAGCGGTCGGCCACGGCGTCCTTCACGCGCAGGGCGGCAAAGTTCAGGCTCTTGAGCGGGCTGTGCTGGGCCGTGACCTCGACCTTGAAGCTCTGGCGCGGGGTGAACCAGGCCTCCCAGGCCACGTCGCCGGCCAGCGCGTAGATGTCATCTTCGCTGCGGTACGGCCGCTCGGCCAGCTGCACCAGCACGCGCTGGGCCAGGCGGCTGTGCAAATTCAGGCGCAGCGCGTCACGCCAGCTGCCGCGCAGCAGCACGCCGCCGCGGCCGACGAGCAGATCCTGGCCCGTGAGACCCGTGAGGCCATGGACCTCGTCGGCCAGAAAGCCCTCGACGCCGGCGGCGCAGGGCAGGAAAAGTTGCAAGGTATTCATAGAGCCCGTCAAGCATAAGGCACGGCCAGGCACATCTGGCATACACGGCCTTGCACGTCCCGGCCAGCGGCCGTTGTTACACAAGAATGGCCCGGCATTGGGGAAAGGGCAAAAAAACCAGCAGTAACATGCAAAACGGATTCAATACAAACTCAGGAGACTCCCCCATGTTCCAAAGCCTGCGTGCCCGCCTGATCGGCATGAGCATCGCCGTTGCCACCTTGTCCCTGCTGGGGCTGTCGCTGGTGGCGTTTGTGGTGGTGCGCGGCAGCATGCTGCAGGCCCTGGACGAGCGCATCGGCGGGCTGACGCGGCAATATGCCGCGGAGCTGACGCAGTGGATCGGCGACAAGCAGCAGCTCACCAGTTCCATCGAAATCGCCGTGCGCGAAGACAACCCCCTGCCCTTCCTGCAGGCGGCGGAGAAAGCGGGGCTGGACCTGGCCTACTTCGTCATGGCCGACAAGCGCCATGCCTTTACCAAGCCGCGCCCCGCGGGCTATGACGGCACGGAGCGCGGCTGGTACAAGCAGGCCGTGGCCGCGGGCGGGCCCGCCATCACCCCGGCCTACCCCGACTCGGCCACGGGCAATCTCACGGTGAGCCTGGTGCGGCCCGTGATCGAGGCCGGACGCACGCTGGCCGTGGTGGGCTCGGACATCGAGCTCTCCACGGTGGTGAAGAAGGTCACGGGCATACGCGCCACGGACAAGAGCTTTGCCTTCCTGCTCGACGGCGCCACGGGCAACATCCTGGCGCACGCCAATAGCGCCCTGACGCTCAAGCCGGTGAGCGAGCTCGCCTCCGGACTGGACCAGGCCCTGTTCACGCGCCTGGCAGGCCAATTGGGGCATGAGACGGTCACCATCGACGGCCGGCCACAGCTGCTGTACGCCGCCAAGGTCGAGGGCACGCCCTGGGTGCTGGCCGTGGTGGCGGACCAGGCCGCAGCCTTGTCCGCGCTCACCCGGCTCGGCCAGATGACCATGTTCAGCACCCTGCTCTTTGCCGTGATCGCCGGCCTGGTGATGGCCACCGTGGTGGCGCGCATGCTGCGCCGCCTGACGCTGGTGCGCGACGCGCTGCAGGGCATTGCCTCGGGCGAGGGAGACCTCACGCGCCGCCTGGACGCCACGGGGCGCGACGAGCTGGCGCAGATCGCGCAGGGTTTCAACCAGTTTGCCGACAAGATCGCCGCCGTGCTGCTGCGCATACGCCAGGCGTCCGAATCCGTGCGCCTGGCCACAAGCGAGATTGCCAGCGGCAACCAGGATCTGTCGGGACGCACCGAGGGCCAGGCCAGCTCACTGGAAGAGACCGCGGCCGCCATGGAACAGCTCACGGCCACGGTGCAGCAAAACGCGGCCAACGCCCGGCATGCCAACCAGCTAGCGCATGAGGCCTCGCAGGTGGCCATCCAGGGCGGGGCGGCGGTGGCGCAGGTGGTGCAGACCATGGGCGGCATACACAGCGCCTCGCGCAAGATCGAGGACATCATCAGCGTCATCGACGGCATCGCCTTCCAGACCAACATCCTGGCGCTCAACGCCGCGGTCGAGGCCGCGCGCGCCGGCGAGCAGGGCCGCGGCTTTGCCGTGGTGGCCACCGAGGTGCGCCAGCTCGCCCAGCGCAGCGCCACGGCGGCCAAGGAAATCAAGGTGCTGATCGACGACTCGGTGGGCCAGGTCGGCGCCGGCAGCCGCCTGGTGCAGGACGCGGGCGAGACCATGCAGAAGGTCGAGCAAAGCATTCGCCGCGTCAGCGCCATCGTGGCCGAGATCAGCAACGCCAGCCAGGAGCAAGGCACGGGCATCGCCGAGATCGGCGACGCCGTGTCGCAAATGGACCAGGCCACGCAGCAGAACGCCGCCCTGGTCGAGCAGGCCACGGCGGCGGCGCATGCGCTGCAGCAGCAGGCCCACGACCTGGCCCAGGTGGTCGCCGCCTTCAGGCTGCCGCAGGGGGAGGCCGCGCAAAAGCTGCTGGCTTGACGCGGCACAGACCTCGCGCCGCGGGTGTCAGATTTTTTTACGGCGGCGGCCTTTGCTCAGGTCGTCTTCTTTAAAAATCAATGGCTTGGCATCCTGGAACGCGACTTGCTTCGGATATGGACACCTGCTCACAATAGGAGAACCCATCATGAAGCTGACCGCAACCATGACCAGCCTTGCCGGTGTGTTATTGGCTGGTGTCGTTGGTACCGCACAGGCCGCCGTCGTCGATTTCCAGGACGTGCCCTCAGGCAGCTGCTACTACGCCGGAACCACGGTTCAAAGCCAGGGCTTCACCTTTGCCGGCAACCCCGTGGATTCTTCGATGTATATCTGCGACCCGGGTGTGATTCAGAGCAACACGTCGGCCGCGCTGATCAACGCCAACGAGCGCTCCATTCTGACCATGACCGAAAGCGGGGGTGCCGCGTTTTCGCTGACATCGTTTTTTGCCGGCGGCAGGACAGAGAACTTTGCCCCCTCCCTGCCCGTTTCTCTCTATAGCGTTGCCACAAGCATTGACATCCTCGGCAATCTTGTGGGCGGCGGAACCGTCTTTACTTCCGTCACGCTGGATAGGCGTGCACCGTACGACTGGGATCAATTCTTCCTTCCGTCGTCGTTCACCAATCTGAGCTCGGTGGTCTTTACCGCCATTGGCAGAGGATCCACCCCCGAATTCCTCATCGATGACATCGTTGTCAACCGCATTCCCGAGCCCGCTTCGCTGGCGCTGCTAGGCGTGGCGCTGGCCGGCCTCGGTCTTGCACGGCGGCGCCGCCTCACCTGAGCGCCGCGGCCGCCACAGGCACCCCACAAGGCAGCGCCCCCCTGGGTCACGCTGCCTTGCTTGCCATGCCCTGCCTCAACGCGCTGCCACGGCCAAAAGCAGCTCGTGTACGGTCCCGGGGATGGGCGCGGGCTTGCGCTCCGCGCGGTCGATGAAAACCACGCCGGTCTTGCCGCGCGCCACCTCGCGGCCCGAGGACACCTCGGTCATCCGGAACACCAGGTCGAAGCCATAGCGGTTGAAGTCCTGGGGCGTCATCTCCACGCGCAGCGTCTCGCCATGGAAGGCCTCGGACTTGTACTGCGCCAGCATGTCGCCCACCACGGTGGACAGGCCGGCCACGTCGGCCTCGGTGTAGCCCAGCGAGCGAAAGAAGCGCACGCGCGCCTCGGACACCAGGCTGAGCAGCTGGGCGTTGTCCAGATGCCCGCCCTGGTTGACGTGGCTGATGTAGACCTGCAGCTCGGTGCGGAAACCGAAGCGTGCCGGCAGCTCGTAAATGATGCGTGCCATGGGGGATGTCCTTCACATTCCGTGGATTCAAAATCCGTCTATAGCGCCTTGCGCAGGTTGGCCGGTGCGATCTTCAGCGCCTCGCGGTACTTGGCCACGGTGCGGCGCGCGCACTCTATGCCCTGCTCCTTGAGCATTTCGGCGATCTGGTTGTCCGACAGCGGCTTGTGCGGGTCTTCTGCGGCCACGAACTGCTTGATGAGCGCGCGCACCGCGGTGCTGGACGCGTTGCCACCGGTTTCGGTGCCCAGGCCCGAGCCGAAGAAATACTTGAGCTCGAACGTGCCCTGGGGCGTGCCCATGTACTTGGCGCTGGTCACGCGGCTGATGGTGGACTCGTGCAGGCCCAGTTCGTCGGCGATCTCACGCAGCACCAGCGGGCGCATGGCCAGCTCGCCGTGCACGAAGAAGTTCTTTTGCCGCTCCACGATGGCGCGCGACACGCGCAGGATGGTGTCAAAGCGCTGCTGGATGTTCTTGATGAACCAGCGCGCCTCCTGCAGCCGGGTCTGCAGCGCCTGGTGGCCCTCGCCTTTGCTGCCGCCGCGCAGGGCGCTGGCGTAGATGTCGTGCACGCGCAGGCGCGGCATGACATCGGGGTTGAGCTGCACGCTGAAGGTCTGCTGCGCGCCGCGCCCGGTTTTCTTCACGATCACGTCGGGCACGATGACGTTGCGCTCCACGTCGGCAAAGCGCCGGCCGGGGCGCGGCTCCAGCCGCGTGATCAGCGCCATGGCGCTGCGCGTGTCATCCTCGCTGCTGCCGCAGGCCTGGGCCAGGCGGCGCAGGTCGCGCCGCGCCAGCAGGTCCAGCGGCTGGCGGCAGATGCACAGCGCGGCCTGCACCACGGCCGGATCGCCCTCCTCGCACTGATTCATGGCGTGCAGCTGCAGCGTCAAGCATTCGGCCAGGTCGCGTGCGCCCACGCCTGCCGGCTCCAGGCTTTGCAGCAGGCCCAGGGCGACGGTGAAGCGGTGCACCAGCTCCTCAAGCTGCGCCGGGTCATCCACCCCGGCCAGGCTGATGGCCAGGGACTCCAGCGATTCATCCAGGTAGCCATCGTCGTTCAGCGACTCGATGAGAAAACGCAGCGCCGCCCTGTCCAGCTCGGACAGGCGCAGCGCCAGCGCCTGGCGGTGCAGGAAGTCGGTCAGGGACTCGTGGCTGCGCGCCAGCTCGGTAGCATCGGCCTCCTCGCCGTCGCCGCTGCCGCCGTTGCGCAGCATGCCATCCCCCCCCCATTCCCCGTCTTCTGTGGCCGCGTCCATGCTGCCGTCGCCCTCCCAGTCGCTGGGGCTGGTAACGGCGGGCATTTCAGCATCATTTTCGGCATCAACGCTTGCTGCATCTGCGCCAGTAGCTTCTGAATATGTAGCACCACCGGCCGGATACTGCTCGGGCTCCTGCGGCCCCTCCTCGGAAGCCCGCTCCAGGAACGGGTTGTCATCGAGCATCTGCTCGACCTCCTGGGCCAGCTCCAGCGTGGACAGCTGCAGCAGGCGAATCGACTGCTGCAGCTGCGGCGTAAGCGCCAGGTGCTGCGAGACGCGCAGTGACAGATTCGGCTTCATGGCCTGGCGTCCACCGATTGCCTTGGGCCGCGCACCTGCATCACGCTCACATGCGGAAATGCTCGCCCAGGTACACCCGGCGCACTTCCGCGTTGTCCACGATGTCCGACGGCGTGCCCTGCGCGAGCACGCGGCCATCGCTGATGATGAAGGCATGGTCGCAGATGCCTAGGGTCTCGCGCACGTTGTGGTCGGTGATCAGCACGCCTATGCCGCGCTCCTTCAGGAAGCCGATGATGCGCTGGATCTCGATCACGGCAATCGGGTCGATGCCGGCAAAGGGCTCGTCCAGCAGGATGAAGCGCGGCTGCGTGGCCAGGGCACGGGCAATCTCCACGCGCCGGCGCTCGCCGCCCGACAGCGCCAGCGCCGGCGACTGGCGCAGATGCTCCACGCGTAGCTCCTGCAGCAGGCCGGTAAGCTGGCGCTCGATCTCGGCGCGCGCCAGCGGCCGGCCGGCCTCGTCGGTCTGCAGCTCCAGCACCGCGCGCACGTTGTCTTCGACGTTGAGCTTGCGAAAGATCGACGCTTCCTGCGGCAGGTACGACAGCCCCAGGCGCGAGCGCCGGTGTATGGGCATGTTGGCCACCGACCGGCCATCGATGCGGATGTCGCCGCCGTCGCTGCGCACCAGGCCCACGATCATGTAGAAAGAGGTGGTCTTGCCCGCGCCATTGGGGCCGAGCAGGCCCACCACCTCGCCCTTTTGCACCACCAGGGACACGTCCTTGACCACCTTGCGGCTGCCGTAGGACTTTTGCAGGTGCAGCGCCTCCAGCCGGCTGGCACCGCTGGCCGGGTCATGCGCTGCGCCAGCGGCGCCTGCCCCGCTCACCACGGCGCTCACTTGCCGTCACCCAGGCGGGGCGCGGGGCGCAGCGCCGGCGGCGCACTGCCCGCGGGCGTTGCCACGCTCCCCGCGGCCGGCTCCTTGGGCCCCAGCACGGCACGCACGCGGCCGCCTGACGCGCCCGCGTTGGCAGCGCCCGGCGCGGCCTTTTGCCCGTCCACGGTGAACACATCGGTGACGTTGTTGTAGACGATGAGCGCGCCCATCAGCTCGTCGGTGAGTGTGGCCTCGCGGTAGCGGCGCAGCTCGGCACGGCGTATGAGCTTGACGATGTCGCTGCGGCCGTCGTATTCGATGACCTCGCTCTCGCCCTCCACGAACTCATCCACCCCTCCGGGCGGCGTGTCGCGCTTCTGGCGGAAGAAGGCGCGCTTGCCGGGCTCGGCCGTCACCACGCCGTGCTGGTAGCCCTCAGGATCCTGACGCACCTCCAGCTGCGCGCCGCGCAGCACGATGCTGCCCTTGGTCATGACCACATGGCCGGTGAACACGCTGGTCTGCTTGAGCTCGTCGTGGCGCAGCGCATCGGCCTCGATGTTCATGGGCTTGCCGCGGTCGGCCTTCTCAGCCTGCGCGACAGGCAGGAAGGCCAGGGCCAGGACGCCAAACAGCAGGAGGGAGGGCAGTCTGATTTTCATAGGGCACGATTCTTGCGGTCATTGTACTGATCGCCTTGGCCACCCTGCGCCGCACCGGTACAGGAGCAAAAAAAAGCGCGCTCCAGGCGCGCTTTGGCGTGTGGCACAGCCTCTCAGCCCTTGCGCACCTGCGCCGCAAGCTGCTCCACCAGGCGCAGCATATTGTCCGTGCTGCCGGCCATGGTGCCATCGACGTAGTAGCGCCCGGCCACGCCCATGGAGGGCACCCCCTCCACATCGTAGGCCTGCTGCAGCTGCGTAGCCTTGCGTATCTGGTTGGCGACGCCGAAGGAGTTGTACATCTCCTTGAACTTGGCCTGGTCCAGGCCCGGCTGCATGCCGGCCCAGGCCAGCACCTGCGCGTCCTCCTGCAGGGGCTTGCGCTCCACATGCACGTAGCGGAACGCCTGGGCGTGCAGCGGCTCCAGTTTGCCCAGGCCTTCGAGCGTGTAGTAGAGCTTTTGCATGGGCACGGTCTTGGCATTGAAATTCACCGGCACACGATGCAGGACGATGTCCTTGGGCGCCGTCTTGAGCCAGGCGTTGAGCGCGGGCTCGAACGAATTGCAGTGCGGGCAGAAGTAGCCAAAGAACTCGACCACCTCGATCTTGCCGGCCGGTGCCTCTGTGGCCACCGGCTTGGCCAGCTTGCGGTAATCCTTGCCTTCGCGCGGCTGAGCCCGTGCGGGCAGGGCCAGGGCCCCCGCCGTCAGGGCGGCAGCAGAGAGGGAAAACTCACGGCGTTTCATGGTTCTTGAATACTCCTAAGACGGTATGGAAGCTTGTGAGCCGGTGCAGGGATAAAAGTTCAGCGCTGCACTCGCACCAGCGTCGAGTCGACGCCCGCGCCAGCGAGCTTTTCCTTCAGCGATTCGGCATCGTCACGCTTGGTAAATGGGCCGACGCGCACACGGAACACCGTGCGGCCATTGGCCTCGCGCTCGCTCACACGCGCCTCCCAGCCCAGCATGGCAAGCTTGGCGCGCTGCGCATCGGCATCCTGCTGAGAGCGAAAGGCGCCGGCCTGCACGAAGTATTCGAACGGCTCCGCACCCACCTCGGGCGCGGCCTTGGACTTGGCGCGCGCCAGATCGCCCAGCGGATCGGCCGATGGCTGCACCGCCTCGGGCCGGGCGGCCGTCGTGCGCGCTGCCGGCGCGGGCGCCTCTGGCGTGGCCACGGCCGCCGGCGGCGTTACGGCCGCCCCCTCGGGCGCAGGCGCCGGCGTGACGGGCCGCGCCGGGTTCTTGCCATACAGCGGTGCGTTCGGGTCCCAATTCTTGTTGCGCTTGGCCTCGTCGGCGTCCTGCTCGGGTGCGCGCACGCCGTTCTTGTTCAGGAAGGGCACGGGCACCTTGGTCACATAGATGGCCACGGCCAGCGCGCCACCCAGCCCAACGAGCACCCCGAGGATGAAGCCCACGCCGGTGCTGCCACGTTGCTGTTTCTTCATATGAGGATCACCTACATTCTGGCGGGCGCTGACACGCCCAGCACCGCCAGGCCATTGTGCAATACCTGGGCCGTGGCAGCGACCAGGGCCAGGCGGGCCAGCTTGACCGGCTCATCATCCACCAGGATGCGTTCGGCGTCGTAGTAACTGTGATAGGCGGCGGCCAGCTCGCGCAGGTAGAAGCTCACATCATGGGGCGCATTGCCCGTGGCCGCGGCGGTGAGCATCTCGGGGTACTTGGCCAGGAGCAGCATCAGTGCCTGGGCCTGCTCGCCTTGCAGGGGCGACAGGTCCACGTCCTGCAGGGCAGCCAGGTCATAGTGCTCGTTCCAGCCGCGCAACACCGAGCAGATGCGTGCGTGGGCATACTGCACGTAGTACACCGGGTTGTCATTGTTCTGCGCCACGGCCAGGTCCACGTCGAAGGTGTACTCGGTATCGGGCTTGCGGCTGAGCAGGAAGAAGCGCACGGCATCCTTGCTGGTCCACTCGATCAGGTCGCGCAGCGTGACGTAGCTGCCGGCACGCTTGCTGATCTTGACCTCCTGGCCGCCACGCACCACGCGCACCATGGTGTGCAGCACATAGTCTGGATAGCCCTCGGGAATGCCCACATCCGCCGCCTGCAGGCCGGCGCGCACGCGGGCGATGGTGCCATGGTGGTCCGTGCCCTGGATGTTCACCACCTTGGTGTAGCCGCGCTGCCACTTCTGGATGTGGTAGGCCACGTCGGGCACGAAATAGGTGTAGCCGCCGTCGCTCTTGCGCATGACGCGGTCCTTGTCGTCACCGTAGTCGGTGGACCTGAGCCACAGCGCACCGTCCTGCTCGTAGGTCTTGCCGTTGGCGATCAAGCGCTGCACCGTGGCCTCGACATGGCCGTTGGTGTAGAGGCTCGATTCCAGGTAGTACTCGTCGAACTTGAGCGCGAAGGCCTGCAGGTCCTTGTCCTGCTCGTTGCGCAGGTAGGCCACGGCAAACTGGCGCACGTTGTCGTAGTCGCTCACATCGCCATTGGCGGTGAACTCGCGGTCGTCGGCCTTGACGCTGGCGCGGGCCACAAAGGCGTCGGCAATGTCCTGGATGTAGTCGCCGTTGTAGGCGGCCTCGGGCCAGGCGGCATCGCCCGGCTTCACGCCCTGGGCACGCAGCTGCGTGCTTTTGGTCAGGGTGTCGATCTGCACCCCGGCGTCGTTGTAATAGAACTCGCGGTGCACGCTCCAGCCCTGGGTGGCATAGAGATTGCAGATCGCATCCCCGAGCGCCGCCTGGCGACCATGGCCCACATGCAACGGCCCCGTGGGGTTGGCGGAGACAAATTCCACCAGGATTTTTTCGCCGCGCGCGGCCTGCAAGCCAAAGCGCTCGCCTTGCCTGAGCACCTCGCGCACCACCTGCTGCTTGGCTGCCGGCTTCAGGCGGATGTTCAAAAAACCGGGGCCGGCGATCTCGATGGCGGCCACCCATTGCTGAAATGCGGGTGTCGCCAGCAGCGCGGCTTGCAGTTGCTCGCCCAGGGCGCGCGGGTTGGCTTTGAGCGGCTTGGCCAGTTGCATGGCGGCCGTGCAGGCCAGGTCGCCATGGGCGGCAAGCTTGGGGTTTTCAAAGGCGGCGCGAACGCCCGCGCCTGGGGAGAGTTTTTCCAGCTCGCCGGCCAGCGCCGCGAGCAATTCCTGTTTGACGGAGAGCATGGGTGCGAATTCTACGGGTCACCCCGGTCATCGCAGTGTGCGGTCCCACCGTTATGCTGGGCGACCCGCATGGCATTGCACGCTCGGCGGGCATTTCACCATTCCTTTTTGCAGGAGCACTCCATGAAGAAACTGCTTTCCCTGTTGGCCATTGCCGGCTTGGCCCTCTCGTTCACGGCACAGGCTGCCGATGCCCCGGCGGCCGGCGCAGCGGCGCCAGCCAAGGCTCCCACGGCCCAGCAAAGCAGGATGAAGACCTGCAACGCCGATGCCGGCAACAAGAACCTCAAGGGTGACGAGCGCAAGGCCTTCATGAAGGAGTGCCTGTCCGCCGACAAGCAGGCCAAGCAGCAGGACAAGATGAAGTCCTGCAACGCCGAAGCCGGCAGCAAGAACCTCAAGGGCGACGCGCGCAAGGCCTTCATGAAGGAGTGCCTGAGCAACAAGCCGGCCGGCTGAGCCACCGGCGCATCTGCGGCGCCCCGCAACGCCGCCCGGCCTGCGGGGTTTTTCTTGGGGCGCTCAGCGCGTCCCGACGCCGCGGGCGAGAAACACCGCCAACAGCACGACGATGATCATCAGATGCGAGGCCCACATCTCCAGGCGTCGGGCGGCGCGCAGCTCCTGCCCCTGCGGCAGCTCGCCCCCCGCGACGAGCTCGCGACGCCAGCGACGATAACGCTGCCCGGCCACGGCCGCCAGCGCCAGCATCAGCACCAGCAGCGTCAACTTGGCATGCAGCAGCGGCTGCCCCCAATACCAGTCTAGCCCCTTGATGCCCCACCAGGTGCGCGCCAATCCCGTCGCCAGCACGATGGCGCCCGAAACCAGCGTCAGCAGGTTCAGCCGCACCAGGCGCCGCACCGCGGCGGGGTTGATCCAGTCCTGGCGGCACAGCGCGGTCTCGCTGGTCATGAAAGTGGCCAGCATCAGGAAGGCCATGATGTGGGCA
This sequence comes from Alicycliphilus denitrificans, assembly GCF_044792555.1. Taxonomy (GTDB): domain Bacteria; phylum Pseudomonadota; class Gammaproteobacteria; order Burkholderiales; family Burkholderiaceae_C; genus Alicycliphilus; species Alicycliphilus denitrificans_A. The sequence goes on from NZ_CP126238.1 coordinate 3,955,597, forward strand.
AAGGCCAGCAGGGCTTCGGTCGTCACGGTGGGGGCTCCTTGTAGTCGGTCAGTGATCGGGGGCGCGGCCCCAGAATTCGGGCTGGGCGTAATGGTGCCTGAGGTATTCCATCCACAGGCGCACGCGCAGCGGCAGGTGCTTGCGCTGGGGGAATACCAGGTAGATGCCGTTGGGCGGCGCGGCGAAGGCCTCCAGCACCGGCACCAGGCGGCCGGCGGCGATTTCCGACTCCACCTCCCAGGTGCTGCGCCAGGCAATGCCCCAGCCGCCCAGACACCAGTCGTGCAGCACCTGGCCGTCGGAGCAGTCCAGCGGCCCGCCGGGCTTGACGTAGATCACCTCCAGGCCGCCGCCATCGGCATGCGGCACGCGAAAGGCCCAGCCGCGGGTCTGCGAGGCGTCGCTGGACAGCGTCAGGCAGTCGTGCTGCGCCAGCTCGCCCGGGTGGCGTGGCGTGCCCCGGCGCGCCAGGTATTGCGGCGTGGCCACGCACAGGCGGCGGTTGTCGGCCATGCGCACGCTGACCAGGGACGAGTCGGGCAGGTCGCCCACGCGCACGGCGCAGTCATAGCCCTCGCCGGCCAGGTCCACCACGCGGTCGGAGAGGTTCAGCGACACCGTCACCTCGGGGTGACGATCACGAAAACGCGGCACCAGCGGCGCCACATGGCGCCGGCCGAAGCCCGCCGGCGCGGTAATGCGCAAATGGCCCGTGGCCTTGATGCCACCGGCCGAGACGCTGGCCTCGGCATTGGCCACGTCGGCCAGCAGGCGCTGGCAGTCCTCCAGAAAGGCACTGCCCTCATGCGTCAGCGTGATGCGCCGCGTGGTGCGCACCAGCAGCTTCACGCCCAGGTGCTCCTCCAGCGCGTCCAGGCGCCGCCCCATGATGGCCGGCGCCACGCCCTCGGCACGCGCCGCGGCCGTGAGGCTGCCCTTGGTGGCCACCGAGACAAACGACTCGAAGACTTTGAGTTTATCCATGAAAACAGCCTCAAACGCTTACGCAGAAAACGTTAAAAGCTCACTTTTTTGATGACACATCCAGGGCACATGCCGCGCAGACGACGAATTACCGGGCTCATTTTTGCAAAAAAGTCATTGGTTTAGAAATATTTTCCCTGTTTATATGCGGAAATATTTCCAATACAGTGAGCCCCAGACTCCTCATGGAGGGTGACGGCTTTGTTTTTTGATCTTGCGAGAGGCTCACATGACCACACGTACCCAAATCCACGGCCTGCAGGTGGCCACCACGCTGCACAGCTTCATCAACGAACAGGTGCTGCCCGGCACCGGCGTCGGCCCCGAGGCCTTCTGGCAGGGTTTTGATGCCCTGGTGACCGAGCTGGCGCCCAAGAATGCCGCCCTGCTAGCCGAGCGCGACCGGCTGCAAAAGGAACTCGACACCTGGCACCAGGCCCACCCTGGCCCGATCGCCGACATGGCGGGCTACCGCAGGTTCCTGGAAACCATCGGCTACCTCGTGCCCCCGCCGCAGGGCGTGCAGGCCACTACGACCAACGTGGATGCCGAACTGGCCCTGCAGGCCGGCCCGCAGCTCGTCGTGCCTATCCTCAACGCACGCTACGCGCTGAATGCCGCCAACGCCCGCTGGGGCAGCCTGTACGACGCGCTCTACGGCACGGACGTGATTGGTGAAGATGGCGGAGCCGAGAAGGGGCGCGGCTACAACCCGGTGCGCGGCGCCCGCGTGATCGAATTTGCGCGCAACTTCCTGGACCAGGCCGCGCCGCTGGCTGCGGGCTCGCACAAGGACGCGGCAGCCTACCGCGTGGACGCAGGCCGGCTCGTGGTGCAGCTCAAGGACGGCAGCCGCAGCGGACTGCAGCACGCCAGCCAGTTCGTCGGCCACCAGGGGGACGCCGCAGCCCCATCGTCCGTGCTGCTGGTGAACAACGGCCTGCACATCGACATCCGCATCGACCGCACCACGCCCATTGGCCAGAGCGACGCCGCCGGCGTGTCCGACCTGGTGATCGAGGCCGCCCTGTCCACCATCCTGGACCTGGAAGACTCGGTCGCCGCCGTGGATGCCGAGGACAAGGTGCTGGGCTACAGCAACTGGCTGGGCATTCTGCGTGGCACGCTGACCGAGACCTTTGACAAGGGCGGCAAGCCGATGACGCGCGGCCTGGCCGCCGACCGCGAGTACACCGGGGCCAACGGCCAGCCGGTGCGCCTGCATGGCCGCTCGCTGATGTTCGTGCGCAACGTTGGCCACCTGATGACCAACCCCGCCATCCTGTGGGGCAGCGAAGGCAAGGAAATCCCCGAGGGCATCCTGGACGCCGTCGTCACCACCGCCATCGCCATCCACGACCTGAAGAACCTGGGCCAGCCCGGCATCCGGAACTCGCGCACCGGCAGCGTCTACATCGTCAAGCCCAAGATGCACGGCCCGGCCGAAGTGGGCTTTGCCAACGAGCTGTTCGGCCGCGTGGAAAAACTCCTGGGCCTGGCGCAGAACACCGTCAAGCTCGGCATCATGGACGAGGAGCGCCGCACCTCGGTCAACCTCAAGGCCTGCATTGCCGCCGCGCCGGCGCGCGTGGCCTTCATCAACACCGGTTTCCTGGATCGCACGGGCGACGAAATGCACACCGCCATGCACGCCGGCCCCATGATCCGCAAGGGCGACATGAAAAGTAGCGCCTGGATCCAGGCCTACGAAAAGAGCAACGTGCTCGTCGGCCTATCCATGGGCCTGCGGGGCAAGGCGCAGATCGGCAAGGGCATGTGGGCCATGCCGGACCTGATGAAGGCCATGCTGGAGCAGAAGATCGCCCACCCCAAGGCCGGCGCCAACACCGCCTGGGTGCCCAGCCCCACGGGCGCAACGCTGCACGCGCTGCACTACCACCAGGTCAAGGTCAGCGACATCCAGGCCGAACTGGAGAAGATCAACGCCGATGCCGAGCGCGACAACCTGCTCACCGGCCTGCTCACCGTGCCCGTGAGCGCCAACCCGAACTGGACCGAGACCGAGAAGCAGCAGGAGCTGGACAACAACATCCAGGGCATCCTGGGCTATGTGGTGCGCTGGGTGGACCAGGGCGTGGGTTGCTCCAAGGTGCCCGACATCAACGACATCGGCCTGATGGAAGACCGCGCCACGCTGCGCATCAGCAGCCAGCATGTGGCCAACTGGCTGCTGCATGGCATCGTCAGCGAAGCCCAGGTGCGCGCCACCTTCGAGCGCATGGCCGCCAAGGTGGACCAGCAAAATGCCGGCGACCCGCTGTACCAGCCCATGCACGGTCGCTTTGGCGAATCCATGGCCTACCAGGCCGCCTGCGAGCTGGTCTTCAAGGGCATGGAGCAACCCAGCGGTTACACCGAGCCGCTGCTGCACGCCTGGCGCCTAAAGGTCAAGGCCAGCACCTGATGCTTCATAAAGTATAGCTATCAGTGCTTTATGCAGAAGCGCTATAGCCCTATTTGACCAACAACGGCACCAGCGGGTGCCGTTGTGCTTTTACACTGCCGCCATGCCACAGACCGACAGCTCCCATTGCCCCCTGTGCGGCCAGTCGAACCAATGCGCCATGGCCGCCGGGCTGGCACCGGCGCAATGCTGGTGCATGGCTCAGCCCATCGCGCCCGCCGCATTGCAGCGGCTGCCGCCCGAACAGCGCGGCCTGGCCTGCATCTGCCCCCAATGCGCGCGCCCCCTGCCGACTCGGCAGGAGTCGCAGTCGATATGATCAAAGCCCATACTTTCAAGGACCAATCATGCCCACCTACCACATCGAAATGATGGAAGGCCGCAGCGTCGAGCAAAAACGCAAGCTGGCCGAAGAAATCACCCGTGTCTCGGTCGAAATCCTGGGCGGTTCGCCCGAGTCCGTGGACATTCTGATCACCGACGTGAAGCGCGAGAACTGGGCCACGGGCGGCAAGCTCTGGCTAGATCGCCAGTAAACCTGCCCAGCGCCGCCCGGCCCAGGCCCGCCATGTGCCAACTGCTCGGCATGAATGCCAACACCCCCACCGACGTGACCTTCAGCTTCACCGGCTTTGCCCAGCGCGCAGGCCACACGGCGGACCACACCGACGGCTGGGGCATTGCCTTTTTCGAGGGCCGGGGCCTGCGCCACTTCGTGGACCATGAGCGGGCGCTGGACTCCCCCGTGGCCGAACTCATCCGTCGCTACCCCATCCAGAGCCGCAACGTCATCGCCCACATCCGCAAAGCCACGCAAGGCGCGGTCAGCCTGGAGAACTGCCACCCCTTCGTGCGCGAGTTATGGGGCCACTACTGGGTATTTGCGCACAACGGCGACCTAAAGGACTTCCGCCCGCGCCTGCACGCCCATTTCCACCCCGTGGGCAGCACCGATAGCGAGCATGTGTTTTGCTGGTTGATGCAGGAACTGTCCAAGTCCCACGCAGGCATGCCCTGCATTCAGGAGCTGACACTGACGTTGCGCGAACTCGCCGCCCGCATCGCGCCGCATGGCACGTTCAATTTCCTGCTCTCCAACGGCCAGGCCCTGTGGGCGCATGCATCCACCCATCTTTACTACATCGTGCGTCGCCACCCGTTCTCCCAGGCTCAGCTCTGCGACGAAGACCTGCGGGTGGATTTTTCTGCCCACACTACACCGAACGACAAGGTCGCAGTCGTCGTCACGGCACCGTTAACCTCCAACGAGGAATGGACGGCCTTTCAGTCGGGCGAAATGCGTGTGTTTGTCGATGGGGAATGCCTGATTGAATGAGGCCAGCACACAAGGCCTTCATTTCATCTTTCCGCGCAAAGCAAAACGCCCTCCCCCTGGTATCAGGGGGAGGGCGGTTTGGGCTGTAATAGCCTGACGATGACCTACTTTCACACGGGAACCCGCACTATCATCGGCGCGAAGTCGTTTCACTGTCCTGTTCGGGATGGGAAGGAGTGGGACCGACTTGCTATGGTCATCAGGCATAACTGGGTGCTGTGCAGTCATGTGGTGACTGCACGGCGAATTCATAGAGTCTATATCAGCTTGAGGTATTTGATTGCGTACTTGGCATAACAGTCTTGAACTGCTGGTTGGAGCAGTCAAAGTTATAGGGTCAAGCCGCACGGGCAATTAGTACTGGTTAGCTTAATGCATTACTGCACTTCCACACCCAGCCTATCAACGTCGTGGTCTACAACGACCCTTCAGGGGGCTCAAGGCCCCGGCAGATCTCATCTTGAAACGAGTTTCCCGCTTAGATGCTTTCAGCGGTTATCTCTTCCACACTTAGCTACTCGGCAATGCCACTGGCGTGACAACCGATACACCAGAGGTGTGTCCACTCCGGTCCTCTCGTACTAGGAGCAGGCTTCCTCAAATCTGCAGCGCCCACGGAAGATAGGGACAAAACTGTCTCACGACGTTTTAAACCCAGCTCACGTACCTCTTTAAATGGCGAACAGCCATACCCTTGGGACCGACTACAGCCCCAGGATGAGATGAGCCGACATCGAGGTGCCAAACACCGCCGTCGATATGAACTCTTGGGCGGTATCAGCCTGTTATCCCCAGAGTACCTTTTATCCGTTGAGCGATGGCCCTTCCATACAGAACCACCGGATCACTATGTCCTGCTTTCGCATCTGCTCGACTTGTCAGTCTCGCAGTTAAGCACGCTTATGCCATTGCACTATCGTCACGATGTCCGACCGTAACTAGCGTACCTTCGAACTCCTCCGTTACACTTTGGGAGGAGACCGCCCCAGTCAAACTGCCTACCATGCACTGTCCCCGATCCCGATAAGGGACCTGGGTTAGAACCTCAAACGCACCAGGGTGGTATTTCAACGTTGGCTCCATGTGATCTAGCGACCACACTTCAAAGCCTCCCACCTATCCTACACAGATCCGTTCAAAGTCCAATACAAAGCTACAGTAAAGGTTCATGGGGTCTTTCCGTCTTTCCGCGGGGAGATTGCATCATCACAAACATTTCAACTTCGCTGAGTCTCAGGAGGAGACAGTGTGGCCATCGTTACGCCATTCGTGCAGGTCGGAACTTACCCGACAAGGAATTTCGCTACCTTAGGACCGTTATAGTTACGGCCGCCGTTTACTGGGACTTCAATCAAGAGCTTGCACCCCATCATTTAATCTTCCAGCACCGGGCAGGCGTCACACCCTATACGTCCACTTTCGTGTTTGCAGAGTGCTGTGTTTTTATTAAACAGTCGCAGCCACCGATTTTTTGCAACCCCTTTCGGCTTCCTTTGTACAAGTTCACCTAATCAGGGCATACCTTCTCCCGAAGTTACGGTATCAATTTGCCGAGTTCCTTCTCCTGAGTTCTCTCAAGCGCCTTAGAATACTCATCTCGCGCACCAGTGTCGGTTTGCGGTACGGTCGTCAATAGCTGAAGCTTAGTGGCTTTTCCTGGAAGCAGGGTATCACTCACTTCGTCTGCAAGCAGACTCGTTATCACCCCTCATCTTAGCCCGGCGGATTTGCCTACCAGGCACGACTACAGGCTTGAACCAACATATCCAACAGTTGGCTGAGCTAACCTTCTCCGTCCCCACATCGCACTATTGATCGGTACAGGAATATTGACCTGTTTCCCATCAGCTACGCATCTCTGCCTCGCCTTAGGGGCCGACTCACCCTACGCCGATGAACGTTGCGTAGGAAACCTTGCGCTTACGGCGAGCGGGCTTTTCACCCGCTTTAACGCTACTCATGTCAGCATTCGCACTTGTGATACCTCCAGCATCCGTTACCAGACACCTTCACAGGCTTACACAACGCTCTCCTACCACGCACAGTAAACTGTGCATCCGCAGCTTCGGTAACTGGCTTAGCCCCGTTACATCTTCCGCGCAGGACGACTCGATCAGTGAGCTATTACGCTTTCTTTAAATGATGGCTGCTTCTAAGCC
>NZ_CP126238.1:3967500-4168367 GCF_044792555.1 Alicycliphilus denitrificans
TGCGCCTCGGGCCCCATGCAGATGGCGGCGGTGATGGCGCTGAAGTTCAGCGCGAAGGCGCCAAAGGGCGCCAGTACCAGGGTTGCCAGGCCGGTCATGCTGATCAGGCGCGACACCGGCAGCTGGTAGCCGGTAGCGCGCATCACGGCCACGCCCGGCAGGTTTTGCGAGGCCATGGTGACGATGAACAGCGGCAGGGCCAGACTCATCAGCGCCTGCACGCTGAACTGCGGCGCGGTGAACACGGGGACGGCCAGTGCCAGGTGCACGGCGGACCAGCGCATTTGTCCGTTGAGCGCGGCCCAGGCAATGCCCACCGCCAGCGTGACCACGACGGCGTAGCGTGGCAACAACCGGCGCGCCAGCAGGTAGGCCAGCAACATCAGCAACACCAGCGGCAAGGCGGTCTGCAGGGCGGCAAAGGCCTGCATGCCAAAGCGTGCCAGCACGCCAGCGAGCAGGGCCGAGGCAATTTCCATGGGAATGCGGTTCATCACCCGCTCGAACCAGCCGGTGATGCCGGCCAGCGTGATCAGGAGCGCGCAGACCATGAAGGCGCCCACGGCCTCGCCCATGGAAAAGCCCCCCGCCAGCCCCGCCGTGGCCAGCACCGCTGCGCCCGGCGTGGACCAGGCCACCATGACCGGCTGGCGCAGGATGAGCGAGGGTACGAGCGAGCACAGTCCCATGCCCAGGCCCAGGGCCCACATCCAGGAGGTGATCTGCTCGGGCGTGGCGCCGAAGGCCTGGGCCGCCTGGAACACGATGGCCACGGAGCTGGTGAAGCCCACCAGCACGGCCACGAAGCCGGCCGTGGCGGCAGACAGGCTCAGGTCTTTGAAAAACTGCATGGCTGCGGATTGTGGCAACCCTGCCGCGACGGCACCGACAGGAACACTTCAATTTTCATAGCTTATAGCGCTTATGGACCAAGGATTAAAGCCGAAAAACATCTCAAATCTCCACCTTGGAGCCCAGCTCCACCACGGCATTGCTGGGCAGATTGAGGAATTCCGCCGCCGCGCTGGCGCTGTGGTGCATCTGCGCAAACAGCTTTTCGCGCCACAGCGCCATGCCCTTACCCAGCGTGGGTGTGACGATGTCGCGCGACAGAAAGTAGCTGGTCGTCATGGGGTTCAGATCCACGCCGCGCCCTTCGAGCAAGGATAGAGCCTTGGGCAGGTCATAGTCGTTCTTGAAGCCATAGTTCACGCTCACGCGCCAGCAGTCGCTGCCCAGGGCCTCGGCCTCCAGGCGTTTCTCCATGCCGATCCAGGGCACTTCATGGTTGTGCACGGTGACAAAGAGGTTTTGCGCATGCAGCACCTTGTTGTGCTTGAGGTTGTGCAGCAGGGCATTGGGCACGATCCCGTCGCGGGAGGTGAGAAACACCGCCGTGCCTTCGACGCGTGTCGGCGGCGCGATGAACAAGGCGCCCAAAAACTCCTTCAGGTCCAGCGCCGTATCCTGCAGCGCCTGGGTCAGCAGGGCGCGGCCGTCGCGCCAGGTCACCATCAGCAGGAACACCGCGCCGGCAATCACCAGCGGGAACCAGCCGCCATGGATCAGCTTGAGCAGGTTGGAGGACCAGAACAGGATGTCCACCGTGAAGAACAGCCCCGTGGCCCCCAGGCAGACCAACAGCGGCAGCTTCCAGGCATAGCGCACGACGAAGAAGGTGAGCACGGTGGTGATCAGCATGTCGGTGGTCACCGCAATGCCATAGGCCGCGGCCAGGTTGCCCGAGGAGCGGAACATGCCCACCGCCAGCACGATGAGCACGAACAGGCCCCAGTTCACGAAGGGCATGTAGATCTGGCCCTTGTCGTGCACGCTGGTGTGCAGGATCTGCAGGCGTGGCAGAAACCCGAGCTGTATGACCTGCTTGGTCACGCTGTACGCGCCCGAGATCAGCGCCTGCGAGGCGATCACCGCCGCCGCCGTGGCAAGCGCCACCAGCGGCAGCGTGGCCCACTCGGGGGCCAGGTTGAAGAACGGGTTCTTCACCGCCTCGGGGTCGGCCAGCAGCAGCGCGCCCTGGCCAAAGTAATTGAGCGTGAGCGCGGGCATGGCGATGGAGAACCAGGCCAGGCGGATCGGGCGCTTGCCGAAGTGCCCCATGTCGGCGTAGAGCGCCTCGCCCCCCGTCACGCACAGCACCACCGCACCCAGGATGATGAAGGTGATACCCGGGTTGTGCATGCCAAAGCCCCAGGCGTAATGCGGCGAGATGGCCCACAGAATCTCGGGATGCTTGGCAATGTGCAGCAGGCCCAGCCCAGCGATGGTGAAGAACCACAGCAGCATCACCGGCCCAAAGAACTTGCCTATGCCCGCCGTGCCCTTTTTCTGCACGGCAAACAGCGCGAACAGCACCAGCAGCGTGAGCGGGATCACGTACTTGGCCATCTCCGGCGACATGACCTCCAGGCCCTCCATCGCCCCCAGCACGGTGATGGCCGGGGTGATGACGCCGTCGCCATAGAACAGACAGGTGCCGAAGATGCCCACCAGCAGCATCCAGTGACGCAGCCTGGGCCGGTCGGCCACGGCGCGGGACGCCAGGGTGAGCATGGCCACCAGGCCGCCCTCGCCATTGTTGTCGGCGCGCAGCACCAGCACCACGTACTTGACGGAGACGATGACGGTGAGCGTCCAGAAGATGAGCGAGAGCACGCCATACACGTTGTCATGGGTGAACTGCACATGGCCGGTGGCGAACACCTCCTTGACGGTGTAGAGCACGCTGGTGCCGATATCACCGAAGACGACGCCGATGGCGCCAACGGTCAAGCCCGGGAGCGAGGATTTCGAGTTTTGCACGAACTGTCCCCGGTCGCAGCCAAGGGATCCTGGTAGGTAGGGTTGATGATTGTGCGCTGGCCCGGGGCGCCCTGTATAGCAGCAACGGCGGGGCAGCCGCCGTGGTAGCGGGGCTCAGTCGTAGACCTCGGCCTCCGGGTCCGTGGCCTCCAGCTCATAGCTGGCGGCCAGCATGGCCAGGCGCGCGATCACGCCATACATGTAGAACCGGTTCGGCGCGCTCACGCCCGGGCGTACGCCGGGCTGCGGCAGCTGGGTGCTGTGCTCGAAGGCCAGCGGCACGAAGCTGGCGCCGGGGGCGTTCAGGTTCTCTTCCACACCGCGCTCGGCATGCATGCGGTAGAAGCCCCCGACCACGTAGCGGTCCATCATGTAGACCACGGGCTCGGCCACGGCCTCGTGCACACGCTCACGCGTGAGCACGCCCTCCTGCACGATGACGTCATGCACCACCTGGCCGTCCTTGATCACGGCCATCTTGTTGCGCGTCTTGCGGTTCAGGTCTTCGATCTCCTTGGCGTCGTGCACCGTCATGATGCCCATGCCATAGGTGCCGTTGTCGGCCTTGACGACGGCGAAGGGCTTCTCCTTGATGCCGTATTCCTTGTACTTGCGCCGCACCTTGGCCAGCAGCACATCCACGGCGCTCGCCAGCGCCTCCAGCCCCAAGCCCTCGTTGAAGTCCACACCCTCACAGTGGCCGAACAGCGGATTGATGAGCCAGGGGTCTATGCCCAGCATCTTGCCAAAGCGCTTGGCCACCTCTTCGTAGCTCTTGAAGTGGCGGCTCTTCCTGCGCACGCTCCAGCCCGCGTGCAGCGGCGGCAGCAGGTACTGCTCGTACAGCTCTTCGAGGATGCCCGGCGCGCCGGCCGACAGGTCGTTGTTCAGCAGGATGGTGCAGGGGTCGAAGTTCTTCAGCCCCAGGCGGCGCTTGTTGCGTATCACCGGCTCCAGCGTCACCGTCTCGCCATGGGGCAGCGTGACGGTGGTGGTCTTCTTGATGTCCGGGCTGATGGAGCCCACGCGCACATTCAGCCCCGCCATGTTGAAGATGCGCACCAATTGCGCCACGTTGGCCAGATAGAAGGTGTTGCGCGAATGGTTCTCCGGGATGATCAGGAGGTTGCGCGCCTCGGGGCAGATCTTCTCGATGGCCGCCATGGCCGCCTGCACCGCCAGCGGCAGCATTTCGTCGGTGAGGTTGTTCCAGCCACCCGGAAACAGGTTGGTGTCCACCGGCGCCAGCTTGAAGCCGGCATTGCGGATATCCACCGAGGTATAGAACGGCGGCGTGTGCTCCATCCATTCCAGGCGGAACCAACGCTCAATGGCAGGCATGGAGTCCAGGATGCGCTGCTCCAGCTCGTTGATCGGGCCCGTGAGTGCGGTGACGAGGTGGGGAACCATAAAAAAACCTGATGATGCGGTCAAGCGCCGCATTGTAGGGACGCCGCGCCCGCCGCTACGTACGTAGTTCAACGGCGCCAGAACGCAGGCGAGAGCAGCGCCATGAAGCTCAGGATCTCCAGCCGCCCCAGCAGCATGGCCAGGGTGCAGACCCAGACCTGGAAGTCGGTGAGCACCGCGTAATTGGAACTCGGGCCGATCGTGCCCAGCCCCGGCCCCATGCAGTGCACGCTGGCGAGCACCGCGGAAAACGCCGTCAGCGGATCGAGGTCGGTGAGCAGCAGCACCATGCTCAGCACGATCACCGTGGCGCCGTAGACCAGCATGAAGGCCATGACCGAGAAAATCATGCGGCTGTCCACCACGCGAGCGCCCAGCAGCACCGGCTGCACGGCGCGCGGGTGCACCAGGCGCGTGAGCTCGCGGCGTGCCTGCTGCACCAGGATCAACACGCGCACCATCTTGATGCCCCCGCCCGTCGATCCGGCGCTGGTGGCCACACCCGACAGCAGCAGCATGAACACCGGCGCAAACACCGGCCAGGCCAGGTAGTCCTGCGTGGCGTAGCCCGTGGTGGTGGCTACCGACACCACGTGGAACAGCCCATGGCGCAGCGCAGGCAAAGGCTCGTACACGCCCTTGGCCCACAACAGCAGCGCCACCAGCAGCCCCCCGCCGATCAGCGCCGTCATGGTGGCGCGCACCTCGGGGTCGCGCCAGAAGCCCTGCCAATGGCCCTTGCGCAGCGCCACGAAGTACAGCGTGAAATTGCAGCTGGCAATCAGCATGAAGAACACCGCCGCCGCCTCCAGCAGGGGCGAATCGAAGAAGGCGAAACTGCTGTCGTGCGAGGACAGGCCGCCCAGGCTCACGGTAGTGAACATGTGCATGACGGCATCCATGGGCGCCATGCCGCCGGCCCAGAAGCACAGCGCGCACAGCACGGACAGCGCCGCGTACACGCTCCACAGGCCCTTGGCCGTCTCGGTCATGCGCGGGGTCAGCTTGGTGTCCTTGATGGGGCCGGCGGCCTCGGCCTTGAACAGCTGGCTGCCGCCCACCCCCAGCAGGGGCAGGATGGCCACGGCCAGGATCAAGATGCCCATACCGCCCATCCATTGCAAAAAAGTGCGCCACACGTTCACCGACAAGGGCAGCTCGTCCAGCCCCGACAGCACCGTGGAGCCGGTGGTGGTCAGGCCCGAGACGGCCTCGAAATACGCATGCGTGAACGAGATCGGCCGCCCGATCTGCGCCAGGGCCAGCCACAGCGGCAGGCTGGCGCACAGCGGCAGCAGCACCCACACCAGAGTCACCAGGATCACGCCATGGCGCGGCTGCAGCTCCTGGCGGTAGCCGCGCATGAGCCACCACAGCAGCAGGCCCGCGCCCAGGGTCAGCGCAATCGACCGGGGGTAGACCTGCCACACCGCCTCCCGCTGCCACCAGGACACCGCACCGGGCAGCGCCATGGCCAGCGCAAACATGCACATCAGCATGCCCAGCACGCGCAAGACGGGGAGTAAATCGCGCATGGCCCGCTGGCTCTAGAAAAACGTGGCGCTGACGCGGAACAGCTTTTCCACCTCGCGCACCAGGCGCTTGTGCGGCAGAAAGAACACCACATGGTCGTTGCTCTCTATCACCGTGTGGCTGCGCGGGATGATGACCTCGGGCTCCTGCTCCTGTGCCGCTGGCGCCTCGCCCTCGGCCGGCGGCGGCGCATCCGCATCGGGCAGGCCGCGCACGATCAGGCCCATGTGCACCTGGGGCGGCAAGGGCAGTTCCTCCACGCGCCGGCCCACCACGCGCGAACTCTTCTTGTCGCCGCGCGCCACGATCTCCAGCGCCTCGGCCACGCCGCGGCGCAGGCTGTGCACGGCCTGCACGTCGCCGCGCCGCGTATAGGCCAGCAGCTCGCCGAGCATGGCCTGGGCGGGCGACAGCGCAATGTCGATCTGCGTGCCGTGCATCAGCTCGGCGTAGGCCTGGCGGTGGATCAGCGCCAGCACGCGGCGCGCGCCCATGCGCTTGGCCAGCAGGCAGGACATGATGTTGTTCTCGTCGTCGTCCGACAGGGCCAGGAAGAAGTCCACCTCCTCGATGCCCTCCTCGGCCATCAGATCCTCGTCCGAGGTCTCGCCCTGCAGCACCAGCACCTCTTGCGGCAGGCTGGAGGCCAGGGCCACGCTGCGCTGCGCATGCGGCTCGACGACCTTGATGTGAAAGCGCTCCTTGTGCTCGGCCAGCGTGCGCGCCAGGCGCTCGCTGACCACGCCGCCGCCGGCCATCATGATGCGGCGCACCTGGCGCGGCGGCTGGCCCGGGCGCAGGCGCAGCGCCGCCAGCACCTGGGGCACGCGCTGCACCCCCGCCAGGGCGAACACCTCGTCGCCCGGCTCGATGCGCGTGGTGCCGTCGCAGGGCACGAAACGGTCGGGCTCGTCGGGAAAACGCCGGTAGATGGCGACGATGCGCACCGCCACGTCCGGCATCTGCTCGCGCAGCTGCCGGATCTCCTGGCCCACGGCCGGTGCGCCGGCACGTGCGCGCGTGGAGATCAGGCAGGCGCGCCCGCCGGCAAACTCGCGCACCTGCAGCGCGCCGGGGTATTCCACCAGCTTGGCGATGTAGCGCACCAGCGAGTCTTCCGGGCACAGGATGTGATCCACCGCAAAACCCTCGCGCGACAGCAGCGCGCTGCCGTCCTCGAAGCCGCTGGTGCGCACGCGCGCAATGCACTGCGGCACGTTGAACAGCATCTGCGCCACCTTGGCGCAGACCAGGTTCGTCTCATCCTGCGCGGCGCAGGCGATGAGCAGATCGGTATCGCGCGCGCCGGCCTCGGCCAGCACCTTCGGATCGATGCCGCTGCCGACCACGCCGCGCAGGTCCAGGCGCGCCTCCAGCTCGCGCAGGCGCTCGGCGTCGGTGTCGATGACGGTGATGTCGTTGTGCTCCGACACCAGGCTGGCCGCCGCGCTCTGGCCCACGCGGCCGGCGCCGAGGATGATGATCTTCATGGAGGCCCGCGCCGCTGGCGTGCGACAGCCAACCGTGCCAGCGTCATTGCGGCGCAAGCCGCAATCCACGCGGCTGGCCGTGCCACTGGATCCCGGCCTGCGCCGGGATGACGGCGCCTGCCATGCGTGCCATGAATCACTGCCGCACCTCGCCCTCGCCCAGCACCACCCACTTCAGCGAGGTCAGCCCCTCCATCCCCACCGGCCCGCGCGCGTGGAACTTGTCGGTGCTGATGCCGATCTCGGCGCCCAGCCCGTACTCGAAGCCGTCGGCAAAGCGCGTGCTGGCGTTGACCATCACGCTGGCCGAATCCACCTCGCGCAGAAAGCGCTGGGCGTGGCGGTGGTCGGTGGTCAGAATCGCCTCGGTGTGGTGGCTGGAATAGCGGTTGATATGCGCAATCGCCTCGTCCAGCCCCGCCACCACCTTGATGCTGATGATGGGCGCCAGGTATTCCTCACTCCAGTCCTGCTCGGTGGCATCCACCAGCTTTGCTCCTGAAACGCCAGCTAACAACGCTTTGCTCTCGGCGCAAACCCGCATTTCCACGCCTTTTTCGGCAAAGATGGCGCCGATGCGCGGCAGGAACTGCGCCGCCACGCCGCGCGCCACCAGCAGGCTTTCGCTGGCGTTGCAGGGGCTGTACTTCTGCGTCTTGGCGTTGTCCACCACGCGCACGGCCAGGGCGATGTCGCAGGGCTCGTCCACGTAGCTATGGCAATTGCCGTCCAGGTGCTTGATCACCGGCACTTTGGCGCCCGCGCTGATGCGCTCGATCAACCCCTTGCCGCCGCGCGGAATGATCACGTCCACGTACTCGGGCATGGCTATGAGCCGGTCCACCACCTCGCGGTCGGTGGTCTGCACCAGCTGCACGCCATGCTCGGGCAGGCCGGCCTCTTGCAAGGCCTGCACCACCAGGCGCGCCAGTGCCTGGTTGGAGGCTATGGCCTCGGAGCCGCCGCGCAGGATGCAGGCGTTGCCGCTCTTGATGGACAGGCTCGCTGCCTCGATGGTCACATTCGGCCGGCTCTCGTAGATCATGCCGAACACGCCGATGGGCACGCGCATCTGGCCCACGCGGATGCCGCTGAGCTGCTGCTTCATCCCGATGATCTCGCCAATGATGTCGGGCATGGCCGCCAGCTGCTCGCAGCCCTGGGCGCAGGTCTCGATCACCTGGGGGGACAGCTTCAGCCGGTCCACCATGGGCTCGGCCAGGCCGGCGGCGCGCGCGCGCGAAAGATCCCGCGCGTTGTCCACCTGCAGCGCCTGCACGTTCGCGCGCAGCAGCCGCGCCAGCGCCAGCAAGGTCTTGTTTTTGATAGCTGCCGGTGCCCGCGCCATAAGTGCTGAGGCCGTTTTTGCCTGTAAACCAAGCGACTGGGTGTATTCGGCGATGTTCAGAGCGTTCATGGGCGCGATTTTGACGCAGAACGCCACGCCGGCGCTGGCGCCGGGCTCTCAGCCCACGCGCCGCAGCCGCACGCGTGCGCCGGGCTCGGCGCGCACATGCTCGGTGCTGATGTAGCGCAGCGTGCCGCCGCCGTCCACGGCGCGCGCCTGCAGCGCCAGCTCGGACAGGGGGCCGCCCGCCGGGCCGGCCCAGTCCAGGCGGAACGTGCTGGCTGCGCCCGGCAGCGGCGCGGCCAGCTTGGCGACAAACTGCGCCAGCAGCGGCGCGGCCGCATCCTGGCACGCGACGTCGCGCAGCTCCACCGTGAGCGTCAGCTCAGCCCCGCCCGGCGCTGCGTCGCTGGGCCAGAGCACCTGTCCTTCTAGATGTGGCATCGTTGCGGCCTGGGCTGCTGGATTGGGTTGAATGGAGCCTGCGCCGGCGCCGCCCGGCAGCCAGCCGGTGCAGCGCATCCGCATGCGCCTGCGTGATGGGCAGCCCCGTGCGCGTCTCCACGAACAGCCATTGTCCTGCGGGATTGACCTCCAGGAAATAGTAGTCGCCGCGCGCATCCTGCTTCAGGTCGATCGCCCCATAGACCAGCCCCAGTCGCCGCATCAGCGCGCGCAGGCGCTCGGCCAGCGCGGCCGGCAGCTGCACGGCGCGCATCTTCGCCTGGCCTATCACCATGCGCATGTCCACCGGATAGTCGCTGTCGCGCGCGTCGATCTCGGCGGCAAAGATGGCGTCGCCGATCATGGTGACGCGCAGGTCCACGCCCCGGATGCAGCGCTGGAAGATCACCGGCGCCAGGCGCACCAGATCCAGCCGCGCCAGGTCTTCCTCCTCGACCAGCCGCGTCTCGCGCCAGTCCTCGATGCTCGCCAGGAACGGCTTGAACACCACGCCGGCGCCGCGCTGCGCCGCGCAGAAGGCGCGCGCGGCATCGGGCGAGGTGGTCACGCAGGTGGGCGGCAGCGTCAGCCCCACGGCGGCGGCCTGGGTCCACTGCAGGGGCTTGCGGTGCGCGGCGTCGTCGGCGCCGCGCGGGTTGATCCACGGCGCGGCTATCGAATCGAGCATGCCCAGCACGGCCTGCTCCGTCTCGCTGTGGGCAAACTGGCGCCGGTCGGCCGGCCCCACCGCCGGGTCGATCTCAAAGGCGCGCACGCGCCGCCACCACACGGCGTCCACCGCCGCCAGGTCGATGGGCGGCCCGCCCAGCAGGCGCAGCGACGGCGGCGCCTGGCCAGGCCAGTCGAAGGCCACCGGGCACCGGCCGGGAAAGTCCGACAGGTCCAGCCGGTGCACCGCCTCCCCGGCGGCGGCCAGGCGCTCGCACACGGCATCCGTGTGCTCCTCGCCCGGGTAGGAGACGACCAGGATCATGCCGGCCCCTCGCCGCCTCCCATGGCCTGCCAGGCCTCCAGGGCCTGCTCCAGCTCCTGCGCCAGCGCATCGGCCATGGCCTGGGCCTCCTGGTGCGCGGCGGCCAGCTGCTCCAGCTGCTCGGCCGCCTGCTGCAGCGCATCGCCCTGGCCGCCCAGCTGCGGCTGGCGGCTGGCCCCGGCCAGCACGAAGGGCGCGGCATAGTCGCCCCGCGCCGGATTGACCAGCGGGCCGGGGCCGGGGCCGATCGGATCCCTGCCAACCTCCTTGACCGTGACCTGATCGCGGATCGGGTCCTTGCCAACCTCCTTGACCGTGTCGCTGATCGGATCCTTGCGCACCTCCTTGACCGTGTCGCGGATCGGGTCCTTGCGCACCTCCTTGGCCGTGTCGCTGATCGGATCCTTGCGTACCTCCTTGATCGTGTCGCGTATCGGATCCTTGGCAATCTCCTTGACCGTGTCGCGGATCGGATCCTTGGCAATCTCCTTGACCGTGTCGCGGATCGGATCCTTGGCCACCTCCTTGACCGTCGGCCCCACATTCGGGTACATGGCCCGCACACCCGCAATGTCGCCGGCCGACAGCCCCGAGCGCTGCCCCATGGTCACGCCCGGCGGCAGCGCCACGCGCGGCACCAGCGTCGGCTGCCCGTTGGTCGAGAAGGCCGTCGCCGGGTAATGCATGATGGAGCCGAAGTCGTACGCGCCCAGGTCGTCGCCGTCCTGAATGTGCTGATTGAAGTTGTGCTGCATCGCCGGGTCGATATTGGCCCAGTTGACCTGCACGAACTGGTCGCGGTCCTCCCGGCTCTGCTCATGCCACAGGCCCACGGCATGGCCGATCTCGTGGATGGCATTGCCCAGCGTGCAGCCCGCGCCCAGCGTGATCGCCTGGGCGCCGCCGCGGCGGCCGACGAACGACGAGCAGCCGCCGCCGGGCACGAAGCGCACAAAGTCCGGAAACTGCGCGGCATTGGCCGCCGTGCGCAGCACGAAACGGATGGCGGTGTTGGCCTCCCAGTGCGCGATGGCGTCCGTGACCCGCGCCTGGTTGGGCAGGGCCGCATCGATCTCGTAGGGCACGCGGCCATTGGCCCAGCGGAACTGCACGCCATCCGGACTGGTAATGCCCACCGAGAACAGCACCAGGTTGCCCGACTCGTCGGCCTGCATGTCGGCCATGCTGCCCAGCACGATGTCGCCCTCGAAGATCGCCTGGCCATCGACATCGGCATAGTGCAGCCACTTGCCCGTGGTGCTGTTCAGGCCCCTGAGCCCCACGAAGGCCGTGCCCGCCAGCGGGCCCGAGCGGCATTCACATGGATCGTTGCCGGCGGATTTGTCGGGCTTGTCGGGCTTGTCGGGCTTACCGTTCTTGCGCGTTGCCATGATCAACCTCCTTCAGGCTTGTGTCCCAACACATAGTGCGCACCCACACAGCTGGCAAGCGCCTGGATACGCCCGGTTTGCCGCGACGGCAGGCCGCGGCAGGCCAGTTTCACGCGGGTAATTCGTTATCTCAAGCCGACATAGGTAACACCGCTGCAACAGGCGTATGCGGCGTTACTTGTCGCTGAACTTTTTGGCACGGTCCCATCCAGCCGCGCCGGCCAGGCAACTATTGCTTGGGGAAACCAGGCCGGCAAGCCACAGCTGCCGCCCCGCCTGCGGCAACGGCAGCTTTTTGCGCCGGGCTTGGAAAGCGTCGGCGGCCAATCGACCGCAGCAGTCCATTTTTGGCTTCGTCGCTCCAAGTCCGACAGGCTTAGCGCACGGCCGGCTGGCCCAGCCGGCACAGCTGCAGCGCCAGGCGCGACAGGGCCTGCCAGCCGTCGGTGGGCCAGTCGGGGGCCTTCAGGCCCTTGACGATGCCGTCCACGATGTGGGCCGAGCGCAGCAGGCGCGCCAGCTGCGCGTCGCTGGCCTGGGGCAGCAGGCGCTCGTACAGGCGCTCCTTGTTGCCCCAGATGCGGTTTTCGCGCAGTGCCATGGGCAGGGGCTTGCCGGCGTTCATGGCGTCCTTCACGCGCTTCAGGGCGCGGATGTCCTCTGCCAGCGCCCAGTGCACCAGCACCTCGGCCTCGCCCTCGGCCTGCAGGCCGTCGAGCATGCGCTGGGTGCGCGCCACCTGGCCGGCGAGCACGGCCTCGGACAGCTTGAACACGTCGTAGCGCGCGACGTTGAGCACGGCGGCCTCGACCTGCGCCCAGGAGAGCTCGCCCGCGGGGTGCAGCAGCGCAAGCTTTTGTATCTCCTGGTGCGCGGCCAGCAGGTTGCCCTCGACGCGGTCGGCAAAGAACTGCAGCGTGCGCTGGCCCTCCTCGCCCGCGGCCACGCGCTGGCCCTGGGCGGCCAGGCGCTGGGCGATCCATGCGGGCAGCTGGGCGCGCTCCACGGGGTCGATCTGCACGGTGGCGCCATGCGCTTCCAGGGCCGAGAACCAGGCGCCGGTCCTGGTGGCCTTGTCCAGGCGCGGCAGCAGCACGATGGTGAGGGTGCTGTCGTTGCCATCGGCCGCCTGGGCGATCTGCTGCAGCGCGGCAGCGCCGTCCTTGCCGGGCTTGCCCGAGGGGATGCGGATTTCGATGATCTGCCTGTCGGCGAACAGGCTCAAGGACCCGCCCGCGGCGAGCACGGCGCTCCAGTCGAAATGCGCGCCGGCCACGGTGAAGCTGCTGCGCTCGGTGTAGCCCTGGGCGCGCGCGGCGGCGCGGATGGCGTCGTGCGCCTCCTGCTGCAGCAGCGGCTCGTCGCCGTGCAGGGTGTAGAGCGGGCGCAGGCCTTTGTGCAGCTGGGCGCCAAGCTGGTTCAGCGGAATTTGAGCCAAATCGGCCTCCAACCCTTGTTCATCAAGCGCAAGGAGCTATCAGTAAAATAGCATCTCCAGTGCGTCACTGGGACTTTACAGCCGCCAGCCGGCGCATCAGCTGCTGTACCAGCTCGCTGCGCATGTTGCGGTACAGCATGGCCTCTTCGCCCTCCTTGGACAGGGCGATGGTTTCGTTGTAGCTGATGTCGCGCTGCTGCAGCAGCTCGGTCTCGCCAATCCATTCCTGGCCCTGCTGGCCGCGCAGGCGAAAGCGCAGGCGCAGGCGCAGCTGCAGCTCGCGCACCTGGCCGGCGGCGCTCAGGCCCACGGCGACACGCTCCTGCTGCTCGGAGAGCAGGTCCAGGATGGCCTCGGCCTGGGTCATCTGGGCGGCATCGGTGATCACCGTGAGCTGGCCGCCCGAGGCCTGCAGCTGGCGCACCAGCTCGCGTGCCAGCAGCGAGCCACCGGGGGCCTGCACGTACAGCGAGCGAAACGCGAACTGCGGCATGCCGCGCAGGCGAAAGCCGCAGGCCGCCAGCGGCGCGGCGCCCAGGGCCATGAGCAGGCTGCGTTTGCGCATGGCCTAGAGCACCACGTTGACCAGGCGCCCGGGCACGATGACGATCTTCTTGGGCGCCTTGCCTTCGGCGAACTTGTGCAGGTCGGGGCTGGCCAGCGTGGCCTGCTCGATGGCGGCCTTGTCGGCCGTGGCCGGCACGCGGATGGCGCCGCGCAGCTTGCCGTTGACCTGCAGCATCAGCTCCAGCTCGTCCTGCACCAGGGCAGCCGGGTCCACCTGGGGCCAGGCGGCGTCGAGCAGATCACCCAGCGCGCCGGCGTAGCCCAGGTCCTGCCACAGCGCGTGGGCGATGTGCGGCGTGGCCGGGTAGAGCACGCGCAGCAGGATGCCGAAGCCCTCGATCAGCGCCACCTGGGCGCCGGCGCTGTCCATGGCCTTGAAGTCCTCCAGCGCGTTGATCATCTTCATCGCGCCCGAGACCACGGTGTTGTACTGCATGCGCTGGTAGTCGTAGTCCACCTGCTTGAGCACGGTGTGGATCTCCAGGCGCAGGGCCTTGGCCTCCTTGCCGAACTGCACGTTTTTCAGGCTTGTAGCGCCCGCCAAGCTTGCGCTGACAGCTTCCTTATCGATAGCAGACAGCTTGACGCCAAAGTTCCACACGCGGCGCAGGAAGCGGTAGCTGCCCTCCACCGCCGCGTCGTTCCACTCCAGCGTCAGCTCGGGCGGCGCGGTGAACATGGTGTACAGGCGCGCGGTGTCGGCGCCGTATTTCTCGATCAGGTGCTGCGGGTCGACGCCGTTGTTCTTGGACTTGGACATGGTGCCCACGCCCTCGTAGTCGATGGGCGTGCCCACGGGCAGCAGGCCGTCGCCGCTCTCGGCGGGGTTCTTGAGCTTGGCACCGATGATCTTGCCGTCATCGCCCAGCACATGCTCCACGTCGTGCGGCCAGAAATAGTCCTTGGCGCCCTTGGCGGTGCGGCGGCTGTAGATGTGGTTGAGCACCATGCCCTGGGTCAGCAGGCGGGTGAAGGGCTCGTCGACCTTGACCAGGCCACGGGCTTCGGAATCTCCGGGGCCCTTCACCCGGATATCGCGCATGACCTTGGTCCAGAAGCGCGCGTACAGCAGGTGCAGGATGGCGTGCTCGATGCCGCCGATGTACTGGTCCATCGGCATCCAGTAGTCGGCGCCGCCGGCCACCATCTTCTGGTCGTTCTTCGCATCGCAGTAGCGCATGAAGTACCAGGACGAATCCACGAAGGTGTCCATGGTGTCGGTCTCGCGCCGCGCCGGCTTGCCGCAGCAGGGGCAGGTCACGCCGGCGTGGAAGGCCTCGCTCTTGACCAGCGGGTTGCCGCTGCCGTCGGGCACCAGGTCCTGCGGCAGCACCACGGGCAGGTCCTTCTCGGGCACGGGCTGGGGGCCGCAATCGGGGCAATGGATGATGGGAATCGGCGTGCCCCAGTAGCGCTGGCGCGAAATGCCCCAGTCGCGCAGGCGCCAGGTGGTCTTGAGCTCGCCCAGGCCCTTGGCGGCCAGCGCCTGCGCCACGGCGGCCACGGCGTCCTGGTGACTCAGGCCGCTGAAGTTGTCGGAGTTGATGGTGACGCCGCGCTCCTTGTCGGCGTACCAGTCCTGCCAGCGCTCATGGTCGAAATGCTCGCCATCGACCAGGATCACCTGCTCGATCTCGATGCCGTACTTGAGCGCAAAGGCAAAGTCGCGCTCGTCGTGCGCGGGCACGCCCATCACGGCGCCGTCGCCATAGCTCATCAGCACGTAGTTGCCGACCCAGACCTCGATCTGCTCGCCGCTCAAGGGGTGGGTGACGAACAGGCCCGTGGCCATGCCCTCTTTTTCCTTGACGGCCAGCTCGGCCTCGGTCGTGCCGCCCTTCTTGCATTCCTCGATGAAGGCCGCGAGCCTGGGGTTGCCCTGCGCGGCATGGGCGGCCAGCGGGTGCTCGGGCGCCACGGCGCAGAAGGTCACGCCCATGATGGTGTCGGCGCGCGTGGTGAAGACGTACATACGGCCGTCCTGGATCAGCTTGCCATCGGCGCCGCGGATGTCGTGCGTGAACGCAAAGCGCACGCCGGCACTCTTGCCGATCCAGTTCTCCTGCATCAGCCGCACCTTGTCGGGCCAGCCGGACAGCGTCGCCTTGTCGCCGCCGACCTGCACATGGTCCAGCAGCTCCTGGGCGTAATCGGTGATCTTCAGGTAGTAGCCCGGGATCTCGCGCTTTTCCACCGGCGCGCCGGTGCGCCAGCCCTTGCCGTCGATGACCTGCTCGTTGGCCAGCACGGTCTGGTCCACCGGGTCCCAGTTCACCACCTGGGTCTTGCGGTAGGCGATGCCCTTCTCCAGCATCTTCAAAAACAGCCACTGGTTCCACTTGTAGTAGTCGGGGTCGCAGGTGGCGACCTCGCGGCTCCAGTCGATGGCCAGGCCCATGGCCTGCATCTGCTGCTTCATGTAGGCGATGTTGTCGTAGGTCCACTGCGCGGGCGGCACCTTGTTCTTCAGCGCCGCGTTCTCGGCCGGCAGGCCGAAGGCGTCCCAGCCCATGGGCATGAGCACGTTGTAGCCCTTCATGCGCAGGCTGCGCGTGAGCATGTCGTTGATGGTGTAGTTGCGCACATGGCCCATGTGCAGCTTGCCGCTGGGGTAAGGCAGCATGGAGCAGGCGTAGTATTTCTTCTTGCCCGCGTCCTCGCTCACGCGGTAGGCGTCGCGGGCGTTCCAGTAGGCGTGCGCGGCGCGCTCCACCTCGGTGTGGTTGTATTTGTCTTGCATGGGAGCTGGGGAAAAGGTATTCGGGGGAACTGCGCTGCGGCGCAGCGGTCGCACTAGGAGTCGGTTGCGCCCAATTCTAGGCGTTCATCCCCCCTTCCACCCCGCATCGCCCGCCCACAAGGCCCGGCGCGCCCCGCCATTGAAAGGAGTTCTTTTTGACCGAGACCGCCCTCACGCTGCTGCCTTCCCTCAACCCCTGGATGCAGGCGGGCATTGGCCTGGCGGGCCTGCTGCTGCTGGCCTATGTCGTCCAGGCCGTGGCGCAGTACCTGCTGCTGCACACGGTGCCGCGCATCCGCGCGCACATGGATACGCGCTGGGCACGCGTGGTCTGGCACGACAAGGTGTTGCGCCGGCTGGCGCGCGTGGTGCCGTCGCTGGTGATACAGGCGGGCATTGGCGCCGTGCCGCAGCTGGACCCGGTGGCCTTTGTGGTGATCCGCAACCTGACCGTGGCGCTCACCGTGCTGCAGCTGGTGCGCACGCTGAACGCGCTGCTCGACGCGACCCTGCAGGAGCACGCGCAGGCGCCGGGCGGCGCGCCCACGAGCACGCGCTCCATCAAGAGCTATGTGCAGCTGGGCAAGCTGGCGCTGACCCTGGTGGGCGCCATCGTCATCGTGGCGGCGCTCATCGACCGCTCGCCGCTGATCCTGCTGTCGGGCCTGGGCGCGATGTCGGCGGTGCTGATGCTGGTCTTCAAGGACACCATCCTGTCGTTCACCGCGGGCCTGCAGCTGTCGTCCAACGACATGCTGCGCGTGGGCGACTGGATAGAGATGCCCCAGATGGGCGCCGACGGCGACGTGGTGGACATCGCCCTGCACACGGTGAAGGTGCAGAACTGGGACAAGACCATCACCACCATCCCCACCTGGCGCCTGATGAGCGAGAGCTACCGCAACTGGCGCGGCATGAGCGAGTCCGGCGGACGGCGCATCAAGCGCACGCTGCGCCTGGATGCCGCCAGCGTGCATTTCCTGGACGACGCGGACATCGAGCGCCTGGCGCGCATCGCCCTGCTGGCACCCTACCTGCAGGAAAAGCGCGAGGCCGTGCACGCCGCCAACGCCGCGCTGGGCCCAGGCGCCGCCGCGCCCGCCAACCTGCGCCGGCTCACCAACATCGGCACCTTCCGCGCCTACGTGCAGGCCTATCTGCGCGCCCACCCCGGCATCCACCAGGGCATGACGCTGATGGTGCGCACGCTGGAGCCCACGCCCGAGGGCGTGCCGCTGGAGCTGTACTGCTTCACCGCCACCACGGCCTGGGTGCAGTACGAGGCGATTCAGGGCGACATCTTCGACCACCTGATCGCCGTGCTGCCCGAGTTCGGCCTGCACCTGTACCAGAGCCCCACGGGCCATGACATACGCGCCGGCCTGCGGCAGCAGTCCTTGCAATGAAAATCATAGCTGCAGGCGCTTGCCAGCTGATGATTTAATACATATTTATGGATTTAACGCCGGCAGAGCAAGCGGCAGGCGCTCTTATTTTTGATATGGAGGCTGGGCCACGAAGCCAATGCGCTGCAGCCCCGCCGCCTGCGCCGCCCCCATGATCTGCACCACGCGCCCGTAGGGCACGGCCTCGTCGGCGCGCAGCTGCACCTCGGTGTCGGGGTTGTGCGCGGCGATCTGCCTGAGGCGCTGCGCCAGCGCCGCGGCATCCATGGGAGCCTCGTCCAGAAAGGCCTGGCCGCTGGCATCCAGCACCAGCACCACGGCGGCCACCGGCGCGCCGGGCTGGGCGCCCTCGGCGCGCGGCAGCTGCAGGCGGATGCTGCTGGCCAGCAGCGGCGCGCTGAGGATGAAGATCACCACCAGCACCAGCATCACGTCCACCAGCGGCGTGACGTTGATCTCGCTCATGGGCTGCGGGCCCGGGGTGCGTTCGAGGCGACCGAATGCCATGGCGGTCGCTCAGGTGGGCGGACCGGTATCGACGAGCAGCTCGCGCAGGTCGCGCGCGAAGCCCTCCAGGTCGGCCTCGATGCGGCCTATGACGCGGCCGAACCAGTTGTAGGCCAGCACGGCGGGAATGGCCACCGTCAGGCCCGCGGCGGTCATGATCAGCGCCTCGCCCACCGGGCCAGCCAGGCGCTCGATGCTGATCTGCTCGACCCCGGTCAGGGCCGTGAGCGCATGGTAGATGCCCCACACCGTGCCCAGCAGGCCCACGAAGGGCGCCGTGGAGCCCACGGTGGCCAGCAGCACCTGGCCGAACTGCAGCCGGCCCAGCACGTCATGCAGCGCATCGCGCAGCACGCGCGTGAGGCGCTGCGACAGGCTACCCTGGCTGGCGAGCGTGCCGCCGGCCTGGGCGTTTTCGACCTGCAGCGCCGCGCGCACCAGCGGCAGCAGCAGCGCCTCGCGGTCAAAGGCGGGCAGGCGTTCGGCCGCGGTGGCCAGGGAGCCGGCCTGCCAGAAGGCGGCCGTGCAGCGCGGCACATCCACATGTGCGCGGCGCATCAGGCGCAGCTTCCACAGGATGATGACCCAGCTGGCCACCGACATGGCCAGCAGCAGCGCGGCCGCGGCCTGCGTGACCGCATCGCCCTGGCGCAACCAGTGCAGGCCGTCCATGCTGGCCTTACTTGAGGTTCAAAACGTCGAACATGTCGAACAGGCCCGTGCGTCGCCCGGCCAGGTAGCGCACCGCGCGCAGGCTGCCCTGGGCGTAGCCGGCGCGGCTGCTGGACTTGTGCGTGATCTCCACGCGCTCGCCGGTGCCGGCAAACAGCACCGTGTGGTCGCCCACGATGTCGCCGCCGCGCACGGTGGCAAAGCCGATGCTGCCCTCCCTGCGCTCGCCGGTGTGGCCATAGCGCTCGTACACGGCGCGGTCGGCGAGCAGCGTGCCCTGGGCCTCGGCGATGACCTCGCCCATCTTCAGCGCCGTGCCCGAGGGCGCGTCCACCTTGTGCTTGTGGTGGGCCTCGATGATCTCGATGTCATAGCCCGTGGCCAGCGCCTGCGCGGCCATCTGCAGCAGCTTGAGCGTGACGTTCACGCCCACGCTCATGTTGGGCGCAAACACCAGCGCCACCCGGCGCGCGGCGGCATCCAGCTCGGCCTTCTGGGCGTCGGAAAAGCCCGTCGTGCCGATGACCATTTGCACGCCCAGCTCGGCACAAACGGCCGCATGGGCCAGCGTGCCCTCGGGGCGCGTGAAGTCGATGAGCACGTCGGCGTTCTTCAGGCCCTGGCGCAGGTCGGCGGTGATGGCCACGCCGCTCTGGCGCCCCAGGAAGGCGGCGGCGTCCTGGCCCACGGCGGGGCTGCTGGGCAGATCCAGCGCGCCGGCGAGCACGCAATCGTCGCTCGCGTCAATCGCCTCGATGAGCATGCGGCCCATGCGGCCGGAGGCGCCGGCCACGGCCACGCGGCGGGGAGCGGTAGTAGGGGTAGAGGTCATGTCGGCTCGCAGTCAAAAACGAAAACAGGTTGCGCGCCTCGGTCCCGGGGCACGGGGCACGCGGCGCACGCGCCTCAGCGGCGCGAGGCTTCCAGCGGCGGATAACTGCTGGCGGGCTGCGGCACGGGGGCCGCTGCGGCCGGGTTGGCCGGCGCGGCCTTGGGAAAGCGCGCCAACTGGGCCTCCGTGGCTTCGAGCTGCGGCACCTTGGCCTTGGTGCGCTTGGAGCTGAGCGAGGCCACGAATTCCGCCTCGGACGGCATCTCGTCGCCCTCGACACGCTCCATCACGTTGTCCTTGAAGAACACGGTGAGCTTGCGTGTCTGCGCCTGCACGTCCGGGCGCTTGAGGGTGAAGACATATTCCCAGCGGTCGCCGTGGAACAGGCTCACCATGAGCGGCGTGCCGAGAATCTCGCGCACCTGCTGGCGCCCCATGCCCGGCTGCAGCGCCTGCACCTGCTCGCGCGAGATGAAGTTGCCCTGCACCACGTCCACCTTGTAGGGCGTGACCATGCTCGACAGCCGCTCTCCGGTGCCCGCACAGCCGGCCAGACCAGCGGCCAGCACGGTGGCCAGCAACACAACGGCGCCCCGGCGGGCGCTCCAACAGGCGGGAGCAAACATGGGTTTAGGCATAGGGGATATGATCCGGGCCATTGTAGCGGCCGGGGCCTTGCGCACAGCCGGCAGGGCTCTCGCAGCTGATTTCGCCCTGGCACCAGAAAGATCTTGTCATGACGAATATCGAAGAACTCAAAAGCACCGGCCTCAAGGCGACACTGCCGCGCCTGAAGATTCTGGAGATCTTCCAGAAGGGCAGCCAGCGCCACATGACGGCCGAGGACGTGTTCCGCGTGCTGCTCGACGAGCGCTCGGACATAGGCCTGGCCACCGTCTACCGCGTGCTGACTCAGTTCGAGCAGGCCGGCATCCTGCTGCGCAGCAATTTTGAAAGCGGCAAGGCCATCTACGAGCTCAACGAGGGCCAGCACCACGACCATTTCGTCTGCACGGTCTGCGGCAAGGTCGAGGAGTTCTACGACGCCGAGATCGAAAAGCGCCAGAACCTCATCGCCAAGGACAAGGGCTGGGTGATACAGGATCACTCCATGGCGCTGTACGGCCATTGTGCCGACTGCGCCAGGAAACGCTGACGGCCCGCTTCAGCCGCCGCTCTCCATGGCGCGTCGGTGGCGATCCAGGAATTCCTGGTAGGTGTCGATGCCGCGCAGCTGCAAGATGGTGTTGCGCACTGCAGCCTCGACCAGCACGGCGATGTTGCGCCCGGCCACCACCTGGATCACCACCTTGAGCACGGGCACGCCCAGCACGTCCTGGGTCAGCGGCTCGTAGGGCAGGCGTTCGTAGTCGCGCTCCATGGTTTCCTTGCGCACCAGGTGCACGATGAGCTTCAGGCGCATCTTGCGGCGCACCGCCGTCTCGCCAAAGATGGCGCGGATGTCCAGCAGGCCTATGCCGCGCACCTCCAGCAGGTTTTGCAGCAGATCGGGGCATTTGCCCTCGATGGTGGTCTGGTTGATGCGATACAGGTCCACGGCATCGTCGGCCACCAGGCCCTGGCCGCGCGAGATCAGCTCCAGCCCCAGCTCGCTCTTGCCCAAACCGGATTCACCCGTGATCAGCACCCCCAGGCCCAGGATGTCCATGAACACGCCGTGCATGGTGGTGCGGTCGGCAAAATGCTTGGACAGATAGGCGCGCAGCACGTCAATGATGAAGGCTGCCGACTCCTGCGTGGCAAACAGCGGAATCTGTGCGCCCTCGCACATGGACACCAGTTCCTCGGGCGCGCTCTGCCCATCGGCCAGCACCAGCACCGGCGGCTCCAGCGTGACGATGCGCGCGATGCGGCGCGCGCAGTCCTCGGGCGTGGCATTGGTCAGGTAGGCAATTTCACGCTCGCCCAGGACTTGTGCACGATAGGGATGGATGTAGTTCAGGTAACCCACCAGATCGGCGCTGGAGCGCGCGGCACGCACGGCCACCTCGGTGAAGCGCCGCTCCGAGGCACTCAGCCCCGCGACCCACTGCCATTTCAGCAGGACGCGAAACTCCTCAAAAAGCACATCGGCGCTGACAACGTTGGGTTTCACGGCGGCCGATGGAAGGGTGCGGGCTCAGGCGCCCTGGGCAGACTGCCAGCCGGCGATCATGGCATGCAGGCTGGCGGCGTCGGTGCAGGACTTCAGGCGCTCGCGCAGGGCGCTGTCGCTGAGCAGCTCGGCGATTTCCGAGAGGATCTCCAGGTGCTTTTGCGTGGCCGCCTCCGGCACCAGCAGGAAGATCAGCAGCGCCACGGGCTGTTCGTCGGGCGCATCGAAGCCGATGGGGTGGTCCAGTTGGAATACCGCCGCCATGGGCGACTTCAGGCCCTTGATGCGGCCATGCGGAATAGCCACGCCATGCCCCAGCCCGGTCGAGCCCAGGCGCTCGCGTGCAAAAAGGCTGTCGGTGATCAAGGCCCGGGACAAGCCATGCTGGCTTTCGAACAGCAGGCCGGCCTCCTCGAACGCACGTTTCTTGCTTGTGGCATCGACACTCACAAGCACTTGTGCGGCAGGCAATATGGAAGCTAGTCGATTCATGGTCAGTAGGCCCGGATTATGCACGCCTAGCGAAAACCCTGAAAGTGTATCTGTCGGCAACAAAAAACCGCCCTGGGGCGGTTGCTGCGCCACGCCTGGAGGGCAGTGGCGCATCAGGAGTGCAGCAAGCACCTCAAGAGGCCGCGGCGGCCTGCGCGGTGGCGCGGCGCACGCCGGCCTGGTGATCCTGCAGACGATCCTTGTGGCGCACGATCATGCGGTCGAGCTTGTCCATCAGTTCATCGACCGCCGCATACAGGTCGAAATGGGCGCTCTCCACGAACAGGTCGCTGCCCTTCACATGCACCGTGCACTCCGCACGCTGGCGCTTTTCCTTTTCCTTTTGCTTCTCTACGGTCAATAGCACCTTGACATCCACCACCTGGTCGAAGTGGCGAATGATGCGATCCAGCTTGGACGTCACATAGCTGCGCAAGGCGGGGGTCACTTCAAGGTGATGACCGCTGATCGTCAAGTTCATAGACAAGCCTCCTGTGGCTCTCGGTTGAGAAAAATGCCGCCCCATGGCAAGCGGGGCGACCGGCGAAACCCAGTGCATTCACGCCTGGATTGACTATGCGCGCGCGCGCGCCGGAACGCAACGCGTTTCCCGCCCCCGGCGCACGGGATATGGCGCACAGATGCGAAACCGCCGTAAAAGCCTCACAATCGGCCGGATTTCCCCGCCGCCAGCGCCGCGACCGGCGCCGTGGCCGCGTCGCTAGAATGGCCTGTTTCGCCCCTGGCATTGGCCGGGCCACCTTTCTTTGCTTCTTTGCGCGCGCGTCCACCGCCATGACCCAGCCCAGCACCTCTGCCCTGCACACCTCCGCTCTGACCTCGCTGCCGTTGCTTGCGCGCGGCAAGGTGCGCGACAACTACGCCGTGGGGACAGACCGCATCCTGATGGTGGCCAGCGACCGGCTCTCGGCCTTCGACGTGATCATGGGCGAGCCCATCCCCGGCAAGGGCGAGCTGCTCACGCAGATGGCGCTGTTCTGGTTCGACAAGCTGGGCCACATCGTGCCCAACCACCTGACCGGCGAGGCGCCCGAGAGCGTGGTCACGCCGGCCGAGGCCCCCCAGGTGCGCGGCCGCTCCATGCTGGTGCAGCGCCTCAAGCCGATTCCGATCGAGGCCGTGGTGCGCGGCTATCTCGCCGGCAGCGGCTGGAAGGAGTACCAAGAGTCGCGCTCGGTCTGCGGCGTGCCGCTGCCGGACGGTCTGTCCAACGCCGCCAGGCTGCCGCACAGCATCTACACGCCGGCCGCCAAGGCGGCGATGGGCGAGCATGACGAGAACATTACCTTCGAGCGCACGGTGGAGATGGTCGGCCCCGAGCTCGCGGCCAGGATCCGCGACATCTCCATCCAGCTGTATGAGGCCGCCGCCGCCATTGCGCTCGAAAAGGGCATGATCATTGCCGACACCAAGTTCGAGTTCGGCCTGGCGCCCGATGGCAAGCTGGTGCTGATGGACGAAGTGCTGACCCCCGACAGCTCGCGCTACTGGCCGGTGGAGGGCTATGCCGAGGCCCTGGCCCGGGGCGAGAACCCGCCGAGCTACGACAAGCAGTTCGTGCGCGACTGGCTGGAGCAGGCCCAGGTGGGCGGCAAGCCCTGGGACAAGACCGCCCCGGCGCCGCGCCTGCCGCGCGAGGTGGTGGAAAAAACGGCCGCCAAGTACCGCGAGGCGCTGCAGCGGCTCACGGCCTGATTGCCCATCCTCCGAAGCACAAGGCCCCACGCGGGGCCTTGCGTTTTTTCAGCTCAGCACCACCGAGCTCAGGCGCCGGCGATAGGTCGCCAGCACCGGGTCCTCGGGCGGAATCTGGCCCTCGGCCACCTTGACCTTGGGCGGCTCGATGATCTCCAGGATGGCCACATAGGTCTTGCGCGCGGCCTCGTCGTTCCAGCTCTTGTCGCGCATCAGGATTTCCAGCAGTTCGTCCATGGCGTCCGTCCAGCGCTGCTGCGCCATGAGCCAGCGGGCACGGCCGAAACGCGCCTCGAAATCGCGCTTGTTGGCGGCAATTTTTGCATCAAACTGGGCCCCAGCACCCTCACCATAAGCGTTA
The DNA here is from genome assembly GCF_044792555.1 of Alicycliphilus denitrificans. Lineage (GTDB taxonomy): Bacteria > Pseudomonadota > Gammaproteobacteria > Burkholderiales > Burkholderiaceae_C > Alicycliphilus > Alicycliphilus denitrificans_A. Next base: position 3,991,781 of record NZ_CP126238.1, read on the forward strand.
ATAGCTGCAAAATCGAGAGCATCCATCCAGGCCTTGAGCGCCCCCAGGCGACGCGAGCCCTCGGCCTTGGCAATCACGGGGGCAAAGGCCACCTTGGCGTCGTCCTCGCGGCCCAGCTGCAGCAGCAGCTTCACGTAGTCAAAGCGCGCCTCGTCGTTCGCCGGGTCGGTGGCCACAGCATGCTGCAGTTTTTCCAGCGCGCCCTCGGTGTCGCCGCCCGCCAGCGCCTCCTGGGCCTGCTCCTCCTGCTCCTCGGCCTGCAGCTCCTCGGCGCTGGGCAGGTGCTTGTCGAGAAAGGCGCGCAGCTGGCCCTCGGGCTGGGCGCCCGTGAAGCCGTCCACCGGCTGGCCGTTCATCATCAGCACGCAGGTGGGGATGCTGCGGATGCCGAACATCGAGGCCAGTTGCTGCTCCTGGTCAGAGTCGATCTTGGCCAGCTTGAAACGGCCGGCATAGGCCACCTCCAGCTTCTCCAGCACCGGGCCCAGCGTCTTGCACGGGCCGCACCAGGGCGCCCAGAAGTCCACCAGCACGGGCGTAGTCATGGAGGCGGCAACCACCTCGGTCTCAAAGGTTTCTAGGGTGACGTCGATCATGTGTAGGCAATCCCCGGTAAGGCGGCGGCGCGGCCTGCGCCGCTGTGGAAAGAAGGTCAGTGGTGATTCTCGGACATATTCGTCGCCCGGGCGCGCAATGGCGACAGGCACGGCCCATGCACAAAACGTAAAATCGCGGGTTTCCCCTGGCGAGCGCCGCGCGCGCACTCCTCACATGAACCCCATACAGATCGGCGTGGTCATGGGTTCCAGCAGCGACTGGGACACCATGCAGCACGCAGTTGCCATCCTTGAGCAGTTCGGCGTCGCGCACGAGGCGCAGGTGGTCTCGGCCCACCGCATGCCCGACGACATGTTCCGCTACGCCGAGGCCGCCGCCGGCCGCGGCCTCAAGGCCATCATCGCGGGCGCGGGCGGCGCCGCCCACCTGCCCGGCATGATCGCCGCCAAGACGGTGGTGCCCGTGCTGGGCGTGCCCGTGGCCAGCCGCCATCTGCAGGGCGTGGACTCGCTGCACTCCATCGTGCAGATGCCCAAGGGCGTGCCCGTGGCCACCTTTGCCATCGGCGCGGCCGGCGCGGCCAACGCGGCGCTGTTCGCCGTGGCCCTGCTGGCCAACCACGACCCGGCGCTGCGCGCGCGGCTGGAGGCCTTCCGCGCCGAGCAGACCGCCGCCGCCCGCGCCATGACCTTGCCACCGGTGGCCGCATGAACGCGGATATGAGTGCGGGCCAGGGCGTGATCCTGCCCGGCGCCACGCTGGGCGTGCTCGGCGGCGGGCAGCTCGGGCGCATGTTCGTGCAGGAGGCCCAGGCCATGGGCTACTTCACCGCCGTGCTCGACGCCGACGCCACCAGCCCCGCCGGCCTGGTGAGCCACCACCACATACGCACGGGCTACGAGGACGCGCAGGGCCTGGCCGAGATGGCCCGCCTGTGCGCGGCCGTGACCACCGAGTTCGAGAACGTGCCGGCCGCCTCGCTCGACCTACTGGCGCAGACCCTGCGCGTGTCGCCCGCCGGCAGCGCCGTGGCGATTGCCCAGGACCGCGCGGCGGAGAAGGCGCATTTCGTGCGCTGCGGCGTGCCCGTGGCGCCGCATGCGGTGATCGAGTCGCCCGAGCAACTGGCCGGCGTATCGGCCGACCTGCTGCCCGGCATCCTGAAGACCGCGCGCATGGGCTACGACGGCAAGGGCCAGGTGCGCGTGGCCACGCCCGCCGAGCTGGCCACCGCCTGGCAGGACCTGGGCCGCGTGCCCTGCGTGCTGGAGAAAATGCTGCCGCTGGCGCACGAATGCTCGGTCATCGTGGCGCGCGGCCAGGACGGCTGCATCGTGCACCTGCCCGTGCAGCGCAACCTGCACCGGGGCGGCATTCTGGCCGTGACCGAAGTTTATGACGAAAATCTGCCACCAGCGCAGGCTAGCCAAGCGCTGGAAGCTGCGAAATCTGTAGCAAACGGCCTGCGCTACGTGGGCGTGCTGTGCGTGGAGTTCTTCGTGCTGCAGGACGGCAGCCTGGTGGTCAACGAGATCGCCCCGCGCCCGCACAACAGCGGCCACTACAGCCAGGACGCCTGCGACGTGTCGCAGTTCGAGCTGCAGCTGCGCTGCATGACCGGCCTGCCCCTGGTGCAGCCGCGCCTGCACAGCCCCACCATCATGCTGAACCTGCTGGGCGACCTGTGGTTCGCCCATGGCGAGCAGCCCGTCGTGCCCGACTGGGCGCAGGTGCTGCAGCTGCCCGGCTGCCACCTGCGTCTGTACGGCAAGGCGCAGCCCAAGCGCGGGCGCAAGATGGGCCACCTGAACATCACCGGCGCCACGCCCGAGGCCGTGCGCGCCACGGCGCTCAAGGCGGCGGCGATCCTCGGCATCGCGCCGTTCTGAGCGAGGCCCGCATGCTGCTGGATGGACGCCTGGAGGCCTCGGTGCAGGCCGCCGCGCAGGCCCTGGCGCGCGGCGCGCTGCTGGGCCTGCCGACCGAAACCGTGTACGGCCTGGCGGCCGACGCCGACAACGACGCCGCCGTGGCGCAGATCTTTGCCGCCAAGGGCCGCCCCGCCAACCATCCGCTGATCGTGCATGTGGCCGACAGCAGCGCCATCACCCATTACGCCAAGGAGGTGCCGCTGTTTGCGCAGCAACTCATCGACGCCTTTTGGCCCGGCCCGCTGACGCTGATCCTGCCGCGCCTGCCGCATGCGGCGCGCGCCTCCACGGGCGGGCAGGACAGCGTGGGCCTGCGCTGCCCTGCGCACCCGGTGGCCCATGCCGTGCTGGCGGCCTGCCAGCGGCTTGAGCCTCCCGTGTGGGGCGTGGCCGCGCCCAGCGCCAACCTGTTCGGCAAGGTCAGCCCGACCACGGCGCAGCATGTGGCCGAGGCCTTTGGCGACGAGCTGCTGGTGCTCGACGGCGGGGCCTGCGCCGTGGGCATCGAATCGACCATCATCGACTGCACGCGCGGCCTGCCCGTGCTGCTGCGCCCGGGCAGCATCTCACGCGCGGACATACAGCGCGCCTGCGGCCTGCAACCGCTATCTAAAGAAGAGCTTCCAGCGCATACCCCTCGGGCCTCAGGCACACTTTTGGCCCATTACGCGCCGACGGCGCGCGTGCGCCTGATGGATGCCCGCCAGCTGCAGGCCGGCCTGGACCTGCTGGGCGCGGACGCCGCCCACCTGGCGGTGTACGCGCGCACGGCGCTGCGTTCGGCATCTCACAGCGTCCTCCTGCGCCGCATGCCCGACGACGCCGCCGCGGCCGCGCAGCAGCTGTTTGCCGCGCTGCGCGGCTTCGACGACGCGGGGGTGAAGTTGATCTGGATTGAAACCCCGCCCGACCTGCCCGCCTGGGAGGGCGTGCGCGACCGGCTGCAGCGCGCCGCGGCCGCGGGGTAAGGGCGCCGGATGAAGGCGCTTAAACTCTCGCACTCTTGAATTCGGAGAAATACATGGCAGCAAATTGGATGCGCCGCGGCTTCGTGGCCGCCGCCTGTGCCTCGGCCGCCCTGCTGGCGGCCTGCGGCTCCAGCAGCATCGACTCGGCCATCGCGCCATCGCGCTTCATCGCCTTTGGCGACGGCCTGACCGATGTGGGCCAGAAGGGTGCGAGCTACACCGTCAACGACGGCAGCATCAACAACTGGACGCTGCAGCTGGCCTCGCACTACGGCCTCACGCTCAAGCCCGTGTCGGCCGGCGGCCTGAGCTACGCCCAGGGCAACGCGCGCATCACGGCCACGCCCGACGCGGCCGGCAACGCCAGCACACCCACGGTGACGCAGCAGATCGACCAGTTCCTGGCCAACCCACAGTTCGCCAAGGACGACGTGGTGCTGATCAGTGCCGGCGCCAGCGACATCATCGCCGGCATGGCCGCCGTGCAGGCCGGCAGCATGACCGAGGAGCAGTACATCGCCGCCGCCGGCCAGGCCGGCAAGGATCTGGCAACCCAGGTGCGCCGGCTGTCGGACGCCGGTGCCAAGCAGATCCTGGTGACCGGCAGCTACGACCTGGAGCGCAGCCCCTGGGCCAAGGGCCTGGGCAAGCAGGCCCTGATCCACCAGGCCAGCCAGCGCTTCAACGATGACCTGAAGATCAACCTGGAGAAGCTGGGCAAGACCGTGCTCTACGTGGATCTGGCCTACTACGTGAACCTGTTCGAAGCCAACCCGGGCGGCTATGGCTTCAGCGACAGCAGCAAGCCGGTGTGCACCTCGGTGGATGCCGGCCCCGGCATAGGCATAGGCCCGGGCGAGGTGAATTCGGCCCTGTGCACCGCCGCCACCCTGGTGGCAGACGCAGACCCCGGCCGCTATGTGTTTGCCGACAAGGTCTACCTCACGCCGGCCGCCCATCGCCAGTTCGGCAACTACGCCTACGACCAGTTGCGCCGGCGCTGGTAAGCGCGGGCCCGGCCCGCCGCCGATCCCGCATCAGGAACGACTCCCGGCCGCCGCATGCGGCCAGTTGCATCAGCGCTCGTGCAAGGTCCAGTCCACCAGCGCGTCCATCACCGGTCGCGCCGCGCCGGCATGGGGATGGTTGACGATGGCCACCAGCACATAGCGGCGGCCGCTGGCGGCATGCACATAGCCGGCCAGGGCCGCCACGTCGCGCAGGCTGCCAGTCTTGAGGTGCGCCGCACCCATGGCCAGGGCCGGCCTGCGGCGCAGCGTGCCGTCTACTCCTAGGACCGGCAGCGAGGCCACAAACTCCGGCATCACCGGCGAGGCCCAGGCCTGCTGCAGCATGCGCGCCAGCGCCTGCGGGCTCAGGCGCGCCGCGCGGCTCAGGCCGGCGCCGTTGTCCACCACCGGCGCCTCCACGGCGCCCACGCGCTCGCGCCACCACTGGGCGAGCACGGCGTGCCCGCCGTCAAAGCTGCCCCGGCCGGCCTTGTGCAAGCCCAGTGTCAGCAGCAGTTGCTGGGTCATCACATTGTTGCTGTGCTTGTTGATGTCGCGCACCACCTCGGCCAGCGCCGGCGAGGGGTTGCTGAACACCGGCTGCAGCCCCGCCGGCACCTGGCCATCGCGCACCTGGCCCGTGAGCTGGCCGCCCAGCTCGCGCCACATGCCCTCCACGGCACGCGCCGCATAGCCGCGCGGATCGGCCGGCGCCACGGACCATTCACGCGCGCCGCAGCTTGCCGGGTAGACCCCCTGGAAGCCGATGCGCGCCGCATGGGCCAGCTCAGCGCGCAGGCCCGTGCGCCAGTCGCCACAGGCCGTGCCCGCAGGCGCCAGCGGCACGCTGGGGGCCAGCTCCACCTGCGCCAGCGGCGGCTCGTAGCGCACGCGCGCCACGCCGGCCGCGGCATCGGGCGTGAAACCCATGGCCACGGCCTTGTAGTTCAGCAGCAGGGCGTCGGGTGCGGCGTTGTAGGGACGCCAGGGCTCGCCATCGAACTGCGCCGCATCATGCGCGGGCAGCTCGAAGGCGCTGCGGTCGAGCACGATGTCGCCCTCGATCTGCGCAATGCCCAAGGCACGCAGGCGGCGCATGAGCAGCCACAGGCGCTCCACCACCAGCTTGGGGTCGCCCTGGCCCTGGATGTAGACGTTGCCGCGCAGGCTGCCGCCCTGGGGCATGGCATCCAGGTACACCGGTGTATCCCAGGTAAAGGCCGGACCGAGCAGGTCCAGCGCCGCATAGGTGGTCACCAGCTTCATGACCGAGGCCGGGTTCAGCGCCTGCTCCGCCTGGTAGGCCAGACGCGGGGACGCACGCCCATCGACCTCCACCACCACGGCCGACAGCGCCTCGCGCGGCAGGCCCGCACGCTGCAGGGCAGCCTCCACCGTGGCCGGCAGGGCCGATGGTCCCGCGGCGCAGGCCGACAGGCCGGCACCGGCCAGCAGTGCGCAGGCCGCACGGCGCAGGCGACGCCAAACCTGCACGAAGGAGGAAGACAACATGTGATCGAGTCTATCGCCCGCCCCGCAGGCCGCAATGGCTTGGCGCGCAGCCGATAATCATGCCCGCCATGCACCTGCTCGCCTTCGACACCAGCACCGACACCCTGTCCATCGCCGTACAGCGGGGCACGCAGCTGTGGACGCACAGCGGCGCGGGCGGTGCGCAGGCTTCGACCACCCTGATCCCCGCCATCCGCACGCTGCTGGCCCAGGCCGGGCTCACGCTCGCCGAGATCGACGCCGTGGTCTTCGGCCGCGGGCCGGGCTCGTTCACCGGGCTGCGCACGGCCTGCGCCGTGGCCCAGGGCCTGGCCTTTGGCGCGCGTGGCGGCCAGGGCGTGCCGGTATTGCCCGTCGACACGCTGCTGGCCGTCGCCGAAGAGGCGCGCGCCGAGCATGGCTGCACGCGCGTGCTGGCCACGCTGGACGCACGCATGAACGAGGTCTACACGGCCCCCTTCGAATGGCTGCCCGACGCCGCTGCGCCCGGGGGGGGGGCTTGGCGCGTGCCACAGGACTTTGGCCTGTGCGCCCCCGAGGCCGTGGCCGTGCCCGACGGCTGGACCCTGGCCGGCAATGCCCAAGCCGCGTATGGGGAGCGCCTGGCGCCCGGCGCACCCCAGGTGCCATCCCTGCCCACGGCCCAGGCCCTGCTGCGCCTGGCGCCCGCACTGCTGGTCGCGGGCAACGCCGTGCCCGCGGATGCGGCGCTGCCGCGCTACATCCGTGACAAAGTGGCGCAAACCACCGCCGAGCGCGAGGCCGCGCGCCGCGCCACGGCAGCCCAGCAGCCATGAGCGCCCTGCCCCAGCACCCCAACGCCCTTGAGGCCCGCTTCGAGGCCCTGACCCCGGCACGCCTGGACGCGCTCATGGCCATAGAGCAGGCCGTCTACAGCCACCCCTGGACACGCGGCAATTTTATCGATGCGCTGGCCGCCGGCAACCAGGCCCAGTTACTCGTGGCGGGCGGGCAGATCCTGGGCTACTTCGTGGCCATGCCCGGCGTGCAGGAGGCGCATCTGCTCAACATCACCGTGGCGCCGGCCTACCAGCGCCAGGGCTGGGCCCATGTGATGCTCGATGCCCTGGCCCTGTGGGCGCGCGGCCAGGGCGCGCAGTGGCTGTGGCTGGAGGTGCGCGCGAGCAACACGCGCGCGCAGCAGGTCTACGAGGCCCACGGCTACCAGCGCGTGGGCCTGCGCAAACGCTATTACCCGGCCGAGGGCGGCGAGCGCGAGGACGCCGTGGTCATGAGTCTGCCGCTATGAGCCTTAGCCTAGATGCGCGCCAACGCGCCATGCTGCAGGAGATGGGCGTCACCGTCTGGGCTGCGCCGCCGGCGCGTGCGGCCGCAACGCCCGCAAGCCCCAGCCCGCCGGCCGCCCGCACCACTGCGCCTGTCCCCGCACAAGGCCCCGGCACGGCAACTGCCGCCCCACAGGCGCCAGCACCCGCCCAACGGACGACGGCGCCAGTGGCCGGCACCCCAGCCACCGGCCTGCTGCTGCGCCCCCCGGTGGCGCTGTACCCGCAGGCCGACCCGGCTGCCACGCCGCCCGCGCTGGGCGCCAGCTGGCTGGTGGTGCTGGAGAGCCCCTCCCCCGCCGCCCCCCTGGCGGGCGACAGCGGCCGGCTGCTGGACAACATGCTGCGCGCCATGCGCCTGCACCGGCACCCGCGCTGCTTCGTCGCCACGCTGGCCCGGGCGGCCCCCGGCCTGCCGGCCGAGGGCGACCCACCCACGGCCGGCCTGCAGCAGGCCCTGGCCACGCTGCGTCCGTCCATGGTGCTGGTGCTCGGCCTGGGCGCCGCGCGCGCGGTGCTGGGCAGCCGCGAGCCACTGGGGCGCCTGCGCGCGGGCGTGCACCACCTGGCAGGGGACACGCCGGCCATCGTCAGCTACGACCCTGCCTACCTGCTGCGCGCCCCCGAGGCCAAGGCCGCCGCCTGGGCCGATCTGTGCCGGGCGCTGGCCCTGGTGCGGCCCGCGGCCTGACCCCCGCGCCGATCGGTGGCAGGTGCGATAATTCGCGGCTTTCACACACAGGACACCGATCCATGGAAACCTACCCCAGTTGGTAGCTTTCAGCCTCCCGGACTGCCGAGGGGCTGAAAGCACCCCAGCCCCTTCGCAGACAGCACAAAAACAACCGGGAGAGTGAGCCATGCTCAACATCTTTTCGCTCGCCAATGGCCGGCTGGTCCAGGAAGAAATCGATTCCCTGGAAGAGCTGGTGCGCTTCCAGCCGATCTGGGTAGATCTGGAATCGCCCACGCTGCAGGAAAAGCGCTGGATCAAGCAACACTACGGCCTGTCCATCCCCGAGGATGCGATGGACGAGGACATCGAGGAGTCAGCGCGCTTCTACGAGGAAGACAACGGCGAGCTGCACATCCGCAGCGACTTTCTGGTGGACGATGAGGAGGAGCCACGCTCGGTGCGCGTGGCCTTCATCCTGAACCAGCACAACACCGGGCTCAAGAGCTGCGGCGTGCTGTTCTCCATCCACGACGAGGACATCCCCGTGTTCCGCCTGCTGCGCATGCGTGCACGCCGCGCGCCCGGGCTGATCGAGGACGCCAAGGAGGTGCTGCTGGCGCTGTTCGACACCGACGTGGAGTATTCCGCCGACACGCTGGAGGGCATCTACGACGATCTGAAGAAAGTCAGCACCCAGGTGCTCGAAGGCCACATGACCGACGACTACGCCCAGCATGTGCTGGCCGACATCGCCTGGCAGGAGGACCTGAACGGCCGCATCCGGCGCAACATGCTGGACACGCGCCGCGCCGTGAGCTTCATGATGCGCAGCAAAATGCTCAACGCCGAGCAGTTCGAGGAAGCACGCCAGATCCTGCGCGACATCGAATCGCTGGACAGCCACACCCAGTTCCTGTTCGACAAGATCAACTTCCTGATGGACGCCACGGTCGGTTTCCTGAACATCAACCAGAACAAGATCATCAAGATCTTCTCGGTGGCCAGCGTGGCGCTGCTGCCGCCGACCCTGATCGCCAGCGTCTACGGCATGAACTTCAAGGTCATGCCCGAGCTGGAGTGGCAGTATGGCTACCCCTATGTAGTGGCGCTGATGGCGGCCAGCGCCGTGGTGCCCATGCTGTACTTTCGCAAGCGCGGCTGGTTGAAGTAAGCACATCCCCCTGAGCCGCTTCGCGGCGTCTGCTGGGATGGGTTGCGCCAGTTTTTAACCAAAATCAGCTAAAACGCTTACTAGATAAGCGTTAACAGCTACTATTTCGAGAGCGCCTTCAGCAGCCCATGCACGATGCCGTCGGCATAGCGGCTGGCCACATGCGTGACGAAGTGGGGGAAGTCCACATGCGCGCTGTCGTCGGCGCGGTCCGAGATGGTGCGCACCGCGGCAAAGGGCAGGCCGTAGTCGTGGCACACCTGGGCCACGGCGGCGCCCTCCATCTCCACGGCCAGCACCGCGTGGCCGGCCGCGGCGAGCGCCTGCCGCAGCGCGCCGGATTCGGCCGAGGTGGAGACGAAACGGTCGCCGCTGACGATCAAGCCCTGGTGCACGCGCGCCGCATGGCTGTGGCCCACGCCAGAATTTTCTGGATAAAAACCGCCTCCATCCATTACCAGATAATCGTTAGCAGCTTCAAATAGCATAGCTGACAGCGCGGCATCGCAGGACATGCGCGCTCTGCCATAGCCAGGCAGCTCCCAGCGCGGGAAGATGGGCGATGCATCCATGTCGTGCTGCAAGAAATCGCCCGCCACGACCACGTCTCCCACCTGAACGCCCTCGCCCAGGCCACCGGCCACGCCGGTGAAGACGATGCGCTCGACCCCCAGGCGATCGGCCAGCACCGTGGCCGTGGTGGCCGCTGCCACCTTGCCTATGCCCGACAACGCCAGCACCACGGGCTGGCCCTGCAGATGGCCGCGCCAAAAGGTGCGGCCCGCGTGCGTGATGCGCTCGGGCGCCCGCAGGGCGTTCATGAGACTGCCCTGCTCTTCGGGCAGGGCGCTGAGGATGGCGGTGGTCATGGGCAAGGCGGTGTACAGGGACAGGGGAGCCGCATTATCGCGGCTTGCCCGAAGCGCCCTCGCGCCCCTCACGAACCGGCCGCCAACCGCGCTTGGCAGCAAAACCACAGGCAAAAACAGATTTTGATTTTTCTCAAAGGCATAAAACCACTTCGGGCTCACCATGAGAAATAAGAACAAACAAATAGATACTCAAAAACACCAATAATTCCCGATCATTTCATTCGGTTTTCAACACCCTGCGCATTTCCGCTCATGCACCGTCCATTCAATGAATGGGCGCCGTATATTTGCCACATCAAATAAATGCCAGGGCATTATCAGCGCCCGCATGGGCATTTATTGAAGGCAAGATTTTGAACATCTCCAGCGCCATCGTTTACGCAAGGCCGGGCACGGATTCAGCGGTGCGTGAACAACTCCCCCTTATTCCCGGCGTAGAGGTTCACGCCGCCGCTGCGGACGGAAGAATCATTGCCACCATTGAGGCGGAAAACGACCGCGGCGCCATGGATACCTATGAAGCCATCGCCCGCATGGACGATGTCCTGAATATCGCCATGATTTTCCAGCAAACCGAATCCCACCCTGATCAGGAGTTAGTCAAATGCAAGTAACCCGTCGCGATCTCATCAAGGCGCATGCGGTCACCGCCGCCGCCACGGCCATTGGCGTGAGTGTTCCTGGCGCCCAGGCATTGGCCCAGTCGGCGGGCTCCGGTGACGATATCCGCTGGGACAAGGGGGCCTGCCGCTTTTGTGGCACGGGCTGCGGCGTGCTCATCGGCGTGAAGGACGGGCGTGTGGTGGCCACCCAGGGCGACCCCGACGCCCCGGTGAACAAAGGCCTGAACTGCATCAAGGGCTATTTCCTGTCCAAGATCATGTACGGCAAGGACCGCCTGACGCAGCCGATGCTGCGCATGAAGGACGGCAAGTTCGACAAGAACGGTGAATTCGCCCGCATCTCCTGGGACAAGTCCTTCGACATCATGGAAGAGAAGTGCAAGGCCGCCCTGAAGACGGGCGGGCCGCGCAACATCGGCATGTTCGGTTCCGGCCAGTGGACCATCTGGGAAGGCTATGCGGCCTCCAAGCTGTGGAAGGCCGGTTTCCGCTCCAACAACCTCGACCCCAACGCACGCCACTGCATGGCCTCGGCCGTGGCCGGCTTCATGCGCACCTTCGGCATCGACGAGCCCATGGGCTGCTATGACGACTGCGAGCACGCCGACGCCTTCGTGCTGTGGGGCTCGAACATGGCCGAGATGCACCCCATCCTGTGGTCGCGCGTGACCGACCGGCGCCTCACGGCCAAGCACGTCAAGCTGCATGTGCTGTCCACCTTCACGCACCGCTCGTGCGAGCTGGCCGACAGCGAGATGATCTTCAAGCCCCAGTCGGACCTGGCGATCCTCAACTACATCTGCAACCACATCATCCAGAGCGGCGCGGTGAACGAAGACTTCGTCAAGAAGCACGTGAACTTCCGCAAGGGCGTGACCGACATCGGCTACGGCCTGCGCCCCGGCCACCCGCTGGAGCAGGCCGCCGGCAACAACGGCTACCCCGGCCCGGACGGCAAGCCCAAGGGCGCGCCCGATGCCTCGGCGCCCATCAGCTTCGACGAGTTCAAGCAGTTCGTCGCCGAATACACGCTCGACAAGGCGCATGAGCTCTCGGGCGTGCCCAAGGACAAGCTCGAAGCGCTGGCCAAGACCTACGCCGACCCCAAGACCAAGGTCATGTCCTTCTGGACCATGGGCTTCAACCAGCACACGCGCGGCACCTGGGTCAACAACATGATCTACAACGTCCACCTGCTGGTGGGCAAGATCTCCGAACCCGGCAACAGCCCGTTCTCGCTGACCGGCCAGCCCTCGGCCTGCGGCACGGCGCGCGAAGTGGGCACCTTCGCCCACCGCCTGCCCGCCGACATGGTGGTGACCAACCCCAAGCACCGCGAAATCTCCGAGAAGCAGTGGAAGCTGCCCGCCGGCACCATCCCCGACTGGGTGGGCCTGCACGCCGTGGCCCAGAGCCGCGCGCTCAAGGACGGCAAGCTCAACTTCTACTGGACCACGACCACCAACAACATGCAGGCCGGGCCGAACATCAACGGCGAGATCTGGCCCGGCTTCCGCAACCCGGCCAACTTCATTGTGGTGTCCGACTGCTACCCCACGGTGTCCGCCCTGGCGGCCGACCTGATCCTGCCCTCGGCCATGTGGGTGGAAAAGGAAGGGGCGTTTGGCAACGCCGAGCGCCGCACGCAGTTCTGGCGCCAGCAGGTCAAGGCTCCGGGCCAGGCCAAGTCCGACCTGTGGCAGTACGTCGAGTTCTCCAAGCGCTTCAAGGTCGAGGAAGTGTGGCCCGCCGAGCTGCTGGAGAAAGCACCCGAATTCAAGGGCAAGACCCTGTACGACGTGCTGTACGCCAACGGCCAGGTGAACAAGTTCCCGCTAGCCGACCTGCAGAAGGGCTTCGACAACGACGAATCCAAGGAACTGGGCTTCTACCTGCAGAAGGGCCTGTTCGAGGAGTACGCCGAGTTCGGCCGCGGCCATGCGCACGACCTGGCACCGTTCGACGTGTACCACAAGGCGCGCGGCCTGCGCTGGCCGGTGGTGGACAACAAGGAAACGCTGTGGCGCTTCCGCGAGGGCTACGACCCCTACGTGAAGAAGGGTGAAGTGGTGAAGTTCTACGGCAAGCCCGACGGCAAGGCCTGGATCTTCGCCCTGCCCTACGCGCCCGCCGCCGAGATGCCCGACACCGAGTACGACCTCTGGCTCTCCACCGGCCGCGTGCTGGAGCACTGGCACACCGGCTCGATGACGCGCCGCGTGCCCGAGCTGTACCGCGCCATGCCCGACGCCTGGCTCTACATGCACCCCGAGGACGCCAAGAAACGCGGCCTGCAGCGCGGCGACACCGTCAAGGTGATGACGCGCCGTGGCGAGGTCAGCACCAAGGTGGAAACCCGGGGCCGCAACAAGCCGCCGCTGGGCCTGGTGTACATGCCGTTCTTCGACGAGCACCGCCTGGTGAACAAGCTCACGCTGGACGCCACCTGCCCGATCTCGAAAGAGACCGACTTCAAGAAGTGCGCCTGCAAGGTCGTGAAGGCCTGAGCCACCCGCCATGACCGCACCCGCCCCCGCCAAAGCCGCCGCGCGCCGGCAGTTCATCCTCGACACCACGAAGATGGCCTGCGGCATGGGCGTGCTCGGGCTGGGGCTGGGGCTGGTCAACAAGCAAGCCAAGGCCTTGCCGGCGGGCGCCATCCGCCCGCCGGGCGCAGGCAACGAGACCGACTTCCAGTCCGCCTGCATCCGCTGCGGCCTGTGCGTGCGCGACTGCCCCTACGACATCCTGCAACTGGCCACGCCGGCGCAGCAGGTGGCCACGGGCACGCCCTTCTTCGTGGCGCGCAGCAAGCCCTGCGAGATGTGCGAAGACATCCCTTGCGTCAAGGCCTGCCCCACGGGCGCGCTGGACCATGGCCTGACCGACATCAACCAGGCCAAAATGGGCCTGGCGGTGCTGGTGGACCATGAAACCTGCCTGAACTTCCTCGGCCTGCGCTGCGACGTGTGCTACCGCGTCTGCCCGGTGATCGACAAGGCCATCACGCTCGAAGTGCAGCACAACGAGCGCACGGCCAAGCACACCATGTTCCTGCCCACGGTGCACTCAGACCACTGCACCGGCTGCGGCAAGTGCGAGGCCTCCTGCGTGCTGGAGGTGGCGGCCATCAAGGTCTACCCCATCGCGCAGGCCAAGGGTGAACTGGGCGCGCACTACCGCGTGGGCTGGGAAGAAAAGCGCAAGGCCGGCCAGTCACTGGTGGAGGACAAGGGCCTGATCGACCTGCCCGACCGCATGCCCGAAGGCACTATCCTGCCCGGCCACTTCGACCCGGGCAGCAGCAAGGGGCTCCCCAGCCCCTTCGGCCCCGAGGGCAAACTCCCCGATGGAGCGCCGCGATGAAGCCCGCCCGGAGTGCCTTCGCCCGCGACGCCATCGACGCCAAGGGCTGGTGGGGCGCGCACCGCTGGCTGGTGCTGCGCCGCCTAGTGCAGTTCGCCGTGCTCGCGCTGTTCCTCGTGGGCCCCTGGTTCGGCTGGTGGATCGTCAAGGGCAACCTGAACTACAGCCTGACGCTGGGCACGCTGCCGCTGGCCGACCCGCTGGTGATGCTGCAGTCGCTCCTCGCGCGCCATGTGCCCGAGCGCAACGCCCTCATCGGCGTGGCCATCGTGCTGGCGTTCTACCTGCTAGTAGGCGGGCGCGTCTACTGCGCCTGGGTGTGCCCGGTGAACATCGTCACCGACGCCGCCAGCGCGCTGCGCCGCAAGCTCGACATCCGCGGCGGCGGCGACATGCCGCGCCAGACGCGCTACTGGATCCTGGCCCTCATTCTCGTGCTGGCGGCCACCACCGGCGGCATCGTCTGGGAGCTGGTCAACCCGGTGTCGCTGCTGCCGCGCGGCCTGATCTTCGGCATGGGCGCGGGCTGGCTGGTCATTGGCGGCATCTTCCTGTTCGACCTGTTCGTCATGAAGCGCGGCTGGTGCGGCCACCTGTGCCCCGTGGGAGCCTTCTACGGTCTGCTGGGGCGCGTCCGTCTGGTGCGCGTGTCGGCCCACCGGCGCGAGGACTGCAACGATTGCCTGGACTGTTTTACCGCCTGCCCGGAGCAGCATGTCATCCGCCTGCCGCTGAAGGGGGCAAGCAAGGGCGTGGGCCCGATGATCCTGGACAGCGACTGCACCAGCTGCGGGCGTTGCATCGACGTCTGCGCCAAGGACGTTTTCACCTTCATGCCACGCTTTGCCCCCGGCAAGGATGGCATACCGCGCGGCAGTGCAGCGCCTGAACAATGATTCCAAACACCTTTCACATGTGGAGAACCCCATCATGAAGATGCTAGTCAAACTCTCGCTGGCAACCCTGCTGTCCGTGGCTACATGCTGGGGCACCGCACAGACGGTGAGCAGCATCCGCGGCAGCGATGTCTCAACCGTGGACCAAGCCCCAGAGATCAAGAATTACCTGGGCAGCAAGCCCGGAGGGCATGCACTGATACAGCGCACGTTCGCGCAGCAGCCCCCGCTGATCCCGCACAAGGTGGACGGTTTTGACGACATCACCGCCGAGGACAACACCTGTCTGGACTGCCACATCCACAAGGAAGTGCGTGGCCAGAAGATCCCGCAGATCAAGGAAAGCCACCTGGTCAAGCCGATGAACGCCGATGCTCCACAGGTCCATAACTCGCGCTGGCAGTGCAATTCCTGCCATGTGCCGCAGATCGACGCCAAGCCCCTGGTGGAAAACGTCTTCAAGGGCAGCGCCAAAAAATAAAGCGGGCCGCTTTGAGCGGCCCGCCAGTCGTCTCTCCCCGGCCCTGCCGGGGCAGGATCACTTCTTGTCGCGCAGCTCGCGCCGCAGGATCTTGCCCACGGGCGTCTTGGGCAGCTCGGTGCGGAACTCGATCACCTTGGGCTGCTTGTAGCCCGTGAGGTTGGTGCGGCAATATTCGCGCACCTGGGCCTCGGTCAGCTGCGGGTCCTTCTTCACGATGACGAGCTTGACGGCCTCGCCCATTTTCTCGTCGGGCACACCAACCACGGCACACTCCAGCACGCCGGGTATCAGGGCCACCACATCCTCCACCTCGTTGGGGTAGACGTTGAAGCCGCTGACCAGCACCATGTCCTTCTTGCGGTCCACTACCTTGAAGTAGCCACGCTCATCCATGATGCCGATGTCGCCGGTCTTGAAGTAGCCATCCTCGGTCATGACCTTGGCGGTCTCATCGGGGCGCTGCCAATAGCCGGCCATGACCTGCGGGCCCTTGATGGCGATCTCGCCGGGCTGGCCGGTGGCCGAGATGTCGTGTCCGTCGTCATCGATGATGCGCATCCAGGTGCTGGGGATGGGCACGCCGATGGTGCCGGAGAACTCCTTGGACGTGACCGGGTTGCAGCTGACCGAGGGGCTGGTCTCCGACAGGCCGTAGCCCTCGCAGATGGGGCAGGCGGTCTTGTCCAGCCATAGCTTGGCCACAGCCGCCTGCACGGCCATGCCGCCGCCCACCGAGACCTTCAGATGGCTCCAGTCCACGGTGTTGAAGTCGGGGTGGTTGGCCAAGGCATTGAACAACGTGTTCACGGCGGGAAAGCTGTGGAAGCGCTGCTTGGACAGCTCCTTGAGCACCGCCGCGAAGTCGCGCGCATTCGGAATCAGGATCACCTTGCCGCCGGTGCGCATGGACAGCATCATGTTCACCGTAAAGGCGAAGATGTGGTACAGCGGCAGCGCGCACACGCTGGTGGATTGCTCGCCGGCCGGGATGCGCTTCATCACCGGCTCGTTCCAGGCTTCGGACTGCAGCACATTGGCGATCAGGTTGCGGTGCAGCAGCACGGCGCCCTTGCTTACGCCCGTGGTGCCTCCCGTGTACTGCAGCAGGGCGATATCGTCGGGCCCGAGATCGGGCTGCTGCAGCGTGGCAGCAGCGCCCTTGGCCAGCGCCTCATTGAAGCGCACCGCACCCGGCAGCTGATAGGGCGGCACCAGTTTCCTGACGCTGCGCACCACATAGTTGACGAGCATGCCCTTGAGGAAACCGAGCCGGTCGCCCATGGCGCACAGCACCACATGCTTGACGGCCGTGTTGGCAATGCAGGCCTGCAGCGTGGAGGCAAAGTTCTCGATGATGACGATGGCCTTGGCGCCCGAGTCCTTGAGCTGGTGCTCCAGCTCGCGCGGCGTGTACAGCGGATTCACGTTCACGACCACGAAGCCCGCGCGCAGCACCGCCGCCACGGCGATCGGGTATTGCGGCAGGTTGGGCATCATCAGGGCCACGCGATCGCCGCGCACCAGGCCCAGGCCTTGCAGGTAAGCGGCAAACTGGCGGCTCAGGGCATCAACCTCGGCATAGCTGATCTCCTTGCCCATGAAGCTATAGGCGGTGCGAGCGGCATAGTCACGAAAGGCCTGCTCCATCAGCTGCACCAGCGAGGTGTATTGCGTCGGGTCAATGTCGGCAGGTACGCCCTGCGGATAGGCCGCCAGCCATGGTCGGTCGGTCATCTCCAAGTCTCCTGGTAGTTTGAACGCATATGAAAGACCATACCGGCAAAACCAGCACGGTCGTGCTTTTTTATCGGCGGATTATGCCTCGTCATGCCTTGAGCGCACCCAGTACTTCGTCAAGCATTTTCTTGGCATCGCCGAACAGCATGCGGTTGTTCTCCTTGTAGAACAGCGGGTTGTCCACACCCGCGTAGCCCGAGGCCATGGAACGCTTCATCACGATGGCATGCCTGGCCTTCCAGACCTCAAGCACCGGCATGCCGGCAATCGGGCTGGCCGGGTCTTCGAGGGCGCTGGGGTTGACGATGTCGTTGGCGCCGATGACCATGGCCACGTCGCAATCGGGGAAGTCCTCGTTGATCTCGTCCATCTCCATCACGATGTCATAGGGCACCTTGGCCTCGGCCAGCAGCACGTTCATGTGGCCCGGCATGCGGCCGGCCACCGGGTGGATGGCAAAGCGTACGTTGATGCCCTTCTCGCGCAGGGTCTGGGTGATCTCGTACACCGTGTGCTGGGCCTGGGCCACGGCCATGCCGTAGCCGGGCACGATGACCACCTCCTTGGCCTCGCGCAGCATCTCGGCCGTCTCGACGGCGCTCACCGGCACCACCTCACCCTGCGGTTCGGCGGCCTCCCCCTTCTTGGCAGGAGCAGCGCCGCTGCCCGAGCCGAAGCCCCCCGCGATCACGCTGATGAAATTGCGATTCATCGCGTTGCACATGATGTAAGAGAGGATGGCGCCCGAGGAGCCCACGAGGGCGCCGGTCACGATCAGCAGGTCATTGCTCAGCATAAAGCCCGTGGCCGCGGCCGCCCAGCCCGAGTAGCTGTTGAGCATGGACACCACCACCGGCATGTCGGCCCCGCCAATGGCCATGACCATGTGCACGCCGAACAGCAGGGCGATCACCGTCATGACGATGAGCGGCAGCATGCCGGCCTGCACGTCATGGGCGTTCAGGAACTCGCGGCCGAACCAGATCACCACCAGCAGTGCGACCAGATTCAGCCAGTGGCGCGCCGGCAGCAGCAGCGGCTTGCCGCCGATCCTGCCGTTGAGCTTGCCGAACGCAATCAGCGAGCCCGAGAAGGTCACGGCACCGATCAGGATGCCGACGTAGATCTCTACCTCATGGATGGTCTTTTCCGCGCCCTGCAGCTGGATCGAGTTGTCCACGTAGCTGGCAAAACCCACCAGGCAGGCCGCCAGGCCCACCAGGCTGTGCATGAGTGCGACCAGCTCGGGCATCTGGGTCATCTTCACGATCTTGGCGGCGTAGAGGCCGATGCCGCCGCCGATCACCAGCGCGCCAACGATCCAGGCAATGCCCGAGGTGCCCACGCGCGGTCCGAACACCGTGGCCAGCACGGCCAACGCCATGCCGACCATGCCGAACAGATTGCCGCGGCGCGAGGTTTCCGGATTGGACAGCCCCCCCAGGCTCAGGATGAAAAGAATGGCCGCGCCGAGATAGGCGACGGTGGCGAGACTTTGGGACATGTTCTGTTCTCCTCGTAGTTCTTGTCGTTATTTGCGGAACATAGCCAGCATGCGGCGCGTCACGGCAAAGCCGCCGAACATGTTGACGGCCGTGAGAACCAGGGCGGCAAAGGCCAGCCATTGGATCAGCCCGTCAGGTCTGCCGGCCATGCCGAGCTCCGGCGGGGCAATCTGCACCAGTGCGCCGATGGCGATGATGCTGGAGATGGCGTTGGTCACGCTCATCAGAGGCGTGTGCAGCGCTGGCGTGACGTTCCACACCACCATGTAGCCGATGAAGCAGGCCAGCACGAACACCGTGAAGTGGCCCAGGAAGGCCGCGGGTGCATAGGCGCCAATCGCCCAGAACAGCACAGCCATCGCGGCAAAGACGATGCTGAGCGCCTTGGCGGACATGGGCGCGCCGGGGCCATGGCTGGATTTCTTCTCGGCCACCGGGGCCGCCGGCTTATGTGCCGGCGCCGGGGCGGCCTTAAGCGGCGGTGCGGGCCAGGTGATGGCCCCCTCCTTGATAACCGTGAGGCCGCGGATCGCCTCGTCTTCCATGTTCACCACGGCCCGGCCGTCCTTGGCCTTGCACAGCTCTTCGGCCAGGCGCAGCAGGTTGGTGGCATACAGTGTGGACGACTGCCTGGCCAGGCGCGAGGCGAGATCGGTGTAGCCGATGATGGTCACGCCGTGACGCACCACGGCCTCGCCGGGCACCGTGAGCTCGCAGTTGCCGCCCTGCTCGGCGGCCATGTCCACGATCACGCTGCCGGGCTTCATGCTCTGCACCATCTCGGCGGTGATCAGCTTTGGAGCCGGCTTGCCGGGGATCAGCGCGGTGGTGATGATGATGTCGGCTTCCTTGGCCTGGGTGGCGTACATCTGGCGCTGCGCCGCCTGAAAGCCCTCGCTCATGACCTTGGCGTAGCCGCCGCCGCCCGATCCATCCTCTTCGTAATCAACCTTGACGAATTCACCGCCCAGCGACTTGACCTGGTCGGCCACCTCGGCGCGGGTGTCGTTGGCACGCACGATGGCGCCCAGGTTGGCCGCCGTGCCAATGGCCGCCAGCCCCGCCACACCGGCACCGGCGATGAACACCTTGGCCGGCGGCACCTTGCCCGCGGCCGTGATCTGGCCGTTGAAATAACGGCCGAAGGCGTTGGCCGCCTCGATCACGGCACGGTAGCCGGACACGCCGGCGGTGGAGGTCAGCGCATCCATTTTCTGCGCGCGCGAGAGCGTGCGCGGCAGGCAGTCGATGGCCAGCACCGTGGCCTTCTTGGCCGCGAGCTGCTCCATCAGATCGGGGTTCTGGGCAGGCCAGATGAAATCTATGAGCATGCCGCCTTCGCGCATCAGGCCCACTTCTGCAGGATTGGGCGGGCGCACCTTGAGCACGATGTCCGAAGCCGCCCAGAGCGCGGCCGCATCAGGCAGCACCTGCGCCCCGGCAGCACGGTAGGCGTCATCACTGAAATTGGCAGCCTCGCCCGCCCCCGCTTCGACAGAAACCGTGAAGCCGAGCTTGATGAGTTTCTCGACAACGTCGGGCACGGTGGCCACGCGTTTTTCGCCAGGGAAGGTTTCCCTGGGCACGCCTATACGCTGCGCCTGCGGCGCGGGGGTGGTCTGCATGAGAGGTCTCCTCGAAGTTTTGCAATCGTTGCGCAAGCCCCGTGGAGGCTTGCAGGCGCTGCATGACAGAAGGCCGGTATGCTCCATGCCACACGCGCAGTCTGAACACAAGCTTACATGAAGAAACTTCAAGGCTTTACCGCCTGCGCTGATGCGGCAACATCTTCGAAAAAAAACGGCAGCCCAAAGGCTGCCGTTTTGCGCAGGGTGGCGGTACAGGTATCAGTTCACCACTTGGGCCAGTTCACCCGCAGCGTATTTTTGCGCCATCACGTCCAGCGCAATACCCTTGATCTTGCCGGCCTGGCCCTCGCAGCCGAATTCCAGGTAGCGCTGCTTGCACACCGCCTTGGCGGCCTCGCGCGCGGGCTTCATCCACTCGCGCATGTCGAACTTGTCGGGATTCTCGGCCTGGAACTTGCGCACCGCGCCGGTCATGGCCATGCGGATGTCGGTGTCGATATTGATCTTGCGCACGCCGTGCCTGATGGCTTCCTGGATCTCCTTGACCGGCACGCCGTAGGTCTGCTTCATCTTGCCGCCGAACTGGTTGATGATGTCCAGCAGGTCCTGCGGCACGGACGACGAACCGTGCATCACCAGATGGGTATTGGGAATGCGCGCGTGGATTTCCTTGACGCGCGAGATCGCCAGCACATCGCCCGTGGGCGGGCGCGTGAACTTGTAGGCACCGTGGCTGGTGCCAATGGCTATGGCCAGGGCGTCTAGCTGCGTGGCCTTGACGAACTGTGCGGCCTCCTCGGGGTCGGTCAGCATCTGGGCGTGGCTGAGCTTGCCCGCCGCACCAATGCCGTCCTCCTCGCCGGCCTCACCGGTCTCCAGGCTGCCCAGGCAGCCGAGCTCACCCTCGACGGTGGCGCCGACCCTGTGAGCCATCTCGACCACCTGACGCGTGACGCGCACGTTGTAGTCAAAGTCGGCGGGCGTCTTGCCGTCTTCCTTCAGGCTGCCGTCCATCATCACCGAACCAAAGCCCAGGTTCAGCGCACCCTGGCAAATGGCGGGGGAGGTGCCATGGTCCTGGTGCATGACCAGCGGGATATGCGGATAGGCCTCGGCGGCGGCGGCAATCAGGTACTTGATGAAGCTCTCGCCCGCGTATTTGCGCGCACCGGCGCTGGCTTGGAGGATGACGGGCGCGCCCACCTCGTCGGCTGCGGCCATCACGGCCTGCACCTGCTCCAGGTTGTTGACATTGAAGGCGGGGATGCCATAGCCGTTGTCGGCGGCATGGTCCAGGAGTTCGCGCATCGAGACAAGAGGCATGGCGGTGGATCCGTTCGAGGGGTTGGGAAAAAGCGGTTGTAACCGCTTGGTAACCCGTGATTTTACCCGGCCCTGCCGCACTGCCGTTTCCTATAACCCGCCGTGCCGCTTCAGTGAACGCGACAGATCTTCAGCATGTTGGTGCCGCCCGGCTGGCCCATGGGCTCGCCGCAGGTGATCACATACAGGTCGCCCTGCTGCACGATGTTGCGCATCTTCAGGTGGTTTTCCGCCTGCCCGAGGGCCGTGTCGCGGTCGGCGCTGATGTCCATGAGCAGGGGGCGCACGTTGCGGAACATGGCCATGCGCCGCTGCGTGGCCACCTTGGGGGTGAGCGCGTAGATGGGAATGTGGATACGGGTGCGGCTCATCCACAAGGCCGTGGAACCACTATCGGTCATGGCCACGATGGCCTTGGCGCCCAGGTGGTGCGCCGTGAACAGCGCCCCCATGGCCACGGACCGATCCACGCGGCCCGCGGTCTCGCCGTCGAAGTCGGCGTCGCGGTCCGGGTCCTCGGCGGCCTCGGCGGCGGCGCAGATCTTGGCCATCTCCTGCACCGTCTCCAGCGGGTACTTGCCGGCAGCGGTCTCGGCGCTGAGCATCACGGCGTCGGTGCCGTCAAGCACGGCGTTGGCCACGTCGCTGACCTCGGCGCGCGTGGGCACCGGGTTGGTGATCATGCTCTCCATCATCTGCGTGGCGGTGATCACGACCTTGTCCATGTCGCGCGCCATGCGGATCATCTTCTTCTGCAGCGCCGGCACGACCGCGTTGCCCACCTCCACCGCCAGGTCCCCGCGCGCGACCATGATGCCGTCGGAGACGCGCAGGATCTCCTCCAGGCGCGGGATGGCCTCGGCGCGCTCAATCTTGGCGATCAGGCCCGGCTTGTGGCGGTACTCCGCCGCCGCCACGTTGCACAGCTGGCGCGCCATTTCCATGTCGGTGGCATTCTTGGGAAAGCTCACGGCCACATAGTCGGCCTGGAAGCTCATCGCCGTCTTGATGTCCTCCATGTCCTTGGCCGTGAGCGCCGGTGCCGTCAGCCCCCCGCCTTGCTTGTTGATGCCCTTGTTGTTGGACAGCTCACCGCCGAGCTTCACCGTGGTGTGCACGGCCTCGCCACGCACGGCATCCACGGTGAGCACGATCAGGCCGTCATTGAGCAGCAGAATGTCGCCGGCCTTCACATCGCGCGGCAGCTCCTTGTAATCCAGGCCCACGCCCTGCAGGTCGCCGGGATCGATGCGCGAGGCGTCCAGGACGAAGGGCTGGCCCACCTCCAGATGCACGCGCCCCTCGGCAAACTTGCCGACGCGGATCTTCGGGCCCTGCAGGTCGGCCATGATGGCCACCTCGCGCCCGGCGCGCTGGGCGGCCGCGCGCACCATGGTGGCACGCTCCACATGGTCGCGCGCCTTGCCGTGGCTGAAGTTCAGGCGCACCACGTTCACGCCCGCTGCGATCATCTGCTCCAGCAGTTGCGGGTCGCTGGAGGCGGGACCCAGGGTGGCAACGATCTTGGTGGCACGGCGGCTTCGCATGGACATGTCTTTCTTTCCATTGGGATGTAATCGAGTTTCGATTTTTGCACAAAACGCGTTACATGCACGCCCTATTTCGTGCCCATTCGGGCCATGATGGCGTCAAATCTGGAATAAGAGATATGCGCGGAGCAGCACCGCCGCACATGACGGCTGCGCCCGGCCGATCGAACCTCACGCCGGCCCCGGTGCCGCCACGCAGAAAGACGGTCGGAGTCCTGATTTGCGCGCATGCCAATCGATATCATTTTTCGTAGCACAACACGCTTAATGGGTAAGCGCAAACCCCTATTTTTCCAATAAATTCAGGGCGAAGCGCTGCCGCGCGCAGCGGCGCTGGCGGCCAGTGAAAACCAGGGCCGTGCGGTGCTTTACTGCCGCATCAAGGCCTCGATCTCGCCCGCCTCCACGGGCACGCCGCGCGTCAGCAGCTCGCAGCCGTCCGCGGTGACGACGGCGTCGTCCTCGATGCGTATGCCGATGTGGTGGAACTGCTCGGGCACGCCCGGCGCGGGGCGCACGTAGATGCCGGGCTCGATCGTCAGCACCATGCCCGGGCGCAGGATGCGGCTGGGGCGGTTCAGTATGGCCTCGCCCGACAGCGGATCCTTGCGCTCGCTCACCTGGCCGACCTCGGTGGGCTCCACATAGCTGCCGCAGTCGTGCACATCCATGCCCATCCAGTGGCCGGTACGGTGCATGTAGAACTGGAAATAGGCGCGCGAGCCGATCACGTCCTGCACGCCGCCCACCTGGTTCTTGTCGAGCAGGCCCAGGTCCAGCATGCCCTGGGCCAGCACGGCCACGGCGGCGTCATGCGGGTCGTTGAAGCGGCTGCCGGCGCGCGTCACGGCAATCGCCGCCTTCTGGCTTTCCAGCACCAGGTCGTAGAGCGCGCGCTGCGGGCCGGTGAAGCGACCATCGGCCGGGAAGGTGCGCGTGATGTCCGAGGCGTAGCCGTCGAGCTCACAGCCCGCGTCGATCAGCACCAGCTCGCCGGCACGCACCGGGGCCTTGTCGGCGCGGTAGTGCAGCACGCAGGCATTCGCGCCCGCGGCGACGATGGAGCCGTAGGCCGGGTACTGCGAGCCCTGCTCGCGAAAGGCGTGCAGCAGCTCGGCGTCCAGGTGGTATTCGCGCACGTCTTCGCCGGCGCGCAGCATGCGGCTGCTGCGCTGCATGGCGCGCACATGGGCCTGGGCGCTGATGCTGCCCGCGCGCCGCAATATGGCCAGTTCATGTTCGTCCTTGACCAGGCGCATCTCGTCGAGCGGCAGGCACAGGTCGCCCTGCTGCGCCGGGCACAGGGCGCCATAGCGCACGCGCGCGCGCACCTGGTTCAGCCAGCCCTCCACGCGCGCGGCCAGGCCGCTGTGGGTGGCGAACGGAAACCAGACCTGGCCGCGGTTTTCCAGCAGGCGCGGCAGGCGCGCATCAAGCTCGGCCGTGGAATGCGCGGCGCTCACCCCCAGGGCCGCCACGGCCGCCTCGGGCCCCAGGCGATAGCCATCCCAGATTTCGCGCTCCAGGTCCTTGGGCTGGCAGAACAGCGTGGCCTCGCCCTCGGCGTTCAGCACCAGCCAGGCGCCGGGCTCGCTGAAGCCGGTCAGGTAATAGAAGTAGCTGTCGTGCCGGTACAGGTAGTCGCTGTCACGGTTGCGCGGGCGTTCGGGCGCAGTGGGGACGATGGCGATGCCGCCCGCGCCCAGCTGGGCCGCCAGGCGCGCGCGGCGTTGGGTGTAGATGGAGGTCATGCGCTATCGTACTGCCGCCGCGGCGCGCACGCCCGCCAACCCGCTCCGCTCAGGAGCGCTTGTTTTTGCGCTCCAGGAACGCGTTCATATGGTGCTGGGGCTCGCCGGTCTTGAAGGCCTCGCCGAACTCGGCAATGCTGTCGTCGATGGCGGCGTCCAGGCCCATGCGCTCCCAGCGCCGCAGCAGGCGCTTTTGCTGGCGCAGCACCACGGGGCCGATCTCGGCCAGTCCGGCGGCGATCTCCAGAATGCGCGCATCCAGCCTGTCCCTGGGCACGCACTCGTTGATCAGGCCCCATTGCTGGGCCTGGGTGGCGGGGATGTTCTCGCCCGTGAGCAGCAGCCAGGCGGCGCGCGCCGAGCCGATCTGCGCCGGCATCATCGCGGCGTGGATCACCGAGGGGATGCCCACCTTGACCTCGGGCATGCCGACCACCGCGTCATCAGCGGCAATGCGCAGGTCGCCGGCCATGGCCAGCTCCAGGCCGCCGCCCAGCGTGTGCCCTTCCAGACGCACGATCACCGGCACGGGGAAATGGCGCACGGCATTGCACAGGTCGCGCAGCGCGCTGATGAAGGTGCGCCCGCTGTCGGCCGTCAGCGTGGCCAGCTCCTTGATGTCGGCGCCGGCGATGAAGGCGCGCGAGCCCGAGCCGCGCAGCACCAGGCAGTGCAGTTCGGCGTTCTCGGCCAACGCGCCGAGCTGCGCCGTCAGCGCCTTGATCACGGGCGTGCTGAGCACATTCAGCGGGCCCGCGTCGGTGATGGTCAGGACGGCGGTGGTCGGTGTGGGGTAGGAAATTTCAGAATACACGGCTGTGCCACCTTTCACATTTTTTCGAAAGCTATGTCCTTGACCAGTCGGGCCCAGGCCTTGTTGGAGCGTTCCACCGTTTCCCGGAACTGCTGGGGCGTCTGGTAGTCCACGATGGCCGACTGCTGCTCAATGGTCTTCACCAGCTCCGGGTTCTGCAGCGCCTTTTTCAGCGCCGCGCTCAGCTTGCCCAGGATGGCGGCATCCAGGTTGGCCGGCGCGCCGATGCCATACCAGGACATGACGTTCATGGGCTTGAGGCCCACCTCGGCATAGGTGGGCACGTCGGGCAGGCTGGCCAGCCGCTTGGAACTGGAGACCGCCAGCGCGCGCAGCTTGTGGCCCGCAATCAGGCCGCCGGATGAGGGCATGTTGTCGAACACCACGTCGATCTGCCTGGCCATCAGGTCATTCAGCGCCGGGCCCAGGCCCTTGTAGGGCACATGGGTGATCTGCGTGCCCGTGGTGTTGCCGAACAGCGCACCGCTCAGATGACTGTAGCCGCCATTGCCGGACGAGCCGTAGTTGAGCTTGCCCGGCGCCTTGCGCGCGGCCTCCGCCACGTCCTGGGCGGTCTTGAAGGGCGAATCGATGCCGACCACCATCACGCCCGGCACGTTGGCGATGTTGCTGATGGGCGTGAAATCCTTCACCGGGTCATAGGCCGGCTTGGCGTAGACGTTGGGATTCACCGCGTGCGAACTCTCCACCATCATCACCAGCGTATAGCCGTCCGCGGGCTGCTTGGAGGCATGGAGCGAGCCGGTGCTGCCGCCGGCGCCGGGCTTGTTTTCCACCACGATGGACTGGCCCAGCGCCTCGCCCAGGTAGCGCGCCACCACGCGCCCGATCACATCGGTCGCGCCGCCCACGGCATAGGGCACGATCAGGCGCACGGGTTTGTCGGGGTAGCCGGCGGCCCAGGCCGCCGGCGCGGCGGCCGTGCACAGCGCAAGCGCGAGCGAGGTCTTCTTCACATACTTCATTCAAATCTCCTGTCGGTCGTAATGAGTGGATTCGGGCAATGCCGCAGGCCCGAGTACCGGTGGTGGTGTGGACTGCACGCCCTGGTCCATGGGCACCATGGGGTTGCGCACCAGCCTGAGCCGGCCCAGCTGCGGGTGCTCCACGGTCTGCAGCATCTGGCGGTGCTGCACCTGGGGGTGGGCAAACACCTGCTCCAGGTCGTTGATGCCGCCCCAGGAGATGCCGTTGGCGTCCAGCGCCCGGCCCAGCTCTGCCACCTGCCAGCACACCAGCTTCTCGCGCAGCAGCGGGCGCAGCCGCTTGATATGCGTAAGCCGCCCGGCATTGGTTGCAAAGTCGCTCTGGCTGTGCCAGTCGGTGCCCATCAGCCGGCAGAAGGCCGCGAACTGCGTGTCGTTGCCTATGGCCAGGATGATGTGCCCGTCGGCGCAGGCAAACACCTCGTAGGGCGCCAGATTGGGGTGGGTGTTGCCGCTGCGCACCGGGCTCTCGCCCGACACCAGGTAGTTGCTCGCCTGGTTGGCATTCATGGCCACGGCCACGTCCAGCAGGGCGATGTCCAGATGCTGGCCGCGCCCGGTGCGCCCGCGCTGCACCAGGGCCGCGAGCACGGCGCTGGTGGCGTACATGCCGGTCATCAGGTCCACCACGGCCACGCCCGCGCGCAGCGGGCCCGCGCCCGCCTCGCCGTCCTCTATGCCGGTGTAGCTCATCAGGCCGCCCATGCCCTGGAAGATGTAGTCGTAGCCCGGCCTGTGGGCGAACGGACCGCTCTGGCCGAAGCCGGTGACGGACAGGTAGATCAGGCCCGGGTTGAGCGCCGCCAGCGACGCATAGTCCAGCCCGTATTTGGCCAGCGTGCCGACCTTGTAGTTCTCCACCAGCACATCGGCGTCGCGGATCTGGCGCAGCAACCAGTCGCGGTCGGCGGCGTTGGCGAAGTCCGCCGTCACCGACTGCTTGCCGCGGTTGCAGGACAGGAAATAGGCCGCCACCTTCTCGCCCGATGCGGCCGTGACGAAGGGCGGCCCCCAGCCGCGCGTGTCGTCGCCCAGGCCGGGCCGCTCCACCTTGAGCACGTCGGCGCCCAGGTCCGCCAGGTTCTGGGTGCACCAGGGACCGGCCAGAATGCGCGACAGGTCCACCACCCGCACGCCTTGCAGTGCGTTCGCAAGCATCACATCTCTCCTACAACTCGGACGACAAAATGGCCGTGGCCTCGCTGGACAACACGCCGCCATTGCCATGTACCAGCGCCGTCTGCGCGCCGGCCACCTGCCTGGCCATGCCCTGGCCGCGCAGCTGCGTCACGGCCTCGATGATCAGGAACAGGCTGTACATGCCCGGGTGCACGCAGGACAGGCCGCCGCCGTTGGTGTTCATCGGGAAGGCGCCGCCCGGAGCGATGCGCCCGCCCTCGATGAAGGCGCCGCCCTCGCCCTTCTTGCAGAAGCCCAGGTCTTCCAGGAACAGGATGGGGTTGATGGTGAAGGCGTCGTACAGCTGCACCACGTCGATGTCGGCCGGCGTCAAACCCGCCTGTGCGAAGGCCTTGCGCCCCGACTCCACGGCCGGCGTCACCGTCAGGTCTTCCATGCACGAAATCTGCCGGTGCCAGTGCGCAAAGCCGCTGCCCAGCACGTAGATGGGTTGGGCGTGCAGCGCCTTGGCCCGGCTGGCCGAGCTGACGACGATGGCGCCCGCGCCATCGGTGACCAGGCAGCAATCGAGCGTGGTGAACGGGTCCGAGATCATCCTGGCGTTGATCACATCGTCAACGCTCAGGGGCTTTTTGGAGAACGCGTCGGGGTTGAGCTGCGCCCATTGGCGCGCGGCCACCGCCACCTCGGCCAGCTGCCGGCGCGTGGTGCCGTACTCGTACATGTGGCGCGCCGCGGCCAGGGCGTAGCTCGATACCGGGTTGAAGGCCTTGTACGGGTGCTCGTAGGGCTGGGGATCGAGCTCGGCGCGCATCTGGTTGATCTTCGAGCTGCTGGGCGCGCTACGCGGCGTGGCGCCGTAGCAGATCAGCACGTTCTCGCATTCGCCCGCGTCGATCGCCATCTGCGCGATCTTCAGGTCGGCGATGAAGGCCGAGCCGCCGAACATGGTGCTGTCGGAAAAGCGCGGCCTTATTCCCAGGTATTCCGCCATGCGCATCACCCACCAGGGCGAGGTCAGGCTGGAGGTGATGATGCCGTCGATATCGGACTTGCGCAGGCCGCTGCGCTCTATCGCCAGGCAGGATGCGCGGGCGATGATCTCCTGCTCGGTGGCGCCGCCGGCATGGCCCATGCCGGCCAGGCCCGTGCCCAGGATGGCGATGGAGCCGCGTGATGTACCCGTGCTCATGCCTGCACCTCCCGTTGCGTGAAAACCAGCAAAGGCCCCTCCTGCGTGCTGTCGATGCGGGCGCGCACGGCCAAGCCTATGCGCACCTGCTCCACCGGCATGTCCACCACGCGGCTCATGAGGCGCGGGCCTTCCTCCAGGTCCACCAGCACCACCGTGTAGTCGCCCTCCGCGCGGCGCACAATGGTCACCGAATACACCGTGCCATGGCCCGAGGGCGCGACCCACTGCAGATCCTGCGATCCACAGTACGGGCAGCACAGGCGCGGATAGAAATGGTGCCTGCCGCAGGATGTGCAGCGCGGGATCTCGAAGCGCCCCTCGGCCAGCGCGCCGAAGTAGCGCTGGTCGCAGGCCTCTGCGGTGGCCGATTGAGCTATGCCGATGCCGGACATGGGTTCACTCCTCGGATTTCACACCGGTCTCGGACACGACGCGTTTCCATTTGGCGACCTCGCCCGCCACGAAGCCGCGCGTCTGCGCCAGATCCATCACGCCCAGCGGCTCGCTGTACTGCAGGCGCAGGCGCTCCACCATCTCGGGCGAATTCATGATCTTGTTGATCTGCTGGTTCAGCAGCGTCAGCACCGGCGCCGGCGTGCCCGCGGGCGCGTACAGGCCGAGCCAGGTATAGACGTCGAAGTCCTTGAAGGCCGGTCCCGCCTCGCGCAGCGTCGGCAGCTCGGGGAACAGCTTGCTGCGCTCGGCCGCCATGTTGGCGATGGGGCGCAGCCGGCCCGAGGAGATGAAGGCCGACACGCTCATCGAGTCCTGCACCGCCATCGGGATCTGCCCCGCGACCGCGTCATTGGTCGCAGGCGCCGCACCCTTGTAGGGCACATGGTTGAACTGGTAGCCCGTGACCTTGCGCAGCCACTCGCCGCCCAGGTGGGTGGAGCCCGCGGCACCTGCCGTGCCGAACGGAATGTTGGACTGTGTCTTGGCCCAATCCAGGAATTCCTGGGTGTTCTTCACGGGCACGCTGGGATTCACCACGACCAGGTTGGGCGCACGGGCCAGCACGGCCACCGGCTCCAGGCTCTTCAGCGGGTCATAGCCCACCTTCTTCATCGCCGGGGCGATCACATAGCCGGTGGCGCCCACCAGCAGGGTGTAGCCATCGACGGCCTGCCGGGCCACGTATTCCGTGCCCACCTGGCCGGCCCCGCCCGGGCGGTTTTCCACGACGAAGGGCTGCTTGAGGTTTTGCTGCAGCTCCTTGGCCAGCGCGCGGCTGACGATGTCCGTCATGCCGCCCGGTGGAAAGGCCACCACCACCGTGACCGGCTTGGCGGGATAGGCGCCGCCCTGGGCATGGGCCGGCATGAGCGATGCGGCCAGGGCCGCGGCACAGGCCAGGCGCGCCTTGGCGTGCCGTGTGAAAGTGAAATCCATCCTTGTCTCCTTCTTGTGCTTGCCGACCGTGATGCCAGCGCCAGGCCAGTGTAGGAAGCACCGCCCCGTGGGGCCATCAGAAAGATTCGAAGGCTGCCTTGAAGGATTTGGAATGGCCGGCCCTGGCCTGCGGCTCAGCCAGGCGCGCGCGTCATGGCCACCTGCGGGTCTTCCAGCAGGAAGTTCACGAACTCGGTGATGAAGTCCGGAAAGCGAGCGTCCTTGCGCACGACCAGACTCAGCTCGCGCAGGGCCCAGGGCTCATCCAGCGCAATCACCGCGAGCTGCTCCGGCTGCAGCCGGCCGCCAAGCACGCTGCTGGGCACCAGGGCGATACCCACGCCCGCGGCGACCAGCGACAGCACGGCGTCAAAGCTGTGGGCATGCAGGCGTGCACGCACGGTCTTGCCCAGCCTTTGCGCGCTGTCGCGCAGGAACAGGTAGTTGCTGCTGCTGCGCGCCATGCAGACAAAGTCGAAATCCAGCGCCGCGCCCAGGCGCAGGCTGGACTGCACGGCCAGCAGATGATCGCGCGGCGTGACGATAACCAGACGATCCACGGCATAGGGATGGGTGACCAGCCCCTGCACTGCCGACGGACCGGCGAAGATGCCCACATCGGCCTCGCGCGCCAGCACCGCGGCCGGAATGGTCTCGCTCTGGCGCTCCTCGATCTCGGCATCGATGCCCGGATAGGCCACCAGGAAGCGCCCCAGGGTCGGCGTGACAAAGCCGTTCAGCGAGCTGCTGTTGGCCACCAGCCGCACATGGCCCTTGACGCCCGAGATGAAACGGCTGACATCGCCCTGCATGCGCGCTATGCCCTCGAACAGCTCGCGCACATGCAGCAGCATGGCCTCGCCCGCGGGGGTCAGGTCCATGCCGCGCGAGCTGCGCTCGAACAGCGCCGTGCCCAGCGCCTGCTCCAGGTTCTTGAGCCGGTAGCTCGCGGCCGACGGCGTGATGAACACGGCGGCGGCGGCCGCCGTCAGGCTGCGCGCCTGGGCAATTTCCAGGAACAGCCGCAGGTCCGAAAGTTCGTAGCGCATGGCGCTTACCGCGGCACGGCGGCGTTGAGCGCCGCCAGGCGCTCGGGCGTGCCCACGTCGGTCCAGCGCCCGGTGTAGAGCTCGCCCGTCACGCGCCCGGCGTCCATGGCGCGGCGCAAGAGCGGCGCCAGCGGCGCGGCCAGCCCCTGCGGATTGCCGGCGGGAATGTCGCACCAGGGCGGCGCGAACAGCGCGGCACGCAGCAGCGCGATGGTGCTGTAGGTGTGGCGCGGGGCCGTGCTGTCCGCGGGCAGGTTCACAGCCCGGCCGTCTGCCGACAGGCCGAAGTCGCCGCGCGGGTGGTGCGCCGGGTTCTGCACCAGCCACAGGTGGGCCAGTGCATCGCCCCGCGCAAAGCGCCGCGCGGCCTCGGGGTCGAAGCGGAAGTCCGGGGCGAACACATCGCCCGCCGCGAGCCAGAACACCTCGCTGGCCAGCAGCGGCAGCGCGCGCGCGATGCCACCGGCCGTCTCCAGCGCGCCGCCAAAGTCCAGGCCCTCGTGCGAATATGAAATTGATAGCTGTTTGCGCTTTTCCAGCAAGGGCTGATGGCCAAAATAGCTTGAAATCTGCTCTCCCAGCCAGGCCGTGTTGAGCACCACCTGCGCCACGCCGGCCTCGGCCAGGGCCTGCAGGTGCCAGGCCAGCAGCGGCCGGCCCTGCACCTGCAGCAGGGGCTTGGGGGTGTGGTCGGTGAGCGGACGCATGCGCTCGCCGCGGCCGGCGGCCAGCAGCAGGGCGGGGGGCTGGGTGTGCATGGGCCGCACTGTAGTGCATCGCCCTACCCCCAGCGCCCCCATGACGGGGGGCATCCGGGGCAGGCCGGTAAAATGGCGGGCTTTGCCCCAGCCCCTTTTCCAGTGGAGCCACCCTACATGGCCAATGCACAACAAATGGCGAATGCGATCCGCGCACTCGCAATGGATGCCGTTCAACAAGCCAACTCCGGCCACCCCGGCGCCCCGATGGGCATGGCCGACATGGCCGTCGCGCTGTGGGGCCAGCACCTGAAGCACAACCCCGCCAACCCGCTGTGGGCGGACCGCGACCGCTTCGTGCTGTCCAACGGCCACGCCTCGATGCTGCTGTACTCGGTGTTGCACCTGACGGGCTATGACCTGCCGGTCAGCGAGCTGAAGAACTTCCGCCAGCTGCACAGCAAGACCGCCGGCCACCCCGAGCACGGCATCACCCCGGGCGTGGAGACCACCACCGGCCCGCTGGGCCAGGGCGTGACCAACGCCGTGGGCTTTGCGCTGGCCGAGAAGCTGCTGGCCAAGGAATTCAACCGTGACGGCCACAAGGTGGTGGACCACCACACCTACGTGTTCCTGGGCGACGGCTGCCTGATGGAGGGCATCAGCCACGAAGCCATCGCGCTGGCCGGCGCCTGGCGCCTGAACAAACTCATCGCGCTGTACGACGACAACGGCATCTCCATCGACGGCCAGGTCGCCCCCTGGTTCATCGACGACACGCCGGCGCGCCTGCGCGCCTGCGGCTGGAATGTGATCGGTCCCGTGGACGGCCATGACGCCGGCGCCGTGGCCGACGCCATCCGCCTGGCCAAGGACAGCCTGGACAAGCCCAGCTTCATCGTCTGCAAGACGGCCATCGGCCAGGGCTCGCCCAACCGCGCCAATACCGCCAAGGCCCATGGCGAGCCGCTGGGCGCGGACGAAATCACGCTGACGCGCAACGCCATCGGCTGGAGCCACGCGCCGTTCGAGCTCCCGGCCGACATCTACGCCGACTGGAGCGCCCGCGACGCCGGCGCCCAGGCCGAGGGCGAGTGGCGCCAGCGCTTCGACGCCTATGCCGCCGCCTATCCCGAGCTGGCCGCCGAGTTCACGCGCCGCATGGCCGGCGACCTGCCCCGGCATTTCGCCCAGACCGCCGTGGACGCCGTGGTGGCCGCGCACACCAAGGCCGAAACCGTGGCCAGCCGCAAGGCCAGCCAGATCACGCTAGAGGCCTTCACCGCCGCTCTGCCCGAGTTGCTGGGCGGCAGCGCCGACCTGACGGGCTCCAACCTCACCAACACCAAGAGCACGCCCGCGCTGCGCTTCGACGAGGCCGGCGAGGTGGTGCAGGCCGAGGTCACGCTGGGCGAGCAGACCGTCAAGGTCGGCGGGCGCCACATCAACTACGGCGTGCGCGAGTTCGGCATGGCCGCCATCATGAACGGCCTGGCACTGCACGGCGGCTTCATCCCCTACGGCGGCACCTTCCTCACGTTCAGCGACTACAGCCGCAACGCCATCCGCATGGCGGCGCTGATGAAGCAGCGCGTGGTGCATGTCTTCACGCACGACTCCATCGGCCTGGGCGAGGACGGCCCCACGCACCAGTCCATCGAGCATGCCGCCAGCCTGCGCCTGATCCCCGGCCTGGACGTGTGGCGCCCGGCGGACACCACCGAGACCGCCGTGGCCTGGAGCGTGGCCCTGTCCAACCGCAACAAGCCCACGGCGCTGCTGCTGTCGCGCCAGAACCTGCCCTACGCGCCCAAGAGCGACCTGGGCGACATCTCGCGCGGTGCCTACATCCTCTCCGAGCCCAAGGACATCGGCCTGAAGAAGAAAGCGCAGGCCGTGATCATCGCCACCGGCTCCGAGGTGCAGCTGGCCCTGGCCGCGCAAAAGCTCCTGGCCGAGAAAAAGATCGCCGTGCGCGTGGTCTCCATGCCCAGCACCACCACCTTCGACCACGAGGACGTGAAATACAAACAGCTGGTGCTGCCCGCCGGCCTGCCGCGCATCGCCGTGGAAATGGGCGTGACCGACTTCTGGTGGAAGTACGGCTGCGCCGCCGTGGTCGGCATCGACAGCTATGGCGAGTCGGCACCGGCCGGCGTGCTGTTCAAGCACTTCGGCTTCACCGCCGAGAACGTGGCCGACACCGTGCGCGTGGCGCTTTCGCGCAAGCGCTGACCCCTACAGGTTTTCTTTTCATCCATCCCTAGAGGCTTCATCATGACCATCAAGATTGGCATCAACGGCTTCGGCCGCATCGGCCGCAACGTGCTGCGCTCGGCGCTGCAGAACTTCTCCGACATCGAAGTCGTTGCCATCAACGACCTGCTGGAGCCCGACTACCTGGCCTACATGCTGCGCTACGACAGCGTGCACGGCCGCTTCAAGGGCGAGGTCGCGGTCGAAGGCAACACGCTCATCGTCAACGGCAAGAAGATCCGCCTGACGCAGGAGCGCGACCCCGCCAACCTGAAGTGGAACGAGGTCGGCGCCGACATCGTGATCGAGTCCACCGGCCTGTTCCTGGACAAGGCCAGCGCCGAGAAGCACATCGCCGCCGGCGCCAAGAAGGTGTTGATGTCGGCCCCCTCCAAGGACGACACGCCGATGTTCGTCTTCGGCGTGAACCACAAGACCTACGACGGCCAGGCCATCATCAGCAACGCCAGCTGCACCACCAACTGCCTGGCCCCCGTGGCCAAGGTGCTGCATGACAAGTGGGGCATCAAGCGCGGCCTGATGACCACCGTGCACGCCGCCACCGCCACGCAGAAGACCGTGGACGGCCCCAGCAACAAGGACTGGCGCGGCGGCCGCGGCATCCTGGAGAACATCATCCCCAGCAGCACCGGCGCCGCCAAGGCCGTCGGCGTGGTCATTCCCGCGCTGAACAAGAAGCTCACCGGCATGTCCTTCCGCGTGCCCACCTCCGACGTGTCGGTGGTGGACCTGACGGTGGAGCTGGAGAAGGAAGCCAGCTACGACGAGATCAAGGCCGAGATGAAGGCCCAGTCCGAAGGCGCGCTCAAGGGCGTGCTGGCCTACACCGAGGACAAGGTGGTGGCCACCGACTTCGTCGGCGAGACCCACACCTCGGTGTTCGACGCCGACGCCGGCATCGCCCTGGACAAGACCTTCCTCAAGGTCGTGGCCTGGTACGACAACGAGTGGGGCTACTCCAACAAGTGCCTGGAGATGGTGCGCGTGATGGCCGGCAAGTAAGCCGCCTTCTCCCCAGCTCTGCAAAAACGCGCCTTCGGGCTAATGCCAGTCAGTTAAGAGCTTGCTGGCATTTTCTTTGTGGGGAACTTGCTGCGAGATCGCTTGACCTCACGCGGGAAGCTTCGCCCGCTACGGCGTGCAGGAAGTACGAAGTAGCGTGCCTGTTCAAGCAGCAGTTGCAGGTGTCTCGGCAATGCTCCCGCGCGAGCCAGATGCACGGTGTTGAGTGCGCCAATGATGGCATGCTTGGCTGTGTGGAAGCTGATGCGTACCGGCTCAACCTTCACATGCTGGGCCATCAAGCGCATCCAGCGCCTGAGCAAGGTATGCGCAATCAATACGCCCCAGACCTCCTGTTTGACCAACTCCGGCTGCTTGCTGCGCAGCACGCCTGCGCCCTGTTGCAGCGACTGCTTGATCTCACGAAAGCCAAGTTCAATCTCCCAGCGCTGGCAATACATCTGTGCCAGTTGCGATGCGCCAAAGCGTTCGGAGTCGAGCATCGAGGTGATGAAGCGCCTGCTCTTGCCTTGCACCTCGGTCTGGATCAGGCGCGCTTGCCAGTGGCTTGGCAGTTCGGGGCAAAGTTTCCTGGCACGCTGCGAGATGGGCATGCGGATCAACCAGTCGCCCGCGCCCAGACATTGCACGACTTCATGGCGCAAGTTGTCTCTGGCCCGCATGAGCCAGTGGCGTTGCTCGCCTGCGCCCTGCCAGTCGAGCAGGAATGCCGCAGAGAAGTACGCCCGGTCAAACAAAGTGATGGAGTGATCCAGGCCACGCAGCCCAGCAGCAAGCGTCAGCTCCCCTTGGGTGTAGTCACCCAGTTGTGCATCGAGTAGTTCGTGGCTATCGGTGTCCAGCAGGCACACAGCCCGCACCATGGGCCAGGGCTGGGGACCGTACTGCGTCTGACCACTTCCCAGCACTTGGCGGTTGTCTGCGCTGTTGGGCGCAGACCAGACAACGCCATCGACGGCCAGCACGCGCAAGCGCTCTTCGTGCACGGGATGCGATCTGCCCCAGGCCTGCGTGAGCAGCGCAAACAAGTGCTCCAAGGGTTGCGAGCCCAGCCGCTGGCGAACCTGCACGCTGCTGCTGGGAGCTGGTAACTCTTGCCCCTCAAGGGTCAAGGCCATCTCCTGCACCACCTGCCACATGGGCATGTGGCGAAACAAGGCCAGTCCAATGACCAGCCAGATGGCGTGATCTGCAGGCAGCTTGCGCCGACGTATGGATGCCTTGCCGCTGGCATGCAGTGCTTGCTCGATCCACAGTGGATCAATCAGCGCGCCCAACTCAGTCATCGCGTGAGCGGGCAACCCTGCCCAGCTCTCATCCAAGGAGTTTTGCAGTACGGAAGTCAAACGAAAAAGGGAGCATGACGAACATGCTCCCTTTTTACCCGCCTGTGGCGATCTGCTGTCTTAACTGACTGGCATTAGCCTTCGGGCGCGTTTTTTCTGCGGCGCCCCACGGTGCGGGCAGAACGCAAAAAAGGCCGCAGGCACATGACATGCCTGCAGCCTTTTATGCCAAATAGCACTTAAAACCTTACGCAGAAAGCGCAGGCAGCTATCTATTCAATAGTGAATTACTCCGCGGTACGGATGGTTTCGCGCCCCTGACGGTCCTTGGCGCGCGTGATGTCGTCGCCCAGCGAGCGCACCAGCTTGTCCAGCGCGGCGGCAACGGCGTCGGCCACCTTGGCGGCCTCGGCGGTGGCGGCCACGGGCTGGCGGCCTGCGGGGCGGGCCTCGATCACGCAGCGCTTGTCGGCCGTACCGGACTTGCCCGCGTCCACATCGGACAGGAACACCTCCACGCGCGTCACATGCTCGCGAAAGCGGGCCAGGCGGGTGGCGGCCTCTTCCTGCGTCCAACGGATCAGCGAATCACCGCCCTGGATATGGTCGTTGGTGTGCACTTGGATCTGCATGTTTTCCTCCTTGGGTTGAAACCGGGCCTGCATGTCGGCCCTCGCTGTTCATCATGCCTCAGTCCGAGGGCTGCGGCTTGATTCGCATCAATCGTCAGATGTCAATGATGGTGCCCATGACCGCCATGCACATGGCGGTGGGCGATCTCCTCGGCCGTGGCGGCGCGCACCTCGGTGACCTTGCAGGCAAAGCGCAGGGCTTTGCCGGCCAGCGGGTGGTTGCCGTCCAGATGCACCACGGGGCCCTTGATCTTGACCACATGGAACATCTGCGGCTGGCCATCGGCGCCCGGCCCCTGCAGCTGGCCGCCCACCTTCACGCCGGGCGGGAATTCGCTCTTGGGGATGGTGCGCACCAGGGACTCGTCGCGCGCGCCGAAGGCGTCCTCCACGGCCAGGTCCACGGTGGCGGCATGGCCTGGGGCCTGGCCTTCGAGGGCGGCCTCGACCTTGGGGAAGAGGTTCTCGTAGCCGCCATGCAGGTAGGCCACATGGCCGGCGTCCAGCGGCTTGCCGGTGGCGGGGTCGGTGATCTTGTAGCTCAGCGTGACGGCGGTGTCTTTGGTGATGTTCATGGCTTAGGTGCAGTGATGACGGCGGCGCACCCGGGCGCCGCCGCGGGAAAGAGCGCCATTGTCCCGCACGCGGGCGGGGGCCCGCGCATCAGGCAGTGCATCAGGCCACGGGCAGCTCGTCCACCTGGCTGCCCGGATGGCGCGCAAAGCGCCGGTGCTCGGCCCCGTGCACCGGGTCGCTTGCGCCCCAGGGCCAGCCGCCGAACTGCGTGCGGCGGTAGTCCTGCAGGGCCTGCATGATTTCCTGCTGGCTGTTCATGACGAAGGGGCCGTACTGCACCACCGGCTCGGCTATGGGCCGGCCCTGCAGCAGCAGGCATTCGACGGTGTCGGCGCCGCTGTTGAGCAGCTCCAGCGCCCGTTCGGCCACGACCTCCAGCGCGGCGTGGCCGGCCTGCGGCTCGCCCGCGATCGTCAGGCCCGTGCCCACGAACCAGTAGAGCATGCGGCGCGTGCCCTGGCCGCACGCGGGCGGCAGGGTCCAGCGCGCGCCGGGTTCGAGCCTCAGCGTCCAGATGGCCACGTCGGCGTCGTCCTGCGCGGCCCAGGATTCGGGCGGCGGCGGCAGCGGCGCGCCCGCACCCTGAAGCGCGCCGGCGATCACGGTGACCGTGGTGCGCCGGCCGGCATCGTCCACATGTTCCAGGCGCGGGATACGCTCGTTCCACAGCATGGTGAAGTGCGGCTGCACCATCTTGCGGCTGGCGGGCAGGTTCAGCCAGATCTGGAACAGCTCCAGCGGGTTCGGCGCGTCGCTGGCCAGCAGCGGGAACATCTCCGAATGCTGTATGCCCCGGCCCGCGGTGAGCCACTGCACGTCGCCGCCGCCAAAGCGCGCGGCCGCGCCGAGCGAGTCGGCATGGTCGATGAGGCCCTTGCGCACCAGCGTCACGGTCTCGAAGCCGCGGTGCGGGTGGCCGGGAAAGCCGGGCACGCTGTCGCCGTGGTACATGGAAAAGCCGTCCTTGCGGCTGAAGTCGCTGCCTATCTGCCGCCCCTCCAGCGCCACGGCCTGCACGCCCATGGCGCCGTTGCCGGCGGGATAGGCGTCGTCGTGGTGGGCGCAGAACAGGAACGGGTCCAGCGTGGGCCACAGGGGGCCCAGCGGCTGGCGGTTCAGGACGGGACTGGCGGTACTGTTCACGGGGGTGCTGTTCATGGTGCGGGGCTTTCCGGGTCTGGGTATCGGCGGCACGCGGCGCGCCATAAAGTACATATGGGGCCGGCCGGCGCCTTGCCCAGCCACCAGTTGTGCAACACTGCGGCCCATGGCTGGAACGCTGGCACAAAAAATTCAAAGAAATATGCCTTAAATTCTTATCCAGCAAGCGCATAAAGCTCATTTTCAAGAGCATCAGGCGCGCTCTCCGGACAACGGCAGGTAGAGCTCGGTGCGCCAGGCGCTGGCATCGGAGCCGATCTCGGGGCCGGTGATGTAGCACTCCCACTGCTCGCCGGTGCTGGCCAGGCCCTGGGCCGCGATCCAGGCGCGCAGGTCGGCCCAGGCCTTCGGCAGGTCTTCGTAGTGGCCGCGGTACAGGGTGCGCGCCATGCGCATCGCCGGCCATTGGCCCGGGTAGACATGGCCCGCCGGTCGCACGGGGTGGTCCACGACCACGCCGACCTCGCAGTCGAAGCTGTCGGTCGGGCGGCGCAGGTGATGCGTGAACAGCGGGCCCATGGCCTGTGCGCCCTGGGCCTTGATGCGGTCGAGCAACTCGCGCACGCCGCGGCACATGGTGCATGACAGTTCTTCGCGCGGACAGCAGACATGCACCACGGCCGTGGTACGCGCGGGAGCCAGGTCGATGATCTGCGGTACGTCGATCATGATCGTCTCCTGCGCGCACGGAACAGTGCCGGGCGGCGGCGGTGCCCCCCGGGGCCTGCACTATCGTAGACCGCCAGCCTGCCTCACGTCTGTAGGAAAACGCCGGGCGCTTGTAACGTCAGCGCCTGCTGCGCCCCAGCCACCAGCCCGCGGCCAGGCCCACGGCGCCCAGCAGGGCCCACAGGCCGGCAGACCCGCGCCGGCGCCGGCGGTGGCCGCCGTCGATGGCGGTCTGCAGCGAGGGGTGAAACAGGTTGCCCTCGGTAAGAGGCGCGGGCGCGGCGTGGCGCAGCCCCTGGTCGCTGAGCCAGCGCAGGGCGCGCGCCGTACCCTGGGGCGCGAGCGCATGGGCCAGCCGCCCGGGCAGCGCGCCCAGGCCCAGCCAGGTGACGGCGCGCGGCTGCGGGCTGTCGGCCAGATCGACGATGGCCTGGGCCACGGCGCGCGGGTCCACCATGGGCAGCGGCGCGCCCAGGCGCCGGCCCGTGTAGTTGGCGCCGTGCGACAGGCCGGGGGTGTCCACCACCGTCGGCGCCACGTCGCAGACATGCACGTGCGGCAGGTCGGCCATCTCGGCGCGCAGGCTCTCGGACAGGCCGCGCAGGCCGAACTTGCTGGCCGCATAGGCCGCGGCATAGGGCGTGGGCAGCCAGCCGCCCAGCGAGATCAGGTTCACCAGCAGGCCGCGCCCCTGGGCACGAAAGCGCGCCAGGGCCGCGTGCGCGCCATGCACATGGCCGAGCAGGTTGGCCTCGATCACGCGGCGGTGCGCCGCCAGCGGCACGCCCTCAAAGCGCCCCACGGCCCCCACGCCCACGGCGTTGACCCAGATGTCGATGCGCCCGAAGTAGCGCACGGCCTTGTCGGCCAGGGCCAGCACGGCATCGGCGTCGGTCACATCGGTGGGAATGCCCAGCGCCTGGCCGCCCTCGGCGCGGCAGGCCAGCGCCACGGGGGCCAGGGTGTCGGCATTGCGCGCCGCCAGCACCAGGCGCGCGCCACGCCGCGCAAAGGCCAGCGCCGTGGCATGGCCTATGCCGCTGGAGGCACCGGTGATGACCACCACCGGCTCGGGCGGGGCTGCGGGCAAACGGATCGGTGCGGCGG
This sequence comes from Alicycliphilus denitrificans, assembly GCF_044792555.1. Taxonomy (GTDB): domain Bacteria; phylum Pseudomonadota; class Gammaproteobacteria; order Burkholderiales; family Burkholderiaceae_C; genus Alicycliphilus; species Alicycliphilus denitrificans_A. The sequence goes on from NZ_CP126238.1 coordinate 4,032,636, forward strand.
ATGGGATCTGCGTCATATGCGGTGCGAGTGGCAGTGGCAAACCCCTTCTTTGTAACTGCTGCACCACGGCCACGGCGTAGGACAGTACCCGCGCCTATGGTTTTCAAGCCAAAACCGATTCCAGCGCATATGCGACAAGCGCCAAAAGCTATCAATACAAGAGTATTCAGGACAAGGGCTTGGGCCCGAAGCGCACCTGCAGCCCGCGCGGCGTGACGCTGATGCTCTCGGGCTGCAGGCCCAGGCGGTCGATGGGCGCGAGCTCCTTGTCACGCAGCTGGTGCAGCACCACCCCGCGCAGCGACTGGTCCGCCAGCTGCCGGGCGTAGCGCTGCAGCAGCGCCCCCGCCTGGGGCGCCAGGCCGTCCAGGCGCAGCGCGTTCACCTGCAGCCCGTGGGTGCGGATGCTGCGGTCCTCGGGCTCGTAGCGCAGGCCGAAGTCCACGTCGAGCCAGCCCGTGTAGCGGCGCGCCAGCAGGGGGCCGGTGGCCGCCAGGTCGAGCACGGCGTTGAGCTGGTTGCGCTCGGGCAGCAGGGTCAGGTGCGGCGCCTGCAGCTCCAGGTCCAGCAGGCCGGCGAGCGGATAGCTGCGCGGAAAGCGCCCGGCCAGGGCCTGCTGCAGCTGCTGGCGGCTGATGGCGTAGCCGGGCTGGGCGCTGGCGCAACCGGCCAGCAGGGCCAGGGCGGCGCCGGCCATGTGGTTCAAAAGAAGTCTGCGGCGCATGGTGGTGCAGGTAAAACGCCCGATTGTGCTGGCGTCTGCGCCGCGCAGTGCAAGCAGTTGCGTCAAGCCTGTGCGGCCATGAGCGCACGCAGCTGCTGGTGCGCGCTGCTGTCCAGATCCACGGGGCGCTGGTTCTTGGCGAGCAGGTAGCGCTCGCTGTAAACCTCCAGCCAGGCCTGCAGCAGCGCCCCCGCCGGCGCCTCTCCGGCCTGCTCCAGGCACAGCGCCGCCACCTCGGCGGTGCAGAAATGCGCGCCGCACCGGGAGCGGCGCAGCCGGTAGCGCGAGGCCTGGTCGCCGTGCAGGCTGAGCACCGGAAAGCGCTCCAGGTAGGGGCTCTTGCGGAACATCTTGCGCGCCTCGGGCCAGGTGGCGTCCAGCAGCACGAACAGCGGACGCCGCAGCACCGGGCCGGCCGCGGGCGCCAGCTCATGCAGCACGCGCCCGGGGTCGACGAACTCGCCCGGGAACACCACATAGGGTTGCCACTGCGGATCGGCCAGCAGCGCCAGCAGGGCGGGATCGACCTCGGTGCGCGCCCAGCCAAAGGCGTAGGTGTCGGCCACCACGTCGGCCACCAGCCAGCCGGTGTTGCTGGGTTTGAGCGGCTCGGTGTCGTGCATCAGCAGGCACAGGCCGGCGCGCGTGGCAAGCTGCTGGCGCAGCGCGCACTGGCAATGGCTGGTGACCAGGCGGCAGTCCGGGCAATGCACCAGGCGCGAGCCGCCGCGTGCCTGGAAGGGTTTGGCGCTGCGCGCCAGGCGCTCGGCGCGCAGCCGGGAGACGGCGTGGGGCATGGAGGGCTACTCGACCTGCGCCGCCGCCAGGCTTTGCACGATGGCCTCAAGCTGCGCGCTCATCGGCAGGTTCAGGCGTTGCTGGCTGCCGGGCAGCTTCTGCAGGAACCAGCGCCGGTACTGGCGGTCGATCTCGCCGTCCCGCGCCAGCAGGCGCAGGCTGTCGGTCACGAGCTTGGCCAGCTGCGGGTCGCCGCGCCGGAACATGATGGCGTAGGGCTCATAGGACAGCAGCTCGCCCACCACGGCCAGGCGCCTGGCCGCGCCCGGGGTTTGCGCCACCAGCCCGTGCAGCAGCACGTCGTCGGTGGCGAAGGCGTCGGCGCCGCCGCTCTCCACCAGCGCAAAGGCCTGGGCATGGTCGGGCGCGACAACGATGACCATGGGAATCCTCAGGCGCTGCGACAGGCGGCGCATGACCTGCTCGTTGGTGGTGCCGGCCGTCACGGCCACCTTCTTGTGCGCCAGGTCGCGCCAGTCGCGCAGGCCCTCGCCCTTGCGCACCAGCAGGCGCGTGCCGGCGACAAAGATGGTGGGCGAGAAGGCCACGCTCTTCTGCCGCTCCAGGTTGCTGGTGGTGGAGCCGCATTCCAGGTCGGCCTGGCCCGAGATGATGGCCTGCATGCGCGTGGCCGGGGTCACCGGCACCCAGCGTATCTGCAGGGGTCGCTGCACCGCGGCTTCCACGGCGCGCACCAGGGACTTGCACAGCTCGATGGAGTAGCCGATGGGCTGGCCGCGCGCGTCCAGGTAGGAAAACGGCACCGAGCTGTCACGGTAGGCCAGCGCAATCGAGCCGCTGGCACGCACCTGGGCCAGCGTGCCCGTGAGCGCCTGGGGCCCGGGGTTGGAGGGGCTGCTGTCGGCGTCCTGCGCCTGCGTGGCCAGGGCCGCCAGCAGGGGCGCCGCGCACAGAAAGCTGCGTAAGGCCTTCATGCGAGGTCCGGCCCGGGAATGGGGTGGGCGCGCGCGGCGGCTTCCTCGTCCATGCGGCGCGCATGCTCCTCGGCCTCGGCCTCGGGCAACAGCTGGTCCTCCCACTTGGCCACGACGGCGCTGGCAATCGAGTTGCCCACGGCGTTGGTGGCCGAGCGGCCCATGTCCAGGAAGGTGTCCACGCCCAGGATCAGCAGCAGGCCGGCCTCGGGAATGTCGAACTGGTTCAGCGTGGCGGCGATCACCACCAGCGAGGCGCGCGGCACGCCAGCCATGCCCTTGGAGGTGAGCATGAGGATCAGCAGCATGGTGATCTGCGTGGCCAGCGACAGGTGGATGTCGTACGCCTGGGCGATGAACAGCGTGGCGAACGTGCAGTACATCATGGAGCCGTCCAGATTGAACGAGTAGCCCATGGGCATGACGAAGCTGGAGATCTTGCGCTTGACGCCGAAACGGTCCAGCGCGTCCAGGATCTTGGGGTAGGCGGCCTCGGAGCTGGCCGTGGCGAAGGACAGCATGAAGGCCTCCTTGATCAGCACCATGAGCCTGAAGATGCGCGGCCCCAGGAAGGTGAAACCCGCCAGGATCAGCAGCGCCCACAGAATGAACAGGCCCAGGTAGAAGTCGCCCATGAACACCGCAAACTTCAGCAGGATGCCCAGGCCGTTCACGGCCACCGTGGCCGCCATCGCCGAGAGCACGGCCAGGGGCGCGAGCTTCATCACGTAGCCGGTGATCTTGAGCATGACATGCGCCAGCTCGTCGATGGCCGCCACCAGGGTCTTGCCCTTTTCGCCCAGCGCCGCCAGGGCCACGCCGAAGAACATGGAGAACACCACGATCTGCAGGATCTCGTTGTTCGCCATGGCCTCGGCAAAGGACTTCGGCACCAGGTGGTTGATGAACTCCTTGAGCGTGAACTTGGCGGTGGCCAGATTCGTGGCCGCGCCCACGTCGGGCAGCGGCAGGCCCAGGTTGTGGCCCGGCTGCAGCCAGTTGGCCAACACCAGGCCCAGCACCAGCGAGATCAGCGAGGCGGTGACGAACCACAGCATGGCCTTCATGAACACGCGCCCGACCGAGGCCGCATCGCCCATGTGCGCAATGCCCACCACCAGCGTGGAGAACACCAGCGGGCCGATGAGCATCTTGATCAGGCGCAGGAACACGTCGGACAGGATGGAGAGGTAGCCCGCGACCTCCTTGGCGGCCTGCTTGTCGGGGAAGTTGACGAAGACGAAATAGCCCACGGCTATGCCCACCAACATGGCGACGAGTATCAAATATGCAGGCGGAATACCCCTTTTCTGCGGAATGCTGGCGGTCATGGTGAATCCTTGTGGGATGCGATAAGGTTTTACTAAATGGGGATCTGCAGCCCGCGCTGCACGGCAGGACGCGCCGCAAAGGCGTCAAGCGCGCGCTGCACCCGGGGAAAGTCGGCCCAGCCGACCAAAAGGGCGGCATTGTAAAAACCCACGAGGTTGCGCACCCAGGGAAAGACCGCCATGTCGGCAATGGTGTAGTCGCTGCCCATGATCCAGTCGCGCCCCGCCAGGCGCTGCTCCAGCACGCCCAGCAGGCGCTTGGATTCCGCCACGTAGCGGCCCAGCGGGCGCTTGTCCTCCCAGTCCTTGCCGGCGAACTTGTGGAAGAACCCGAGCTGCCCAAACATGGGCCCCACGCCGCCCATCTGCCACATCAGCCACTGCAGCGTCTCGTAGCGCGCGGCCGCGTCCTGCGGCAGGAACTGGCCGGTCTTCTCGGCCAGGTAGATCAGGATGGCGCCGGACTCGAACAGCGCCAGCGGCCGGCCGCCAGGCCCATTCGGGTCGAGGATCGCCGGGATCTTGTTGTTGGGGTTGAGTGCCAGGAACTCCGGCGAGAGCTGGTCGTTGGTCTCGAAGCTCACCAGGTGCGCCTCGTACGGCAGGCCCGTCTCCTCCAGCATGATCGACACCTTCACGCCGTTGGGCGTGGGCAGGGAATACAGCTGCAGCCGGTCGGGGTGCGCAGCCGGCCATTTGGCCGTGATGGGGTGGGTCCATGCCATGGGCAACTCCTTTTCAGTCCTTCACGAGGCCGCAGTCCACCACCAGGTTCTGCCCGGTCACGGCGCGGCCCCAGGGCGAGAGGAAGAACAGCACCGCGTCGGCAAACTCGGCAGGCGTGGTCACGCGGCGCAGCGGGGTCAGGCCGGCGATCAGGTCGAACACCGCCGCGGGCGTGGCGCTGCTGGCGTCGGTGGTGCGCAGCAGCCCGCCCGAGACCATGTTCACCGTGATGCCGTCCGGCCCCAGGTCATGCGCAGCCGTGCGCGTGAGCGACAGCAGCGCGGCCTTGGCCGCCGTGTAGTCGTGGTAGGGCACCACCGGGTTCTGGAACAGGTTGGTGCCCACGTTCACGATGCGCCCGAAGCCCTGCGCGCGCATGGCGGGCAGCGCCGCCTGCATGGTGTTGAGCGCGCCCTTGACCGCGCCCTCGATCTGCTGGCTGAAGCGCTCCCAGGCAATGTCACCCAGCTTGGGGCGCGCATCGCCGTCGAACGAGAACTGCGCCAGCGCGTTGTTCACCACGGCGCTGACCGGCGCGCCGGTGCGCTCGCGCGCGGCGGCAAACAGGCGCTGCACGGCGGCGGCATCGGTCACATCGGCCTGCAGCGCGATGGCGCGCGGACCGAGTTCGTCGGCCAGCGCCTGCGCGGCGGCATCGCTGCGGTGGTAGTTGATGACCACACCCGCGCCCTCGCGCGCCAGCGCGCGGGTGATGGCCTGGCCCAGCCCCCGGGCGCCGCCCGTGACCAGCACCCATTGTTCAGACAGTTGCATGCGTGAACGCTCCGGGGGCTCAGGCGGCCTTGGGCGGGCGGTGCAGCAGGCAGAGCTTGTTGCCGTCGGGATCGCGCAGGTAGGCCAGGTACACGCCACCGGCGCCGTGCTCGCCGCGCCAGCCGGGCGGGTCTTCACAGGTCACGCCGCCAGCGGCCACGCCCGCGGCGTGGGCGGCATCGGCCTGGGCGGGCGACTGGGCCACGAAGCCGAGGGTACTGCCATTGCCGTGGCTGGCCGGCTCGCCGTTGATGGGCGCGGTAATGCCAAAGGTGTTGCCCGCGTGGCTCCAGAAGGTGCGGCCCCTTTTGTCGGTAAACCCAGGCTTGGCACCCAGCGCGCCCAGAAAGGCGTCGTAGAACTTCTTGGATTGGTCGAGGTCGCTGGCGCCCAGCATGACGTGGTTGAACATGGTCTATCGGTCTCCTGTGGGGTGAATCCACCATCGGCATGGTGGGCCCCTATCGTAGTGGCCCACGCCGGCGGCTGCAGGTCGCCCGGCGGACAGCCTGCGCTTTGGGGGCCCTTTACGTGGCGGGACAAGCGGGTCACTCCACCGCGGGCTGCGTCCACCCCGGCACGGCGATGCCATAGCGCGTGGCCTTGCCTTGTCCGCTGACCCACAGCAAACCCTTCGCCACCAGATCGGCCAGATCCCGCGTGGCCGTGGGCTTGCTGGTGCTGGCAAGCCTGGTGTACTTGTCGGCCGTGAGGCCGCCCAGAAAGCCGCCGCCCAGCTCCACGCTGCCAGCGGCCAGCAGGCGCTCCAGCACCTTGACCTGACGCGGATTCACCCCGGCCTGCACCATGCGGACACGGAACGCGGCCTTGTCCACCACCTGCCGCACCACGGCCTGCGATGCGATGCAGCCCTGCACGAACGTCTGCACAAACCACAGCACCCAGGCCGTCACATCGGTGGTGCCGCGCTGCGCGGCGTTGAGGGCATCGTAGTAAGCGCCCCGGTTCACCAGCATGCGGAGCGCCACGCCGAAGATGGGCGCGGAGAAGGGCTGCGGTGCAGCCTGGCGGTGCGCCAGGTCTTGTGCCAGCGCCATGTCTGCCAGCGCACGCCCCAGGCGGCCGTTGCCATCCTCGAACGGGTGCACCGTTTCAAACCACAGATGCGCGAGCGCGGCGCGCACCAGGCCATTCACCCCCGCGCCGCTGCCACTTGGCGCACCCGGCGCTGCCGGCCGGGTGGCTTCAAACCAGGCCAGGAACCGCCCCATCTCGGCCGCTACCTGGCGCGATGGCGGCGCCTCGTAATGCACCACCTCGCGCCCCAGCGGGCCGCTCACGATCTGCATGGGGTCTGCGTGATCGCGCCAGCGCCCTACGGCAATCCGCTGGATGCCCGACGTGCCCCCAGGAAACAGTGCCGACTGCCAGCGCCACAGCCGGTCGGCATCCAGCGGCGCAGCGCATTGCGCCACCGCATCCTGCATCACATCCACCAGCCCCTCCACCGAACGATCTGGCGCAGAGGCCGCCGCATCATCCAGCCCCAGCCGCCGCGCCACGGACGAACGGACGGCCTGCAGCTCGAACCGCTGCCCCTCGATCTGCGCCGTGGCCAACGCCTCTTGCGCCCACAGATCGCGTGCAACCTCCTGCGCGGGCACCAACCCAATGGCATCCAGCAACCCCAGCAGGCGGCCCTGCTCCACCCGCGCGGATTCCAGAGCGGGCGCCAGCACGGCCCCGTCAACCACCAAGGCAGGCCAGTCGGGCTGCTGCCACAGGTAGCGTGGCCGGGATGGGGAGTGGGGGGTGGAGTCTGGTGTCATGAGCCGCATTCTAGGAAATACGGCTCAAATTGCGAGCCGAAATCCTCAATATGCGGATCATGAAGGGCAAGAAAGCGGCAACCAACGAGTGCAATCAGCGGGCGGTGAGTACCAAGCAATCATGGTTCAAATTGCCTGATTAGGCACATGCCTCAGATCACCGTCATTCCGGCGAAAGCCGGAATCCAGGAGCCTCGCAGCACTCAAACCGCTGGATTCCGGCTTTCGCCGGAATGACGTGGCGTTTGTTGACCGAGTGCTGTCTGAGATATGTCGCTAATCAGATCAAATTGCCTCTGTCGCTCATGGGGTGAGCGCTGAACGCCATCAATAGCGAAGCATTGGCGCGAAACGCCCGAGTACAACGCCAGCAGCCCCGTCAGGATCAGGGCCTCCTTGTTGCATGAAGGCTCTGAGCAGTTGATGGGATCTGCAGCGACAGGATTTGGCGCGATTCGAGAAATCGCGCCAAGTAGAAGGCGCAATTTTCTGCAGCAGGCTGGCTGGTTGCCCAATGATGCTGCTCCCCCTATCGGCCAGAAGCGGGCGTAGGCTCGGGGACGAGGCGGGTGATCCTGCACCAGACCTGCGCGACCCAGGGGCGGCGTGGGGCGCCCACCGGTCGGCCGTCCATCAGGCCGCTGCAGCGCCCGCGATGGCCATGGCCGCCATGGGTGCCCCAGACGATGCGCTCGCCGCGGCTGCGCGGCGTCAGGCCAGGTGCTGGCCCAACACCCCGGCCAGCTCGAACATGCCGATGCGGTCCTTGCCGAACACCGCCCGCAGCTTGTCGTCGGCGACGATGGTGCGCTTGTCCTGCGGGTCCTGCAGGTTGTGGGCCTTGATGTAGTCCCACATCTTCTTCACGGCCTCGGGGCGTGCCACGGGCTCGGCGCCGATCACGGCGGCCAGCTGGGCGCTGGGGGCCTTGCCGGCGGCGGCGCTGGCCTTGCGCGGGGCCTTGGCCGCGGCCGTCTTCTTGGCGGCGGGTTTTGAGGTTTTTTGCGCTGTAACGCCCGTACCACGCGCGCTGGCAGCTCCTGTTTTTGCAGCAGCCGTCTTGCGCGGCGGGTACTTGGATTCGCGCTGCTCGAACTCGAAGTTGACCTTGCCCGCCTCCTTGTCCCAGGCCAGGAAGGCCTTGAACGCGCGGCGCGTGCGCATGCTGACGAACTTGTCCAGCAGGTCGGTCTTGCCGGTGGCCAGCAGCTTTTCCATCTGCGCGCGCTCCACGGGCTGCTGCAGGATGATCTTGCCGCTCTTGAAGCTGCAGGACGACGTGGGCTGCTGCGCCGTGGGCACGGACTTGGCGCACACATAGTTGGCGCCATGCTCGTACACGGGGGCGCCGCAGCTGGGGCAGGCACCTAAGCTTTGCTGGCCGGCAAAGTCCACCAGCTCGCCCGATTCCTCGGCGTTCTTATCGTCGCCGAAGTCGAATTCGAGCTTGTAGTTGCCCGCCTCCTCGTCGCGCGCGATGGTGACCTCGGCGGTGAAGGGCCAGCCGGCCTTGGAGCGGAAGCCCTCCAGCGGGCCGATGCGGCGGTCACGCAGGAGTTGTTCCGCTTCGGCGGTTTCAAACGTGCGTCCCGCGGGCGACTTGCCGAACGAGAAGCCGCAGCCCTCGCCGCTGCCGCCGGCCCCGGTGCAGGCATAGCGGCGGTAGTTCTCCTTGACCACGCCGCCGCAGTTGGGGCACGGCGTGGCCAGGGTGGCGTAGTCGCCGGGGATGGTATCGCGGTCGTATTCCTTGGCCTTCTTGACCAGCTTCTCGGTCATGGCCTGGATCTGCTGCATGAAGGCCTCGCGGCTCAGTTGCCCCTTTTCCATCTGCGCGAGCTTGTACTCCCACTCGCCGGTGAGTTCGGCGCGGCACAGCTCCTGCACATCCAGGCCGCGCAGCAGCGTCATGAGCTGGAAGGCCTTGGCCGTGGGGATCAGCTCGCGGCCCTCGCGCAGCATGTATTTCTCGGTCAACAGGCCTTCGATGATGGCCGCGCGCGTGGCGGGCGTGCCCAGGCCCTTTTCCTGCATGGCGCTGCGCAGTTCCTCGTCGTCGATCTGCTTGCCGGCGCTCTCCATCGCGCCCAGCAGCGTGGCTTCGCTGTAGCGGGCGGGCGGTTTGGTCCGCAGGCCCTTGGCCTCGGCGAACTCGGTGTGCGTCATCTCGCCGGGCTTCACGGGCACCAGCGGCTGGCCCTTGTCGCCGGCCTTGCCGTCTTCGACCTCATTGGCCGCTTCCTTGCCGTAGATGGCCAGCCAGCCGGGCCTGACCAGCACCTTGCCCTCGGTCTTGAACGAGTGGCCCACCACCTGGCTGATGCGCGTGGTGACCTGGTACTCGGCACTGGGGAAGAACACCGCCATGAAGCGGCGCACCACCAGGTCGTAGAGTTTCTGCTCGGCCTCCGACAGGCCGTGCGGCGCCTGCGTGGTGGGGATGATGGCGAAGTGGTCCGACACCTTGCTGTTGTCGAAGATGCGCTTGCTGGGCCGCACATAGCCGTCGTCCAGCGCCTGCTGGGCATAGGGCGCCAGGTGGCGCATGCCGCTCGTCGCCAGCATGGCGAAGGTGTTTTGCGCCACGGGCAGGTAGTCCTCGGGCAGCGCGCGCGAGTCGGTACGCGGGTAGGTCAGGGCCTTGTGGCGCTCGTACAGCGCCTGGGCCAGGGCCAGCGTGGTCTTGGCCGAGAAGCCGAACTTGCCGTTGGCCTCGCGCTGCAGGCTGGTCAGGTCGAACAGCAACGGGCTGGCCTGCGTGGTGGGCTTGCTCTCCTCGGTGACCGTGGCGGCCTTGCCGCGCACGGCGTCGGCGATCTCCTTGGCCTGGTGGTGCGACCAAAGCCGGTCGGCGCGGGCCTCGGGGTCTTCGCTCTTCTTCCACTTCGGGTCGAACCACTTGCCCAGGTATTCGCCGGCCTCGGCGTGGAAGCCGGCGTGGATTTCCCAGTAGTCGCGGCTGACGAACTTGCGGATCTTTTCCTCGCGCTCCACCACCAGCGACAGCGTGGGCGTCTGCACGCGGCCCACGGTGGTCAGGAAGAAGCCGCCGTCGCGCGAGTTGAAGGCCGTCATGGCGCGCGTGCCGTTGATGCCCACGAGCCAGTCGGCCTCGGAGCGGCTGCGCGCGGCATGCGCCAGGCCCTGCATCTGCGCGTCGCTGCGCAGGTTGTCGAAACCGTCGCGTATGGCCTGCGGCGTCATGCTCTGCAGCCACAGGCGCTTGACCGGCTTGCCCAGCCCGCCCTTGGCGCCGCCGGCGTACTGCTCGATCAGGCGGAAGATCAGCTCGCCCTCGCGGCCCGCGTCGCAGGCGTTCACCAATTCCGTCACGTCCTTGCGCTTGGCCTGCTTGACGACCGCGGCCAGGCGGCTCTTGGTCTTGTCCACGGGCTTCAAGTCGAAGTACGGCGGGATCACCGGCAGGTGGGCAAAGCTCCACTTGCCGCGCTTGACGTCGAACTCCTCGGGCGCCTGGATTTCCACCAGGTGGCCCACGGCGCTGGTGACCACGTAGCGTTCATTCTCGAAATGGTCCTCGTGCTTGTCGAACTTGCCGGCGACCGGCGTGAGGGCGCGCACGATGTCCTGCGCCACCGAGGGTTTTTCTGCAATTACCAGGGTCTTGGTCATTTGTGGGTCAATTCCGCCATACCGCGCCATATCGGCGCTTCTACAATCCGCTGCTTGCGCGCGCACGCGCACGCATGTGTGCCTATTCAAATTAACAGAGTTTCGCCATGCCTCGCTCCACCGTCACCGCAGTGCCCCCGACAGCCACAGGGCGGCGCATCCAGACGCGCCGCTCGGGCGTGCACGGCAAGGGCGTGTTCGCCGTGCAGGATATCGCCGAGGGCGAGGTCATCATCGAATACAAGGGTCAGGTCATCAGCTGGCAGGAGGCGCAGGACCGGCACCCGCACGACCCGGCGCACCCCCAGCACACCTTCTACTTCCATGTGGATGACGATCATGTGATCGACGGCAAGTACGGCGGCAACTCGGCGCGCTGGATCAACCACAGCTGCGACCCGAACTGCTTTGCCGACGAGCAGGATGGCCGCATCTTCATCACCGCGCTGCGCAACATCCGGGCCGGCGAGGAGCTGAACTACGACTACGGCCTGATCATCGAGGAGCGCTACACCAAGAAGCTCAAGGCCGAATACCCCTGCTGGTGCGGCAGCCCGAATTGCCGCGGCACGCTGCTGGCCCCCAAGCGCGGCTGGGCACCGCCGGGCCTGGAGCAGAGCCCACAGCACAAGGGCCGGCGCACATGACAACGACACCCGCGCAATGGCCGGCCGAGGCCATCTGGCAGGCGGTGGCGCCGCTGCTGCCCGGCTTCACCGTGGAGGTGCTGCCCACGGTGGACTCCACCAGCAGCGAACTCATGCGCCGCGCACGCGCAGGCCGGCAGGAGCCCACGCTACTCGTGGCCGAGGCGCAGACCGCCGGGCGCGGCCGCCTGGGCCGCGACTGGCACAGCAGCGCCTACGAGGGCACGGGCGTGGTGCCGGCCCTCACCTTCTCGCTGGGCCTGCCGCTGGCGCCGCGCGACTGGTCGGGACTGTCGCTGGCCGTGGGAATCAGCGTGGCCGAGAGCCTGCAGCCCACGCTGCCCGATGTCGGCAGCGGCCGCCCCCGCATCCTGCTCAAGTGGCCCAACGACCTGTGGCTGCAGGACGAGCGCAAGCTGGGCGGCATCCTGGTGGAGACCGCCTCCTTTGGCCAGCAGGCCGGCGCCTCGGACAGCCAGCGCTACGTGGTCGTGGGCATAGGCCTGAACGTGCTGCCCGTGCTGGCCCAGGGGCTGCGCACGCCGCCCGCCTGCCTGCGCGAGGTGGACGCCACGCTCACGGCGGCCAGCGCCCTGCAGCGCATCGCCGCCCCGCTGGTGCAGGCCCTGCTGGGCTTTGCCGAGGCCGGCTTTGCGCCCTTTCAGGCGCGCTTTGCACAGCGCGACCTGCTGGCCGGGCGCGCGGTCACCCTGAGCGACGGCTGCCAGGGAACGGCCCATGGCGTGACCGAGGACGGCACGCTGCTCGTGCACACCGCGCGCGGCATGCAGGCCGTCAACAGCGCCGAGGTCAGCGTGCGCCCCGCGGAAGGTTGAGAGGCCGGGATGTTGCGCCTTGCCGTCGTGCTCCTGCTGCTGGCCAACGCCGGCTATTACGCCTGGTCGCATGGCCTGCTGCAGGCCTGGGGCCTGGGCCCGGCCAGCCAGGCCGAGCCGCAGCGCCTGCAGCAGCAGATAGCGCCGCAAAACCTGCGCCTGCTGCCGCCCGAGCACATGGTGCCCGAGCCCAGCGCACCACCGGCCAGCAGCGCACCGCCGGCCAGCACAGCCAATGACAGCGCCGCGTCCGCCGAGCCCCTGGCCTGCCTGCAGGCCGGCGTCTTCGACGCGCGCCAGGCCGACGCGCTGCGCCAGGCCGCGGCCAGCCTGCCTGCGGGCAGCTGGAGCCTGGAGCCGGTGCCGGTGCCCGGCCGCTGGATGGTCTACATGGGCCGTTTTGCCGACGAAGACGCCCTGGCCAAGAAGCGCGCCGAGCTGCGCGCGCTCAAGATCGCCTACGACCGCCCTGGCCCGGCACTGGAGCCCGGCCTGTCGCTGGGCCGCTACTCGACCGCGGAAGGCGCGCTGCGCGCCCTGGCACAGCTGGGCGAGCAGGGCGTGCGCAGGGCCCGCGTGGTGCAGGAGCGTGGGGACACGCCGAACTATACGCTGCACCTGCCCGCCGTGAGCGAGGCGCAGCGCGCCCAGGCGGAGGCCGCGCTGCGCACCGTGCTGGCCGGCAAGACACTGCGCCCTTGCGGGTGAACGGGCATAGGGGCTAGCCGATATAGGCGCCCAGCATGTACAGCGCGCCGTGGGCGAAGTTCACCACGCGCCGCAGGCCGTAGATCAGCGCCAGGCCCGAGCTCATCACGATGAGCAGCGCCCCGTACACCAATCCGTTGAAGAGATTGATCGTCAGCATGTTCTTGTCTCCTGGTCTGGACTCTCGTGGCGCGCACCGCGGCCATCGGAGCTCCCTTCGTTTGCTATGCTATTTGTAGCTATTGGCGCTTTATTTCATTGGCTTTTAAACATGAAACACTTGGAAAAAACGCCTCAGCGGTGCGCGAAGGCCGGCTTGCGCTTGTCCAGGAAGGCGTGCATGCCCTCGTGCGCGTCGCTGCTGGCGAAGCGCCCGTAGAGCGCGCGGCGCTCGAACAGGATGCCCTCGGTCAGCGGGCTTTCCCAGGCGCGATTCACCGACTCCTTGATCGCCACCAGCGCGGGCAGCGAGAACGCGGCGATCTGCGTTGCCAGGACCAGGGTGCGCTCCAGCAGTTCGGCGTCGGGCACCACGCGCGAGACCAGGCCGTAGCGGTCGGCCTCCTGCGCGTCGAGCATGCGGGCCGAGAGGCACATGTCCATGGCCTTGGCCTTGCCGATGGCGCGCGGCAGACGCTGCGTGCCGCCCGCGCCGGGCAGCATGGCCAGCTTGATCTCGGGCAGCGCGAAGCGCGCCGACTCGGCCGCCACGATGACGTCGCAGGCCAGCGCCAGCTCGCAGCCGCCGCCCATGGCGTAGCCGGCCACGGCGGCGATCACGGGCTTGCGCACGCTGCGGATGGTTTCCCAGTTGCGCGTGATGAATTGGCCCTGGGTGACGTCCATGAACGTCAAGTCAGCCATGGCCTCGATGTCGGCACCGGCGGCGAAGGCCTTCTCGCTCCCCGTGATGACGATGGCGCCGATGCCGGGGTCGGCGTCGAAGGCCAGGAGGGCCTCGCCCAGGGCGTCCATCAGGGCGTCGTTCAGGGCGTTGAGCTGCTGGGGCCGGTGCAGGGTGATCAGGCCCACGCGGCCTTGCGTTTCCACGCGGAGGGGGCGGTCGTCCGTCATGCGGTGTCTCCGGTGGGGCGGGTCAGCCCTGGGCGCGCATCAGCTCGCGCAACTTGAACTTCTGGATCTTGCCGGACGGCGTGGCCGGCATGGCGTCGGTGACCTCCAGGCGCTCGGGGATGTACTGCAGGGCCACCTTCTGGCCCTTGAGGTACTCCACCATGGTGGGCAGGTCGAAGGTCTGGCCCGGTTTCGTCACCACCACGGCGCAGGCGCGTTCGCCCAGGCGCTCGTCGGGGTAGGCCACGATGGCGGCCATGGCCACGGCGGGGTGGCGGTACAGCAGCGACTCGATCTCGACGACCGGGATGTTCTCGCCGCCACGGATGATCACGTCCTTGCTGCGGCCGGTGATGCGGATATAGCCCCGTGCGTCGATGCGCGCCAGGTCGCCGGTGTCGAACCAGTCGCCGGCATCGGTGCCGTTGAGGTGCGCGCGCTTGAGGTAGCCGCCGAAGTTGGAGCACGAGCACAGCATCAGGCGGCCGGCCTCGCCCACGGGCAGATCCGTGCCGTCGCCATCGACCACTTTCACTTCCACGCCGGGCAGCGGGCAGCCGTCGGTGGAGAACGAGCGCTCGTCGTCGTCGTCGAGCTGGGTCAGCGTGACCGCGCCGTTTTCCGTCATGCCCCAGGCGGAGACGATTTTCGCGCCGAGAGCGGCACGCGCCTGCTCCACCAGCGGCCCCGGAATGGGCGCGCCGGCACACAGGAAGATGCGCAGCGTGGGCACGGCCTGCTGGGTCTCGGTCACCGTCTTGGCCAGGTCGGTCAGGAACGGTGTCGAGGCCATGGTGAAGGTCACGCCCTCCTTCTGGATCAGTTCGATCGCCTTCCTGGGCTCCCAGATGTCCTGCAGCACCACGCTGGCCTTGAGCATGACGGGCATGATCAGCCCGTACATGAAGCCGGTCTGGTGGGCCATGGGCGAGGCCATCAGGATGACGTCCTCGGCATCCAGGTGCAGCCGCTGGGCGTAGGGGATGATGTTGGCCATCACGGTGTTGGCCGTGTGCATCACGCCCTTGGGCTCGCCGGTGGTGCCCGAGGTGTAGATGATCTGGGGCACGTCGTCCGGGCCGGGGCGGTGGCGCGTGAGGATGTCCTGCGCGTCCGGCGCGTTCTCCCACTCGGGGCCGCTGAGCAGCGCCTCGAAGCTGTTGGGGCCGGTGCCGTCCACCACCACCAGGTGCTGCAGGTGCGGCAGGCTGGGCCGCAGGTCGGTGATCATCTTCTCGAAGTCGAAACCCCGGAACACCTTGGGCGCGATCATGACCTTGGCCTCGCCATGCTTGAGCATGAACGACAGCTCGCGCTCGCGGAAGATGTGCATCAGCGGGTTCATCACCGCGCCGATGCGCGAGCAGGCCAGGTAGACCAGCGTGAACTGCCTCCAGTTGGGCAACTGGCAGGCCACGATGTCGTTCTTGCCCACGCCCAGCCGCGCCAGGCCCACGGCGATGCGGTCGGCCATGCGCGCCAGCTCGGCATAGGTGAAACGGCGCATTTCGCCGGTCTCGACCCGCAGCGCAGTCAGCGCGAGCTTGTCGGGGCAGGCGGCGGCGCAGGCATCGAGATCATTGTTGATGGTGCGGTCGTGCCAAAGGCCCTGGGCGATCATGCGCTCACGGCGCGGGGGCAGCCGTACGGCGTCGAATTCCATGGTGTGTTTCCGGTGGTGTGTCTTAAAAACAGGAGCGCTTCGCGCTTGTCAATAAAGGATTTCAGGCACTTTTCTTATTTAAAACCTGCTAATACAAGCTCTGTCAGCTATCTTTTTTGATAGCGCCGGTGGCCTCATGCCGGCACGAACTTCCGCCCCGCCCGCGTGCGGGCGATGATGGTCTTCATGATCTGGGCCGTGCCGTCGCCGATCTGGAAGCCCAGCACGTCGCGCAGGCGCTGCTCCATCAGGCCCCGGTCGTAGCCGCCGTGGCCGAAGCACAGCAGGCACTGGTGGATCACGTCGTAGGCCAGCTTGGGGCCCCACCACTTGGCCATGCCGGCCTCGGCGGTGTGGGGCAGGCCCTGGTCCTTGAGCCACAGGCCCTGCAGGCACAACAGGCGTGCGCCCTCGACCTCGGTGTCGTACTGCGCGAGCGGGTGCGTCACGCCCTGGAAGGCCGAGAGCGGCTGGCCGAAGGCCTGGCGCTCGGTGATGTATTTCCAGGTTTCCTCCAGCGCCACGCGCGCCACGGCCAGGCACTGCAGGCCGATGAGCGAGCGCGAGAAGTCGAAGCCGTGCATCACCTGCACGAAGCCCTTGTTCTCGTCGCCCAGGCGGTGGCTAACGGGCACGCGCACGTTCTCGAAGAAGATGGAGCCACGCCCGATGGCGCGCTGGCCGTGGCAATCGAAGCGGTTGGTGGTGATGCCGGACGTGTTCATGGGCACCACCAGAGCCGTCACGCCGTGGGCGCCGTCCTCGGGTTTGCCGGTGCGGCCGAACACGACCGCGATGTCGGCCTGGTCGGCGGCGGAGATGGAGGTCTTTTCGCCATTGAGCACGTAGTGGTCGCCGTCGCGCTCGATGCGCAGGCGCAGGTTGGCGGCATCGGACCCGCCGCGCGGCTCGGTCAGCGCGATGCAGCAGATCGCCTCGCCCCGCGTGAGCTTTTGCAGCCAGGGGCCGACCACCTCGGGGTTGCCGTACTTGGACAGGATCTGGCCGTTGAGCGACGCCAGCAGGTTCAGGTACGAAAAGCTCAGGTCGGCGCGGGCGATTTCCTCGTGAATCACGCCCGCCGCGAGACAACCCAGCCCCAGGCCGCCGAACTGCTCGGGCAGCTCGGGGCAGATAAAGCCCAGCTCGCCCATCTCGCGCAGCAGTACGCGGTTCAGGTCACGGGTCTGGTCGCGCTCCAGGAAGCCGGGCTTGACGCGTTCTTCGGCGAAGCGGCGGGCCGTGTCGGCCAGGGCCTGCAGGTCTTCGTCGATGTAGGGGTTCGGGTTCCTAGGGGTCTCCAGGTCTGGTGCGTGATTTCGCGTACTGGCGCAACTCGGGCTGGGGCTGGCTTTTCAGCGCATCGGCGCCTTCGTGCGCTTCTTCGGCACCACGCTGCCCGCGTGGCGTGGCGTAGCGGACCGGGCAGAGGGGCTGCGTTTCCTGCATCTGGGCGCTGCCAAAGTCCGCCGTTCAAAGGTGCCTCAGTTGGCAGACGCACCCGACAACACGATGACGCGCTTCCATTTGTCGATCTCGGTGGCCATGTAGGTTTTGAATGCCTGTGGCGTCGTGATGGTTTTTTCGATCGCCAGCCCTTGCGCGGCCAATTGGTCGACGACGGATTTGTCGAGCAGGATTTCCTTGACGGCCTTTTCCACGCGTTCGGTAATCTCGGGCGGGGTATTGGCGGGCGCCAAAATGCCATACCAGGTCGTGGCCGAATAACCGGGTTGGCCCGATTCGGCGACGGTCGGAATGTCGGGAGCGGCCGCCAGGCGCGACGGGCTGGTGACCGCCAGCGCACGCACCTTGCCGGACTTCACGTGCGGCAGCAGGGTGACGAAGCTGGACACCATGACCTGGACTTCTCCCGACAACAGCGCCGGCAAGGCCTGGCCCGCGCCTTTGTAGGGAATGCGGACCATTTTCACATCCGCGTTCATGTTCAGCATCTCGGTGGCCAGATAGGTGATGCTCGAACTGGAGCCATACGCTAGTTCCGGGGTTTTGGTTTTGGCGTAGGCGACCAGTTCCGAGATGGTTTTGGCCGGAACAGACGGGTGAACGGCCACGATGTTCGGAGAGTCGCCGATCAAGACAATGGGGGTGAAATCCTTGAGCGAATCGTACGGAGCGGTTTTGTAGAGCGTGGCATTGATGGCGTGGGTGGCTGGGGCCAGCAAAAGCGTGTAGCCATTGGCGGGGGATTGCGCGACTTTGGTGGCGGCAATGACGCCATCGGCCCCAGGGCGGTTGTCGATGACGATGGGCGTTCCCAGCACTTTGCTCAGCGGCTGCGACAGGATGCGGGCAATCGCATCGGCGGGGCCGCCCGCTGAAAAGCCGATGACCAACTGGATGGGCTTGGACGGGTAATCGGATGCGGAGTGGCTTGGGCCCGCCAGTCCCAGAAGCAAGCCGAGGTAAATGGGAGTGCGGCGGAAAATACGGGTGAATTTCATTTATCTCTCCAATCAATGGCTTTCCACGGTGATCTTTTGGGGATCTCCTGCGAGCAGGCGTTTTGCGGTATAGGTGCTTACGGTCACATCGTGCTGATTTACAATGGAGACGGTAGAGGTAACCACCGCGCGTCCATGTTTGGAGGTCGGTCGGATATGCTCGATGCGCACATGGCCGTGAATGGTGTCGCCCACGCACACGGGCGCTAAAATCTTTTTTTCTATTTCGAGCAAGGCCATGCCCGTGCCCTGGATCATGCCCTGGACCAGCAGCCCCTCAATCAAGGTATAGGACAATGCGCCGGGCACCACGCGGCCCTGCATCGCGCCTTTGTGTTGGATGTCGGTGAAGATGATTTCTGTCATTCCGGTCAGAGTGATGAAATTCATCAAATCGGTTTCGGTAATGCTTCTTCCGTAGGTGATAAATTCTTGGTCGACATGCAGGTCGTGCCAGTAATATCCGCGACCGAGCAAAATAGGGGATGCCATGGTTGTCTCCTTTGTATTTAAGTAAATGGGCAAATTGTTATTTCGGAATGACGATTCCGAACAAATCGAAAAACTCAGTTCAATGGATGGAAAATGCCATCGAGCACTTCGCGCGTGTGTTCTCCCAGTCGGGGAGGCGGGCCGTTGTGGGCCCTCACTCCATCGAAAAGCACCGGTGCACCTGGGAAGCACAGCGCGCCCATGGACGGGTCGTTGAGGTGCTGGAAAAAACCCACGGCCTGCAAATGCGGGTCGCTCAATAAATCCTCGGGTTGGTTCACGACGGCGCCGGGCACCTGCAGTTCTTCCAGGATCGCCAGCCACTCTGCCGTGGTTTTCTGCCACAACACGGTTCCCAGCGACTGGTAGACAAAGCCGGAGTGCTCGCTGCGCGCCGAAATGCTAGCAAAACGCGGGTCGGCCGCAAGATCCGCATGCCCTGTGGCGGTCAGCAGTTCTTTCCAGTGCCTGTCGGTATAGGGCATGACGCAGATATAGCCATCCAGGGTGGCGAACGGTTTACGCCATGGGGCCAGTGCACGGGGATAACCCATTTTCTGGTCGTGCGCCGGAAAGTTGGCGCCGTACATGTGCTCCACCAGGGTAAATGCCACCATCGACTCGAACATGGGCACTTCCACGGTGCTGCCGACCCCGAAACGTTCGCGTTTGACCACCGCCGCCAGAATCGCACTGGCCGCCAGGGTTCCGACGGTCTTGTCGGCCAGGATGGTCGGGGTGTAGCGCGGCTCGTCCGCGCCATGGCGTTGCGCAAGGGCCGCCATTCCCGACATTCCCTGAATGACATCGTCATAGGCCGGTTTTCCGCCATAGGGCCCATCCTGGCCAAAACCATTCAGGCTCACATAAATCAAGGTGGGATTGTGCGAGAGAAGTTCGTCGGGTGTGATGCCCAGCGCCTGGAGTTTCTGCGGGCGGATATTGTGGACAAAAACATCCGCGGACCGCACTAGGGCATAGAAATCTTCTTTGCTGGCAGGGTCCTTGAGGTTCATGGTGACGCTTCTTTTCCCCCGGTTGACCCCCATGAACAAACTGGCCATGTTGTTTTCAACGGAAAACCCTGTGCGGCGGGAATCGTCGCCTTCCGGCGGCTCTATTTTGATGACGTCCGCTCCATATTCCGCCAGGATCTGTGTCGCATAAGGCCCCATGACGACATTGCACAGATCAATAATTCTGATTTTTTCCAGGGGTAACATATATTGTTTTATAGAGTGGGTGGTTATGAAGGTAAATGTGGCGATGCTGCGTCGCAAAGCTTGGGGGTGCATGCCGGACCAGGCTTTGCGCTCAACGCAGCGTTATCGGGGTGCCGTCCTCACCTTCCCAGATCAAAGCCTCTTGCGTGTAGCGCTCCGTGCCCCGGCGCCGGTCGATGCAGTTGAGCACCACGTTGGTGGTGCCGCCCACGCACCAGCGGGCGAAGGGCAGCCCCTCGCCCAGGTCCAGCACCTGTTCGCAGGGCTGTTCAAACCGGTAGTCGAGGAAGCGGATCAGCGCGTCATGGAACCAAGCCGGGTCGGCGCTGGCGCGCTCGTTGAGTGCTTCGAAACTGTCGACCCCGAGCGCCCGCATGAAGCGCGTGAGGTTGGCGTTGTCCACCGTGCGGCGGTCGGGCCACCACACAGCGCCGGACGAAGGGAGGGCATCGGTTGGCATGGCGCGCTTTCCGGTCGGGCTTACTTGGCGTACTTGCGGAACTCGGGCTTGCGCTTGTCCTTGAGCGCGTTGACGCCCTCGCGCGACTCTTCCGTGTCGTAGTACAGCTTGAGCGCGTACATGCCCAGGCCCGCGATGCCGGCCTGGTGGGCTGTGTCGGCGTTGAAGCTGCGCTTGGCGATGGCCAGGGCGGTGGGGCTGCGCTCGCACAGTTCCTCGCCGATCTTCTGCACCTCGGCGTCGAGCTGGTCGTGCGGGAAGCAGAAGTTGGCCAGGCCCATGGCCACGGCCTCGGCGCCGCTGTAACGACGGTTGAGGTACCAGATCTCGCGCGCCTTCTTCTCACCGACCACGCGGGCCAGGAAGGCCGTGCCGTAGCCGGGGTCCACCGAGCCCATCTTGGGGCCCACCTGGCCGAACTGCGCCTTGTCGGAGCAGATGGTGAGGTCGCAGATCGTGGCCAGCACGTTGCCGCCGCCGATGGCGAAGCCCTGCACACGAGCGATCACGGGCTTGGGCACGTCGCGGATGGCGGTGTGCAGCTCTTCCATCGGCAGGCCGATGGTGCCGCGCCCGTCGTAGTTGCCGTTGTGGGCGGACTGGTCGCCGCCCGTGCAGAAGGCACGGTCGCCGGCGCCGGCCAGCACGATGGCGCCCACGCTCTTGTCGTAGCCGGCCTTGTTCAGCGCGCGGATGATTTCGTCGCAGGTCTGGCCACGGAAGGCGTTCATCTTGTCGGCACGATTGATGGTGATCCAGGCCACGCCGTTGCGCACTTCGTACAGGATGTCTTCGAAATTCATGGTGTTCTCCACGGAAGGGGGTAAGGGTGTTGGCTGGTCAGCCGTGCATGGTCAGGCCGCCCGAAACGCTGAGCACCTGGCCGGTGACAAAGCTGGCGTCGTCGCTGCCCATGAAGGCGATTGCCGATGCCAGGTCGTCGCCCTGGCCCAGGCGGCCCAGGGGAATGGCGCTCTTGAACGCCTCGATCAGCTTGGCCGGATCGCGCGCGCCCTCGGCCACGCCCGCCAGCAGGGCGGTGTCGGTCGGGCCGGGGCACACCACGTTCACGGTGATGCCGTGGCGCGCATGCTCGCGCGCCAGCGTCTTGGACAGCGCCACCAGCCCGCCCTTGCAGGCCGAATACACGGCCTCGCCCGACGAGCCGCCGCGCGCCGCGTCGGACGCCACGTTCACGATGCGGCCGTATTGGCGCTCTGCCATGCCTGGCAGCACGGCATGCAGCATGTGCAGCGCCCCGGTCAGGTTGATGGCAATGAGCTTGTCCCACTCCGCCGGTACCGTCTTCACGAAGGGCTTGAAGATGTCCCAGCCGGCGTTGTTCACCAGCACGTCCACGGGGCCCAGCTGCGCCTGCGTGGCCGGCACGGCCGCGTCCACCTGGGCGCGGTCGGTGATGTCGCACTGGAAGGCGGCAGCCTGGCCACCGGCGGTGCGGATCTCGGCCACCACCTTTTCAGCAGCGGCCAGGTTCATGTCGTACACCGCCACCTTCGCGCCTTCCACCGCGAAGCGGCGCGCCGTCGCGCCGCCGATGCCACCACCACCACCCGTCACGACGACGGTCTTGCCTTGAAATCTTTGCATTGCGTTCTCCAGGGGTTGCCAAGCTTGCTATCGTTGGTTTTTGCGCCGCTTCTTGCCTGCGCATTTAAGTAAATGTATTGTCATACCCGCCCCCGAGAACGCGCAAGCGCCGCATGGCGGTTTTTAAAAGAAATAATGGTTTTCCCTATGAAAAAACAGCTGGATACCCGGATGGACCTGGCCAACAGGGTCTTCTTCCGCCTCTATCAATGCGCAAATATGTTGCATAAAACCGGTACACGGGCAGTGGAATCCGAGGGCCTGACGACGCAGCAGTGGGCGGTGCTAGGCGCTTTGTCCAGGCCCCAGGTGGCCGAGGGGATGAGCATTGGCGATCTGGCCCGCTACCTGATGACGAGCCGGCAGAATCTCTCGGGGCTGATCGGCCGCATGGAACGCGACGGGCACATCGCCTGCGCACCCGACCCGCGCGACCGCAGATCACGCCTGGTCACGATGACCGACTCGGGCCGCCAGGTCTGGCTGGTGGAGGCACAGCCCAAGATCCACGGCTATTACGAGCAGGCGCTCGACGGCTTCTCGGTGAACGACATCGCCCACAGCCTGCACTACCTGCTGAAGCTGCTGGAGAACATGCAGCGCATCGACAACGCGCAGGGCGGCAACCGCGAGGGGGAGTGAGCGGTGGGGCGGCGCGCCCCGCGTCGATCGGGGCCCGCCCGGCGCAGGACGAGATGCATGGCGCCGCCGTGACCACGCCCTGTTCGGCGTCGGCTCGGTCGGCGGGATTGCTCTAGCGCAGGCGCGCCAGCAGGCCGTCGAAGGTCTCGGTGCGCAAGCCCAGCGCGTCGATCAGGTCGTTTTCCGCGCGCAAGTTGCGGCCGGTGATCAGGCTGGCGGCCTCGATCATGGTCTCCGTGCACGGCATGGGCATGCCGGCGATGCGCGCCAGCACGCTGGAAAACACCAGGCCGTAGGGCACGTCCTCGCCCAGGAAGCGCGTGCCCACGTCGGTCGGTCCCGGCGGGCCGCCGCGGCTGGCGTGCAGCTCGGCGGCGATGTCGGCCAGTTGCGCGGAGCGGGTGTTGAAGGACTTGGCGAAATGCTCCTCGATGGAGCGCACCTGCAGGCCGAAGGCGCGCGCCAGCGCGCGGCGCTCGGCATCGAGCCGCACGATCACCGACGCCACATGCGGCGTCATGTAGTGGTATTGGGGCCAGTGTTCCGCGCGCTCGATGCGCGTCCAGTTGAACACCGCCAGCGGCGCATGCGCCACGGGGTTGATGTTCGTGAGCGCGCTGGCCAGCGCGTTCGCGTCCTCGTCGAACACGTCGCCGAACAGCGCCTGGCACAGCTGCCTGGCCTGCGGCAGGGCCGACTGCGGCAGCGTGGAGATACCCAGGCGCGTGCGCCGCGTCATGACCTTGACCTCGGTGGGCGCGGCGCGGCGCGCCGTCAGCGTGGTCGTGCCCATGCTGACCACGGTGATGTCCACGCCCCGGCCCTTGGCCAGCTCGTACACATACAGCGCCGACAGCGAACTCATGGAGCTCACCAGCAGCGTCTGGCCGCTCTTCAGGTGCGGCGCCAGGGCGTCGAAGACCGCCTTGTGGCCGTTCACGGGCACGGCGATCAGCAGCATGTCGGCATGCCGGGCCAGTTCGGCGGCCGATTGCGCGAGCTGCACCTCGAAGCCGCCCTGGACCACGCCCGTGGCCTGCAGAGCGCAGCGCGCCGGGCCCGCAAGCCCCGTGCCGCGCGGCGACCACAGCGTGACGCCAAAGCCCGCCTGCCGCAGCCAGGCGGCGCTCGCCAGGCCAATGCCGCCGACCCCGGCGACGCCTACATGGACGCCTTCGCGCCTCACTCCTGGATTCCTCCCTGCTTGATCACCTCGGCCCAGCGCTGGGTGTCCGTCTTGATCATGCGCTCCAGCTCGGGCGCGCCGGCGCAGATGGACAGGGCGCCGAGCTTGTCGAACTGCTCATGGATCGCGGGCGACTGGCAGACGGCGAGCAGCTCGGCCTCCAGCCGCTTGAGCATGGCCGGCGGCGTCTTGGCGGGGGCCAGCAGGCCGGCCCACACCGGCACCTCCATGTGGCCCAGGCCCGTGGCCTCGGTCACCGTGGGAGCGCCCTGCAGGCTGGCGATGCGGCGGCCGGTGAACGTGCCCAGCACGCGCATCTTCTTGCCGGTGACCATGGCCTCGGCCGAGGCCACGCTGGTCACGATGAAGTCCACCTGCCCACCCATCACATCGGTGATTGCCGGGCCCGCGCCACGGTAGGGCACGTGCAGCAGTTTCACGCCGGCGCGCTGCGCCAGGTACTCGCCCGTCAAATGGGTGATGGTGCCGTTGCCCGTGGAGGCAAAGCTGACCTTGCCCGGATTCTTCTTGGCGGCATCGAGCAGCTCGGCCAGGGTCTTGAACGGGCTGGCGGTGCGCACCGCCACGGTCATCGGCGTATCCACCAGCATCGCCACCGGGGCGAAATCCTTGGCCGCGTCGTAGGGCAGCTTGCTCAGCAGGCTGGGGGCGATGGAAATCGCGCCGCCGCTGGCCAGGAACAGCGTGGTCCCGTCCGGCGCCGCCTTGGCCACCGAATCGGCAGCGATCACGCCGCCCGCGCCGGGCTTGTTATCGACGATGACCGGGATGCCAATGCGCTCGGCCAGCTTGCTACCGATGGCGCGGCCGACGATGTCCTGGGCCCCGCCCGGCGTGAACGGCACGACGATGTGGATCGGCTTGGTGGGCAGGTCCTGGGCCTGCGCGGTGGAGACTCCGCCGGCGGCCATGACGGACAGGGCGGCAAATACTGAGACAAGGGTTCTCTTCTTCATGGTCATCAGGGTCCGGGAAGCACGATTGAGGAGGCGGGGGCCCGCAGGCCGGAGGGTTGGAGCGTGATTGCGCTCTTACAAAAAGGCGCAATTTTGCGTCACGGCAACCCATGGCAGAAACATTTTTTCTCCCATTCGACGTCACCCACCGGAGCTGCTGGCGGCAAAGCGCACGCTGAAGCGCGCACCCGGCATGGCTGCGCCCGGGCGCACCTCTTCCAGCAGCACCTCGGCGCCATGCTGGCGCGCGATCTCGCGCACGATGGGCAGGCCCAGGCCAGAGCCGTCGGCATCGGTGCCCAGCGCGCGGTAGAACGGCTGGAAGACCAGCTCGCGCTCGGCCTCGGGCACGCCGGGGCCGGAATCCTCCACCTGCAGCAGCACCACCCGGGCGAAGGTATCGGGCAGCACGCGCGCCGTGACCATACCGGGCCGCTGCGCGCTGGAGGGCGTGTAGTTGATGGCGTTGTCCACCAGGTTGCGCACCAGCTCCTTGAGCAGCGTGGGGTTGCCGTCCATCCACACGCCGGGCGTGCCGGGGTCGGCGCCGTCGTAGCCCAGGTCGATGTGCTTGTCCATGGCGCGCGGCACGCTGCCCTCCACCACCTCGATCACCAGGCGCGCCAGGTCCAAGCGCTGGCGCTGCACCACGGCGCTGCCGCCCTCGGCGCGCGCCAGCGCCAGCAGCTGGTTCACGGTGTGCGTGGCGCGGATGGACGAGCGCCCGATCTGCTTGAGCGATTGTTTGAGCTCCTCGGTGCTCGTGCCCTCGCGCTGCGCCAGGTCGGCCTGCATGCGCAGGCCGGCCAGCGGGGTCTTCAGCTGGTGCGCGGCGTCGGCCAGGAAGCGCTTTTGCGTGGCCATGGACTCCTGCAGCCGCTGAAGCAGGTCATTCACCGAGTCCACGAGCGGCGCCACCTCCATGGGCACGGCCTTGTGATCGAGCGGCGACAGGTCGTCGCTCTTGCGCGCGCGGATGCGCTCCTCCAACTGGTGCAGCGGCTTGATGCCGCGCACCAGAGCCAGCCACACCAGCAGCACGGCCAGCGGCAGGATGACGAACTGCGGCAGCATCACGCCCTTGATGATCTCGGTGGCCAGCACGCTGCGCTTGGAGCGCGTCTCGGCGACCTGCACCAGCGCCGCCGGCGCACCGGGCAGGGGCACGCGCACCCAGATATAGGCCACGCGGATGTCTATGCCGCGCAGCTCGGCGTCGCGCAGCCGCACGTCGCCGGAAAACAGGCGCTCCTCGGGCGGCGGCGGCGGCAGCTCGCGCTCGCCCGACAGGTACTCACCATTGGGCCCGAGCACCTGGTAGTAGACGATGTCGGACTCGTCGGCGCGCAGGATCTCGCTGGCGGGCTGGGGCAGGTTGAACAGCACCCGGCCCCCCTGCACGGTGACGAGCTGGGCCAGCGCATGGGCGTTGTATTCGAGCGCCCGGTCGAAGGGCTTGTTCGCCAGGCCCTGGGCCACGAGCCAGGTGAGCGCCAGGCTCACCGGCCACAGCAGCAGCAGCGGGGTGAGCATCCAGTCCAGGATTTCGCCAAAAAGGGAGCGCTGCTCGCGCTGGAAGATTTTCACGATTTGAGTGTTTTTAGCCTAAAACGCCCGTACAACAAGCGCAACAAGCTATCAACATAAGAGCATCAGCCAGAAATCTTTTCCAGGCAGTAGCCCAGGCCGCGCACGGTGGCGATGCGGATCGGGCCTTTTTCTATCTTCTTGCGCAGGCGGTGGATGTAGACCTCGATGGCGTTGTTGCTCACCTCCTCGCCCCACTCGCACAGGCGCTCGACGAGCTGCTCCTTGCTCACCAGGCGGCCGGCGCGCTGCAAGAGCACCTCCAAGAGGCCCAGCTCGCGCGCCGACAGCTCCACCATCTTGCCGTCGATGGTGGCCACGCGCCCGGCCTGGTCGTAGACCAGCGGGCCGTGCTTGATGGTGGCGCTGGTGCCGCCCATGCCGCGGCGCGTGAGCGCGCGCACGCGCGCCTCCAGCTCCGACAGTGCGAAGGGCTTGGCCATGTAGTCGTCGGCGCCCAGGTCCAGGCCCTTGACCCGCTCCTCGATGCTGTCGGCCGCGGTGAGGATTAGCACCGGCAGCGCCGAACCGCGCCCGCGCAGGCGCTTCAAGACCTCCAGCCCGTGCATCCTGGGCAGGCCCAGGTCCAGGATCAGCAGGTCGAACTCGTGGTTGGTGAGCAGCGCGGCATCAGCCTCGCTGCCGCTGGCCACATGGTCCACGACAGCGCCCGAGCCGCGCAGCGTGCGCAGCAGGCCGTCGGCCAGTACCTGGTCGTCTTCGGCGATGAGGATGCGCATGGGTGGTGTCTCCTAGAGTCCGCGGGGCACCGGCAATGCGGCCTGGCCCCATGGCCGATTCTAGGAGCTATGGCCGCGCCCGCCTTCGACCGGCGCCGGCCCGACGAGGGGTGGCTGACACGGGTGCCGCACGGTTTCTGACCGTCGCTTGAACGATGGGGTTACTGGTACTCCCGCCGCACCCGCTTGACATTGCACAGCAGCTCATAGGCGATGGTGCCCGCCGCCGCAGCCACGGTGTTCACACTCACCTGCCGCCCCCACAGCTCGACCTGCGAGCCCGCTCCGGCCTCGGGCAGATCGGTCAAGTCCACCGTCAGCATGTCCATGGCCACGCGGCCAATGATGCGGCTGGCGCGGCCATCGACCGCCACCGGCGTGCCCGTGTGCGCCGCGCGCGGGTAGCCGTCGGCATAGCCCAGGGCCACCAGCCCCACGCGCGTGAGCCGCTCGGCGATGAAGCTGCCGCCATAGCCCAGGGCCTCGCCCGCGGCGATCCAGCGTTCGGCGAAGACCTCGCTGGTCAGCTGCATCACGGGCTGCAGCACATCGGAAGGCGTGCCGCGCGGGTCGGCGCCGTAGAGCATGATGCCGGGCCGCGCCCAGTCCTGGTGCGCACCCTTCCAGCCCAGCACGCCGGCCGAGTTGGCAATGCTGCGCGGCCCGGGCAGGCCCCGCGTGGCAGCCTCGAAGACGGCGAGCTGCCTTTGCGTTGCCGGGTTGTCGGGTTCATCGGCCGAGGCCAGGTGCGTCATCAGCGTGGTGCCGGCCACCTGCCCGCAGTCGGCCAGGCGCTGCCACAGGGCCCGGGCCTCGTGCGGCGCCACGCCGGCGCGGTGCATGCCGGTGTCGATCTTGAGCCAGGCCTGCACGCGTGCACCGCCGCGCAGGGATTCGAGCATGCAGAGCTGCTCTTCCTGGTGCACCACCAGCCACAACCCATGCCGCTGCGCCAGCTCCACATCGCCCATGCCGAAGGCACCCTCAAGCACCAGGATGGGCTGCTGGATGTCCGCCTCGCGCAGCGCCATGGCCTCCTGCACGAAGGCCACGGCAAAGGCGTCGGCCACGCCGGCCAGGGCCTGGGCGCATTCCACGGCACCGTGGCCATAGGCGTTGGCCTTGAGCGTGGCCGCCACCTTGCCGCCATGCGCGGCCTTGGCGTGGGCGTAGTTGGCGCGCAGCGCGGCCAGGTCGAGCTGCGCCAGGGCCGGGCGGCTCATGCCGCGCTGCCGGCCGCAGTCCGCCCATGCAGGGCCGGGGCGCTGCCCAGGTAGCGGTCCACGGACAGGCCTTCGGTGGAGATATCGGTCTTGCGCCCGGTGACGATGTCGGCCAGCAGTTGGCCCGAGCCGCAGGCCATGGTCCAGCCCAGCGTGCCGTGGCCCGTGTTCAGGTACAGGTTCTTATGCGGCGTGCGGCCGACGATGGGCGTGCTGTCGGGCGTCATGGGGCGCAGGCCGGTCCAGAACTCGGCGCGCGCAAGGTCACCGCCGGGGAACAGCTGGCGCGTGACCATCTCCAGCGTGGCGCGGCGCTGCGCCCGCAATGTCTTGTCGAAGCCCGACAGCTCGGCCATGCCGCCCACGCGGATGCGATTGTCAAAGCGCGTCAGCGCGATCTTGTAGGTCTCGTCGAGCACCGTGGAGACGGGCGCCAGCGCCTCGTCCTGGATCGGAATGGTGAGCGAGTAGCCCTTGACCGGGTAGACAGGGATGTCCAGCCCGCTGGAGAGCAGCAGCTGGCGCGAATAGCTGCCCATGGCCAGCACATAGCGGTCGGCCTTGACCACCTCCCGGTCCGGCGTGGCCAGCTGCACGCCATTCACCGCGCCCTGGCCGTCGAACAGCAGCCAGTCGACGCTGGTGCCAAAGCGGAACTTCACGCCCAGTTCCTGCGCCATGCGCGCCAGGGCGTTGGTGAACTTGTAGCAGTCGCCGGTCTCGTCCTGCGGCAGGCGCAGGCCGCCGGCGATGGGAGCGCCGGCCCGGGCCAGCGCCGGCTCAGCCTGGCACACGCCCTTGGCGTCGAGCAGTTCGTAGGCGATGCCGCATTCCTTGAGCACGGCGATGTCGCGCCCGGCCTGCTCCAGCTGTTTTTGCGCGCGGAACAGCTGCAGCGTGCCGGCCTGGCGCCCCTCGTACTCAATGCCGGTGTCGCGGCGCAGCTGGGCGATGCACTGGCGGCTGTAGTTGGACAGGCGCAGCATGCGCTCCTTGTTCACGGCGTAGCGCTCGGCCGAGCAGTTGCGCAGCATCTGCGCCATCCAGCGCAGCTGGAACAAAGAGCCATCGGGGCGGATGGACAGCGGCGCGTGCTTTTCGAACATCCACTTCAGCGCCTTGGTCGGGATGCCGGGCGCGCCCCAGGGCGTGGAGTAGCCGAACGAGACCTGGCCCGCATTCGCAAAGCTGGTATCGAGCGCCGGCCCCTCCTGGCGGTCGATCACGGTCACTTCGGCGCCGGCACGGGCCAGGTAGTAGGCGGTGGTGACGCCGATCACGCCAGAGCCCAGGACTACAACTTTCATGGCTTGTCTCCGATGTTCGATGAATGATCGTGACTTTATGGATTTTCATGCTAATCTTTTGCTGAAATTAAGCCTTTAAACAGCAATGTTTGCTGTTTTGATTCAAAAATTCCCTCCTTTGCAGCAATGTCTGAACTCGACTCCATAGACCGCCGCATCCTGGATCTTTTGCAGCAGGACGGCCGCCTGACCATGACCGAGCTGGGCGAGCGCGTGGGCCTGTCCACCTCGCCCTGCTCGCAGCGCGTGAAGCGCCTGGAGTCCCAGGGCGTGATCACCGGCTACCACGCGCGCGTGAACCCCGCGGCCCTGGGCAAGAACCTGCTGGTGTTCGTGGAGATCACGCTGGCGCAGAAGTCCGAGCAGATCTTCAAGAAGGTGCGCGACGAGCTGCAGAACATGCCCGAGGTGCTGGAATGCCACCTGATCTCGGGCAGCTTCGATTACCTGGTCAAGGCACGCCTGGCCGGCATGTCGGAATACCGCAGCCTGCTCGGGTCGATACTGCAGCAGATGCCCGTGCCGGCGCAGTCCAACAGCTATGTGGTGATGGAGGAGGTCAAGGAGAGCTTCGTCGTGCCAGTGGATCGGGGCCGATAACCGCAGGGCCATCAGCCGTTCGCATAGGCCTCCAACCCCAGCGCCACGACGGTGGCAACCTCATCCCCCACCTCGGCACGGAATTCCGCTTCGGCCTGCGCCACGGCAGCGCGAAAGGCCGCCAGCCAGGCCAGGCCCGCGGGCGTGAAGCACACCCGCCGCGCGCGCGCATCGTGCGCGTCGTCCTCGCGCGTGACCAGGCCCCAGGCCTCGCATTGATCCACCAGCTTGGCCATGGACTGCTTGGCCATGCCCGCGCGCTCGGCCAGGTCGGTCAGGCGGTCACCCTTCAGCGAGAGATGCCGTGTGATGTGAATATGCGCGGCGCTCACCTGCTCGCGCGCCGCCAGGTTGGACAGCGCCAGCGGCACCTGCACATCGCGCGCCATGAGCTGCAGCACGCGCGCGTCAAAACGGCGCAGGGCATGGCCCAGCAGCCGGCCCAGATGGGTCAGGCGCCAATCGTCGCCATGAAGGGGCTGGAGCGGATTCATGGACGCATATTGTCAGGCAAACTGACTAAAAATATCTTCCGGATAGAATGCGAGCACCCTAAACTACTGTTCACACATACAGACTGTTGATCGAAACAGTTTCACCCGAAAGCACTATGGCCACCAAGAGGAGCAATTCCATGGACACCACCGTCAAGACCGCCGTCGACCAGAGCGAAAAGGCCAAGGCCCTGCAGGCCGCGCTGGCCCAGATCGAGAAGCAGTTCGGCAAGGGCACCATCATGCGCCTGGGCGAAGGCGAGCAGGTGCAGGACATCCAGGTCGTCTCCACCGGCTCGCTGGGCCTGGACATCGCCCTGGGCGTGGGCGGCCTGCCGCGCGGGCGCGTGGTCGAGATCTACGGACCGGAGTCCTCGGGCAAGACCACGCTGACGCTGCAGGTGATCGCCGAGATGCAAAAGCTCGGCGGCACCTGCGCCTTCATCGACGCCGAGCACGCGCTCGACACCCAGTACGCGCAGAAGCTCGGCGTGAATCTGAACGACATCCTGATCAGCCAGCCCGATACCGGCGAGCAGGCGCTGGAGATCGTGGACAGCCTGGTGCGCTCCGGCGCGGTGGACCTGATCGTGGTGGACTCGGTCGCCGCCCTGGTGCCGAAGGCCGAGATCGAGGGCGAGATGGGCGACGCCCTGCCCGGCCTGCAGGCGCGCCTGATGAGCCAGGCGCTGCGCAAGCTCACGGCCACGATCAAGAAGACCAACTGCATGGTCATCTTCATCAACCAAATCCGCATGAAGATCGGCGTCATGTTCGGCAGCCCCGAAACCACGACGGGCGGCAACGCGCTCAAGTTCTACGCCTCGGTGCGCCTGGATATCCGCCGCACCGGCACCATCAAGAAGGGCGACGAGGCCATAGGCAACGAGACCCGCGTGAAGGTGGTGAAGAACAAGGTCTCGCCCCCGTTCAAGCAGGCCGAGTTCGACATCCTGTTCGGCGAGGGCATCTCGCGCGAGGGCGAGATCATCGACATGGGCGTGAACGCGCGCATCCTGGAGAAGAGCGGCGCCTGGTACGCCTACAACGGTGAAAAGATCGGCCAGGGCCGCGACAACGCGCGCGAGTTCCTGCGCGAAAACCCCGGCCTGGCCGTGGAGATCGAGAACAAGGTGCGCGACAGCCTGGGCATCGCCCTGCTGCCCACCAGCGGTGCGGCGCAGGCGCCCGAGGACAAGCCCGCGCGCGGCAAGAAGGCCGACAAGGCCGCCGAGGCCGAGGCCTGAACGGTGCCTTTAATTATTGGTAAAAATTACCTCTAACGCTTGCCCATTAAGCGTTAGCAGCTACTTTTTACAGAGCATTCATGGGATTTGCCAGGCTCTCGCTCAAGGCCCGCGCGCTGCGCCTGCTGGCGCAGCGCGAGCATTCGCGCAGCGAGCTGGAGGCCAAGCTCGGCCCCCATGTGCAGGAGGGCGAAGACCTGGCCGCACTGCTTGATGAGCTGCAGGCCAGGGACTTCATCAACGCCGAGCGTGTGGCCGAATCCGTGCTGCACCGCCGCGCCCCGCGCTTCGGCAGCCAGCGCGTACTGCAGGAGCTGCGCCGCAAGGGCCTGGATGAAGAGCTGGTGCGCGCCACCGCCGCGCAGCTGGCCGGCACCGAGCTGCAGCGCGCCCGTGCCGTGTGGCGCCAGCGCTTTGGCGGCGCCCCGCCCGCCAGCACGCCCCAGGAGCGCGCACGCCAGATGCGCTTTCTGGCCGCGCGCGGCTTCGCCGCCGACGTGGTGCGCCGCGTGGTTCAAGGCGCAATGCGGGGCGACGACGGCGAGTAGCCAGCGGCGACTGCGGCCGGGCATGAAACCGCGTGATGCGCCGAAGGCCTCTGTTCAGCGTCGGGAAGAGAGGAGGAGAGCCGGCGGACGGCTGCGTTTACTCGAATAAGCGCTCGGGATTGGCGTCGAGCTTGGTGAGCGCATCGCGCGTGGCGCGCAGGGTCAGGCTTTCCTCCTCCTGCGCCACCAGCAGCCCGGCCTGGAGGTAGGCCCCCAGGCGCTTGAGCTGCAGCAGGTAGCTGCTGCCATCCATGGCCGCAAACAGGTGCAGCTGCTTGCGCCGGCTGTGCCAGACATACTGCACATGCGCCGACGCGCCGTTGTGGTCCACCGTGAACCAGACCCCCAGCGGCAGCCGCTGCGCCCAGGCCAGCACATCCTCCGGCACCGGCACGCCGTTGTCAGCGATGACGTGGATGGCCGAGGCGTCTATGCCCAGCAGCAGCTCGATGTTGTCGGCACTCAGCGGCATGTCGCCCAGCATGTCCTCGCTGATGAAGTCCTCCAGGTTCGCCAGGCGCCTGGCCATGGCGTCGATATGCTCCTGCGCGATGGACGCCGTCTTGGACAGGAAGGCCTCGGCCAGGGTGTCGGTGAGCAGCTTGATCTGCGCATCCTGCGGCGCGCCCGTCACGCCGGTCAGCACCAGGCCCTGGCGCAGGCGCTGCAGCAGCGCGGGCAGCTGCTGTATGACGCGGGTGCGGTCGGCGCGATTGGGCTTGGCGCTGGCGGCCCACACCAGATCCACTGCCGCCTGCTTGTAGGCCACGGTGTCGGCATGCTGCGGGCCGTCGCGCACGGCCGACATGGCCAGCACCTCGGCCCAGGACTTGAACAGGAATTCACGGATCTCGTCGCGCACCGGCATGTCCTTGAGCAGGTTGCGCAGCTCGATGGTGTACTGGATCGCCAGCGTCTCGCGCTGCTCGACCTGCTGGGCCACGCTGACGATGCGCGAGGTGCTCTGGCGCTCGGTCAGGAACTTGGCGAGGAATTTCTCGAACTCGGCGAGCACCAGTTCGAATACGCGCTTGCCGGTCTCTGGGTATTGCTCGATGACCTGCACGATGCGGCGCACCTCGGTCTCCAGCGCCGTGCCGCCGATGGCGCTGGCGTCAAAGCCGAGCACGCAGGAGCCCATGCGGTCGATGAGCTGGCGCGCGGGATGGGCGAGATCGCTGAAGAACTCGGGCTCGGCCAGGGCCACGCGCAGCACCGGCACCTGCAGGCGCGCAAACCACACGCGCACCGCGGGCGGTATGCGGTCCTCGCTCAGGATGCTCTGGAACATCAGCGCCACCACCTCGATGATGGCCTTTTCGCTGGCCGTGCCGGCCTTCTTCTTGAATTCGGCCGCGCGCTCGCGCACCACCTGGGCGACATGCACCACGGCCTGCGGGCTGTAATCCTCCACCAAAGTGGCCATGTCGCTGTAGTACAGGTCGGCCGCCACACGCTCATCGGCCAGCGCATGCACCAGCGCCGGCGAGGCGGGCGGGGCCTGCGCCATGTCGCCGCCCGTGAGCGGCAGCGTCAGCAGGCGGCGCAGCTGCACCATGACCCCCTGGGCGCGCTGGCGCGCGTAGGCCAGCGGGTTGGCCAAGCCGGCCGCCCCGGGCCGCGCACCGGCCTTGGGTGCAGGCATGGCGCCGGGTTGCGCCACCAGGGTGGCGGGGAAGGGCGTCTCGCGCCCGAGCGTGGCCCCGCCACTGTCCGGACCCAGGGCGCCGTGCCGGCTCGCTCCCGTGCCCAGGGGGCGGCGCACCAGCGCACGCAAGCCCTCGGCCGCTGCCACGCCCTGTTGGTCATACAGCCTGGCCAGCGCCTGGTACTGCGCCAGCGCCAGCTCGCCGAGCTGGCGCTGCAGGGGATCGAGCACCAGCTGCATGTCCTCGCGCTTGAGACCCGCCTCCAGCCACGGCTCGACAAGCCTCAGGCACAGGGTCTCGGGGCGCAAAACGTCGCGGCCGGACAGCTCACGGCCCTCCAGGTACTGGGTGCGCTGGCGCGCGGCATCGAAGGGCGCGCCCACATGCTCGACCACGGTGAGCGCGATGCGCGAGGCCAGCAGCTTGTTCTCGACCACATCGTCGCCAACCAGCTCCAGCCCGCCGTCCAGCGGCATGGCCGCGGTGGCGGACTGCGGCAGGAGTGCCTCGCGCCAGGCGCGCGTGACGAGCTCGATCCAGGCCTTGCGGTGGGCCTGGTAGCTCATCCAGGCATCGCGGCGCTGCTGCATCTCGCGCTGCGTCGCGGTCTGGCCCATGAGCTCGGTCAAGAACTCGTGCACCCTGTTGTCCAGCGCCGGCAAACCGGCGCACAAGCCTTCCACGAAGCGTTGGCGCGCCAGCTGGGCCAGGCGCCGGTGATCGGTGGTGGTGGGCTTGAGATCCATAGGCCCTCGATATTAGCCGCAGCGCCTACGCCGCCGTGGTGCGCGCAGGCAGGTGTTCAGACGACGGCGCCGGAATTCGGATCGTTGGGGTCGTCCTCCTTGCGCACCGAGGCCTTGACCAGATCCTCGCGCTTGACGCCCAGCCACATGGCGATGGCCGCGGCCACGAACACCGAGGAGTAGATGCCGAACAGGATGCCGATGGTCAGCGCCAGCGCGAAATAGTGCAGGCTGGGGCCGCCGAAGAAGAACATGGACAGCACCATGGCCTCGGTCGAGGCGTGGGTGATGATGGTGCGGCTCATGGTCGAGGTGATGGCGTGGTCGATGACCTCGTGCGTGCTGAGCTTGCGGAACCTGCGGAAGGTTTCGCGGATCCGGTCGAAGATCACCACCGATTCGTTCACCGAGTAGCCCAGCACCGCCAGCACGCCGGCCAGCACCGAGAGCGAAAACTCCCACTGGAAGAACGCGAAGAAGCCCAGGATGATGACCACGTCGTGCAGGTTGGCGATGATGGCCGCGACGCCGAACTTCCACTCGAAGCGCAGCGCCAGGTAGATGACGATCCCGAGCACCACCATGCCCAGGGCCATCAGGCCGCCGTGCACCAGCTCCTCGCCGACCTGCGGGCCGACGAACTCGGTGCGCCGCAGCGTCACCCCGGGATCCTGCGCCTTGAGCGCCGCCAGTACCTGCTCGCTTTGCTGGGCCGAGGTCACGCCCTTTTGCACCGGCAGGCGGATCATCACGTCGCGCGAGGTGCCGAAGTTCTGCACCACCACGTCGGGATAGCCCAGCGCCGCCACCTGGTCGCGCACCTTGCCCGTATCGGCCGTCTGCTGGTAGGCCACCTCCATGACGGTGCCGCCGGTGAACTCCACCGACAGGTGCAGGCCGCGCGTGACCAGGAAGAACACCGCCAGGGCGAAGGTGATGAAGGAAATCGCGTTGAGCACCAACGCGTATTTCATGAACGGGATGTCTTTTTTGATGCGGAAAAATTCCATGACTTCTTATCCTTGTGCTGGAATTTTCAGAGGAGGCTCATATGCGCGCAGCGCATGTGATGCTGGAACTAAAGATTCCACGATGCCTTCCCCTTAGTCGTTGCTGGAGCGGCCGGCCACGGAACGATGCCCGTCGCCCTCCGGCTTCCAGACCTGGCCGATGGCCACGCTCTTGAGCTTTTTCTGGCGCCCGTACCAGAGGTTGACCAGGCCGCGCGAGAAGAACACGGCCGAGAACATGCTGGTCAGGATGCCGATGCAGTGCACCACGGCAAAGCCGCGCACCGGCCCCGTGCCGAAGGCCAGCAGCGCCAGGCCGGCGATCAGCGTGGTGACGTTGGAGTCCAGGATGGTGGCCCAGGCGCGCTCGTAGCCGGCGGCAATCGCCGCCTGCGGGGCCACGCCCGCGCGCAGCTCCTCGCGGATGCGTTCGTTGATGAGCACGTTGGAGTCGATGGCCACCCCCAGCGCCAGCGCCATGGCGGCGATGCCGGGCAGGGTCAGCGTGGCCTGCAGCATGGACAGCACGGCAATCAGGAGCAGCACGTTCATGCCCAGGGCCACGGTGGAGAACACGCCGAACAGCATGTAGTACACGCACATGAAGGCCGCAATGGCCGCCATGCCCCAGACCACGGAGTGGATGCCGCGGTCGATGTTGTCCGCGCCCAGGCTCGGGCCTATGGTGTATTCCTCGATGATCTCCATGGGCGCGGCGAGCGAGCCGGCGCGCAGCAGCAGGGCCGTGTCGTTGGCCTCGGCGGTGGTCATGCGGCCGGAAATCTGCACGCGGCCGCCACCGATCTCGCTACGGATCACCGGTGCCGTGACGACCTCGCCCTTGCCCTTCTCGAACAGCACGATGGCCATGCGCTTGCCGATGTTCTCGCGCGTCACGTCCTTGAAGATGCGCGAACCCTTGGCGTCCAGCGTCAGGTTCACGGTGGGCTCCTGGGTCTGGCCGTCAAAGCCCGGCTGCGCGTCAGTCAGGTTCTCGCCCGTGAGGATGACCTGCTTCTTGACGATCACGGCCTGGCCGTTCCTGTCCAGGTATTTCTCGGCGCCGAAGGGCACGGGGCCGGTGCCCAGCTCGGCGGCGCGCGCCTCGGTGCCCTCGTCCACCATGCGCACCTCCAGCGTGGCGGTGCGCCCCAGGATGTCCTTGGCCTTGGCCGTGTCCTGCACGCCGGGCAGCTGCACCACGATGCGGTCCAGGCCCTGCTGCTG
The DNA here is from genome assembly GCF_044792555.1 of Alicycliphilus denitrificans. Lineage (GTDB taxonomy): Bacteria > Pseudomonadota > Gammaproteobacteria > Burkholderiales > Burkholderiaceae_C > Alicycliphilus > Alicycliphilus denitrificans_A. The sequence goes on from NZ_CP126238.1 coordinate 4,069,706, forward strand.
GATCACGGGCTCAGCCACGCCGAGCTCGTTGATGCGGTTGTGCAGCGTGACCATGTTCTGCTTCAGGGCCTGCTCCTGCACCTTGCGCAGGGCCTCGGGCTTGATGGTGGCGCGCAGCTGGAAGCCCTCGCCATTGGGGCTGCTGACGGCCACCAGGTCCGGGAACTGGTCGGCGATCAGGTTGCGCGCCGCAGTCAGCGTGGCCTCGTCGCGCACGCGGATGTCCACGGCCTGGCCATCGCGGCTGATGCCGCCGTGGCGGATGTTCTTCTCGCGCAGCGTGGTGCGCAGGTCGCCCGCATAGGACTCGGCCTTCTTCGTCAGCGCCGCCTGCATGTCCACCTGCAGCATGAAGTGCACGCCGCCGCGCAGATCCAGTCCCAGGTACATGGGGCGGGCGTTGATGGCGGTGAGCCAGTCGGGCGAGCGCGACACGAGGTTCAGCGCGACGATGTAGGCCGGGTCGGCGGCGTCGGGTACCAGCGCCTTCTGGATCGCATCCTTGGCCTTGAGCTGGTTGTCCGGCGTGTCAAAGCGCGCGCGCACGGAGTTGCCGTCCAGAGACACGGTATCGGGGCTCACGCCCGCGGCCTTGAGCACCTCCTCGACGCGCTGCTTGAGCGCCGCATCGACCTTGATGGAGGTCTTGGCCGAGGACACCTGCACGGCAGGCGCCTCGCCGAAGAAATTGGGCAGGGTGTACAAGGCCCCTATCAGCAGCACGACCACCAGGATCGCGTACTTCCAGACCGGATAACGGTTCATGATCGCGCTCTTCAATACCTATGGGGTGGCGGGCCTGCACCCATCCACCCCAAGAAAGCAGGCCCGCAGGCCTAGGGATAGTGCCGGTTTACTTGACCGTGCCCTTGGGCAGCACCTGGGTCACGGCGCTGCGCTGCACCTGCACCTGCACGCCGCTGGCGATCTCCAGCTGGATATAGCCCTCGGACAGGCCCGTGACCTTGCCCAGCAGGCCGCCGGCCGTGGCCACCTCGTCGCCCTTGGCCAGGGCGTCGATCATGGCGCGGTGCTCCTTCTGGCGCTTCATCTGGGGCCGGATCATGATGAAGTACAGCACCACGAACATCAGCACCAGCGGCAGCATGCCGGTGAGCGAGCCCATCAGGCCCCCCTCGGCGGCGGCGGCGGGTGCGGTCTGGGCAAAGGCGGAAGAAATAAACACGGGAGAAACTCCACTCAAACAGGGGATGGATGGTCCGACACGCCCCGCGGGGCCTGCCGCGAGGGCAACGGGTGATTGTATTCGGCACGCAGCCGCCGCCATGCGGCAAGGCCCGCAGCGCGCCGGGACTTGCATTAAAAATGGCGGCAGCGCTTATCAGTAAAGCGCTGGCAGCTATGAAAAATGATGTACTTCAGGCCGTTTTACGGGGCACCTGGGCCGGGGCGCGCCAGCGGTCCATGAGGGCAAACCACTTCTTGCGCGCCGCCTGCAGGTGGCGCTGCTTCACATGGCCATAGCCGCGGATGTCCTCGGGAGTGCGCGCGATCTCCACTGCCAGCGCCAGCCGCTCGGCCGTCAGGCCCGTCAGCAGCTCGTCGATGCAGGCGCGGTATTCCTGGATCAGGGCGCGCTCCGTCCTGCGCTCCTCGGTCCTGCCGAAGGGGTCGAGCGCCGTGCCGCGCAGGCCCTTGAGCCCGGCCAGCAGGCCCAGGGCCTTGCGCATCCAGGGGCCGTAGGCCTTCTTGATCGGGTGGCCCTGGTCGTCCTTGCTGGCCGTTGCCGGCGGCGCGAGGTGGTGGACGATCCGGTAGTCGCCCTCGAACATGTCACCGATCTTTTGCGTGAAGGCCGCATCGGTGTGCAGGCGCGCCACCTCGTACTCGTCCTTGTAGGCCATGAGCTTGAACAGGTAGCGCGCCACGGCCTCGGCCAGGCGCGTGCCCTGGCCCAGCTTCTCCTCGGCCGCGCGCACCTTGTCCACGAAGGCCTGGTACTCGGCCGCGTAGGCGGCGTTCTGGTAGCCGGTGAGGAAGTCCACGCGCTTGGCGACGATCTCGACCAGGCCGGGCTTTTTCACGAACTGGATCACTTGCGCCGCCTGCTGGGCTGACGAGAAAAGCGCCTGCACCGCGGCCAGGTCGTGCGCGCAGCGCCGGCCCCATTCGAAGGCCGCCTGGTTGTTCTGCACCTGCACGCCGTTGAGTTCCATGGCGCGCATCAGCGCTGCATGGGACAGCGGCACGCGGCCCTTCTGCCAGGCGTAGCCCAGCATCAGCGGGTTGGTGTAGATGCTGTCGCCCAGCAACTGGCTGGCGGCCTGCTCGGCGTCGAACACGCCCAGCAGCTCGGGGCCCACGGCGGCGGCGATCGCGGCCTCGCAGCCCTCGGCAGGGAACTGCCAGTCGGGGTTGTGCACGAAGGCCGCGGCGGGCGTGCCGTGCGTGTTCAGCGCCACGAAGCTGCGGCCCGGCTGCATCACGGCCAGCGTCGCCGGGTTGGCGGCGACGATGGGGTCGCAGCCGATCACCAGGTCGGCCTTGGCCGTGTCCACCTTGGTGGTGTGGATGTCCTCGGGGCGGCGCGCGATCTGCACATGGCTCCAGGTGGAGCCGCCCTTTTGCGCCAGGCCCGCCGCATCCTGCGTGACCACGCCCTTACCCTCCAGGTGCGCGGCCATGCCCAGCAGCGAGCCGATGGTGATCACGCCCGTGCCGCCCACGCCGGCGACGACGATGCCCCAGGCGGCATCCAGCGCCGGCAGCGCGGGCTCGGGGACGGGCGGCAGGCTGGCGAGCTCGCCCCGCTTCTCCTTCTTGGGTTTCTTGAGCGATCCGCCCTCGATGGTGACGAAGCTCGGGCAGAAGCCCTTGACGCAGGAATAGTCCTTGTTGCAGCTGTTCTGGTTGATGCGGCGCTTCCTGCCAAAGTCGGTCTCCACCGGCTCCACCGACAGGCAGTTGGACTGCACGGAGCAGTCGCCGCAGCCCTCGCACACCAGCTCGTTGATGAGCACGGTCTTGGCCGGCGTGGCCAGCTTGCCGCGCTTTCTGCGCCGGCGCTTCTCGGTGGCACAGGTCTGGTCGTAGATCAGCGCGGTGCAGCCGGGGGTGTCGCGCAGCTCGCGCTGGATGCGGTCGAGCTCGTCGCGGTGGAACACCTGCACGCCCGGCGGCAGGTCGTTGAGCAGCTCGGGGTGGCCGGCGCGCGCGGCGTTGGCCGGGTGCGTGCGGCCGTGGTACTTCTCGGGCTCGTCGGTCACCACCACCAGCTTGGCCACGCCCTCGGCGCGCAGGCTGTGGGCGATCTGCGCCACCGAATGGCCCTCGGGCCGCTCGCCCACCTGCTGGCCGCCAGTCATGGCCACGGCGTCGTTGTAAAGAATCTTGTAGGTGATGTTGGCGCCCGCGGCTATCGCTTGGCGGATCGCCAGCAGCCCGCTGTGGAAGTAGGTGCCGTCGCCCAGGTTGGCGAACACATGCCGGTCCTTGGTGAACGGCGCCTGGCCCACCCAGGTCACGCCCTCGCCGCCCATCTGGGTGAAGGTGCTGGTGTTCCGGTCGGGCATCCAGTTGGCCATGTAGTGGCAGCCGATGCCGGCCACCGCGCGCGAGCCCTCGGGCACGCGCGTGCTGGTGTTGTGCGGGCAGCCGCTGCAGAACCAGGGCATGCGCTCGCCGGTGTCGGCAAGCTTGGTGGCCAGGCCGCGTTCGCGCGCGGCGATCACGGCCAGGCGCTGGTCCATGCGCGCAGCGATGTCCTGGGGCACGCCCAGTTTTTTCAGCCGCCGGGCGATGGCCTTGGCGATGATGGCCGGCGTCAGGTCGGCCTGGGGGCGCAGCAGCCAGTTCTGGCTCGGGTTGGGCATGCCCCATTCGCCGCCGCTATGGTCGCCCTCGACCTCGTCGAACTTGCCCAGCACGTCCGGGCGCACGTCGGCGCGCCAGTTATAGAGCTGCTCCTTGATCTGGTATTCGATGACCTGGCGCTTTTCCTCCACCACCAGGATCTCCTGCAGCCCTTGCGCGAAGTCGCGCGTGATGCCGGCCTCCAGCGGCCAGACCACGTTGACCTTGTGCACGCGTATGCCCAGCTGGCGGCAGGTGGCGTCATCCAGGCCCAGGTCCACCAGGGCCTGGCGCATGTCGTTGTAGGCCTTGCCGCTGGCAATCAGCCCGAAGCGGTCGCTCGGACCCTGGACCACGTTGTAGTTGAGCCGGTTGGCACGCACATAGGCCAGGGCCGCATACCACTTGTAGTTCATCAGCCGCGCCTCCTGCTCCAGGGGCGCGTCGGGCCAGCGGATGTGCAGGCCGCCCGGGGGCATGGCGAAGTCCTCGGGCAGCACGATGCGCACGCGCTGCGGGTCCACCGAGATGCTGGCCGACGACTCCACCACCTCCTGCACCGTCTTCAGCCCCGACCACAGGCCCGAGAAACGGCTCATGGCAAAGGCGTGCAGGCCCATGTCCAGGATCTCCTGCACGCTCGATGGAAAGAACACCGGCAGACCGCAGGCCTTGAAGATATGGTCGCTCTGGTGCGCGGCCGTGCTGCTCTTGCTGATGTGGTCGTCGCCGGCCACGGCGATCACGCCGCCATGGCGCGCCGTGCCGGCCATGTTGGCGTGCTTGAACACGTCGCAGCTGCGGTCCACGCCCGGCCCCTTGCCGTACCAGATGCCGAACACCCCGTCGTACTTCTTCTGCTCGGGGTACAGGTCCAGCTGCTGCGTGCCCCAGACGGCCGTGGCGCCCAGCTCCTCGTTCACGCCGGGCTGGAAGACGATGTGGTGCTCCGCCAGATGCTTGCGCGCGCCCCACAGCGCCTGGTCGTAGCCGCCCAGCGGCGAACCGCGGTAGCCGCTGATGAAGCCCGCGGTGTGCAGCCCCGCGGCCGCGTCGCGCTGGCGCTGCAGCATGGGCAGGCGCACCAGGGCCTGCACGCCGCTCATGAAGGCGCGCCCCTGCTCCAGGGTGTACTTATCCTCTAGGGTGACCGTCTCCAGCGCGCGGCGCACATGTTCGGGCAAGGGGGCATTCATGCTTTTGTCTCCGTGGGTGTTTTGTGTTGTTCGGCCTCATGGGCGCGGCGCATCGGCCGGTGGCGGGCGGGCACAGGCCATGGCGCGCAGTGTATGCTTTAGCTATTGATATGTGTTTGCTTTATTTGCCGTGTTTATCCGGATGCAGGAAAGAATCTTTCCTAAAACAATCAAAAAATGGAAACTCTTGATAAATACGACCTGGCCATACTGGGCGAGCTGCAGCAGGACGCGCGCCTGACCAATGCCGAGCTGGCCCAGCGCGTGGGCCTGTCGGCCGCGCCCTGCTGGCGCCGCGTGCGCGCGCTGGAGGAGGCCGGCTTCATCCGCGGCTACCGCGCCGAGATCGATCGCCACAAGATCGGCCTGGGCGTGCTGGCCTTCGTGCGCCTGGATGCCGAGCGCAGCACGGGCGACCTGACGCGCACCATGGAGCAGGCCATAGCGCAGATTCCCGAGGTCGTGTCCTGCCACTACATCAGCGGCACCGGCACCTTCGAGCTGCAGGTGGTGGCGCGCGACCTGGACAGCTTTTCGCAGTTCGCACGCACCGTGCTGCTGAACCTGCCCAACGTGAAGGACATGCACACCAGCTTCTCGCTGGGCGAGGTCAAGGCCGGCGGGGCCCTGCCGCTGGCCCACCTGGAGCCGGCCAAGGCCGCTGCACGCGCCGGCACGGCCTGAAACATCGCTATCAATTACATTGCTTCTTGCGCTTTACAGACAAGCGTTTGAGTCGTTTTTAAACCTGAATTTCCGAGCGCCACCAGTGGCTGCCGGACCAGCCATGGCGCGACCGATCCATCCCCGCGACAATGCTGAACCCATGCCGCCACCACCAGCTTCCGACAGCGGGCCCCAGGCCCCGACCGCCGCCGTCCCTCCCGATGCAGCGCCGGATACGCCCAACTACGCCTCGGACATTGCCGACGCCGCCGAGGCCGCGGCCGCCGCGGCGCTCAAGAGCAGCGCCGCGCAGCGCTCGGACACCTCGGCGCTGGCGCCCCTGTCGGTGCCGGTGTTCCGCATGCTCTGGCTCACCTGGGTGGTGGCCAACATCTGCACCTGGATGAACGATGTCGCCGCCGCCTGGCTCATGACCTCGCTGACCACCTCGCCCACGCTGGTGGCGCTGGTGCAGACGGCCTCCACCCTGCCGGTGTTCCTGCTGGGACTGCCCAGCGGGGCACTGGCCGACATCCTGGACCGGCGGCGCTACTTCATGTTCACCCAGTTCTGGGTGGCCGCCGTGGCGGTGCTGCTGTGCGTGGCCGTGCTGCTGGGTGGCCTGAACGCCTATCTGCTGCTGGGCCTGATCTTCATCAACGGCATCGGCCTGGCCATGCGCTGGCCGGTGTTTGCCGCCATCGTGCCCGAGCTGGTGGAGCGCCACCAGCTGCCCGCGGCGCTGGCGCTCAACGGCGTGGCGCTGAACGCCTCGCGCATCGTCGGCCCGCTGGTGGCGGGCGCCATCATCGCCAGCGCCGGCAGCGCCTGGGTATTCGTGCTCAATGCCGTGCTGTCGCTGCTGGCCGGCTTCACCATCATGCGCTGGCGGCGCCAGCACACCCCCAGCCCACTGGGGCGCGAACGCCTGTTCAGCGCCATGCGCGTGGGCTTGCAGTTCGTGCGCGAGTCGCCGCGCATGCGCGCCGTGCTCTGGCGCATCACCGTCTTCTTCCTGCACTCCACCGCCCTGCTGGCGCTGCTGCCCCTGCTGGCGCGCGAGCTGGACGGCGGCGGCGCCGGCACCTTCACCGTGCTGCTGGCCGCCATGGGCGCCGGGGCGGTGAGCGCGGCGCTGTTCATACCGCGCCTGCGCCAGATGATGTCGGCGGACGCGCTGGTGCTGCGCGGCACCCTGGTGCATGCGCTAGGCATGGGGCTGGTGGCGGTCGCGCCCTCGGTGTACGTGGCGGTGCCCGCCATGGTGCTGGCCGGCGCGGCCTGGGTCAGCACCGCCAACTCGCTCACCGTCCGGGCCCAGCTGGCGCTGCCCAACTGGGTACGGGCGCGTGGCATGTCGATCTTCCAGATGTCCATCATGGGCGCCATGGCCACCGGCGCCGCGCTATGGGGGCAAGTGGCGGGCATGAGCAGCGTGCATGTCAGCGTGGGGCTGGCCGCAGTGACCGGCGTGCTGGCCATGGTCCTGGTGCTGCGCCTGGTGCGTGACCGCCATGGCGACGAAGACCTGAGCCCCTCGCGCGCCTTCAAGGTGCCCCAGGCCGAAACCACGCCGGACGCCGGCCTGCGCCTGGTCACGAGCATCGAGTACCTGATCCACCCGCCACGCGCGGCGGAGTTTCGCGCCGTGATGCAGGAAAGCCGCCGCGCACGCCTGCGCCAGGGCGCCCTGAGCTGGGAGCTGCAGCACGACATCGTCGACCCGCGCCGCTACGTGGAGCGCATCGTGGACGAGTCCTGGACCGAGCACCTGCGTCGCTTCGACCGCGTCACGGCCTCCGACGTGGCGCTACGTGACCGCAAGAACGCCTTCCATGTGGGCGATGCGCCGCCCGTGGTGTCGCGCTACGTGGTCGAGGGCGATTGAGGTGCTCTTCTATCGATAGCTGCCTGCGCTTGCCATTAGGTTATTTCAAGCACATTTACGATTGAAACGACCTGACGGCATGCGTCAGAAGCTGCATTTTCAATAGCATCATCTCGGCCACAGGGCCCACAGACGCAGGTTCTGCTTCAGGCGCCCGGCGATGTCGCCCGCCTCCTGGCCCCAGCCCGTGAAATAGTCGGCGCGCACGGCGCCCAGGATGGCGCTGCCCGTGTCCTGCGCCAGCACCAGGCGCGACAGCTGGGCCGTGGGCCCGCTGGAGGCCAGCCACACGGGCGTGCCGTAGGGGATGCTCTGGCGGTCCACGGCGATCGAGCGCCCGGGCGTGAGCGGCACGCCCTGCGCGCCCTTGGGGCCGAAGGCGGCATCCAGCGCATCCAGCGGCTCCTCGCGGAAGAACACATAGCGCGGGTTGGACCACAGCATCTCGTTCACGCGCTGCGGGTTTTGCGCCACCCAGGCGCTGATGCCGGGCCAGGTGGCGTCGCGCACCAGGCCCTGGTCCAGCAGCCACTTGCCCACGCTCCTGTAGGGCTGGTCGTTGGTGCCGGCATAGGCCAGGCGCACCAGGCGCTGGCTGCCGTCGGCCTCCTGCACGCGCAGCCGGCCCGAGCCCTGGATGTGCAGCACCAGGGCCTCGACCGGGTCGCGCACCCAGGCGATGGCGCGGCCGGCCAGCTGCGCCTGCGCCTCGCGCAGGGTCTCGATCTGCTGGCGCGTGTACCAGGGTTTGCGCGTTGCCAGATCGGCCGGAGGCGCATACAAAGGCACACCAAAGCCATTGCCCGGCTGGCGCGCGGCGTCCAGATACGGCTCGAAATAGCCGGTGAGCAGGCCGTCGGCGCTGCCCTCCAGCGACTCGATGCGATAGGGCTGCAGGCGCTGCATGATCCAGCCGCGCTGCTCCCCGGGGCTGGCGATGCTCAGGCGGCGCACGTCGCCGCACAGCGGCGCAAAGGCCGGCGCCGGACGCTCGCAGCTGCGCAGCCAGGCGTTCCAGGCCTCGTGCAGGGCATCGGCGTCAAAGCCGGGCAGCTCGCTCCAGGCCACGGGCACCCAGCGGCTCTTGGCCTGCGTGAGCGTGCCCGGCACGGCCACGGGCGCAGCCGGCGCGGGCGCCGGCCGCGCGGACGGTGCGGTCGGCGCAGGCGGGGCGACAGGCACGGGCGTGGAGCAGGCCGCCAGGATTCCTACAATCAGTGCGGTAACAAGCAGGCGCGGGAGACAAACATTCATGGGGCTGATTTTGCTTGAGGCGCTGCTGGCGCTGGTGATCCTGGTCGCAATTGTCTGGTGGACCATGTTCTCGGGCCGCAAGCGCGGCGAGCCGCCGTCCTCCCCGGACAACGAGGATTGACCATGGTTGGCGCCCGCCAGGCCCCGCCCGGCACCAAGTCTTACAGCCGGCGCCGGTCGCAGCGGCTACGCTTGCAGGCGATGAACATCCATGCCTACAAGGAGCGTCACATGCGCCACTCTCTTCTCATCATCAGTACCGCCGCCGCCGTCCTGCTGACCACCGGCTGCGCCGAAATGTCCGACACCCAGCGCCGCACGGCCATGGGCGCCGGCGCGGGCGCCCTGGGCGGCGCCGCCATCGGCGCCATGTCCGGCAACGCGGGCCGGGGCGCCGTGATCGGTGCGGGCGTGGGCGCTTTAGGCACCTACATCTGGTCGCAGCACATGGAGAAGCAGAAGCAGGAGATGCAGGCCGCCACGCAGGGCACGGGCGTGACGGTGTCGCAGACGGCGGACAACCAGCTCAAGCTCGATATCCCCAGCGACATCTCGTTCGCCACCAACCGCGCGGACATCGAGGCCAACTTCCGCCCCATCCTGGACCGCTTTGCCGAGGGGCTGCGCAACAACCCGAATGCCGAGGTGCGCATCGTCGGCCACACCGACGCCACGGGCAGCGACGCCATCAACAACCCGCTGTCGCTGGACCGCGCCGAGAGCACGCGCAACTACCTCACGGCCCGCGGCGTGAACGGCACGCGCATCCAGGTCGAGGGCCGCGGCTCACGCGAGCCCATTGCCAGCAACGCCACGGCCGATGGCCGCGCACGCAACCGCCGCGTGGAGATCTACGTCGGTGAAAGACAGGGCTGAAAGGGCTTAAACCCTTGCCAGTCAAGCGCTGACAGCTATCAAAAATACCCTACGCCTGCGGCGCGGCGCGCAACAGGTTGGCCAGCTCCACCGCCGACTTGACCTGCATCTTGTCGAACACGCGCGCGCGGTGCACCTCCACCGTGCGCACGCTGATGTCGAGCTGGTCGGCGATCAGCTTGTTGGGCAGGCCCTCGACCACCAGGCGCATCACGTCACGCTCGCGCTCGGTCAGCTCGGCCAGCCGGTCCTGCAGCTGGTGGCGCGTGCGGCAGGCCTCGATGTGCTGCGCCGACAGTTCCAGCGCCGCCTGCACCCGGTCCACGAGCTGGTTGTCCGAGAACGGCTTCTCGCAGAAGTCGAAGGCACCGCGTTTGACCGTGGCCACGGCCGTGGGCACGTCGGCGTGGCCGGTCAAAAAGATCACCGGCATGCCGGCGGTATCGCCGCGCGCCACCATGTTGTCGAACAGGGCCAGGCCGCTCATGCCGGGCATGCGCACGTCCAGCAGCAGGCAGCAGGGCTGGCGCAGGGCCAGGCCGCGCGTGGCGCGCTCGGCCAGCATGAGCTCGAAGGCCTCGGCGCTGGCGTAGGCCTCGCTGAACACGCGGCGCGAGCGCAGCAGCCAGGCCAGCGCCTCGCGCACCTCGGCGTCGTCGTCCACGATGTACACGGTGGCGTTGGCGGTGGGCTCCATCAGTCGTCGGCTTCCTGAAATGCGGGCAGGGTAAAGGTGAATACGGTACCACGCGGCTGGCGCTCTGCATGGTCCAGAAAGCCGCCATGCTGCTCCACCACGGTACGGCACAGGCTCAGGCCCAGGCCCAGGCCCATGCCCTCGGCGCGCGTGGTGTAGAACGGCGTGAACAGGTGCTCTGCCACGTCCTGCGGTATGCCGACGCCCATGTCGGCCACGGAAAACTCCAGCCAACCCCTGGCGGCATTGGAGGCCGCGCGGCGCACGCGCAGGTCCAGGATGCGCGGGTGGATCTGCGGGTCATCCATGGCCTGCATGGCATTGCGCGCCAGGTTCAGCAGCACCTGCTCGACCATGGTGCGGTCGCACAGCACGGCGGGCAGGCCCGGCCTGATGTCCAGCAGCACGCGCACGCCGATCTTGTGCGCCTGCAGCCGTATCAGCGGCAGCACGGCATCGAACAGCTCCTGCGCCGTGACCGACTCGCGCGACTGATCGCGCCGGCGCACGAAATCATGCACGCTCTTGATGACGCGGCCCGCACGCTCGGCCTGCTGCGCAATGCGCTGCACCCCCACGCGCAGGTCGGCCAAATCCTGCGGCGACGGCGGCTGCGACGCCTGCGCCGAGCCCAGCAGGTTCAGCGAACCCGTGGCGTAGCTGGCAATGGCCGCCAGTGGCTGGTTCAGTTCGTGGCTCAGCAGCGAGGCCATCTCGCCCACGGTGGCCAGCCGCGCCGTGGCCTGCAGGCGCTCCTGCGTGGTGCGCGAGAGCTCCTCCACGCGGCGCTGCTCGGTCACGTCGAGGAACGAGCCCATCCAGCCCGTGTGCAGGCCCTGGGCGTTGATCAGCGGTGCCTCGTAGATCATCACCGACAGGCGCGTGCCATCCTTGCGCATGAAGGTCGCTTCATAGCCCTCGCGCGGCGGATCGTTGCGGCCCGCCATGCGCACGCTCTGGCGCTCAGCATATTCCCGGGCATGCTCCGGGGGCCAATACGGCGGCGAGACCTGGCCCACCAGCTCGGCCGCCGAAAACCCCACCATGTCGCAAAAGGCCGGGTTCACATAGGTGATGCAGCCATTGATGTCGCGCGCGCGCAGGCCGGTGACCAGCGAATCCTCCATGGTCTTGCGAAACGCCAGCGCCTCGCCCAGGTCACGCTCGGCGCTCAGGCGGCGCCGGTTGTCGCGCACCAGCACCACCAGCACCGACACCAGGGCAATCGACATGGCCGTGACCAGCGCCGTGAGCACGTTGGGAAAGACGCTGGGCGCGGCATGCCAGCCGTCCATGCGCAAGATCAGCGTATTGCCCGGCAGGTCGAACAGCTGCTGCGCCGTGAACATGCGCGTGCCGCGGCGCGTGGCGCCCACCATGGCCAGGCGTGTGCCGTCGGCCTCGGTGAACGACACCTCCTGCGTGCGCCGCATCCCGGGCGCCACCAGGTCCTGCAGCACGGTCTGCAGCGAGTAGGTGGCAACGACGAAGCCGCGTGCCTGCCCATCGTTGACCAGCGGCAGGCAGACCTCCATCATCTCGGCGCCCACGCCCTCCGGCAGGGGCTGGAAGTAGCTGCTGGAGTAGGACGGCCCGGTGATGCGCCGTGCGTTGGTGCAGGCCAGCGCGGTTTCGGAATGCATGCTGGCGCCCATGGCCGGGTCGCGGTGCTGCGGACGGTAGGGCGATTCGGCATGGGCACGCAGCTGCAGCAGGCTGTCGCGCCACTCTATGCGCACCAGTTCGCGGTGCGCGGCGAGCAGCACCGCCGCGCGGCTCTCCCACGAGGCCAGGTCCGGATCGCCCGCCTGCAGCGCCTGCAGGTTCTGCAGGTTGTGCGCAAAGGCATTGCGTATGTCGGACACGGCATCCGCCGTGTCGCGCTCGAGCCGGGTTTGCACCTCGCCCGCCTCATAACGGCCGGCCAGCCACACCTGCGTGACCAGCATGCCGGCCACCAGCACGACCAGCAGCGCCCACAGCGACCAGCGCCGCCATGCCCCCGCCCAGCGGCGCCAGCGCCGCGGCAGCTGGCCCAGCGGCTGATCGGTGACGGCATCCTCCTCGTAGTGCATATTCACAGAACGCGATGCGCCAGCGCCGGCAACTGGCTGCGTAGCCGGCGCAGATGCGCGGCGTCCAGATCCCCGAGCACCACCCCGGCGCCTTCGGCCTGCTGCGCCAGCACCTGGCCCCAGGGATCGACCAGCATGCTGTGCCCCCAGGTGCGCCGGCCGTTCTCATGCGTGCCGCCCTGGGCCGGTGCCAGCACATAGGCCAGGTTCTCCACGGCGCGGGCGCGCAGCAGCAGCTCCCAGTGCGCACGCCCCGTGGTGTAGGTGAAGGCGCTGGGCACGAGCAGCAGCTCGACGCCGGCGCGCGCATGCGCGCGGTAGAGCTCGGGAAAGCGCAGGTCGTAGCACACGGAAAGGCCCACCTGCCAGCGCCTGCCGTCGCGCGCCGTGAGGGCAAAGCGCACGCTGTCCGCCCCGGCCTGGATCACGCGGGCCTCGTCGAAATGCTCGCGGCCATTGTCGAAGCGAAACAAATGGATCTTGTCATAGCGCGCCACGCAGGCACCCGCAGGCGAGAACACCAGCGAGCTGTTGTACACGCGCGCCGGGTCGTCACCCGCCAGGGGCAGGGTGCCGCCGACGATCCACAGGCCCAGCTCGCGTGCGGCCACGGCCAGAAAATGCTGGATCGGCCCATCGCCCATGGGCTCGCGCAGGGCCAGCTTGTCTTCGTCGCGCCGCCCCATGGCGCAGAAATACTCGGGCAGCACGGCCAGCTCGGCCCCGGCCCGGGCGGCCTGCTCGAGCAGGCGGCGCGCGGCGTCCAGATTGGCCTGCAGCGCCACGCCCGAGACCATTTGCAAGGCGGCGACTTTCATGGTTTTTCTCCTGGGGCGGGGGGGGGCTTGCGTTGCTGGATGCGCTCCACGCGCGGCTCGTCCCAGGTGCCGTCGATGCGGAACTCCTGCGTGGCCGCCTGGATCAGCGGCCCGCGCAGGAATACCTGCGCCAGGAAGCTGCCCAGGCCCACCACCGGGTTGATGGCCGTGGCCACCAGCGAGGCCGTCATGGCGTTGATCTCGGGCACCACGACCACATGCAGGTCCTGGGTCTCGCGCTCGATGTCGGCGCTGCCCTCCATGAGCACGGCGGCGTTCACACCCTTCATCTGCAGGTTGTTGGTGGTGGCCACGCCCTTGTCCACATGCACGTCGCCGCGCACGAAGTCAAAGGCAAAGCCCTCGCTGAACACATCGCGGAAATCGAGCGCGAAGCGCCGCGGCAGCGACTGCAGGCTGAGCACGCCCAGCAGCTTGGCCAGGCCCGGGTCGGCCTTGAGGAACTGGCCCGCCTCCATGTTCACGTTCATCTGCCCCGTCATGCTGCGGTAGTCGGGCGACAGGGGCGAACCCTGCCAGCCCACCCGGCCCGCAATGCGCCCCTGGCCGCGGCGCAGCACGCCATCCATGCCAAAGCGCGCCAGCAGCGCGCCCGAGTCGCGTATGTCGAGCTCGAAATCCATGCTGGTGCGCCGCCGCGTCTGGCTGCCCGCGCCGCCGAGCAGCGCCCAGTTGCCGCTGGAGGTGAATGTCGCCTCGGGCGCCGCGAGGTTGAACCTGGCCAGCCGCCATTCGCGCTGGCCGTCCTCGGTGGCGCGGTTGCGCGCCTCGATATCCATGCGCCCCAGGCGCCGGCCGCGCAACTCGAAGTCCTGCACCACGATGTCCAGCGCCGGCAGCTTGCCCGGCTGCTGCGCATCGAGCAGTTCATTCACCTGGGCGTCCGCCGCCTGCGGCAGGATCAGGCGCGCCAGGCGGGCGTACAGCAGATCCTGCGACTCCCCGCCCAGGGCGGGGCGGTACTCGACATAGCCATCGAGCTCACGCGCCGCCACGTTGGCGCGCCAGACCGGGCCCGCGTGCGAGATGCCGGCCACCACCTGATGCAGGTTGCGCCCATGCAGCGTGAGCGTGGACGCGCGCAGGGCCAGGCGATCGGGCAGGTAGTCCTGCGCCTCCTGGCCTGGCGCAGCCTCCGGCTGTCCCTGGACCGCGCCGGCTGGCGGCATGTGCTGCGCGAGCAGCGCGCTCCAGGCATCGGCATCGAGCTCATCCAGCACGGCATTTGCCCTCACACCCTGCTCCGGCAGGGGTGTGGCCTGCGCCGCGGGCAGGCCCACGTCCACCGCGCCGCGCAGCACGCGCACCTGCGCGCCATCGAGGGCGCGCACATAGGCCAGGCGCAGCGCATCGCCCAGCTCCAGCGTCATCTGGTCCTGCAGCGGGGCACTGTCCGAGGCCGCCGCCTCGCGCGTCAGCCGCTTGTCAAAACGCACGACCAGCGGCGCCGCCGCCGACTTGCCCAGCGGCGGCGGTGCGGCCAGGGCCATGCCCGCCAGGTCGCTCGTGACCTGGATCTCGGCCACGCCGCGGCGCACGCCCAGGGCCAGGGCATAGGTACTGCTGCCGCTGGCGTGGCGCGCCAGCTGCGACAGCAGCCCCAGCTGCGTGGACTCGCGCAGCCCCTCGGCCGTGGCCGTGCCGCGCGCGCGCACGCGCACCGCCGACTCGCCGGCCGGCGCGACAGCGTTCATGCCGCCCTCCAGCCGCACCTCCCCGCCCAGCGCCCGGCCCTGCACGCCGGCCAGCGTGAAGCCGGTCTCAGTGAACTGCACCACGCCACGCGCGCCGCTCACCGTGGGCGCCTCGGGCACGAAGCGCACTTCGTTGCCGGCCAGGGTCACGCCGCCGCGCACCCTGGATTGGGCCAGCTTGCTCAGGGGCAGGCGCAGGCCCAGCTGCAGGTCGGCCATGCCGGTGGCCGCGGCCTGGTCCAGCGCACCTTCGGTGAGCTGCGCGATCTGCGAGCCGCGCACCAGCCCCAGCATGTCCTGCAGCGGACCGCGCACCTGGGCATCGACCTCGACCACGCTGTGCTCCAGGTCGGCGATCCTGGCGCCCACCTTTTGCACGCGCAGCGCGGGCCGGCCCGCAAAGCTGCCCGTGGCATTGCGCACCAGCATGCTGGCGCGGTCGAAGACCAGCTCGCCGCTCAGCTCCGCCAGGGCCGGCCAGGGGCGGTCGCCGGGTTCCAGCAGGCTGGGCGGCACGTAGCCGTAGACCACATCCTTGACGCGCGCCGCGATGTGGAACTCCCCCAGGCGCGGCGCGTGGCCATAGGGGAAGTCGTGCAGGTCGCCCTTGACGCGAAACTTCACCTCGGTTGCGCTGCCCGCGGCAATGGCGTCGCGCACGTAATGGCGCGTCTCGGCGGGAATGGCCAGCGGCAGGTAGCGGTGCACGCGCGTGCCGTCGGCGCGCGACAGGCTGCCCGACAGTTCCAGCACGCCCGGAAAGCGCGAGCGCGCGGGCGATGCGGCCGGGTCTGCCGTGCGCCAGGCCAGGCGCGCCTCGCCCTGGGCGTCGGCATTGGCAAAACGCAGGTCGCCGGTCTGCACGGCAATGCGCTGGCCCTCGATCTGCCAGCGCACCGTGGCCGAGAGCCGCTGCACGGGCACGACCGGATCCTCGAACACGCCGGGCAGCAGCAGCCGGCCGTCCGCCATGGCCAGCTCCGCCCGCCCGCCCTGGTGCGTCAGGTCCAGCTCCAGGTCGGCGCCGCTCAGGCCCGCCGTCACGGGCACCTGGTCCTGCGCGGCCAGCGTCAGCCCCGTCAGCTTGGCGCGCAGCTGGTACTGCCGGGGCTGCGCCAGGGGCCCGTGCCAGCTGGCCCGCAACTGCTGCGCCACGCCCTGCGGCGCATAGGCCCGCAAGGCCTGGTGCACGGCCGCATCCAGCGGCAGGCGGCCGGCGATCTGCGCCACGGCGGCCAGGTCCAGCCGGTCGGCCTGCAGCTCGCCCTGCTCCCGCCCCGCCTGATCCGCGCCGGTGTGGCGCAGGAACAGCTTGCCACCAGGCCAGCGCAGGCCATCGTCGGCCTGGAACTGCAGGTTGTCGCTGCTGAGCTCGAAGCCGCCCTCCAGCCAGCGCCCGCCCACACGCCCCGTCACCGTGTGCAGCACCAGTGGGCGCAGATCCTGGCCCAGCGTGGCATTCACCTCGCCCAGCGCCATGTCCACCGTGACAGCGGCCGGCTCGCCGCGCTGCACGTCGACCCAGGCGCGCAGCGCGCCATGGCCCCGGGCCACCTCCAGCGCCCCCAGATCGGCATATTGGTTCAGCCGCGAGACATCCACATGCCCGAAGGCCGCATACAGCTGGCCGCTCCAGCGCCGCCAGTTGCCGCCATGGGTGGTGAGCAGCGGCTGGCGGAACCGGCCGCGCAGCGTGAAGCGCTCGCCCCAGTCGGGCGGCGGCGTGGCATCCAGGCGCACGGAATGGCGCCAGGCGCCGTTGCGCAGCACCAGGTCCACCCGGGTCAGCGCCAGCGGCCCGGCCCCGCTCTGCTCGTCACTCCAGCGCAGCGTGCCGCCCCGGATCGCGACCTCAGGCTGCGCAAACAGCCAGTCGGCGGCATCGCTGTCGCCCCGGGCATCCTGGTGCAGCGCCAGCCCGGCGACGGTGATGCGGCCATCCGCCGCGCGGCGTATATCCAGCTCCGGGCCTTCGATATAGATCTGCTCGAAGCCCAGGCGCAGCAGCGAGCGCGGCGACAGCGCCAGCACCACACGCGGCAGCTGCAAGGCCTCGCGCCCCTGGGCATCGAGCAGGGCCACGCCGGACAGCTCCACGGTGGGGAAAATCCCCTCGCTGCGCGCCGTGATGGCGCCAATGCGCACGGGTACCCCCAGGACGCGCCGGGCCTGTGCCTCCAGCTGGGGGCGGTAGTCGCCAATACGCGGCACAATCCAGCCATGCAGCCCCCCCCAGGCCGCCGCCAGCAGCAGCCACAGGGCCACCAGCAACCCGAACCCCCATCGTGCACAGCCCGCCACGAGTCTGAGCAGGCGGGAGGGGTGGGATGGCGGCTCTGTCATGTCAGGTGGAATCGATGGCAGGAATTATGACCCGCACATCCCCCGGGAGTTCAGCCGTAGACGTTGCCATGCAGATGCCTTTGACCGCCCCCGCAGCCTCCCGCGAACCGCTCTCGCAGCATTCGCGCTTTTTCCAGCGCCTGGAGCGCCGCTATGGCGCCGATCTGGCGTTGCTGCCACCGGGCGTGCCCGACCACGCCACCCTGGGCCAGGCCTGCGACGCCCTGCTGGCACGCGGCCATGACCTGGGCGCGGCGCTGCGCATCCTGCGCCAGCTGGTGCTGCAGCGGCTCATCCGCCTGGACTGCGACCAGGGTGCTCCGCTTTCCGACATCACCCTGCCCATGACCGCGCTGGCCGAACTGGCGCTGGACCGCGCCTGCCGCCAGGCGCGCGCGGAGCTGGACGCGCGCCACGGCGCGCCGCGCGGCCCCCAGGGCCAGCCGGTGCAGCTGTGGGTAATCGGCATGGGCAAGCTCGGGGCACGCGAGCTCAATGTGTCCAGCGACATCGACCTGATCTACGTCTACGAGCATGACGGCGATACCGCCGGCCTGGAGGGCGGGCGCGGCAGGCTCTCCAACCACGAATACTTCGCGCGCGCCGTGAAGGCCATCTATGCCCTGGTGGGCGACACCACCGAGCATGGCTTCGTGTTCCGCGTGGACCTGGCGCTGCGGCCCCACGGCAACTCCGGCCCGGCAGCACTGTCGCTCTCGGCGCTGGAGGACTACCTGCAGGTGCATGGCCGCGAGTGGGAGCGCTTTGCCTGGCTCAAGAGCCGGGTCGTGGCACCGCTCGATTGCATTGCCACGGCGAACGTGCAGGCGCTGCGCGGCGTGGTGCTGCCCTTCGTGTTCCGCCGCTACCTGGACTACAGCGTGTTCGATGCGCTGCGCACGCTGCACCACCAGATCCGCGACCATGCGGCCAAACGCAGCGCCGGCCGGCCCGAGCGCGCCAACGACGTGAAGCTCTCGCGCGGCGGCATCCGCGAGATCGAATTCACCGTGCAGCTGCTGCAGGTGGTGCGCGGCGGCCAGTACCCCGAGCTGCGCCGCCGCCCCACGCTGGAGGCGCTCGCGCGCCTGGCGCACGCCGGCCTGATGCCCGCGCAGACGGCCGAGCAGCTGGCCAGCGCCTACATCTTTCTGCGCCGCGTGGAGCACCGCATCCAGTACCTGGACGACCAACAGACCCATGTGCTGCCCACGCGCGACGAGGACCTGGCCTGGATCGCCCACAGCATGGGCCTGGATTGCTGCGATTTTTTGCGCGAACTGGATGCCCACCGCGAGCTCGTGGCGCAGGAGTTCGACACCCTGCTGGGCGGCACGCAGCACCAGCGCTGCAACAACGGCTGCGGCAAGGCACGCAGCGCCGAGACGCCCGCCCCCGACCTGGAGGCGCTGCTGGAGCAGTTGCCGCCCGCCCTGCGCGAGCGCGTCGCCGAATGGCGCGGCAACGCCCGCGTGCAGGGCCTGCGCGACGAGGCGCGCACCAGGCTGCTGCGCATCGT
Source organism: Alicycliphilus denitrificans (assembly GCF_044792555.1). Taxonomy (GTDB): domain Bacteria; phylum Pseudomonadota; class Gammaproteobacteria; order Burkholderiales; family Burkholderiaceae_C; genus Alicycliphilus; species Alicycliphilus denitrificans_A. The sequence continues at coordinate 4,088,566 of NZ_CP126238.1, forward strand.
GCAGCGCACCAGCAGCTGGCTGGCCGAGGGCCGGGTGGGCGAGGACGCCGCCGTGCGCCTGGTGGGCTGGCTGGAGCCGCTGCTGCGCCGCGAGAGCTATCTGGCGCTGCTGCTGGAGCGCCCCCTGGTGCACGAGCGCCTGCTGCACCTGCTGGGCGCGGCCAAATGGCCGGCGCGCTACATGCTGCAGCACCCGGGCGTGATCGACGAGCTGGCCAGCGACGCCCTGCTGTCGGAACGCTTCGTGGCCCTGGATTTCGAGCACGAGCTCGCCCTGCGCCTGGCGGCGCTCAAGTCCACGGGCGAGGACGACGACGAGAACCTGCTCGACCTGCTGCGCCGCGCCCACCACGCCGAGACCTTCCGCACGCTGGCGCGCGACGTGGAGGGACGCCTCACCGTCGAGCAGGTGGCGGACGACCTCTCGGCCCTGGCCGACAGCGTGCTGCGCGTCACGGCAGAGTGGTGCTGGAGCCGGCTGAAAAACCGCCACCGCGAGGCGCCGCAGTTCGCCATCATTGGCTACGGCAAGCTCGGCGGCAAGGAGCTGGGCTACGGCAGCGACCTGGACATCGTCTTCGTCTTCGACGACGACCATGATCTCGCCCCCGAGGTCTACGCTGCCTTCGTGCGCAAGCTCATCAACTGGCTCTCGGCCAAGACCGGCGAGGGCGACCTGTTCGAGATCGACACCCAGCTGCGCCCCAACGGCAACTCCGGCCTGCTCGTGACCAGCTTCCAGGCCTATGCCGACTACCAGCAGCAGCGCGGCAGCAACACCGCCTGGACCTGGGAGCACCAGGCCATGACGCGGGCGCGCTTCGTGCTGGGCAGCGAGCAGCTGCGCGCGCGCTTTGACGCCGTGCGCCAGGCCGTCATCAGCGCGCCACGCGACGCCGCGGCCCTGCGCAGCGAGATCACCGCCATGCGCCAGCGCATGCGCGCCGCCAACCCCGTGCCGGCCGGGCAGTTCGAGGTCAAGCACAGCCCGGGCGGCATGCTGGACGTGGAATTTGCCGTGCAGTACCTGGTGCTGGCACACAGCGGCGCCCACCCCGAGTTGCGCGACAACAAGGGCAACATCGCCCTGCTGCAACGCGCCGAGGCTGCCGGCCTGCTGCCCGCGGGCGTGGGCCACGCCGCCGCCGACGCCTACCGCACGCTGCGCCAGGTGCAGCACCGCGCCCGCCTGAACGAGGAACCCACGCGCGTGCCGCCCGAGACCCTGGCCGCCGAACAGGGCGCCGTGCTGGCGCTGTGGCGCGCGGTGTTTGGCTGAGAAAACTCTCTTATTGATAGCTACTAACGCTTACTACATAAGCGTCATAGGCACTTTTATCTATTGATACTGCGCCCTCATGACCCCTGCGCGGCGTCCGGGGCGCCGCCGCGCGCGGCGAAATGGGCCGCCAGAAAATCAATCAGCAGCCGCACCTTGGCCGACAGGTTCTTGCGCGTCGGATAGACCGCGTAGATGCCGAGCTCCGTCGAGCGGTACTCGGGCATGAGCTCGACCAGCGTGCCCGCCGCCAGGTCCTGCCCGACCAGGAAGCCAGGCTGAAGAATCACGCCCTGGTGCGCCAGCGCCGCCGCGCGGCAGGTTTCGCCATTGTTGGTGTGCATCCAGGGGCGGGTACGCACGCTCACCGGCCCGTCCGGCCCCTTGAAATGCCACTCGTCCCGGGTGGCGAAATGGCTGTACGCAACCACCTGGTGCGCCGCCAGGTCCGCCGGGTGCCGCGGCGTGCCATGCTGCTGCAGATAGCGCGGCGAGGCGCACAGGGTCATGCGCGTGCTGGCCAGGCGGCGGCTGACCAGGGAGGAGTTCTCCAGCGCCGCGATGCGGATCGCCAGGTCATAGCCCTCCTCGACGAGATCGACCAGGCGGTCCGCGAGCGTGACCTCCAGGGTCACATGCGGGTGCTGGGCGCGGAACAGCCCCCACAGCGGCGCGAGATGCAGGATGCCGAAGGTGAAGGGGGCGTTGATGCGCAGCACGCCACTGACCGTCTCGCGCCGCGAGGTGACCTCGGCCTCGGCGTCGTCGAGCTCGGCCAGCAGGTCCTTGCTGCGCGCGTGGAACACCCGCCCCTCGGGTGTCAGGGACAGGCGCCGGGTCGTGCGGTGCAGCAGGCGGATGCCCAGGCGGTTTTCCAGCTCCACCACATGCCGCGACACCGCCGCCTTGGACAGGCCCAGCATGTCGGCCGCGCCCACGAAGCTGCCCGCCTCGACCACGGCGTTGAAGCTTTGCATTTCGAGAAATCTGTCCATAGTCTCGTATTTTTAAACAATTAATCAATCAATACGTTATTTATATCCAATTCAATACTCAATACAGTCACGCCATGCACTGAAATCACACGACGGCCTGGGCCGTGCACCCCAACTTCCCACAGGCCGTCACCCGAAAAAGGATTGGTCATGAAAGTCACCGTGATTGGCGCCGGCAACATGGGCGCGGCATTTGTCAAGCAACTCAGCCTGGCCGGGCACGAGGCTCGCCTCGTGGCGCACTACCTGGAACCGCTTGCGGGCCTGGGCACCTCCATCGCTCCGACCTGGATTCGCCGCGCCTGAGGTCGCTGTTTCAGTTTTAGAACGAGGTTCACCATGTCCAACACCCTCCCAAACGCACTGAATCTGCTCGGCCGGCTGATGCTTGTCGCCCTGTTCCTGCCTGCCGGCATCGCCAAGCTGACCGGCTTTTCGGGCACGGCCGGCTACATCGCCTCGGCGGGGCTGCCCGCCCCGGCGCTGGCCGCGGCCGTGGCCCTGCTGGTCGAAATCCTGGGCAGCCTGGCGCTGCTGTTCGGCTTCGGCACCCGCATCGCGGCCCTGGTGCTGGGCTTGTTCACCCTGGCGGCCAGTTTCTTCTTCCATGCCTACTGGAGCGCGCCGGCCGACCAGGCCTACGTGACCCAGTTGCTGTTCTTCAAGAACATCGCCATCGTCGGCGGCCTGCTGGTCCTGGCGGCACAGGGCGCCGGCGGCTGGAGCCTGGACGCCCGCCGCAAAGGCTGATCCGGCCCAACCGGCCCACCCCGCGCCCTGGTGCGGGCGGTGGAGGATGCAAGCTCTCCCGGCCGGGGGAGCTTTTGCTTTGCGCAGACCGCCGATCCAGCGTCGAATGGCGCATGGTGTAATGCGCCGCGACAGCCACCCGGCCAGGGGCCCGTGGGGTGGCGGCCATCGGGCGGCGCGGCCGCCCGCCGGCGCGGCACCCGCACGCAGAGCACACATGAAGCATTCCTCCTTGATCGCCCTGGCTGCGCTGGGCCTGTTGGCCGCCGGCGGCGCGCTGCTGGCCGGCGGCCCCTCCCGCGCCGCGCCGCCTGCCCCCGCCGCCAGCGCACCGCGCCCGGCCCTCACCGTGAGCACCACCGCGCCCCGGCGCGAGACGCTGGCGCGGCGCCTGCCGGCCAATGGCAATGTGGCGCCCTGGCAGGAGGCCAGCATAGGCAGCGAAAGCAATGGTCTGCGCCTGGCCGAGGTGCTGGTGAACGTGGGCGACCCGGTGCGCGCCGGCCAGCTGCTGGCGCGCTTTGCCGCCGACACCGTGCAGGCCGACCTGGCCCAGGCCCGCGCCAGCCTGCAGGAGGCGCGCGCCGCCCTGGCCCAGGCCCAGGCCAACGCCGAGCGCGCCCACGCCCTGAACGCCACCGGCGCCATGAGCCAGCAGGAGATCCAGCAATACGCCAGCGCCGCGCAGGCCGCGCAGGCACGCATGGCCGCGGCGCAGGCGGCCGTGGACACGCAGCGGCTGCGCCTCGCGCACACCGAGGTGCGCGCCCCCGACGCCGGCGTGATCTCGGCACGCCAGGCCACCGTGGGCGCGGTGGCGGGCGCGGGCACGGAGCTGTTCCGCATGCTGCGCCGCGGCCGGCTGGAGTGGCGCGCCGAGGTCGGCTCCAGCGACCTGCCGCGCCTGCGCCCCGGCACCGCGGCCGTGGTGACCGCCGCCAGCGGCGCCCAGGTCGAGGGCCGGGTGCGCGTGCTGGCGCCCACGGTGGACCAGGCCACGCGCAATGCGCTGGTCTACGTGGACCTGCCCGCGCACCCCGACATCCGCGCCGGCATGTTCGCGCGCGGCGAGTTCCTGCTCGGCCGGCATGAGGCCCTGACCGTGCCACTGTCCGCGGTGGTGGTGCGCGACGGCTTCAGCCACCTGTTCGAGGTGGGGGCAGACGGCCGCGTGCACATGCGCCGCGTGCAGACCGGCCAGCGCGTGGACGGCCGCGTGGAGATCACCGAGGGCTTGGCGCCCGAGACGCGCATCGTGCAGCAGGGCGGCGCCTTCCTGAACGACGGCGACCTGGTGCGCGTGGCCACGGAATCAGAGCCAAAACAGGTTCCGGCATCGACCCATAAAGCGCCAACAGCTATTAAATAAGAAGCAATCATGAACCTGTCCGCCTGGTCGATCAGGAACCCCGTGCCGGCGGCCATGCTGTTCGTGCTGCTCACGCTGGCCGGGCTGCTGTCGTTTCGCGCCATGAAGGTGCAGAACTTCCCCGACATGGACCTGCCGGTGGTCGTGGTCACGGCGACGCTGCCGGGCGCGGCGCCGGGGCAGCTCGAATCGGACGTGGCGCGCAAGATCGAGAACGCCATCGCCACCACGCAGCGGCTCAAGCACATCAGCAGCACGCTGGTGGACGGCACGGCCACCATCGCCGCCGAATACCAGCTGGAAAAGCCCGTGCAGGAGGCGGTGGACGATGTGCGCGCGGCCGTCTCGCGCGTGCGCTCCGACCTGCCGGCGGACCTGCGCGACCCCATCGTCACCAAGCTGGAGTTGTCCAGCCAGCCGATCCTGGCGTTCGCCATCGCCTCGGACCGGCTCGACGACCAGGAGCTGTCCTGGTTCGTGGACGACCAGCTCACGCGCCGCCTGCTGGCCGTGCCCGGCGTGGGCGCGGTCAGCCGCGTGGGCGGCGTGACGCGCGAGGTGCGCGTGGCGCTCGACCCGCTCAAGCTGCAGGCCCTGGGCGCCACGGCGGCCGAGGTCTCGCGCCAGCTGCGCCAGGTGCAGCTGGAGAGCGCCGGCGGGCGCGCCGAGCTGGGCGGCGCCGAGCAGCCGCTGCGCACCCTGGCCACGGTGCAGACGGCCGAGCAGGTCGCGGCGCTGCAGATACCGATCTCCGGCGGGCGCAGCATCCGCCTGGACCGGCTGGCCCAGGTCAGCGACACGGTGGCCGATCCGCGCACGGCGGCGCTGCTGGGCGATAAACCCGTGATCGGCTTCGAGGTCTCGCGCAGCCGCGGCGCCAGCGAGGTGGAGGTGGGTGCGGGCGTGCAGCGCGCGCTCGATCGGCTCCAGGCCGAGCAGCCGCACCTCACGCTCACGCGCACGGTGGACTTCGTGGCGATCGCGCAGGACGAGTACGACAGCTCCATGCACCTGCTGTACGAGGGCGCCATCCTGGCCGTGGTGGTGGTGTGGCTGTTCCTGCGCAACTGGCGCGCCACGATCGTCTCGGCCGTGGCGCTGCCGCTATCGGTGATACCGGCCTTCATCGGCATGTACCTGCTGGGCTTTTCCATCAACATCATCACCCTCTTGGCGCTATCGCTGGTGGTGGGCATCCTGGTGGACGACGCCATCGTCGAGGTCGAGAACATCGTGCGCCACCTGCGCATGGGCAAGAGCCCGTACCAGGCGGCGATGGAGGCGGCCGACGAGATCGGCCTGGCCGTCATCGCCACCACCTTCACGCTGATCGCGGTATTCCTGCCCACGGCCTTCATGAGCGGCATCGCCGGTCGCTTCTTCAAGCAGTTCGGCTGGACGGCGGCGCTGGCGGTGTTCGCCTCCCTGGTCGTGGCGCGCCTGCTCACGCCCATGATGGCGGCCTACCTGCTCAAGCCCCTGGTGGCGCCGCAGCACGAGCCGCGCTGGCTCGCCGCCTACATGCGGGCCTCGCGCTGGTGCCTGCGCCACCGCGTGCTGACCCTCATCGGCGCGCTGCTGTTCTTCGCGGGCTCGCTGGCGCTGATCCCGCTGCTGCCCTCGGGCTTCATACCAGCCGACGACAACGCCCAGACCCAGGTCACGCTGGAGCTTGCGCCCGGCACCAGGCTGGCCGACACCCATGCCATGGCCCTGCGCGCCGGGGCGCTGGCCATGGGCGTGGGCCATGTGCAGAGCATCTACACAACAATAGGCGGCGGCACGGCCGGCTCCGACCCGTTTGCCGGCGCCAGCGCCGGCGATCCGCGCAAGGCCACGCTCACGCTGACCATGGCGCCGCGCCAGGAGCGCCCGCGCAAGCAGGAGATTGAGCGGCGCCTGCGCGAGGCCATGGCCGAGCTGCCCGGCGTGCGCGTGAAGGTGGGCCTGGGCGGCTCCAACGACAAGTACATCCTGGCCCTGTCCAGCGAAGACCCGCTGGCGCTGGCGACGGCGGCGCGCGCCGTGGAGCAGGGCATCCGCACCATAGACGGCATCGGCGGCGTCAGCTCCACGGCCAGCCTGGTGCGCCCCGAGATCGCCGTGCACCCCGACTTCGCGCGCGCCGCCGACCTGGGCGTGACTTCGCAAGCCATTGCCGAGACCCTGCGCGTGGCCACCGTGGGCGACTACGAGCAGTTCCTGCCCAAGCTGAACCTGGCGCAGCGCCAGTTGCCCATCGTCGTGCGCCTGGATGACGCGGCGCGGCGCGACCTGTCGGTGCTCGAACGCCTGGCCCTGCCCGGCAGCCGCGGCCCGGTACGCCTGGGCGAGGTGGCGACGCTCTCGCTGGCCGGCGGGCCGGCCGTGATCAACCGCTACGACCGCGCGCGCAACGTGAATTTCGAGATCGAGCTGGGCAGCCGCGGCCTGGGCGAGCTGACCGAGGCCGTGCGCCGGCTCCCCGCCGTGCAGGGCCTACCCGCCGGCGTGCGCCTGATCGACGTGGGCGACGCCGAGGTGATGGGCGAGCTGTTCGCCAGCTTCGGCCTGGCCATGCTCACCGGCGTGGTCTGCATCTACATCGTGCTGGTGCTGCTGTTCAAGGACTTCCTGCAACCCGTCACCATCCTGGCGGCGCTGCCGCTGTCCCTGGGCGGGGCCTTCGTGGCCCTGCTGCTGACGGGCAAGAGTTTTTCCATGCCGTCCCTCATCGGGCTCATCATGCTCATGGGCATTGCCACCAAGAACTCCATCCTGCTCGTGGAATACGCCATCGTGGCGCGCCGCCACGGCATGGGCCGGCTGGACGCCCTGCTGGACGCCTGCCACAAGCGCGCCCGCCCCATCATCATGACCACGCTGGCCATGGGCGCGGGCATGCTGCCCATCGCCCTGGCGCTGGGCGGCGCGGACATGAGCTTTCGCTCCCCCATGGCCGTGGCCGTGATCGGCGGACTCATCACCTCCACCGTGCTCAGCCTGCTGGTGGTGCCCGCGGTCTTCACCTACGTGGACGACTTTGAGCAGTGGCTGCGCCGGCTCTTGCGGCATCGCCCGGACATCGCCAGATAATGGGATATGAACCTCGTTGCGCTGAACATTGATTCAATCCTGCTTGGCCAACCGCTGCCGTTCACGCTGCGCGGTGCCGATGGCGTGTTGCTGGCCCAGAAGGGCTATGTGATTCAACAGCGCGAGGAACTCACCTCGCTGGCGGCGCGCGCCTTCCAGGTGTGCGTGGACACGGAGGAGTCGGAGGACGCCTACCGCTCCTACCTGGCCCAGTTGCAGCAGATGCTGCTGTCGCAGACCTCCCTGGGGCAAATCGCCGCCGTGAAAATCTCCGCGGGGGCGCAGGCCAGCCAAGGCACACCGGGCGCCGCGCCGGCCGGGCCGCCCGACTGGTCCGAGTTGCAGTTGCGCGCCACGCAGTTGCTGCGCTCACCCCCCCCCACCGGCTTCGCGCAACGGCTATGCCTGCTGCAGGCCGACCTGGCGCGCAGCTGCCAGCAGGCCCCAGACGCGACGCTCCTGGCCTTGATCTACCTGTCGGCGCAAGAGACGCGGATGTACAGCGCCACCCATGCCATGCTGGTCGCCTGCGTGTGCATGTTGGTGGCCCAGGATACGCTGCGCTGGCCCCACGCGCGCGTGGAAAGCCTGGGGCTGGCGGCGCTGTCCATGAATATTTCCATGACCGCGCTGCAAGACCAGCTCGCCGTGCAGTCCGAACCTCTGACCTCGCAACAAGTGCACGCCATCCAGGGCCACGCCGAGCGCTCGGAGGCGCAATTGCGTGCGCTGGGCGTCACGGCCCCCGCCTGGCTGGAGGCGGTGCGCCTGCACCACGACCGCGCACCGGGCGCTCTGGCCTCGCGCAGCGAAGGCCAGCAGATGGCCCGGCTCATCCAGCGTGCCGATGTGTTTGGCGCACGCCTGGCGCCACGCGCCACGCGCCACCCCATGACGGTGACGGCGGCCATGCAGGCGAGCTATTACGACGAGGAGCGCCAGGCCGATGAAGCCGGCGCGGCGCTGATCAAGACGCTGGGCATTTATCCACCGGGCACCTTCGTGCGGCTGGCCAGCCAGGAGGTGGCCATTGTGCTGCGGCGCGGCGCGAGCGCCACGACCCCGCGTGTCGCCGTGGTGCTGAATCGCAATGGCATGCCGACCGGCGAGCCGATACCGCGCGACACCGCCCAGCCGGATTGGAAAATCGCCGGCCCCATGGCCCGGCGCGAGGTACGGGTGCAGCTGCAATTAGCGCGCCTGCTGGCGCTTGCCTGAAAAACCGAGCGCCTGAAAGGCAACAAGTCGCAAGCCTTGCTTCGGATTGAGTCAGCGGAAAAACACCACATGCGGCGCGCACCAGCGGAATATGCCGCTGCCGGGCACAATGCCGGCACACAAAGGCCTTGCACAAAAATTATCTCGTAACACCACGACCGCCATCTTCTGCGGAACATACGATCCATGCGGTTCTTGTCTTGTGAGGCATGGCCCGGTAGATTTTTTTGGTGAGGGGCTGGAACTTTTATCGCATGCCCCCACTCTGAAGTCCATGTGCGGTCGTGAAGCTTGATGCCGGGCCGCCAACCGTTTGGTTTGTATTGTTGCGAGGCCTTCCAGGCACTGTCTGGCTGCAACCCTGGGGCGCTTCTCCTCCCTCCCTCTCTTCATTCGTTTCGGGGCGCTTCGCAACATTTTTTATTCCGCAGCAAAAAGCGCGCACTTCCCTAAGGAAGGCGCGCTTTTTTGCGCTTGACGCCGGCTTTCAGCGCGGCTGGGTGTCGCTGAAGCTCTGGCGTTGCATCAGCTTGTCCATCAGCCGGCCCAGATTGGGGTGGTCGGCGCGCCAGGCGATCTGCGGGAAGCGGAACTCCAGCCAGCCCAGTGCGCAGCCCACGGCAATGTCCGACAGGCTCAGGTGGATGCCACTGCAGTAGGGCTTGTCACCCAGGCCCTGGCTCATGGCCGAGAGGCCCGTGCGCACCTTGCCCAGCTGGCGGTCTATCCAGGCCTGGCAGCGCTCGCCGTCCTGGCGGCCGGCCCAGGTGGCCTCCAGCCGCGCCAGCACGCCGGCATCGAGCACGCCATCGGCCAATGCCTCCCAGGTCTTGACCTCGGCGCGCTCGCGCCCCGAGGCGGGAATCAGCTTGCCCACGGGGGACAGGGTGTCCAGGTATTCCACGATGACGCGCGAATCGAACACCGCCTCGCCCCCCTCCATGATCAGGCAGGGCACCTTGCCCAGCGGGTTGGCGCCGTGGATGGCCGTGTCTTCGGACCACACGTTGTCCTCCTGGAAACGGTAGTCCAGCTTTTTTTCCGCCATCACCACGCGCACCTTGCGCACATAGGGGCTTGTGGTGGATCCGATCAGCTTCATGGTGGCCTTTGCTTGTCTGTGCGCCGCGCGCGCCTTCGGGAGGGGGTGGCGGCTGATTCTAGTGTGGCCCCAGGGCGGCACGGGCAGGGGCCGCCCACCTACAATTGCGCCCCATGAGCCTGTCCACCATTACCGCCCTTTCGCCGCTCGACGGCCGCTACGCCGCCAAACTCTCCGCCCTGCGCCCCATCATGAGCGAGCATGGCTACATGCACCGCCGCGTGCAGGTGGAGGTGGCCTGGTTCATTGCCCTGTCGGACGCAGGCTTTGCCGAATTCAAGCCCTTGTCGGCCGGCGCACGCGCCTATCTGCAGGGCCTGGTGACGAATTTCAGCGAGGCCGACTGCACCGCCATCAAGCACATCGAGAAGACCACCAACCACGACGTGAAGGCCGTGGAGTACTGGATCAAGTCCAAGTTCGAGGCCCGCCCCGAGCTGGAGAAGGCCGCCGAGTTCGTGCACTTCGCCTGCACCAGCGAGGACATCAACAACACCAGCCATGCGCTGCAGATCCGCGCCGGCCGCGACCAGGTCATCCTGCCTGGCCTGGACCGCATCCTGCTGAAGCTGCGCGAGATGGCCCGCACCTATGCCGCCGTGCCCATGCTCAGCCGCACCCATGGCCAGACCGCCAGCCCCACCACGGTGGGCAAGGAGCTGGCCAACGTGGTCATGCGCCTGCAGGGCGCGGTGGAGCGCATCGCGGCCGTGAAGATCCTGGCCAAGATGAACGGTGCCGTGGGCAATTACAACGCCCACCTGGCGGCCTGGCCCGACTTCGACTGGGAGGCCTTCTCCCGGCGCGTCGTGGAAACGCACGAGCCGCAGGGCCTGGGCCTCGCGTTCCAGCCCTACAGCATCCAGATCGAGCCGCACGACTACATGGCCGAGCTGTTCGACGCCATCGCACGCGCCAACACCATCCTGGTGGACCTGTCGCGCGACATCTGGGGCTATGTGAGCCTGGGCTACTTCAAGCAAAGGCTCAAGGCGGGCGAGATCGGCTCCTCCACCATGCCGCACAAGGTCAACCCCATCGACTTCGAGAACGCCGAGGGCAACCTGGGCCTGGCCAACGCCCTGCTGCGGCATCTGGCGGAAAAGCTGCCCATCTCGCGCTGGCAGCGCGACCTGACCGACAGCACGGTGCTGCGCAACATCGGCGTGGCCATGGGCTACACGGTGCTGGCCTACAGCTCGCTGATGACGGGCCTGGGCAAGCTCGAGCTGAACGAGGAGGCCCTGGCCGCCGACCTCGATGCCAGCTGGGAAGTGCTGGCCGAGCCCATCCAGACCGTGATGCGCCGCTACGGCGTGGCCGGCGCCTACGAGAAGCTCAAGGAAGTCACGCGCGGCAAGACCGTCAGCGCCGAGGCGCTGCACCAGTTGATCCACAGCCTGGAAATCCCCCAGGCCGACAAGGAGCGCCTGCTGGCGATGACGCCGGCGAGCTACACCGGCAAGGCAGCCGAGCTCGCACGCCGCGTATAAACATTCAGTCTTTTTGGCTGCCCGCGTTTGTCAGGCAAGCGCGGGCAGCTCTCATTTTCAAAGCAATACCATGGCCCTCAAGTCCACTATCTTCAAGGCCAATCTGTCCATCGCCGACATAGACCACGGCTACTACGCCGACCACCAGCTGACCCTGGCGCGCCACCCGAGCGAGACCGACGAGCGCATGATGGTGCGCCTGGTGGCGCTGGCGCTGCAGGCGCACGAGCTGCAGGACACCTGCCGCGGCGACGGCACCCTGGCCTTTGGCGCCGGCCTGTCCGACCCCGACGACCCGGACGCATCGCTGACCGACTTCACGGGCCGCAAGCGCCTGTGGATCGAGGTCGGCCAGCCCGAGGACAAGCCACTGGCCAAGGCCTGCAGCAAGGCGGACGCGGTGGTGGTCTATGCCTTCCATCACGCGGCCGAAGTGTGGTGGAAGGGCATAGAGAACAAGCTCACGCGCCTGGACAGGCTGCAGGTGTGGCGCGTGCCCGCCGAGGCCGCGCAGCAGCTGGCCGGCCTGGCCGAGCGCAGCATGCAGCTGCAGGCCACGGTGCAAGAGGGCGCGCTGACCCTCAGCAGCAATCTGGGCAGCGTGCATGTGGAGCCGCTGCGCTGGAAATAGCCCTATCACGGCGCTTTCAGCGCGGCATCAGCCAGCGGCGCCCTGCCCGGCCCCGCGTTCGGCATAGCGCGTGAAGCGCAGGGCGCGCCCCTCGCGCGTGATGCGCCGCCACACGGCGCGCTTGGCGGCCGGACTCATGGACAGCCAGTGCTGCACCTCGGCAAAGCTGCGCCCGCAGCCCTTGCACCAGTCATCGCCCTGGCTGGTGGAGCAGATGGCGATGCAGGGCGTGTCCGGCTGAGTCTGGTACCAGGCCAGCCACGCAGCCAGGGCCGGGGGCGGCAGGCGCTCGGGGTCTATCGCCTCGGCGCGCGCGAACACCATGCGGCCATAGACCTGGGCCAAGGCGCCAAGCTCGGGCGCCAGCGCCACGCCGTCGGGCGAGGGCGCGCGGGCGCGCCAATGGTTGATGGCGGCCTCGATGTCGGTGATGTGAATGGCACTCATGCGCGGGGCGCGGGCAAGGATGGGGGAGCAAAGAGGCGGCCATGATAGTGCGGCTGCCAGGCTCTCAGGCCGCCGGCAGGCACAGCCGCAGGCGCGCGCCGCCCAGCGGGGACGGCAATGCCTGCACGCTGCCGCCATAGCTGTCGGCCAGCGCACGCACGATGTCCAGGCCCAGGCCGGAGCCGGGGCGGCGCTCGTCGAGCTGCACGCCGCGCTCGAACATGCGCTGGCGCTGCTCCTCGGGAATGCCGGGACCATCGTCGTCCACGGTGATGCACAGCTCGCCAGCGGCGCGCTGCACATCGACCACAACGCGCGTGCGGGCCCATTTGCCGGCGTTGTCGATGAGGTTGCCCAGCAGTTCGTACAAGTCTTGCGGCTCGCCGCGGAATGCCAGGTCCTGCGCCTGCGGCGCGATTTCAAAGGACAGGTCGCGCGCGTCGTGCAGCCGCGTCATGGTGCGCAGCAGCGCCCGCAGGGGTTGCAGTACCGGGGTGCGCAGCCCGGTGGCGCGCACGGCGGCGGCGGCGCGCGCGCGCGCCAGGTGCCAGTCCACCTGTCGGCGGGCCAGCACCACCTGCTCTTGCACCAGCCGCGCCAGGGGCGTGCCCTCCTGCGCGGCGGCGTTGGCCAGGATGGTCAGCGGCGTGTGCACCGCGTGCGCCAGGTTGCCGGCCTGGGTGCGCGCGCGCTGCACCATGTCGGCGTTCTCGGCCAGCACATGGTTGAACTCGGCCACCAGGGGTTCGAGCTCCTGCGGGAAGCGGCCGCCCAGCTGCGCCGCGGCGCCGCTGCGCACCTGGCTCAGCCGCTGGTGCAGCAGCTTCAAGGGCCGCAGCGCCAGCTGCAGCTGCAGCGCCACGGCCGCAGCCAGGCCCAGCGCCAGCATGCCCAGGGCCATGAGCAGCATGTGCGTGAAGCTTTTGAGCGGCTCGGCCAGCAGCTGCTGGTCGCCGGCCACCACCAGGCGCAGCGGCGGGGCCTCGTCCTCGGGCAGCCGCAGGGTGCGTGCCACGGCCAGCAGGGCGTGGCCCTGGGCGTCGTGCAGCTGCAGCGTGCTGTGGCCCTGGACGGTGCCGGGCGCGGCGGGCAGCGTGAGCTGCTGGTCCCACAGCGAGCGCGAGCGCGCCACTGCCGCCCGGGGCGGCTCGCCCGGCCGGGCGCTCAGCTGGTCAATTTGCCAGTACAGGCCCGACAGGGGCTGCTCCATGCGCCCGTCCGCGGCCGGGTGGGCAACGCTGATGCCCCGGCCCGGCTGCCAGTCCACGGCGCCGCTCAGGTGGTCGAGCTGCAGCACCAGCTGCTCCTCAAACTGCCGGGTGATGTGCTCCTGGAACAGCGTGCGCAGCCCCCAGCCCGCCAGGGCGATGGCGGCCAGCATCCACGCCAGCGTGCCGGCCAGCAGGCGCAGGCGCAGCGAGCCCCCCTTCATGCGCTGGCGCCGGTATCGACCAGCCGGTAGCCCAGGCCGCGCACGGTCTCTATGCTGCCGGCCGGCAGCTTCTTGCGCAGGCGGCCGACGAAGACCTCGATGGTGTTGGAGTCGCGGTCGCTGTCCTGGGGGTAGAGGTGCTCGGAGAGTTCGGTGCGCGACAGCACCTCGCCCTTGCGCTGCATCAAGAGCGACAGCAGCTTGAATTCATGGCTGGTCAGATCCAGCGGCTGGCCGGCCACCGACACGCGCGCGGCGCGCGTATCGAGCCAGATGCTGCCGCAGCGCCACTCGGCGCTGGCATGCTCGCCCCGGCGGCGCAGCAGGGCGCGCAGGCGCGCCAGCAGCTCCTCCATGTGAAAGGGCTTGGCCAGGTAGTCGTCGGCGCCGGCGTCCATGCCGGCCACCTTTTCCTGCCAGCTGCCGCGCGCGGTGAGGATCAGCACCGGCATGTTGCGCCCGGCCGCGCGCCAGCGGCGCAGCACCGACAGGCCGTCGAGCTGGGGGAGCCCTAAGTCCAGCACCACGGCGTCGAAGTCCTCCACATCGCCCAGATAATGCGCCTCGCCGCCGTCCGCGGCCGCCTCCAGCGTGTGGCCCGCGGCGGCGATGGCCTGCACCAGCTGGACGCGCAGCGTGGGCTCGTCCTCCACGACCAGAATCCGCATCAGTCCCCCTTGCGTTTGATCTTCAGCACGCGGCCATCGACGGCATCGACCTTGAGCTTGGCCATGCGGCCGTCCTTTTGCAGCAGGCGGATCTCGTAGATGTAGCGGCCATCATCTTCCTCGAACTCGATTTTCAGCACCTGGCCCTGGTGTTCGCGCTCGATCTTGTCCAGCACCTGGCGCAGCGGCAGCACCTGGCCCTGCTGCAGCGCCTGGCGCGCCAGTTCGTGGTCGCCGGCGGCCTGGGCGCTGGCGGCACCCAGGGCCCAGGCAAGCAGGACGATGATGCGAAAGATGCTGTGCATAGGGCGGCTTTATACGCATGGCGCGATGAACCGCAGATGAACGTCTCCTTCAGCAAGGGTTCAGGGTGGGTTTCTCAGAATTCCCCTCAAGCCAGGCATGGTGCCGGGCTGAGAACCAAGGAGTCATCCCCATGCGCAAGATCACCACCCGCTTCATCCTCCCCGCGGCCGCCGCTGCCGCCCTGGCGCTGGGCCTGGCCCAGGCGCAGACCCCCACGGCGGCGCAGGCCCCGGCAGCCGCCAGCACACCGGCTGCGCCGCAGCTGAACCTACGCGACATCTACGACCGCCTGGAGGCCGCGGGCTACCGCGACATGCGCGAGATCGAATGGGACGATGGCCGCTATGAGGTCAAGGCCAGCAACGCCCAGGGCCAGCGCGTGAAGCTGTACGTGAACGCCAGCACCGGCGCGGTGGAGCACACCCGCACCGGCCGCTGAAACACCGCCCCATTCACGACAAGGAGAACGTCATGCGCATCAAAGCCGTCCTGGGCGCCTGGTTGCTGATCATCGGCCTGGCTGGCCGTGGCGCCGGCCAACCTCGGCGTGCAGCCGCTGGTGGATGCGCGTGGCGCGGCCACGGGCTGGTGGCAGCTGCGCCAGCACCTGCTGTACCTCACGGGGCTGTGGAGCATCGGCATGATGGCCCTGGCCATGCTGCTGGCGCTGCGCCTGCCCTGGCTGGAGCGCCCGCTGGGCGGCATGGACCGGGTCTACCGCCTGCACAAGTGGGCCGGCATTGGCGCGGCGCTCACGGCCATCGCGCATTGGGGCGCCAAGGAGTCGAGCGGCTGGATCAAGGCCCTGTGGGGGCGCGCCGGCAGGCCCGAGCATGACGCCGTGCTGCCCTGGTTCACCGACACGCGCGGCTTTGCCAAGGACCTGGGCGAATGGGCCTTCTACCTGCTGCTGGCCATGGTGGCCATCACGCTGCTGACGCGGCTCTTGTCCTACCGCCCCTGGCGCCTGCTGCACCGCGCCATGCCGGTCCTGTTCCTGGCGCTGGTGCTGCACACGCTGGCCCTGATGCCGCTGGCCTTCTGGGCGCTGCCGCTGGGCCTGCTCATGGGCACGCTGCTGGCGCTGGGCAGCCTGGCGGCGGTCTGGTCGCTGGCGGGCTGGATTGGCCGCTCGCGCAGCCACCAGGGGCGCATCCATGCCGTGCGCGTGCTGGGCGACGGCGGCGCGCAGGCCCCCATTGAGGTGGTCTGCGCCCTGCCCGCCAGCTGGCCGGGCCATCGCGCCGGGCAGTTCGCCTTCGTGCGCTTTGACCGCGCCGAGGGCCAGCACCCCTTCACCATCGCCAGCGCCCCCGGCAGCCTGGGGCAAAGCGACCAGGGCGAACCGCTGCTGCGCCTGGTCATCAAGCCGCTGGGCGACTACACAAGCAGCCTGGGCCGGCGCCTGCGCGTGGGCCAGCGCGTGGACATCGAAGGCCCCTACGGGCGCTTTCACGGCCGCGGCCAGCGGCGGCGCCAGCAGGTGTGGGTGGCGGGCGGCGTGGGCGTGACGCCCTTCCTGGCACTGCTGGAGGCGCGCCAGCCGGGGGCGGCCCCCACACGCACGCCCCTGCAGCCGGTGCACATGCACTACTGCACCCGCGATGCGGCGCGCGACCCGCTGCTGGCGCGCCTGCACCGGCTGTGCGCACAGGCCGAACCGCCCGTGCGGCTCAGCGTGCACGACGACGCCCAGGGCCAGCGCCTCACGCCCCAGGCCCTGGAGGCCGAGGCCGGGCCGCTCGACATCTGGTTCTGCGGACCGCAGGGCCTGGGCGAGCAGCTCGCCGCGCACGCCGGCGGCGCGCGTGCCTGGCGCCTGCACCGCGAATCGTTTGCCATGCGTTAACTGGCATGCTGCGGCGTATGCTGCCGAGGCGTTGAAACGAAGGGACTTAGCCATGAAAACCATCGCCCCCTGCCTGCTCGCCCTGACCCTGGGCACCAGCGCGCTGCCGGCCCTGGCCGGCGACGACTGCGACGCGCCCGTGGACCGCTGGCAGCCGCGCGACGCCGTGCTGCGCATGGCCGCTGCGCAGGGCTGGCAGGTGCAGCGCCTGAAGATCGACGATGGCTGCTACGAGATCCGCGGCAGCGACGCCGAGGGCCGCAGCTTCAAGGCCAAGATCGACCCGCAGACCCTGGCCATCGTCAAGCTCAAGCACCAGGGCCAGCACGAACGCAAGCGCCTGCGCGAACACCAGCCATAGCCACGCGCCCCTGCCGGCGAGCGGAATAGTAAAAAAATCGGCTTAAACCATTACCCATAAAGCGCTTAAAGCTATTAAAACAGGAGTACAACCATGTCAAAACCCCTGCTGACCACCGTTGCCGCCGCCTGCGCTCTGGCGCTGCCCGCGCTGGCGCAGGCACGCCAGCTCACCCTGTCCACCCAGCTCAAGAACTACGGCGGCAACGGCGCCTACCTGGCGCTCTACCTGGTGGATGCCAAGGGCGCCTACGCGCGCACGCTGTGGGTGGCCGGCGGCAAGGCCAAGTACTACAAGCACCTGGCGGACTGGAACCGCCTCTCGGCCGGCGACGCCAGGCGCCTCGCTGGCGTGACCGGCGCCAGCGTGGGCGCCGGCCGCAGCCTGACGGTGACGGCCGAGCTGGCCGACGCGCTGATCGACGCCGGCTACGAGATCCGCATCGACGCCGCCGCCGAAGACATGCGCGACAGCCCCGCTGAAGTGCGCGTGCCGCTGTCCGCCGCCAACGCCGGCAAGGCGCAGGCGGGCAGGCAGTACATCCAGTCGTTCAGCTACCAGTTGCGGTAATGGCCTGGAAGTGGCTGCACCGCTGGCTGGGCCTGGTGGCGGGCACGCTGGCGCTGGTGCTGGGTATCACGGGCGCGGCGCTGTCGCTGGACCCGCTGCGCAATGCCTGGCTGGCGGCACCGGCCGCGCCCGGCCTGTCCGTGGCCACGCTGGCGCAGCGCGTGCAGGCCCAGGTGCCGGGTCTGGAGGAAATCCGCCGCCTGCCCTCGGGCATGGTCGTGGCCTTTGCCTTTGACGGCGACCAGCCCCAGGCCTGGCGCATAGACCCGGCCACGGGCGCACGGCTGGGCGCCTACCAGCCCTCCATGCTGCCGCGCTGGCTGAAGAACCTGCACCGCTCCTGGCTCGCGGGCGATGCCGGGCGCATCGGCTCGGCCGTGCTGGCGCTGGCCATGCTGGGCTTGTCGGTCACGGGCCTGACGCTGCTGCTGCGGCGCATGGGCGGCTGGCGGCAGCTGGCCGGCGCCGTGCGCGGCACGCTGGCGCAGCGCCTGCATGTGCTGACCGGGCGCGTGCTGCTGCTGGTGCTGGCGCTGTCTGCCATCACCGCGCTGTGGCTCAGCGCCACCACCTTCGGCCTGGTGCCGCTCGATGCCTGGCCGGAGCCGGATGTCCACTCCGTCCCCAACGGCCGGCCCGACCTGGCGCCCGGCCAGCTGCCGCTGCTGCAGCGCCTGCGCGTGCAGGAGCTGCGCAAGCTCAACCTGCCCGCCGCGGACGACCCGCAGGACAGCTGGCAGGTCAGCACCGGCGCGGGCCAGGGCTGGGTGGAGCGCTACAACGGCCAGACCCTGGCCTGGCAGGACGCCACGCCCGCGCAGCGCGTGCAGGACTGGGCGCTGCTGCTGCACACGGGCGACGGCGCCTGGGCCTGGGCGCTGCTGCTGGGCGCGACGGGCCTGTCCATCGTGCTGTTCTGGACCACGGGCGTGCTGCTGTGGTGGCAGGCGCGGCGCCTGGCGCCGCGCATCGCCGACAACAGCCCGCTGGCCCAGGCGGACACGCTGCTCTTCGTCGCCAGCGAGGGCGGCAGCACCTGGGGCTTTGCCCAGGCCCTGCACGCGGCGCTGGTGCGGGCCGGCCGGCGCGTGCACAGCACCGGCCTGGAGCATTTCTGCGCCCCGCCCGGCGTGCGCCAGGTCTTGGTGCTGGCCGCCACCTATGGCGATGGCCAGGCGCCGGCCCATGCCGCCAGGGCGCTGGAGCGCATCGCGCGCACCCCGGCCGGCGCCGCCCCGGTGGCGGTGCTGGGCTTTGGCGACCGGCAGTTCCCGGCCTATTGCGCGTTTGCCGAGGCGCTGGCACAGGCCCTGCGTGAGCGCGGCTGGCCAGAGCTGCTGCCACTGGAGCGCATCCACCAGCAGTCGCCGCAGGAGTTTGCGCGCTGGGGCGAGGCGCTGGCCCAGGTGCTGGG
The DNA here is from genome assembly GCF_044792555.1 of Alicycliphilus denitrificans. Classification (GTDB taxonomy): domain Bacteria; phylum Pseudomonadota; class Gammaproteobacteria; order Burkholderiales; family Burkholderiaceae_C; genus Alicycliphilus; species Alicycliphilus denitrificans_A. Next base: position 4,107,525 of record NZ_CP126238.1, read on the forward strand.
GCACACCCTGGTGCTGGACTACCGCCCGCGCCTGCCGCCCATGAGCGAGCTCACGCTGCGCTCGCGCCAGGACTTCGCCGGTGGTGCGGGCGACCCCGCCGTCATCCTGCGCCTGAGCCTGCCCCAGGCGGGCCGGCGCCTGCCGCGCTTCGTCGCCGGCGACCTGCTGGCCATCGTGGCGCCGGGCACGGCCGTGCCGCGCTACTACTCGCTGGCCTCGGGCACGGCCGACGGGTTTGCCGAACTCTGCGTGCGCCGCAGGGCGGGCGGCCTGTGCTCGACCTTCCTGCACGGCCTGCAGCCGGGCGACAGCGTGCAGGCCTTCGTCCGCCCCAACCCGGGCTTTGCGCTGGCGGGCGGCAAGGCGCCCCTGCTGCTGATCGGCGCGGGCACGGGCGTGGCGCCGCTGGCGGGCTTCATACGCGGCAACGCGCGGCGCCGGCCCATGCATTTGTTCTACGGCGCGCGCGCGCCGGAGCGTGACTTCTTCTTCGGCCAGGAGCTGCAGGACTGGCAGGCCGACGGCCGGCTGCACAGCCTGCACACCGCGTTCTCGCGCGCACCCGGGGGCGGCGGTCATGTGCAGGACGCGCTGCAGCGCAACGCCGCCCAGGTGGGCGCGCTGCTGGCCGGCGGCGCCCATGTGCGCGTCTGCGGCAGCCGCGCCATGGCGCACGGCGTGGCCCAGGTGCTGGAAACCCTGCTCGCCCCGCTGGGCCTGAGCCTGGCGCAACTCAAGGAGCGTGGGCGCTATGCCGAAGACCTGTTTTGAGCGCCTGACACTGCATGGCCCCACCATGGGCACGCGCTGGTCGGTCACCATGGACGCGGCGCCGGGCCTGGACGTGCAGGCGCTGCGGCAGGCACTGGCCGCCGCCGTGCAGCAGGTGGACGCCCTCATGTCGCCCTGGCAACCGGGCAGCGCCATCAATCAGCTGAATAAGGCCGAAACCGGCTGCTGGATTACGCTTCAAGCTCCTATTTTGGAAGTGCTGGCGGCCGCCCTGGAGGTCAACCGCCTGAGCGATGGCGCCTTCGACCCGGCCGTGGGCGCGCTCGTCGATGCCTGGGGCTTTGGCCCGGTGCGCGACGCGCCCGACGCCGCGGCGATCCGCGCCGCGGCCAGGCCCGCATCGCGCCCCACGCACGAACTGCTGGAGCTGGACCCGGCCACGCGCCGTGCGCGCAAGCATGCGGCCATGCAGCTGGACCTGTGCGGCATCGCCAAGGGCTACGCGGTCGATCGCATGGCGGCCGTGCTGCAGGGCCATGGCGTGGCCCATGCACTGGCGGCGCTCGATGGCGAGCTGCGCGCCCTGGGCGGCCAGGCCGGCGGGCCAGCCTGGGCCGTGGCCCTGGAAAGCCCCCAGGCCGGGCGCCGCGCCGCACAGGGCGTGATCGAGCTGCGGGACCTGGCGGTCGCCACCTCGGGCGACTACCGGCGCTTCTTCGACATCGCCGGCCAGCGCCTATCGCACACCATGGACGCACGCCGCGCGGCGCCCGTGCGCGGCGAGGTGGCGTCCGTCACCGTGCTGGCCCGCGACTGCATGAGCGCCGACGCCTGGGCCACGGCGCTGCTGGTGGCCGGTCCCGGCGCGGGCCTGGCGCTGGCGCAGCGCCTGGGGCTGGAGGCGCTGTGGCTGCTGCGCCGCAGCGGGCAACTGGTGCAGCTGGGGTTGGGGCGCTTCGGGGCCGCAGGCGCGGCGTAGGCGCGGCCCGCGTTATTCGCCAGCCCAGGCGGTTTTTTGCAGCTCCAGCGGCAGCTCATGGGCCAGGGCCTGGTGCTCGCGTTCGTTGTGGTGCTCCAGCACATGGCGCAGGGCGTGGGCCGCGTCCAGCAGCAGCAGCACCGCGCGGCGCCGCGCCAGCTCGCCCTGCGGGGGCTGGGCGACGACGGCGCGCACGCGCTGCTCGTATTCATCGGCCAGCAGGCCGATGCGCTCATGCTCCAGCAGGTAGACGCGCGCGGCCCAGCGCGCGCCTGGCGGCACATGGGGCAGCAGGAGGGTGTTTTCTATCTCCGTGTGCCGGTCCAGGTCGCGCCGCCAGTGCTCCAGGCGCTCCAGGGCGCTGCCAAAATCCGCGCCCGCCACGTCCAGCAAATGGGCCTGCAGCTGTGCGTCCAGCCGTTCGTGCTGGCGTTCGAAATAAGCGGGGGGGGCGGTCGTGGTCATCGGGCAAGGTGTTTGCATCAAGGGCGGACGGCACTTATACACTGTCCCCAAACCCCTACCGCCGCGCCGCGCTGCCCCATGCCAGACCAAGCATCTGCCGCCGCCAGCCTGCCGCAAGGCCTGAGCAGCCAGGAGGCCGCCGCGCGCCTGGCGCAGGACGGTCCCAACCAGCTGCCCGGCAGCGCGCCGAAGTCCACCGCCGCCATCCTGCGCGAGGTGCTCACCGAACCCATGTTCCTGATGCTGCTGGCCGCGGGCGGCACCTATCTGGCGCTGGGCGACCGGGGCGAGGCGCTGTTCCTGCTCGGCTCCGTGGCCGTGATCATCGCCATCACACTGCTGCAGGAGCGGCGCACGCAGCGCGCGCTGGAGGCGCTGCGCGACCTGTCGGCCCCGCGCGCGCTGGTCGTGCGGGACGGCGCCGAGCAGCGCATCGCCGGGCGCGAGGTGGTGTGCGGCGACCTGCTGGTGCTGCACGAGGGCGACCGCATCGCCGCCGATGCCCTGCTGCTGGACGGCCAGCTGGAGGTGGACGAATCCCTGCTCACCGGCGAATCCGTGCCCGTGGCCAAGCTGCCTGCGGCCCAGCTGTTCGCCAGCACCGTGGTCACGCGCGGCGTGGGCCTGGCGCGCGTGCAGGCCACGGCCGGCCGCACCGCCGTGGGCCGCATTGGCGCCGACCTGGCGGCCACCGAGGCGCCGCCCTCGCCGCTGCAGCAGCGCTCGCGCCGCCTGGTGCGCGCCCTGGGGGCGCTGGCCCTGCTCCTGGCCGTGGCCCAGGTGCTGCTGGGCTGGTGGTGGAACGGCCGGCCGCTGCTCGATAGCCTGCTTTCCGGCATCGCCCTGGCCATGGCCCTGCTGCCCGAGGAGATACCGGTCATCCTCACCGTGTTCCTGGCGCTGGGCGCCTGGCGCATTGCGCAGCTGCAGGTGCTCACGCGGCGCATCACGGCCGTGGAGACCCTGGGCGCCATCACCGTGCTGGCCGTGGACAAGACCGGCACCCTGACGCAGAACCGCATGGCCGTGACCGGGCTGGTCACGCCCGCACGGCACTGGCATGCCGAAGGCGCAGCCGAGCTGCCCGAGGACTTCCACCGCCTGGTCGAGTTCGCCATGCTGGCCACGCCGGGCGACCCGTTCGACCCGATGGAGCAGGCCATACAGCGGTTCGGCCATGACTGGCTGCGGGGCACGGAGCATGTGCACGACGGGCGCGAGCCAGTGTTCGAGTACGCCCTGTCGGGCGAGATCCTGGCCATGACGCGCGTCTACACCAGCACCGCGCCCGCCCTACACCTGCTGGCCACCAAGGGCGCGCCCGAGGCCGTGGCCGACCTGTGCCACCTGGACGAGGCGCGCCGCGGCGCCATCCGCGCCCAGGTCGAGGCCCTGGCCGAGTGCGGCCTGCGCGTGCTGGGCGTGGCCTGCGGGCGCTGGACGGGCCAGCCGGGCCGGGCGCAGGCCTGGCCGCCCAGCCAGCATGACTTCGACTTCGAGTTCCTGGGCCTGCTGGCGCTGGCCGACCCGCCGCGCCCCGAGGTGCCCGAGGCCCTGGCGCAATGCCGCGCCGCCGGCGTGCGCGTGGTGATGATGACCGGCGACCACCCGGCGACGGCGCGCGCCATCGCGCGCCAGGTGGGCCTGTCCGAGCGCCCCGAGGTGCTCACCGGGGGCGACCTGGAGGCGCTGGACGACGCCACGCTGCGCGAGCGCCTGCGCCGCGTGGATCTGTGCGCGCGCCTGAAGCCCGCGCACAAGCTGCGCCTGGTGCAGCTGCTGCGCGCCGAGGGCGCGGTGGTGGCGATGACCGGCGACGGCGTGAACGACGCCCCCGCGCTCAGGGCCGCGCATGTGGGCATCGCCATGGGCGAGCGCGGCACCGACGTGGCGCGCGAGGCGGCGGCGCTGGTGCTGCTCAAGGACAGCTTTGCCCACATCGTCGCCGCCGTCGCCCAGGGCCGGCGCATCGACGACAACCTGCGCAAGGCCACGCGCTTCGTGTTTGCCGTGCATGTGCCCATCGTCACGCTGGCGCTGGCGCCCACGCTGCTGCAATGGCCGGCGCTGCTGCTGCCGGTGCACATCGTGCTGCTGCAGCTGCTCATCGACCCGGCCTGCGCCATCGTCTTCGAGGCCGAGCCCGAGGCCGCGGACCTCATGCGCCGCCCGCCCCGGCCGGTGACGGACTCGCCCTTTGCGCTTAAAGCGCTGCGGCTGCCGCTGCTGCAGGGCCTGGGCATCGCCGCGCTGCTGCTCGCGGCGCAGGCCTGGCTGCTGGCCCAGGGCTGGAGCGCGGCCCAGGGGCGCGCCGTGATGCTGGGCGCCCTGGTGCCTTGCGTGCTGCTGCTGATCCTGGCGCAGCGCGACCCGGCCCGGCCGCTGTGGCGGCGCGCACCGGCCGCCAACCCCTGGCTGCGGCCCATGCTGGCGGCCGTGGGCCTGCTGCTGGCGGCCCTGCTGGGGCTGCCCGGCCTGCGCGATCTGATGCGCGTGGAAGGCGCCGGCCTGCCAACCCTGGCAGCCATTGCCGCCGTGCTGGCGCTGTGCCTGGCATGGCTGGAACTGCTACGGCTACTGGGGCCAGGCCGCGCGGCCCGGCGGCGCCGGCCCTGCTGATCAGGCCGGCAGCGCCACCAGCGGGTTGCCGAACATCGGATCGTCCTTCTGCGACGCCAGCGCCTGGGCCAGATCCAGCCCCAGCGCCTGCGCCACGCCGGCGGCGTAAGCCGGGTCGGCCGCGTGGCAGTTGCGGATGTGGCGCTGCTTGACGAACAGTGGCGCGTCGCCCATGGCGCGGGCGGTGTTGCCGAACAGCGCCTGTTTCTGCGCATCGCTCATCAGCTGGAAGAGCTTCCTCGGCTGCTCGAAGTAGTTGCTGTCATCCGCGTGGAAGCTCCAGTGCCGGGCGTCGCCGTCGATCTTCAGCGGCGGCTCGGCAAACTCGGGCTGGGCCTGCCACTGGCCAAAGCTGTTGGGCTCGTAGTGCAGCGCGCTGCCGTAGTTGCCGTCCACGCGCCCCGTGCCGTCGCGGTGGTTGCTGTGCACCGGGCAGCGCGCGCGGTTCACCGGGATCTGCTGGTGGTTCACGCCCAGGCGGTAGCGCTGCGCGTCGGCGTAGTTGAACAGGCGCGCCTGCAGCATGCGGTCGGGCGATACGCCAATGCCGGGCACCAGGTTGCTGGGCGAAAACGCGCTTTGCTCCACGTCCAGGAAGAAGTTCTCGGGGTTCTTGTTGAGTTCAAACTCGCCCACCTCGATCAACGGGTAGTCGCCATGCGGCCAGATCTTGGTCAGGTCGAACGGGTGGTAGGGCACCTTGTCAGCATCCCGCTCGGGCATGACCTGCACGTACATGGTCCACTTGGGGAAGTCGCCGCGCGCTATCGCCTCGTACAGGTCGCGCTGGTGGCTTTCGCGATCCTTGCCGACGAGGGCCTCGGCCTCGGCGTCCGTCAGGTTCTTGATGCCCTGCTGCGTCTTGAAGTGGAACTTGACCCAGAAGCGCTCGCCCGCAGCGTTCCAGAAACTGTAGGTGTGCGAGCCAAAGCCGTGCATGTGGCGGTAGCTGGCCGGAATGCCGCGCTCGCTCATGACGATGGTGATCTGGTGCAGGGCCTCTGGGAGAAGCGTCCAGTAGTCCCAGTTGTGCGTGGCGCTCCTCAGATTGGTGCGCGGGTCGCGCTTCACGGCCTTGTTCAGGTCCGGGAACTGGCGCGGGTCGCGGATGAAGAACACCGGGGTGTTATTGCCCACCATGTCCCAGTTGCCCTCCTCGGTATAGAACTTGAGGGCAAAGCCGCGGATGTCGCGCTCGGCGTCGGCCGCGCCGCGCTCGCCGGCCACGGTGGTGAAGCGGGCGAACATCTCGGTCTGCTTGCCCACCTTCTCAAAGATCTTGGCGCGCGTGTATTGCGTGATGTCCTGGGTCACCGTGAAGGTGCCAAAGGCACCCGAGCCCTTGGCGTGCATGCGCCGCTCGGGGATCACCTCGCGCACGAAGTTGGCCAGCTTTTCATTGAGCCAGACGTCCTGCGCCAGCAGCGGCCCGCGGGCGCCTGCCGTGAGACTGTCGCGGTTGCTCGCCACCGGGGCACCGAAGTCGGTGGTCAGGTGGGTGACGGGGCATTTCGGGCTGTGATCGGTCATGGCGTGCTCCTGGCGGGTTGAGGAAGGGGTTGAAACTACAGACGAAGCATAAAAATGTCTTACATATTTTGAAAATCAATCGTCTTTATGCGTGCGATTGGAAATTTCATGCTGGTGCCAGCCCCGCCGCACGGCCGCGCGTGAAGGCCTCCTCGAACACCGAATCGCCCGACCAGGGTGCATGCGCGAAGGCTTCGCTTCGCAAAAAATATCTGATTTTTCCGGCCCTAGCGCTTATCCAGCAAGCGTTAGAAGCTATCAAAAAAGTGTCTCAGACGAGTTTCTTCAGCAGCTCGGTCTTCTTCGCGTCGAACTCTTCCTGGGTCAGGATGCCCTTGGTCTTGAGTTCGGCCAGCTTTTCCAGCGTGGCCATGACCTCGTCGGGCCGCACGCCCGCGGCCGGTGCGGCCTGCGCGCCCTGCAGGCCGGCCTGCAGGTTCTGCGCCAGCACCTGGCCCAGCGCCACGCCGGCGCCCAGGCCCATGGCGTCGCCGGCCACGCCGCCGCCCTGCCCTGCGCCTTCGGCAAACTTGGGGATGGCCTGTGCCGCCTGGTACTGCATGAACCGGCCCATGTCGCCGCCGACCATGCCCATGCCGATCTTCTGGTCCAGCACTTTTTGCAGCTCTTCGGGCAGCGAGAGGTTCTGCACCGTCATGGCTTCGAGCTTCAGGCCGATCTTGGCGAACGCCGGCTGCAGCTCATGGGCCAGGGCCTCGGCAAACATCTGCTGGTTGGCCGCCAGGTCCAGGAACGCCACGCCGCTGCCGGCGATGGCGTTGCTGATGTTCTGCAGCACCAGGCCGCGCAGCTGGCCGTCCAGGTCGGCCGCGGGGTAGCTCTCGCGCGTGCCGGAAATCTCGGTATGGAACCGCTTGGGGTCGACCACGCGGTAGGCATAGTTGCCAAAGGCGCGCAGGCGCACGGCGCCAAAGTCCGGGTCGCGGATGGCGATGGGCTGGGGCGTGCCCCATTTCTGGTCCACCTGCTGGCGCGTGCTGAAGAAATACACGTCGCTCTTGAAGGGCGACTGGAACAGCTTGTCCCAGTTCTTCAGGTAGGTCAGCACCGGCAGGGTCTGCGTGCTGAGCCTGTAGCTGCCGGGGCCGAACACGTCGGCCACCTGGCCCTCGTTGACGAACACGGCCATCTGCGACTCGCGCACCACCAGCGCGGCGCCGGTCTGGATTTCCATGTCCGCCATCGGGAAGCGCCAGGCGAGCGTGCCGTCGCCCTCCTCGGTCCACTGCAGGATGTCGATGAACTGCTTCTTGATGAAGTCCATGAGGGCCATGGGCACGCTCCCGGGCGGGTTTGGAAGGGTAAAAACAGGAGCACGCATCATAGCGGCGAGGCATGCATGCACCCCATGCCCCAGCTCAGGCGCGCTCGTCCAGCAATGTCCCCGCCATGTCCTGCGCCACGCGCAGCACCAGCACATTGGCCTTGAAGGCATAGCTGGCGACCACCTGCTCCACGGCCTCGGCCTCCAGGGCCACGCCGGCCTGGGGCGCCTGTGCGGTTTGGGCCTGCACGCCGCCCAATGCCGGCACGGCCTGCTGCTGCACCTGCTGGCTCCTGAAGCCCGGGGTGTGCAGGTTGGCCACGTTGTGGGCGCTGCTGGCGAGGCGCAGCTGCGCGGCCTGCAGGCCGGATTGGGCGGTGGCGGCGATGGTGCTCATAGGCCCTGTTATCGGCCAGCGGCGTGCGCACTTGAGGAATGCGCCTGCACCAGGCAGCGCTGCAGCAGCTGCGCCGCACGGCTGGGCGCGGGCGAGCGGCGCACCAGGCTCACGAACTGGCAGCGGTAGTGGAACAGGTCTGGCCGCACGGCCTGCATGCGGCCCTGGCGTTCGAAGGCCTCGGCATAGTGGTCGGGCAGAAAGCCCAGGAAGCGCCCCGACAGCACCAGCGTGGCAATCGATTCCTGGTCGAAGCCGGTGGCGGCGCGCGTCAGGCGCGCCTCGTGGGAGAGCTCCATGTTAGGCGAGTGGTAGCCCAGGCCGGCAAACGGGTGGCGCCGCACCGCCTCCCAGTCCAGGCCGTCGTGCGCCGCGCCGAACAGCGCGTGGCCCGCGCCGCAGTACAGCAGCATGGTCTCGCCGAACAGCTCGGTGTAGACCAGGCTCTGCGAGCTGCGGTGCGCGGGGATGATGCCCACCTGGTAGCCGCCGTCGATCACGCCGCGCTCGATGGCGTTGATGCTGGCCACATGCAGCTGCAGCTGCACATGGGGCGCCTGGTCGGTGAAGGCGGCGATGGCGGCGCCGATGCGCGCGGCCGGGTTGCAGGCCGTCTTGTCGAACACCGCAACGGCCAGCTGCCCGCCCATGCGCGCGTGGATGTCGTCCACGCCGTCCAGGAAGCCGCGCACCGAGGCCAGCAGGCGCAGCGTCTCCTCATACACGCGCTGGCCCTCGGGCGTGAGCGCGAAGCCCGCGCGCCCGCGCCGGCACAGGGTCAGGCCCAGGCGCGTCTCCAGGTCCTTGACATGGCGGCTCACGGTGCTGGTGCCGATGTTCAGCTCCAGCTCGGCTGCGGCCATGCCGCCGCATTCCACCACGGCCTTGAAGACCTGCAGCAGACGCAGGTCCATGTCGGAGAGCTGGCCCAGCACGGCGCGCTGGCGGGGGGCGGTTTTTACTTGCATGAATTGGCAAGTGAATGTGGATATTTGTTGCTTCAACGGATTATCGCCCTGGCCAACAATCGCCGCATACCCATCAAGGAGGCCGCCATGTCTTTTGCCGTGATCGACGACACCACCCCCACCGCCGTGCGCCAGGACGCCGCCTGGCTCGACGCCCACTGGATGCCCTTCACCGGCAACCGCAACTTCAAGGCCCAGCCGCGCATGATCGTGGGCGGCCAGGGCGCGTACTACACCACTTCGGAAGGGCGCAAGATTTTCGACGGCCTCTCGGGCCTGTGGTGCTCGGGCCTGGGCCATGGCCGCAAGGAGGTGGCCGAGGCCATTGGCAAGGCCGCCGCCAACCTGGACTACGCACCGGCGTTCCAGTTCGGCCACCCGGCCTCGTTCGAGCTGGCCAACCGCATCAAGGATCTGACCCCCGCGGGCCTGGACTATGTGTTCTTCACCGGCTCGGGCTCCGAGGCCGCCGACACCTCGCTGAAGATGGCGCGCGCCTACTGGCGCGCCAAGGGCCAGGGCGGCAAGACGCGATTGATCGGGCGCGAGAAGGGCTACCACGGCGTGAACTTCGGCGGCATCTCGGTCGGCGGCATGGTGGGCAACCGCAAGCTATTCGGCCAGGGCGTGGAGGCCGACCATATCCCGCACACCCAGCCGCCCGCGGGTGGATTCCACCGGGGCATGCCCGACATTGACGGCCGGGCGCTGGCGGACAAGCTGCTGGATCTGATTGCCCTGCACGACGCGAGCAACATCGCCGCCGTGATCGTCGAGCCCTTCTCGGGCTCGGCCGGCGTGGTGATTCCGCCGGCGGGCTATCTGCAGCGCCTGCGCGAGATCTGCACGCAGAACAACATCCTGTTGATCTTCGACGAAGTCATCACCGGCTTTGGCCGCTGCGGCGGCTGGACCGGGGCCGAGGTGTTCGGCGTGACGCCCGACATCATGAACTTCGCCAAGCAGGTGACCAACGGCGCCCAGCCCCTGGGCGGCTGCATCGCCAGCAAGGAAATCTACGACACCTTCATGGCCGCCGGCGGCCCCGAGTACATGCTGGAGTTTGCCCACGGCTACACCTACTCGGCCCACCCCGTGGCCTGCGCGGCGGGCAATGCGGTGCTGGACATCCTGCAAAAAGAGGACATGCCCGGCCGCGTGAAGACCCTGGCGCCCTACTTCGAGAACGCCGTGCACGGCCTCAAGGGGGCCAAGCATGTGGCCGACATCCGCAACTACGGCCTGGCCGCGGGCTTCACCATCGAATCCCTGCCGGGCGAACCGGCACGCCGCCCCTACGAGGTGGCGATGAAGTGCTGGGACAAGGGCTTTTACGTGCGCTACGGCGGCGACACGATACAGATCGCACCGCCCTTCATCAGTACCGAGGCCGAGATCGACCGCCTGGTCAGCGCCCTGGGCGATGCGCTGGCAGAGACCGCCTAAAAATCATTTTTCATAGCTGCCAGCGCTTGATGGAAAAGCGCTGGAGCCACTTTTTCCTTGTAATTGCCATGCACCACGACAAGACCGTCACCAGCACCGTCGGCCACCTGATCGCCGGCCGGATCGTCACCGACACCGAGCGCACCCAGCCGGTGTTCAACCCCGCCACCGGCCAGTCCACCTCCAGCGTGGCACTGGCCAGCCAGGCCACGGTGGAGGCCGCCATCGCCGCGGCCGAGGCCGCCTTCCCCGCCTGGCGCAATACGCCGCCGCTCAAGCGTGCGCGCGTGATGAGCAAACTCAAGGTACTGCTGGAAGAGCACGCCGACCAGATCGCCGCGATGATCACCGCCGAGCACGGCAAGGTGCTGGCCGACGCGCATGGCGAGATCCAGCGCGGCATAGAGAACGTGGAATACGCCAGCTACGCTCCCGAACTGCTCAAGGGCGAGATGAGCCGCAACGTGGGCCCGGGCATCGACAGCTGGAGCGAGTTCCAGCCCCTGGGCGTCACCGCCGGCATCACGCCGTTCAACTTCCCGGCCATGGTGCCGCTGTGGATGTGGCCCATGGCCGTGGCCTGCGGCAATACCTTTGTCCTGAAGCCCAGCGAGCGCGACCCGAGCAGCACGCTGTTCATCGCCCAGCTGGCGCTCGAAGCCGGCCTGCCGCCCGGCGTGCTGAACGTGGTCAACGGCGACAAGCTGGCCGTGGACACGCTGCTCACCGACCCGCGCGTGAAGGCCGTGAGCTTTGTCGGCTCGACGCCGATCGCCGAATACATCTACGCCGAGGGCTGCAGGCATGGCAAGCGTGTGCAGGCCCTGGGTGGGGCCAAGAACCACGCCGTGCTGATGCCCGACGCCGACATCGCCAACGCCGTGAGCGCGCTCATGGGCGCGGCCTACGGCAGCTGCGGCGAGCGCTGCATGGCCATTCCGCTGGTGGTGGCCGTGGGCGACGAAACGGCCGAGGCCGTGATCGCCGGGCTGAAGGCCGAGATTGCCAAGATGAAGGTCGGCCCCGGCACCGACAACGGCAACGACATGGGGCCGCTGGTGACGAAGCAGCATTTCGAGAAAGTGCGCGCCTACGTGGACAGCGGCGTGGCTGAAGGAGCGCAGCTGCTCGTCGATGGCCGCAACGTGAAGCTCGCAGGCCACGAGGACGGCTACTTCCTCGGCCCCTGCCTGTTCGACCATGTCAAGCCCGGCATGAAGATCTACCAGGAGGAAATCTTCGGCCCCGTGCTCGGCGTGGTGCGCGTGCAGAACCTGCAGGAGGCGATGCAGCTCATCGACGAGCACGAGTACGGCAACGGCACCTGCATCTTCACACGCGACGGCGAGGCCGCGCGCTACTTCACCGACCATATCCAGGTCGGCATGGTGGGCGTGAACGTGCCCCTGCCCGTGCCCGTGGCCTACCACTCGTTCGGCGGCTGGAAGCGCAGCCTGTTCGGCGACCTGCATGCCTACGGCCCCGACGCCGTGCGCTTCTACACCAAGCGCAAGACCATCACCCAGCGCTGGCCCAGCGCGGGCGTGCGCGAGGGCGCGGTGTTCAGCTTCCCGAGCAGCCGCTGAGCCGCACGGCCGGGCCCCAGCCCGGCCACCCCGGCAAAAAGCCCCTGGGCCGCGAGGCCGCAGGGGCTTTTTGCCGGTGGACGGTGAGGGCTACTCGGCTTTGGCAGTACGGCTGGCGCGCTGGCGCGCTGGCTTGACGGCGGCTGCCTTGGGCGCGGCCGGCGCCGCGCGCGGGCGGCGCAGCGTGTCCGCATCAAGGATCAGCCGCCCCTGGATGCGCCCCTTCATGCGCTTGACGCTGCTGGCCGCATCGCGCATGTGCCGCTCCATCAGCGCACGCACGGCAGCGGCGTCGCGCGCGCGCGCGGCCTGCACGATCTCGCGGTGGATCTGCGCATTGGCCTCGCCAAAGCGCCGGTGCTCGGACTGCGGCGTGCGGTTGCCGAAGACGATGAGCTGGCGAATCATCTCGTTGATCAGCTCGCAGGAAAAGCGCAGAAAGGGGTTGGGGTTGGCGGCGGCGAGGATGTCGTGGAAGTTCACGTCCTCGCGCCGCTGCGTGACCAGGTCCTCATCGCTCTGCGTCGGGTCGCAGCAGCTGATGCTGCGCTCCAGCGCCTCAAAGTCGGCCTCGGTCAGGTGTGGCACGGCGCCCGCCGCCAGCTCGGGTTCGAGCATCTGGCGCACGGTGTAGATGTCGTCGATCGTCACCTCCTGGAAGAACAGGTAGTTCTGCATGAACTGCAGCGTGCGGTCCAGCGGCACCTCGACGATGGTGCCGCCGCCCGTGGGCCCGGTGGAGATGGTGATCAGGCCCTGCACCTCAAGCGCCTTGAGCGCCTCGCGGATCGTGCCCTTGCTGACCTGGAACTGCGCCTGCAGCTCGCTCTCGCGCGGCAGGCGGTCGCCCGGGCTGAGGTTTTTCTCGGTGATCAGCCGCTTGATTTCCTGCGCCACAAGGTCGGAGCGCTTGAGTTGCCTGATCGCCAGGGAGGCGGACTGTCTGGTGGCCATGGTGATGCTTTTCTTGGAATGCTGCTGCAGTATGAAGGCGCGGACAAGCGTGCGATGACTAGGGTTTTTACTTGTCCTATTTATTCAATTTATCACTATAAATTGAACCAAGGACATAGATGCGTTGTTTTGCCCATGCGCGGCAACGCCACATGTTCCGAAGCCCGCCCCGGGCCATCCACCCCGTGTTTCCCCCCACCGGAGTTCCTTCATGCAACGTCGCCATCTCCTGCAACTTTCAGCGCTCGGCGCACTGCCCTCCTCCCTGGGCCTCGCGTCCAGCGCCTGGGCCCAGTCCAAGGACGTGATCCAGTTCGGCTGCCCGGTGCCCATGTCGGGCCCGTTCGCGGCCAACGGCAAGTTCGCCGACCTGGGGATGAAACTGGCCATAGAGCAGTACGGCAAGGCCCTGGGCCGGCCGCTGGCCTACACGCTGCTCGATACCGAGGGCAAGCCCGCCACCGCCGTGCGCAAGGTGCAGGAGGCGGCCCAGCAGCAGGGCGCGCGCTTCTTCGCCGGCGGCATCCTGTCGTCCGAGGCGCTGGCCATGGGCAAGGAGGCCGAGAAGGTCGGCGGCGTGTTCATCACCACCGCGGGCGCCGACGAGATCACGGGCAAGGACTGCAACAGCGCCACCTTCCGCTGGTCCGTACCCACCTTCGGCGCCATCGAGCAAACCGTGCGCCCGCTAGTCGATGCCATGCCGAAGGCCAAGCGCTGGTACACGATCACGCCGCAGTACGTGTTCGGCGACGGCCTGCTGTCGGCGGCCAAGAACATCTTCAAGGAAAAGGGCATAGAGCATGTGGGCAACAGCTACCACTCGCTGACCGAGAAGGAGTTCAGCGGCTACCTGACCAACGCCGTGGCCGCCAAGCCCGACGTGCTGCTGCTGCTGAACTTCGGCGCGCAGTCGTCCGACACGCTGCGCCAGGCCATCAGCTTCGGCATGCACAAGAACATGACCATCCTGATCGCCTGGGCCTCGGGGCTGGAGCAGTTCGAGTCGCTGGGCGCCGACCTGTGCGATGGCGTGTACTTCGGCGCGCAGTACTGGCACACGGCCGACGCGCCGCTGAACCTGGACCTGGTCAAGCGCTGCCAGGACAAGTTCAAGGCCAATCCCAACTACAGCCTGGCGGGCTCGTACATCTGCACCAAGCTGCTGATCGACGCCGTCATCAAGGCCGGCTCGGTGGAGCAGAAGGCCGTGATTGCCGCGCTGGACGGCATGAAGTACCAGGGCCTGACGGGCGACGAGGAGGTGCGCAAGGCCGACCACCAGGTGCTCAAGAACTACTACCTGCTCAAGGGCAAGGCCAAGGCCAGGATGAAGAACAAGGACGACTACGTGGACGTGGTCAGCTCCGGCAAGTCCTTCCTGCCCGTGGACCAGACCGGCTGCAAGCTGGCCTGACAAAGATGATGATTTCGCCTTCGTCGATAAATGGACTCCGTCACCCCGGCGAAGGCCGGGGTCCAGGGCCCGTACTCTGGATTCCGGCTTGCGCCGGAATGACGCTGCGTAGCCCGTTGCTCCACGCAAACAACCCACACGCAGCTCCTCCTGGAACCTCCGTATGAGCATCTATCTGCTACAGACCATCAACGGAATCGGCATCGGCATGCTGTATTTCCTGTTGGCCGTGGGCCTGTCCATCGTCTTCGGCCTGCTGCGCTTCGTGAACTTTGCGCATGGCGCGTTCTACCTGATAGGCGCGTATTTCTGCTACCAGATGACGCGCTGGGGCTGGAGCTTCTGGTGGACGCTGCTGCTCGCACCGTTGGCCGTGGGGGCCATCGGCTGGGCCACCGAGAAGCTGCTGCTGCGCCATGTCTACGCCAAGCCGCACGAGTTCCACATCCTCGTCACCGTGGGCCTGGCGCTCGTGGTGCAGGAGCTGGTGATTCTGCAGTGGGGGCCGCTGGGCGACAGCGTGGCGGTGCCGGACCTGCTGCAGGGGGTGGTGATGTGGGGCGGCTTCGTGTATCCGAAGTACCGGCTGTTCGTGATCGGCTTCACGGCCGTGCTGGCGGTGCTGCTGTGGTGGGTGCTGGAGGGCACGCGCCTGGGCAGTGCCGTGCGCGCGGGCAGCGAATCGACCGAGATGGTGTCGCTGCTGGGGCTGAACGTGTTCGCCATCTTCAGCCTGGTGTTCGCGCTGGGCGCGGCCACGGCGGCACTGGCCGGTGTGCTGGCCGCACCGATCCGCGGCGCCGAGCCCTTCATGGGCATCGAGGCGCTGGGCGTGGCCTTCGTCATCGTGGTCGTGGGCGGGCTGGGCAGCTTCAGCGGCGCGCTCGTCGGCGGCCTGCTGATCGGCATCGTGCAGAGCGTGATGAGCACGCTGTGGCCCGAGGGCGCACGCCTCATGATCTACGTGGCCATGGCCGCCGTGCTGTTGCTGCGCCCCCATGGCCTGCTGGGCCGCAAAGGATGACCGCCATGACCAGGCATTCGCATTTCCTCCTCGCGCTGGCCATCGTCGTGGCCATGCCGCTGTTCATGCACTCGGGCTCGCTGGCCAGCGAGGTGCTGATCTTCGCGCTCGCCGCCATGGGCTGCAACCTGCTGCTGGGCTACACCGGGCTGCTGTCGTTCGGCCAAGGCATCTTCTTCGGGCTGGGCAGCTACACCATCGCGCTGCTGCTCACGCGCTGGCCGCTGCCCATGCCGCTGGCGCTGCTGGCGGCCATTGCCATGGGGGCCGCGGGCGCGGCCATCGTCGGCTGGATCGCGATCCGCCAGCGCGGCACCTACTTCGTGATGCTGACGCTGGCGTTCGCGCAGATGTTCTATTTTCTGGCCTACTCGGCTCCCGGCCTCACGGGCGGCGACAACGGCCTGCTGGACATCCCGCGCCCGTCGCTCTCCATCGCCGGCCAGACGCTGTGGCCGCTGGCCTCGCCCTGGCAGTACTACGGCTTCGTCGCCGTGCTGTTCCTGCTGGCGTTCTGGCTGCTGCGGCGCGTGTGCGACTCGGTGTTCGGCCGCACGCTGCTGGCCGTGCGCGACAACGAGGAGCGCGCCGCCGCCGTGGGCTACGACCTGCGCCTCTTGAAGCTCCAGGCCTTCGTGATCTCGGGCGCCATCACCGGTCTGGCCGGGGCGCTGCACGCCATGATGACCGGCATTGCGCCGCTGTCGAATGCCGAGTACCACACCAGCGAGATGATCATCGTCATGACCGTCATCGGCGGCACCGGCAACCTGCTGGCCTCGGTGCTGGGCGCGGCGTTCTACGTGCTGCTGGGCGACTGGCTGTCCACGCTGTGGCCACGCTGGCTGCTGCTGCTGGGCGTGGTGCTGATGGTGGTCAGCCTGGGCCTGCAGCGCGGCCTGTGGGGCCTGGGCGAGAGCCTGTGGGCGCTGCTGCGTCGCAAGGAAGCCCTGCCGCCCGCCCCTGCTCCCGCAGCCACTGCACCCAACGCCAACGGAGGCCAGGCATGAGCACCACCACATCCCCGGTCCTGCTGGAAGCCCAGGGCGTGGCCAAGCACTACGGCAAGTTCGTCGCCCTGGGCGGCGTGGACCTGAAGGTGCGCGCCAACACCGTGCACTCGGTGATCGGCCCCAACGGCGCGGGCAAGACCACGCTGTTCCACATGCTCACCGGCACCAAGACCGTGAGCGGCGGGCGCATCCTGTTCGACGGCCACGACGTGACGCGCGAGCCCGACCACCGGCGCGTGCGCCGCGGCATGGCGCGCTCGTTCCAGGTCACCAGCCTGTTCCTGACCCTGCCGGTGCGCGAGAACCTGCGCCTGGCCGCGCAGGGCGTGGCGCCGGCCAAGGCGCTGGACTGCTGGAACGCGCCCACGGGCGCGCGCTCCTGCGCCGACACCGTGACCCAGGTGCTGGAGCGCGTGGGCCTCGCACGCCATGCCGGCACGCCGGCGGGCAATCTCTCGCACGGCCAGCAGCGGCGCCTGGAGGTGGGCATGGCGCTGGCCGCGCGGCCTAAGGCCATCTTCCTGGACGAGCCCACCTCGGGCATGGGCATAGACGACCTGGACGACATGAAGCGGCTGATCCAGAGCCTGAAGCACGAGCACACCGTGGTGCTCATCGAGCACAACATGGGCATCGTCATGGACATCTCCGACACCATCACCGTCATGCAGCAGGGCCGCGTGCTGGCCGAGGGCGTACCCGCCGAGATCCGCAGCGACGAGCGCGTGCGCAGCGCCTACCTGGGCAACATGATCACCGGAGGCAAGGCATGAGCACCACACCACTGCTGTCCGTGGAGTCCGTCCACGCCCACTATGGCAAGAGCCATGTGCTGCAGGGCGTGTCGCTGCAGGTGCATGAGGGCGAACTCGTCACCCTGCTGGGCCGCAATGGCGCGGGCAAGACCACCACGCTCAAGACCATCGCCGGCGTCATGGCGCCCACACAGGGCCAGGTGCGCTTTGGCGGCAAGCCGCTGCAGCGCCTGGCCACGCACCAGGTGGCCCAGCGCGGCATCTGCCTGGTGCCCGAGCACCGCGGCATCTTCAAGCTGTTGACGGTGGAGGAAAACCTGCTGCTGGCCCAGCGCAAGAAGTCGCCCTGGCAACTGCAGGACGTGTACCGCATCTTCCCGCGCCTGAAGGAGCGGCGCACGAACGGCGGCGGCCAGCTTTCGGGCGGCGAGCAGCAGATGCTGGCCATAGGCCGCGCGCTCATGAACGCGCCGCGCCTGCTGATGCTCGACGAACCCGTCGAGGGGCTGGCGCCGGTCATCGTCGAGGAGATCGTGGCCCAGCTCAGGACCATCAAGGCCGCGGGGGTCACCATCCTGCTCGTGGAGCAGAACCTCGAGGTCTGCACCCAGTTGGCGGACCGCCACTACATCATCGAACAGGGCCTGGTCGCACACCAGGCGACGAACGCCGAATTCCTCTCGGACGACGCCGTCAAGGACCGCTACCTCGGCGTCGGCCTGGTATGACAAGGAGTCTCTCATGGACATGAAATCTTCACCCTGCTCCGCGCTGCGCATCGACGGTGCGCGCCTGTGGCAATCCCTCATGGAGCTGGCGCGCATCGGCGCCACGGCCAAGGGTGGCGTCTGCCGCATCGCGCTCACCGAGCTCGACCGCCAGGGGCGCGACCTGTTCGTGCGCTGGGCGCGCGAAGCCGGCTGCAGTATCCGCGTCGACGCCATCGGCAACATCTTCGCGCGCCGCACCGGCACCGACGAGGCCCTGCCGCCGGTGATGACCGGCAGCCACATCGACACCCAGCCCACGGGCGGCAAGTTCGATGGCAACTACGGCGTGCTCGCCGGCCTGGAGGTGCTGCGCACGCTCAACGCCGCCGGCGTGCGCACGCGCGCGCCCATCGAGGTGGCGGTGTGGACCAATGAGGAGGGCTCGCGCTTCGTGCCGGTGATGATGGGCTCGGGCGTGTTCGCCGGCGCGTTCACGCTGGAGCATGCGCTGGCGCAGCGCGACGCGCAGGGAATCAGCGTGGGCGAGGCGCTGCGGTCCATAGGCTATGCCGGACAGGCCGGGCCGGCGCCGGCGGTGGGCGCATATTTCGAGGCGCATATCGAGCAGGGCCCGGTGCTGGAGAACCACGGCCGCGTGATCGGCGTGGTGACCGCCGCGCTGGGCCAGCGCTGGTACGACGTCACCGTGCAGGGCATGGAGGCGCATGCCGGCCCCACGCCCATGGAGCTGCGCCGCGACGCGCTGCTGGCGGCGAGCGAGCTGGTCCTGGAGGTCAACCGCATCGCCGTAGAGCGCAAGCCCCACGCGCGCGGCACCGTGGGCACGCTCGAGGTGTTCCCGAACTCGCGCAATGTGATCCCGGGCCGCGTCAAGTTCAGCGTGGACCTGCGCGCACCCGACGACGCCCAGCTGCTGGACATGGACCAGGCGCTGCGCGCGGCCTGCGCGCGCAGCGCCGCCGAGCGCGGGCTCGCCATCGACGTGGAGCAGGTGGTGTACTTCCCGCCCCAGCCCTTCACGCCACGGCTGGTGCAGGCCGTGCGCGCCAACGCCGACGACCTGGGCTACAGCAGCATGGACGTGGTCAGCGGCGCCGGCCACGATGCGGTGTATGTGGCGCGCGTGGCGCCCGCGGCAATGATCTTCGTGCCCTGCGACGACGGCATCAGCCACAACGAGATCGAGAGCGCCGAGCCCGCGCACCTGGAGGCCGGCTGCAACGTGCTGCTGCGCGCCATGCTGGCGGCTGCGGAGGTCGTGGCATGAAGGTGCTGATCGCGCGGCTGAACCACGAAACCAACACCTTCTCGCCCGTGCCCACGCCGCTGGCGGCCTTCAACCCCAGCTACGG
Source organism: Alicycliphilus denitrificans (assembly GCF_044792555.1). GTDB lineage: Bacteria > Pseudomonadota > Gammaproteobacteria > Burkholderiales > Burkholderiaceae_C > Alicycliphilus > Alicycliphilus denitrificans_A. The sequence goes on from NZ_CP126238.1 coordinate 4,126,779, forward strand.
CGACGAGGCCTACCGCGCCAACAAGGGCATGCGCACGGCCATGGCGGCCTTCATCGACCTGGCCGAGGACCTGGGCGCGACCCTGGTCACGCCCGTGTCGGCCACGGCCAATCCCAGCGGCCCGGTGCATGCCCCCGCCTATGACGAACTGACACGGTGCATCGTCGAGGCCGCACCGGGCTGCGACGCCATCCTGCTGGACCTGCACGGCGCCATGGTGGCCGAGAACAGCGCCGACGGCGAGGGCGACTTGCTGGCACGCGTGCGCGCCGCAGCGCCCGGCGTGCCCCTGGGCGTGGCGCTGGACCTGCACGGCAACATCACCGAAAAGATGGTGCACCACGCCGACGTGATGGTGGGCTTCAAGACCTACCCGCACATCGACATGTACGAGACCGGAGAGCATGCCGGCCGCCTGCTGCTGCAGATGCTACGCGGCGAGGCGCACTACTGCGTCTGCTGGCACCGACTGCCGCTGATGAGCCACACGCTGCGCAGCACCACGCTCGAAGGCCCCATGCAGGGCGCCGTGGCTGCCGCACGCACGCTGGAGGCGCAGGGTCTGCCCGCGGTGACGGTGTTCGCCGGCTTCGCGCTGGCCGACATTGAGGCGCCCTGCATGAGCGTGGTGGCCACCTGCCGGGCCGATGGACTGGATGCGGCCCAGGCCGCGGTGGACGGGCTGGCGCGGCAAATCTGGGGCCGGCGCGATGACTATGTTTACCGCAGCGAACCGCTGGCCGATTCGCTGCGCCGCGCCCAGCAGCTCGCCGCGGACGCCACGCGCCCCGTGCTGCTGCTCGACCATGGCGACAACTGCATGTCGGGCGGCACCTGCGACACCATGGACGTGCTGCAGGCCGCGCTGGACCTGGGCCTGTCGGACATCGCCGTGGGGCCGCTGTGCGACCCCGAGGCCGTGCACACGCTCGCGGCGGCTGGCATGGGCGCCGAAGTGGAGATCGCCCTGGGCAACAAGGTGGCGCTGGACCACATCGGTCGGCACAAGCAGCCGCTGCGCCTGCGCGGCACGGTGCGCGCCGTCAGCGACGGCAGCTACACCGTCACCGGCCCGATCTACACCGGCCAGCTCTGCCACATGGGCCGCTCCGTGTGCTTCGACATTGGCGCTGCACAAATCGTGGTCACCGAGCAGACACACGAGCCCTGGGACCTGGGCGTGTTCCACTGCGTAGACATCGATCCCACGCAATTTCGCTACCTGCTGCTCAAGTCGCGCATGTACTGCCGGCCGGTTTTCGTGCCGCTGTCTGCGGGGCTGGTGGAATGCGACAGCCCCGGCGTCACCACCTCGGACTTCGGGCGGTTTCCATTTGCCAAGGTGAACCGCCCGGTACATCCGCTCGACGTCCTCTGACTTGGCCTGGCGCCAGCACGGGCGCAATCTTGCCTCCCCCGTCATTCACCGCGGCCACGGCAAAACTGTTTCGCCCCGCAAACGCCTTGCCGGTATGGGTGCATACAGAGGGCAGTCCTACAATCGCGGCTCAATGCGCCGCTGACATTCCACCCGGCGGTTCGGGTTTGGAATGGTTTGCGCTGGAGAATCACAATGCCCAACGATCAAGCTCCCGCACCCGCCGACAAACGTGCCCTGCTGCGCCAGGCGGCGCTCGAGTACCACGAGTTTCCTCAGCCCGGCAAGATCACGATCGCCGCCACCAAGCAGATGGTCAACCAGCACGATCTGGCGCTGGCCTATTCGCCCGGCGTGGCCGCGCCCTGCGAGGAGATCGTCAAGGACCCCAACGCCGCCTTCCGCTATACCGCACGCGGCAACCTCGTCGGCGTGGTGACCAACGGCACGGCAGTGCTCGGCCTGGGCGACATCGGACCGCTGGCCGGCAAGCCCGTCATGGAGGGCAAGGCGGTGCTGTTCAAGAAGTTCTCGGGCATCGACGTGTTCGACATCGAGATCAACGAGAAGGACCCGGAAAAGCTCGTGGAGATCATTGCCGCGCTCGAGCCCACCTTCGGCGGCATCAACCTGGAAGACATCAAGGCGCCCGACTGCTTCTACGTCGAGCGCAAGCTGCGCGAGCGCATGAAGATACCGGTCTTCCACGACGACCAGCATGGCACGGCCATCGTCGTCGGCGCGGCCATCCTCAACGGCCTGAAGGTGGCGGGCAAAGACATCAAGCAGGTCAAGCTGGTGGTCTCGGGCGCGGGCGCGGCAGCGCTGGCCTGCCTGGGCCTGCTGGTCAAGCTGGGCCTGCCGCGCGAGAACATCTGGGTGACCGACATTGCCGGCATGGTCTACAAGGGCCGCACCGAGCTCATGGACGAGGACAAGGCGCAGTTCGCGCAGGACACGGCGCAGCGCACGCTCTCCGAGGCCATCGCAGGCGCCGACATCTTCCTGGGCCTGTCCGCCGGCGGCGTGCTCAAGAAGGACATGGTGGCCAGGATGGCCCCCCGCCCGCTGATCTTCGCGCTGGCCAACCCCAACCCCGAGATCGCGCCCGAGGACGTGAAGTCCGTACGTGACGACGCCATCATCGCCACGGGCCGCACCGACTATCCGAACCAGGTCAACAACGTCCTGTGTTTCCCCTACATCTTCCGCGGCGCGCTGGACTGCGGCGCGACGACCATCACCACCGAGATGGAGATCGCCGCCGTCCACGCCATCGCCGAGCTGGCCCAGGCCGAGCAAAGCGAGGTAGTGGCCGCCGCCTATGCGGGCGAGCCGCTGGCCTTCGGCCCCGAATACCTGATCCCCAAGCCGTTCGACCCGCGCCTGATGATGAAGATCGCGCCGGCCGTGGCCCAGGCCGCGGCCGACAGCGGCGTGGCCCTGCGCCCGGTGGCCGACATGGACGCCTACCGCGACCACCTGCAGACCTTTGTCTATGCCTCGGGCACGACCATGAAGCCCATCTTCACGGCGGCCAAGCTGGGGGCGAAAAAACGCATCGCCTACTCCGAGGGGGAGGAAGAGCGTGTGCTGCGCGCCGCGCAGATCGTGGTTGACGAGCGCATCGCCCGCCCCACACTGATCGGTCGCCCGGCGATCATCGCTCAGCGCATCGAAAAATTCGGCCTGCGTCTGAAGGAGGGGCAGGACTATGACGTGGTCAACGTCGAGAACGACCACCGCTACCGCGACTTCTGGCAAAGCTACCATCGCATGACCGAGCGCAAGGGCGTGACGGTGCCGATTGCCAAGATCGAGCTGCGCCGACGCCTGACGCTGATCGGCACCATGCTGCTGCACAAGGGCGAGGTGGACGGCCTGATCTGCGGCACCTGGGGCCACACCTCGCATCACCTACAGTACATCGACCAGGTCATAGGTCGGCGCGCCGGTGTGCACACCTATGCCTGCATGAATGCCCTGCTGCTGCCCCAGCGTCAGGTATTCGTGGTGGACACCCATGTGAACTACGACCCCACGGCCGAGCAGTTGGCCGAAATCACCATCCTGGCGGCCGAGGAAATGCTGCGTTTTGGCTTCAAGCCCAAGGCCGCCCTGCTGTCGCATTCCAACTTTGGCAACAGCAACCAGCCCAGCGCCGTGAAGATGCGCCAGACCCTGGAACTGCTGCGCGTGCAGGCCCCCTGGCTGGAGGTGGACGGCGAAATGCACGGCGACCTGGCCCTGGACGGCAAGTCGCGCATGGCGCTCATGCCCCACAGCACGCTGACGGGAGATGCCAATCTGTTGGTTATGCCCAACATCGATGCCGCCAATATTGCCTACAACCTGCTCAAGACGGCAGCGGGCGGCAACATCGCCATCGGACCGGTGCTGCTGGGCGCGGGCCAGCCGGTGCACGTCCTCACCCCCAGCGCCACCGTGCGCCGCATCGTCAACATGACAGCGCTCACGGTGGCCGACGCCAACGCCAGCCGGTAAATCCCGCCGTAGGGGGTAGAGGACAAGCACTCCTCCCAAACCCTTACGCGCCTGCCCATTTTTTGGGCAGGCGCTTGCCTTTTGGTGGCTTTTTTGTCACACTAGCCGGTCGAAATTTCGGGTAAACCCGTAATTTCTGAAAGGTGTAGTGAATGTTCAAGGCTGTCGCCAACCGGGCGTACAAGTCAATTGTGGCGTGCGTCCTGGGTGCTGCGGTCGTGTTTGCACCGGTGGCTGCGTGCGCGCGACAGGCGCCGGACACCCCCGCCTCCTCTCCCATCGCGCAGGCCGATCTGCCCCCCCAGGGGCGGGCCACCTACGCGCTGATTCGTGAGGGCGGGCCGTTTCCGTACGACAAGGACGGTTCGGTGTTCGGCAACCGCGAGCGGCTGCTCCCACCGAAGAAGCGCGGCTATTACCGGGAGTACACCGTGCGTACGCCGGGGGTGGCGCACCGCGGCGCGCGGCGCATCGTCTGTGGCGGCGCCATGCGCACGCCCGATGCCTGCTACTACACCAGTGACCACTACGCGAGCTTTCGAGAAATCAGGCAATAAACATGGTGATGTCTTCGAGTGCAGATTTCATGGTGAGGGCCGACGCGCCGCACCTTTCGCTTTTTCATCCGCAGGCGGCCGGTACCGGGCCTGCGGGTATTTCAGTTCGTGGATTTCTAACAGAAAGAGCAACGGAGATGGAAACGCCACTTCGTAAAGACCAGGACACGCTGTTGCGTGGCGTGCGCCCCAACATCGTGCAATCGATCCGCGCCTTTCGCGTGCACGACCTGCAGGAGACGGCGCGCGCGCTCGGCCATCACTTCCTGTACGCCAACCTGGCCCATGCCCAGACGAAACCGGACGTGCTGGAGCTGATTGCCACGCAGTTCACCTTTCCGGCGCATTTCGGCAAGAACTTTGACGCGCTGTACGACTGCATGACCGACCCGCTGCACAAGTCGGGGCCGCAACCGGGTTTCGTCGTCGTGCTGGAGCAGATCCCAGCCACGGTGAAGTTCGACAAGGAGGCACGCGAGCAACTGCTGGACATCTTCCGCGACGCCGCCGACTACTGGAGCGACCGCAAGATCGCCTTCCGCTGCTTCTATTCTTTTCTGTAGCCCGTTCTGCAACCGTCGGCCAGGCGGAACGGGCTGATGAGGCGCTGCAAGGCGCCGCATCCCAGGCCATAGAGATAGAGATCGCCGCCGCCGGCGGGAAGCTGCCCACGGACAAGCTGGTGGACGTGTCGCCCCTGGCGCTGCGCATGAGCAGCCCGTTCAATTCGGGCTACTGGCTCGCCGTAGCCTGATTTCACGCGGGCGCCAGCTCCTGCGCCAGCGCCACGTAATCTGACACCGCCACCTCCTCGGCTCGGCGCTGGGTGTCAAAGCCCCCGGCATAAGCGCGCGCCTCCAGCCAGCGGCCCAGGCTATGGCGCAGCAGCTTGCGGCGCTGGCTGAAGGCCACCTGCACCAGCTCGGACAGCAGCGCCACGTCCACGGCCGCGGGCTGCTCGTAGGGCAGCATGCGCACCACGGCGCTGTCCACGCGCGGCGGCGGATCGAAGCTCTCGGGCGGCACGAACAACACATCCTCCATGGCGTAGCGCCACTGCAGCATCACCGACAGCCGGCCATAGGCGGCCGTGGCGGGCGCCGCCACCATGCGGTCTATGACCTCCTTCTGCAGCATGAAGTGCTGGTCCTCTATGACCCGCACATGCTCCAACAGATGGAACAGGATGGGCGTGGAGATGTTGTAGGGCAGGTTCCCCACCACTCTGATTTTAGGAGCTGCAAGCGCTTTTGCCACCTGCGTAAAGTCCACTTTTAATACATCGGATTCGATAACGTCGAGCTGGCCATGCTGGCGCAGGCGTGCGGCCAGGTCGCGGTCCAGCTCGATCACCGTGAGCCGGCCCAGGCGCTCGACCAGCGGCTGGGTGAGTGCGGCCAGGCCGGGGCCGATCTCCACCATCGGCTGGCCCGGGCGCGGCGCGATGGCACGCACGATGGCATCGATGATGCCGGGGTCGCTCAGGAAATGCTGGCCGAAACGCTTGCGGGCGATGTGCTTCATGGCGGGCATCACTGCGGTGCTTCGCGGTATTCCACGTAGGCGCGGCCGCGCGCCTCCTGGATCCAGGTGGTGAAGGCCTCGTCGAGCTTCTTCTCGCGCACGGTATCGCGCACCATGTCGCGCTGCTCGCGCTGCGTCAGCCTGGCCTCGCGGCGCTCCAGCAACTCGATCAGGTGCACGCCAAAGCGCGACACCACGGGCTGGCTGATCTCGCCGGGCTTGAGGGCATTGAGCACCTGCTCGAACTCGGGCACATAACGGCCCGGCCCGGCCCAGCCCAGGTCGCCCCCGCTCTTGGCGCTGCCGTCCTGCGAATACTCGCGCGCCAGCGTGGCGAAGTCGGCCTGGCCACGCAGCACGCGCTGGCGCAGATCCTCCAGGCGCTCGGCCGCCTGGCGCTCGGACAGGCCGGCACCCACGCGCAGCAGGATGTGGCGCGCATGGTTTTGCAGCGCCACCGTGGGCACGCCGCCATGGGTCCTGTCCACCACCTTCAGGATGTGCAGGCCCGCGGGCGAGCGCAGCGGCCCGACCACCGTCCCCACGGCCGCCTGCTGCACCGCGTTCACGAACAGCTCGGGGTAGCGATCGGCCGGGCGCAGGCCCAGCACGGGGCCGTTCGGCCCTTCCGGGGCATCCGAATATTCACGCGCCAGGACGGCAAAGTCGCCCCCGTCCCGCAGCTTGCCCAGCACCTCCTGGGCGCGCGCCTGGCGCCGCGCCACCTCCTCGGGGCCGGCGTTCTCGGCCACCTTGACCAGGATATGCCCCAGGTTGAGTTCCGTCTTGCCCGGCGCAGCATCCCTTTGCTGCTCGCGCAGGTACTGATCCACCTCCAGGTCGCTCACGCGCACGCGCGCCTCGACCTCGCGCTCGCGCACACGCAGGGCCAGCAGCTGGTTGCGCAGGTCCTCGCGAAAGCGTTGCTTGCTGATGCCGTCCTGCGCCAGGCGCCGGTGCATCTCGTCCACGCTGACGTCGTTCTGCCGGGCCACGGATTGCTCGGCCTGGTCCACGGCGTAGTCATCGACCTTGATGCCGCTTTCCTTGGCCAGCTGCACCTGGATCTTTTCCAGGATCAGGCGTTCCAGCACCTCCTTGGCCAGCTGCTCGTGCGGGGGCACGCCGGCGCCCTGGCCCATCAGCTGCTGCAGCACGCGCTCGGTGCGCAGGCGCACCTCGTTGTTGGTGATGGGCTCGGAGTTGACCACGGCGACGATGTAGTCGGCCTGGCGCAGCTCGGCGCCGGTTGCCGCACCCGTCGGCGCCAAGGCGGTGGCGGCGGAGGGCAGGCGCGGCAGGCCGGCGCCGCCCGAAGGCCTGAGCCCCTGGGCCTGGGCTGCGAGGGCCGTCAGGCAGGCCAGGGCCAGGGGCAGAACGCGGTGTTTCATGGCGTAGGGAGGATTCATGGGGCAAGGCGCGCCGCGGCAGCGGGATGTGGTTAATCGTATTGGCTGAAACGGCTGGGCTGGCTGACGTTGTCACGCAGGAAGCGGTAGCCCGGCACATGCCGCTGCAGGGTGGCCAGCGGATTGGAGCCCAGCGACAGGCGCGAGAACCCGGTGAACTCCAGCTGCAGCAGCAGCCTGGTGTTGGCCGTGACCAGGCTGCTTTGCAGGCGCTCCAGCACCACGCGGCCAATCCAGCAGCAGCTCTCGTATTCCAGGCCGACGATGGTGTCCACCAGCTTGCGGTCCTGCAGGCTGTAGTTCAGGCGGCCCACGCTGTACCAGCGCCCGCCCGTGGCACGGCCCTTGTCGCCGCGCTCGCCCCACAGGTCGCTCAGGGGCCATTGCCAGCCCAGGTCGATCTGCTCGCTGGGCAGGGCGATCAGGTTGGTCACCTTCTGCATGCGGTAGGCCGCGCTCAGCGTGCGGTAGCTGCCCGGCGCGTAGCGCACGGCCACCGTGGTGCGCTGCGAACGACCGGTGCTGGGGTTGTACTGCACGGTGGAGTCCAGGCCCCACTGCGGCGTCCAGTTGATGCCCGCGCCCAGCAGCACATCGGACACCCGGTCGGTGATGGGCAAGGCGCCGGGCATGGTGACGCGCTGGTCGGCAAAGCGCAGGCGCTGCGCCACACCAAAGCGCGCAGCCTCGGCGCCCGTCCCGGGGTGCAGCAGGCGCGTGGTCACGCCCAGCGTCAGCAGGTTGTTGTCCGCCAGCCGGTCGTTGCCGCCGAAGGCGTTCTCGGTGTAGATGGAGGCGAAGTTGAAGTCGTTGGGCGCCGTGTCGTACACCGGCAGCAGGCTCTGGTCGCTGTATGGCGTGTAGGCGTAGAAGGCCCGCGGCTCCAGGGTCTGCAGGTAGTCGCCGCCAAAGAAGCGTGCATCGCGCTCGAACACCAGGCCGCTGTCCAGGCTGAAGGTGGGCAGGGTGCGACTGGCCTGGCGCTGGCCGTTGGCCAGCGGGTCGTCGAACTCATACTGCGTGCTGTGCAGCTGCACGCGCGGCGTGATGAAGCCGGCCGGCGCCAGAAACGGCCGGCCGATCTGGGCCATGGCATAGCTGCGCCGGCCGTTGGGCTGGGCGTAGTAGCGACGGTCGGCATGAAAGACGGTGGTGTCGGCCTCCACGCTGACGTCAAAACCCCCGGCCAGCGGCAGCGGCTGGTAGCGCCAGCGCAGCTGCGGCATGCGGTCGTAGGGCGGGGTAATGGGCGAGGTCACGTCCTGCAGCGTCTGCCATTTGAGCGTGCTCAGGCTCACCGAATGCTCGCCGCGCGTCCAATTCAGCGAGGCCTGGCCCGGCAGCAGGCGCTGCGCATTCTGGGGCTGGGCGCCGCTCACGCCGCCGTGGCTGAACAGGCGCGACGAGAAGTCGCGCCAGTAGTCGTCGTCACTCACCCGCCGCACGTCCAGCCCCAGGGCCACATCACCCGCAGGGGTATCGAGCGCCGCGCGGTGCCTGATGCCGTAGGACCAGCGCTGGCGCTCGCGCAGCGCATCCTTGGGCATGTAGTCGGCGCTGAGCTCGCCGCTGTAGCGCGGCTCCAGATAGCGGAACTCGCTGCCCACGGCGACGCCGCGCCGGCTCATGAGCACGGGGGTGATGGTGGCATCGCGGTTCGGGGCGATGTTCCAGTAATAGGGCTGGGCGTATTCCACCCCGCTCACGCTGTTCAGGCCTACGGTGGGCGGCAGCAGGCCGGACTTGCGCCGCTCCGACAGCGGAAAGCTGATACTGCCCACGGGCAGGATGGGTACGCCCTTGAACTCCAGCACGCCGCCCTCGGCCGTCCCCACGTCCTCGGCCTGGTCCAGGTGAATGGTCTTGGCGCGGATGATCCAGTCGGGCTGCCAGCTGGCCTCGTCGCCGCGCTGGCAGGTGGTGTAGGTGGCGTCATGCACCACCGAGCGGTCGCGGTCGATGAAGTCCACGCGCGTGGCCTCGCCGTGGGCCTGCGTTTGCAGAAAGCGGTAGCGCGCGTCGCTGAAAAAACCGTTGAAGGCATCCACGCGCAGGTCCAGCAGGGTGCCGTCGTACAGATTGCCCGCGCGGTTGATGCGCACCTGGCCGCTGGCCTTGGCGCGGTCCTCGGCCACGTCGTAGTCCATATGGTCGGCACGGATCACCGTGTCGCCGCGGCGCAGCTCGGCATTGCCCTCGATGGTGGCGCGAATGTCGGGCTGGCCCGTGACCCTGTCGCCACGCACGAACACCGGCAACTGCTGGCGTATGCCGGCGGGCAGCTCCTCCTGCAGCCGCGGGCTGGTGCGCAGCACGGGCGCGGGCGCCTGCGGCTCCTCGTCGCCGTCCGCCGCCTGGGCCAGCACGGCCAGCGGTGCACCGCACAGCATCAGGGCCGCCAGGCGCGCCAGCGTGCGGCGCGGCGGCGCGGCAATGGCCAAGGACTGGCGGACGGGCAGGGCGTGGGGCAAGAAGAAGCGATCCATGGATTGCGAGGGGCGGCGGCGCACAGCACGCCGGCGCCGCGGGCCACCCGGCCGGACGGGTCCGGGTTTGTAAAATCCGATTATCCATGAGCCACCCCCTCCCTCCCCCACCGAGCGGCGCCAGCGCCGTGCTTTGGAGCGACCCCGCGCGCCAGTCCGCCTTCCAGGCCTGGCTGGCCCCGCTGGCCGCCGCACACCGGCTGTTGCCGGCCAGCCTGCGCCCGGCATCCGCCGACGCAAGCTTCAGGCGCTACCTGCGCCTGGACGCACAGGACGGCAGCAGCCGCATCGTCATGGACGCCCCGCCCGACAAGGAGGACTGCCGCCCCTTCGTCCACGTGCAGGGCCTGATGCAGGCCGCCGGCCTGCCCGTGCCGCGGGTCCTGGCCTGGGACGAGGCGCACGGCTTCATGCTGCTGTCCGACCTGGGCCACCAGACGGCCATCGAGCGCCTGGACCCGGCCCGGCCCCAGGACGCCCACGCCTGGTACCTGCAGGCCGTGGACCTGCTCATCGACTGGCAGCGCGCCAGCCGCCCCGGCGTGCTGCCGGCCTATGACGAACCGCTGCTGCGCCGCGAGCTGCAGCTGTTTCCCGACTGGTACATCGCCCGCCACCGCCAGGCCACGTTGACCGATGCCCAGCAGGCCACGCTGGCCAAGGCCTTCGACGCCATCGTGGCGCAGAACCTGGCCGCGCCCAGCGTCTATGTGCACCGCGACTTCATGATGCGCAACCTGATGGTCGGCGCGGACGGCTCCCTCGGAGTGCTGGACTTCCAGGACGCGGTCTACGGCCCCGTGACCTATGACATCGCCAGCCTGATGCGCGACGCCTTCATCAGCTGGGAAGAGGATTTCGTCATCGAAATTACCGTGCGTTACTGGGAAAAGGCCCGCCGTGCGGGCATTCTCGGCGCCGCCAGCGAGAGCGGCTGGGGCGCGGACTTCGGCGAGTTCTACCGCGCCGTGGACTGGATGGCGCTGCAGCGCCACCTGAAGGTGGCCGGCATCTTCGCGCGCCTGACGCTGCGCGACGGCAAGCCCAGGTACCTGCAGGATGCACCACGCTTCATCGCCTACATCCGCCAGACAGCCGGCCGCTACCGCGAGCTGTCGCCGCTGCTGCGCCTGGTCGATGAGCTCGAAGGCACGCAGGCCGCCATGGGCTACGCCTTCGGGCGCGTCTAGGTTCATCAGTCAAATCGACCTCCAGCGCTTTCCCATCAAGCGCTGACAGCTATTATTTTTGAGAATATGCCCCGTTTTCACTGCCCCCTGCCCCTGGCCGCCGACGCGCAGCTCACGCTGCCGCCCACGGCCGCGCGCCATGTGCAGGTGCTGCGCCTGCAGCCGGGCGACGCGATCACGCTGTTCAACGGCGCGGGCGGCGAGTGGAGCGCCACCGTCACCCACATGGGCCGCAGCGAGGTGCAGGTGCAGGTCGGCGGCCACCGCGCCGTGGAGCGCGAGGCCGCGCGCGCCGTGCACCTGGTGGTGGGCATGCCGGCCAACGAGCGCATGGACTGGCTGGTGGAAAAGGCCACCGAGCTCGGCGCCGCCAGCATCCAGCCGATTGCCGCGGCGCGCAGCGTGCTCAAGCTCGCCGGCGAGCGCGCCGCCAAGCGCCAGCAGCACTGGCAGGCCATCGCCGTGGCGGCCTGCGAGCAATGCGGGCGCAACCGCGTGCCCGCCGTGCATGCGCCCCTGTCCCTGGCCGACTGGCTGCGCCAGCCGCCTGCCGCCGCGCTGGCACCGGACGCGGCGCGCGTGCTGCTGTCGCTGCGTGACGGGGCCCGCCCGCTGCACGAGGCCGCCGCGGGCGCTGGCGCCGTCTGGGTGCTGCACGGCCCCGAGGGCGGCCTGACCGCGCAGGAGGAGGACGCCGCGCTGGCCGCGGGCTTCGCGCCCGCCAGCCTGGGCGCGCGCGTGCTGCGCGCCGAGACCGCCTCCGTGGCCGCGCTGGCCGTGCTGGGCCTGGAGCGATGAGCATGCAGCCATCCGAGCTTGCCGACGAGGAGCAGGACGGCGGCGTAGGCGCCATCGCCGACTTTTTCCGCGACGCCGATGCCGCGCAGGACTCCCCGCTGCTGTGGCTGCTCACGCGCCAGCAGCCGCTGACCCAGGCCCTGAGCGGCCTGTTCCACGGCCCGGCGGCGCTGGTGCAGCTGCGCCTGTGGGTGTTTCTGCAACTGGCGAGCCAGGGCGAGGCACAGCTGCCGCGCGAGCGCATCGCCGAGCTGTTGCACGCCCTGCGCCCCGAGGCGCTGGAGACCGCGCTCAAGCGCCTGCGCGAGGTGGGCCTGCTGGCCTGGGACGAAACCCAGCGCAGCTACGCCCTGCCGGCGCTGGCCCAGCGCGTGGCCGGCCTGCTGGCGCCGCTGACCAGCCAGGCGCCGGACGAGGACGACGGCGGCGAGCTCGCCGCCCTGCTGGGCCAGGTGGTGGGCGCCAACCAGCTCGGCAGCGTGGATGCGGGCCAGGTGCAGCTGCTGCAGGCGCAGCTGGCGCGCCTGCACGGCGAATTTGCCGACGCCATCGCCAGCGGCTCGGAATTCCGCCTGCGCGAGGCGCGCAAGCGCTACGACCGCGCGGCGCAGCTCATCGACCGCGCCTCCGCGGCCATCAGCGCCATCATCGGCAGCAGCCAGGGCCATATTGCGCTGGAGCGCGCCGCGCGCGGCCTGGGCCAGGCCCAGTCGCGCCTGCTGGCCATGGCCAGCCAGTTCAACCGCGCGCTGCAGCAGGTGGACCGCCAGCGCGTGACCCTGGGCACCACCGGCATCACCAGCACCGACGTCAAGCGCTGGCTGCAGGCCGCGCCGCAGCTGCAGCGCATGCTCCAGGGTGCCCTGGCGCGCCCCGTGATGGCCACCACACTGGCGCCGCACGAGCTGCTGGACGTGGTGGAGGCCGAATTCGAGCGCGACCGCCCCCAACCCGAACAGGCCGAAGAGCTACCCAGCGCCCAGGCCGCGCCCGCCGGCAGCCTGAGCGCCGTGGCCCTGCCGCGCGAGCTCACCGAGCTGAACCATTTGCTGAGCTCATGGGCCGCCGAGCCAGGCCAGCAGCGCAGCGTGGCCGACGCCCTGCTGGGGCCCCGCCCCGGCGCCACGCGCTACGCCCAGCTGGCCTACAAGGCCCAGCTCCTGCCCCTGCTGGGCGACCCCCAGGCCGCCGTGCTGCCGGGGCTGACGGGCGAGCTGGCGCGCCAGCCCTGGCGCATCGCCTGGCTGCCTGAGGCCGAGGCGCTCGCCCACGACCAGGTGCAGCTGCTCAGCCGCGGCGAACTGCTGCCCGCAAAGGAAGACACGAATGGATGACGCCGCCCTGTTGATCGCCGAACTGCTCACGCGCCGCTGGCTGCCGCGCGGCCACCCGCTTGTGAAGCGCGCGCTGGTCGATGCCGAACTCTTCGCCCAGGTCGAGCAGCGCCTGGCGCAGTCCGGCCTGCGCTTCATGGACAGCATCTACGCCGACCATGTCAGCGTGGCCCTGCTCCCCGCCGCCCAGAACAGCGTGCTGGGCGAGGCCGGCATCAACGCCAACAACAACCTGGAGCTGCCGCGCGACGCACAGGCCCTGCTCATCGTGCTGTGGGCCCTGATCGTGCTGCCGAAGCGCGAGCGCCAGACCAGCCGCGTGCAGGAGGCCGACGCCGGCCAGAGCGATTTCTTCCCCGGTGCCAAGCCCCTGCCCCAGGCCACCAGCGTCAGCCCCGTGCTGTCGTACAAGGCGCTGCTGGAGGACTACGGCGCGCAGCTGGGCAAGAAGCTGCGCCTGGACGCGAACCTGAAACTACTGGAGCGCCACGGCTTCATCCTGCGCCGCCAGGACGAGATCGCCGAGGGGCCGCTGCTGGACGTGCTGCTGGACTACGACGTGCTCGCGCCGCGCATCCTGGACGGGGCACTGGCCGACGTGCTGGCGCGCGAGCGCGCCACGCCGAATATTGAGCAAAATCAGCCTCTAACGCCCACCACACAAGCGCAAACAGCTATGAATACGGAAGCACCCCTGGTGCAAGAGGACTGACGCCTTGTTCCACCTGCAAACCCTGGAGCTCGTTCACTGGGACTATTGCCAGCGCATCTGCCTGCCGCTGGACGCCTCCATCATCACCATCGCCGGGCCCAACGGCTCGGGCAAGACCACGCTGCTGGATGCCATGCGCACCCTGCTGGGCCTGCGCTGCTCGGCACCGCGCGACTACCGCACCTATGCGCGCCATGCCGGCGCGCAGACCGCCTGGCTGCGCGCCGTGGTGGACAACCGGCCCACGGGGCGGCAAAGCTCCAGCCGGCCGTTTGCGCGCCGGCTGCTGTATGGCGACCAGGTCACGCTGGCCTGCCGCATCGACAAGAACGGCGGCGACTGGCAGCGCCGCTACTGCCTGCTGGACGGCGACGTCTCCATAGAGCAGCTGCGCGATGCGCCCGAGAAGGACCTGGGCTTCATGGGCGTGGAGGCCTGGGGCCGCGTGCTGTCCGCCGCCGGCCTGTCGCCGGCGATCGCGCGCGTGCTCTCGCTGGAGCAGGGCCAGACCGATCGCCTCTGCGAATTCAGCCCGCGCGAGCTGCTGCGCCTGGTGTTCGACGTGTTCGGCGACCAGCAGGTGCTGGACGCCTACGACCAGGCGCGCGAGCACCAGCAGCAGCTGGCGCGCGAGATGGCGCAGGCCGAGCGCGAGCTTCAGCATAGCCGCGCCCAGCTGGCCGAGCTGCACAACCGCGTGAGCAGCTACAAGACCTGGCAGCTGCGCCTGGCCGAGCGCGAGCGCCTGGCCACCGAGGTGCTGCCCGTGCTCGGCTGGTGGGGCGAGCGCGAATCGCTCGCCAAACAGTCGCGCGAGCTGCGCCGCCACAAGGCCCAGCACCGCGCCGCCCTGGCCGAGCAGGCGGTGCAGAACAAGCGCCTGCTGCACCTGCTCGATGAAGGTACGCGCGCCCAGCAGCAGGCCGAGCAGCTGCGCGTGGAGCGCGACCAGGCGCGCGCCCAGCTCGACGAGGCCACGCGCCACGAGGCGCCGCTGGAGCAATGGACTAAGCGCGAGCAGGAACTGCTGGCCCTGGTGGACAAGGGCAGCAACGCCGACGAGCTGCAGGCCCATCTGTCGGCGCTGCAGGCCCAGGAATCGGCCCTGCAGGACGAGCGCGGCACCCTCACCCAGCGGCGCAAGCTGGCCGCCGCCGAGCTCGCCGCACTGGAGGGCCAGAACCTGCCGCCGCTGCCGCCCGAGGTGGCGCGCTTTCGCAAGGCACTCGCCACCCAGGGCATAGGCCACCGCTTCGTCGCCGAGGTGGTGGAGGTGCAGGAAGAACGCTGGCGCGCCGCCATCGAGGGCGTGCTGCGCGGCCACCGCTGGGTGGCGTTGCTGGACAAGGCCAGCGACCTCACCGAGGCCTGGGAACTGGGCGAGCGCGAACGCTACCGCCACTACATCGTCGAGCCGGGCTCGGTGGCCCTGAAGGGCGAGAGCGGCACGCTGCTGGAGCATGTGCGCTTCACCGCCCCCGTGCCGCGCTGGCTGGTGCAGCAGCTGCAGAACCTGCGCTGCGTGGCCGACCCGCGCGAGGGCAAGAAGCTGGGCGGCAGCTGGATCACGCCCCAGGCCTACATGCACGACGGGCGCGGCGCCCGCTCCATGTGGGTGGACGCGCATGAGCACCAGTTCGGCACCAGCGCCGTGCAGGCGCGCCGCGGCGCGGCCGAGCGCGAGCTGGCGCGCATCGACGCGCAGCTGGCACCCGTGTTGGACGAGCTGATGGCCCTCAAGCGCCAGATCACCGACACCCGGCGCGCCCTGGAAGGGCACAGCGCCGCCGAGGAGCTGGCGCGCCGCAGCGACGAGTTCGCCCAGGCGCGCGCGCAGTTGCCCGCCGCCAGGCAGGCGCGCGTGGCCGCCGCCCAGCTGTGGCAGCGCCTGGAGCAGGAGGCCACGCGCGCGCACGACCGCCATCGCGCCTTCAACGACGAGCACAAGCGCCTGGAGGCGCAGCTGCAGCGCGCGCGCGGCGACAGCGAGCGCGCCGCGCAGGACTGGAGCGCGCGCCGCCGCCAGCAGCAGGGGGCCGTGGCGCGCAGCCAGCTGCAGCGCGCGCAGTTCCCCGCGCGCTGGATCACGCCCGCCGCCATGGGCGCGCTGGTCGATGAATACGTGAACGACACCCAGGCCAGGCTGCGCCTGCATGCCGTGGAGCAGGAGCTGGAACAGGGCAGCTGGGAGCAGGACGCCACCGTGGAGGAGCGCCACCGCCGCATGGACGTGACCGTGCGCGAGCAGGCGGCAAGCCTCTCGGACCACCAGGTGAAGAATGCCCAGGCCGCCACCGCCGTGCTGAATGCGCGCGAGAGCTACATCGAGGTGCTGCGCAGCACCGTGCGCCGCTACCGCAAGAACATCCAGGAACTGGGCCAGCTGGCCGGGGTGGAAGTGGCGGCCGAGCTGCCGCTGCTGGAAAACGACGACACCGTGCTCGCCCAGGCGGGCCTGAAGGTGCATTTCGCCTTCGACGGCAAGGGCAGCATCGGGCTGAACGATGGCGAGGCCTCGGGCGGCCAGCAGGTCATCAAGTCGCTGATCCTGCTGGTGGGCCTGCTGAAAGACGAGGAAAGCGGCTCGGGCGGCTTCGTCTTCATCGACGAGCCCTTCGCCCACCTGGACGTGCGCAACATCCAGCTGGTGGGGCATTTCCTGCGCAGCACGCGCGCGCAGTACGTGCTCACCACGCCGATCACGCACAACCTGGAGGTGTTCGAGCCGGCCGAGATCACCCTGGTGACCAGCAAGAAGCCCGCCGGCAACCGCTGGGCCCCGCCCATCGCGGTGGCCAAGCGGCGCGGCGCACCCGAGCTGAAACCCATCAGCGCATGACGGCCCTGCGCGCGCAGCCCACCGGGCGCGGACGCCGCACGCGCCACGGCGCGCCATGGACGAGCCTGCCCACGTTGCGCCCGGCCCAGCAAGCGCTGCTGTGCGACTGGCTGCGCGCCGACGCTGCCGAACGCCAATGGCAGTCGCTGCTGGACATTGCTGGCACCCAGCGGCTGGAGCTGGCCGAGGAGCTGCTGGAGCAGTTGCTGCACGCCGGCGCATTGCATACCAAGGAGCGCTTCGTCCACTCGCAGTGGCGCGTGGAACGCGTGGCCTGGAGCGATGTGGCCACACTGCAGGAGGCCGTGGGGCTGCGCAGCGCCGCTACCCGCGAGAGCGCTCGCCAGCAGCTGGCCGCCCAATTGCAGGCCCTGGGCGAGCAGGAGCCCTGGCTGGAGAGCGCCGTGCGCCACTGCCTGGACAGCCGCCAGAGCGAAGCCCTGCGCCAGGCACGCCTGGAGCTGCTGCGGGCGCTGGCTGGCTGGCAAGCCGAGCAGCGGTTCGGCCTGCGCCAGGACTTCGCCCAGCACGCGCGCGGTAGCACCAAGGCCATCACCGAGACCGAATGGAAATGGCTTGCGGCCCACGTGCCCCTGGAGGCGCTGGGCATTGCCCGCTTTGCGCCCCTGCTGTGGCTGGGCGGCACGCTCTGCCTGCACACGCCCCAGGGACGCATCGACGTAGCCGCCGCCGGCCTGTGCGGCCTGCCGACCCGCCTGTTCGACACCCCGACGCAGGTGCGGGCGCCCCAGCGCTATTGGCTGATCGAGAACCGCGCCAGCTTCGAGCGCCAGGCGCTGGCGGCGGCACCGGGCACCTGCGTGGTCTGGCTGCCCGGCCAGCCCCCGCAGAGCTGGCGCCAGGCCATGCAATGGCTGCTACAGCATGCGCCAGCACCCGCCGATGTGAGCTGTGACCCCGACCCCGCGGGCGTGACCATCGCCCTGGCCGCAGGCGCGCTGTGGCAAGCGGTTGGCCTGCCTTGGCAGCCTCACCGTATGCAGCCGGATGACTGGGGTGCGGCTCCGCGCCTCCCGCTGACCGAACACGACCACGCCTGGCTGCAGCGCCTGCAAGCCCGCTCCGACCTGCCGACCACGCTGCGCGCGCTGTGCACTGCGTTGCAGGCCCAGGAGCACAAGGCCGAACAGGAGTTCTGGCTATAGCGCACCGGCGCTGCGCCCGGCAGCGGCCGGGGTGCGCCGTGATCCAGCCCCCGGGCGCCTGAAGGCCCTGGCCGGCAGTCCGGATGACCTGCCAGTAACTACTTGTAACTACCTATTTTCCCGCTCGCACGCACCCCCTACAGTCCGGGACGCGAACGCGCGGGAGGTGGCTCCCGCACCCGAGACAAGGAGCTTGCGTGAACCAGGAGGCCCCGGTTCGCCGGCACCAGCACCATGACCTGCTGGATCGGCTGATCACCACCGACCCCCGCCAGCGCACCCGCCTGGCCATGGCGGGGCTGGCTGCGTTGCTGATGCTGTGCTACATCGTCGCGATGCAGCTGGTGGCGGCGGCGGGCCTGGCCGATCCCGTGCCCGTGCATTGGTGGACGCTGGCGTGCTGCGCGGGCATCGCGGCGGTGCTCCTGCTGATCCGCAGCGGCTACAGCCGGCGCTTCGCCGACCCCGCGCTCACCCTGTTCCAGACCGTGTATGCGATCGCCTGCACCGCCGTGGCCTATGTGATCGCCGGCCCGGCACGCGGCATTGCGCCGCCCATCCTGGCGGTGATCATGATGTTCGGCATCTTCGGGCTCACGCCGCGGCAGATGGTGGGCGTGGCGCTCTTCGGCCTGCTGGCCTTCGGTGCGGCCGGCGCCGCGGTGCAGTGGGGACAGCCATCCTGGCTGGTGCCGGGCAGCCAGCCGCCCGCGCTGGCGGTGGCCTATCTGCTCATGACGACGGTGGTGCTGATCAGCAGCACCTTTCTCACCGTGCGCGTGCACAACACGCGTACCCGGCTGCACCATCAAAAGCGTGAGCTGGCCGAGGCGCTCGCGCAGATCCGCGAGCTGGCCACGCGCGACGAGCTCACCGGCCTGCCCAACCGGCGCTACATGCTGGAGATGCTGCGACTGGAACAACTGCGCGTGCAACGCAACCCGCAGCCGCTATTGCTGGCGCTGCTGGATCTGGACCATTTCAAGACCATCAACGACACGCATGGTCACGCGGCCGGCGACGTGGCGCTGCAGGCTTTTGCCCGGATGGTGCGCGCCTGCGTGCGCAGCAGCGACATCCTGGCGCGCTGGGGGGGCGAGGAATTCCTGCTGCTCATGAGCAATACCCAGGCCGCGGATGGCATGCGGCTGATGGAGCGCGTGCGCGCCACGGTGGCCGCCACGCCGGTGGTGCTGCCGGACGGCACAGCGCTGCACCTGACGGTGTCGACAGGCCTGGCGCAGCTGGCGCCGCACGAAGGCAGTGAAGCCCTGCTGCACCGCGCCGACACCGCGCTGTACCAGGCCAAGCACCAGGGGCGCAACCGCGTGCTGTGCGCAGCGTGAGGGCGTATTACTCTCAAAAAGTGAGCTGCTGACGCTTGTCTTATCTGCGTTCAAGGCCGATTTGACTCAACCCCCAGCGCTTGCGCGTGCGGCGCGGTGCAGCGCTAAGCCGCCGGTATGCAGGCGATCACCTGGGCCACGGTCGCGGTGAGCTTCTTGGCATAGGGCACGTGCAGGAATTCATTGGGCCCATGGGCATTGCTCTTGGGGCCGAGCACGCCGCAGACCATCATCTGCGCCTGGGGGAAGCCCTGGCTCAGCATGTTCATCAGCGGGATAGTGCCGCCCTGGCCGATGTAACCGCAGGGGGCGCCGAAATACGCCTGGCTGGCGGCGTTCAGGGCCTGCTCGAACCACGGGCTGATGGCCGGGGCGTTCCAGCCGCTGGCGGCGTGGTCGGGCGCGAACGTGACCTTGGCCTGGTAGGGCGCGTTGTCCTCCAGCAGGGCCTTGAGTTCCTGGGCGCTGGCGGCGGCGTCCACCAGCGGCGGCAGGCGCAGGCTGAGCTTGAAGGCGGTGTAGGGGCGCAGCACGTTGCCCGCGTCCTTCAGGGCCGGGAAGCCCTCGGCGCCGGTGACGGACAGCGTGGGCTCCCAGGTGCGCTTGATGAGGGCCTGCACCGGGTCGGTGGTGGTGGGCAGGGCGAACACCGTGCTGCCGCCGCAGTCGTGGTGCGCCCAGGGAAAGCGCCGGTAAACCTCCTCGCCCAGGATGGCGGCGGTGGCGCGCGCCTGCGCCAGACGCTCGGGGGGCACCTCGCAATGAAAGCGCGCCGGCAGCAGGCGCCCGGTGGCGCTGTCCTCCAGCCGGTCAAGCACCTGGCGCATGATGCGAAACGACGAGGGCACCAGGCCCGACGAATCGCCCGAGTGCACGCCCTCGGTCAATATCTCCACCTTGAGCGTGCCGCTGGCCATGCCGCGCAGGCTGGTGGTGAGCCACAGCTGGTCGTAGTTGCCGGCGCCCGAATCGAGGCAGATGACCAGGGCCACGTCGCCCAGGCGCGTGCGGAGCTGCTCGATGTAGGGCAGCAGGTCGGCGGAGCCGCTTTCCTCGCAGGTCTCTATCAGGCCGACGATGCGCGGGTGCGCCGCGCCTTGGCGCTTCAGTTCCTGCACGGCGGCGATGCTGGCATACACCGCGTAGCCGTCATCGGCGCCGCCGCGGCCGTAGAGCCTGCCGTCCTCGTACTTCGGCGTCCACGGGCCCAGGTCGGCGCGCCAGCCCTCGAACTCGGGCTGCTTGTCCAGGTGGCCGTACATCAGCACCGTCTGCGTGGCCTGCGCCTGCGTGGCCGCCACCTCGAAGAACAGCACCGGCGTGCGGCCGGGCAGGCGCACGATCTCCAGCTGCAGGCCCGCGACCTGCTGCGCCTCGACCCACTGGGCGGCGTTGCGCAGCACCGTCTCCAGATGGCCCTGCTGCTCCCAGTCGGGGGCAAAGCCGGGCGACTTGGCGGGGATGCGGATGTAGTCGGTCAGCTCGCGCAGGATGCTCTCGTCCCAGGTGCGCGAGACACGCTCCAGGGCCAGGACGGGGTCAAGTGCGGCAGCGGGCAGGGGCGCATTCATGGCAAATCTCGGCGACGGACATGGGGTGCGCAGGATACGCTCAAACCAGGGCCGCGTGAATGGTCTGTCCGGGCTCGCGCAGCAACTCCTGGCACTGCACACGGTCACGCCCGGCGGCCTTGGCGGCGTACAGTGCCTGGTCGGCGCAGTGGATCAGCATGTCCCAGCCGTCGCCCGGCTCCAGCCGCCCGCCGAACGCACCTATGCTGGCAGTCACCTCGATGACGCAGCCCTGGTGGCGGCAGGGGTTCTGGGCCAGCGCCTGGCGCAGCGACTGCGCCAGCTCGGCGGCGCCGTCCAGCGTGGTGCCGGGCAACAGGATCAGGAACTCCTCGCCGCCGTAGCGCCCCACCAGGTCCTGGGCACGCAGGCGAGCCTGCAGCACCTGGGCCACATGGCGCAGCACCCGGTCGCCGGCCAGATGGCCGTGGGTGTCGTTGATGCGCTTGAAATGGTCTATGTCCAGCATCAGCAGGGCATAGGACTCGCGGGTGCGCACGGCCCGCGCCACGTCGCGCTCCAGGACCTGGAGCAGGGTGCGGCGGTTGGCCACGCCGGTGAGCGCGTCGTGCGCTGCGTAATGGCGGTTTTGTGCATCGGCCCTGTCCCTGGCCATCAGGATGAAGCCCAGCGAGGCCAGGGTGATGCTGATGAAGGCCAGCATGAAGACGGCCGCCTGCATGGGGCTGACATGCAGCAGGCCGGTGCTCCCCAGTCGCCCAGCCAGCGCCAGCCAGCCGCGTCCGGCCAGCAGCAGCAGTTCAACGGCGATGCAGCCGCCCAGCAGCAGCGCCCCGCGCAGCGGCTCGGCCGTTCGTTGGCGCCACAGCGCCCCCAGCACCAGCGCCAATTGCAGCGGCAGCATGGTGCCGGCAACCACCATACGGGCAGGATAGTCGTCGATATGCCAAGCGAACAGCAGCGCCACGGCCGCCACCGGCACGGCCATGCGCCACCAAGGCATGGGTCTGCTGTGGAACTGTTCGACGGCCCCCAGGCAGAGGGCGAAGGTCCCGGACAGGAAGGTATTGGCCAGCACCACGCTGGCCCAGTCGGCCACATGACCGCGCAGCGCATACAGCACGTAGCAGATGCCGTGCAACATCAGCGCCAGCGCCCACAGGCCCATGCCCTCGCGCTCCTGCAGCCGCACCACGGCCATGGCACCGGCCATGGAAAACGACACCATCGCCGTCATGACCAGCATGGTGAATACGTCAAGAGGCGGCAGCATGGAGCAAGGAGCGCGCCGGTCGGGCGCCACGGAGTTTGAAAGCCTTCAAGGATAGCCGCAGCGCCACAAGCTGCCGATTTCCAGTCCTTTCAGGCGAAACCTGTCGTGGGGCATGGGAGCGCAGCTATATTTTTTGAACAAGCCGGATTCAATCATGTTCAAAGTGAAACACCGCCGTACCGGCGCGCGCGTTCGGCAGCCAGCGCACCACGCGCCCGCTCTGCAGGCCGAAGGCGTCCAGGATGCGCAACTTGTTCTTGTAGGCCAGCACCTCGAAGTCCTTGTAGGTGCCGACGCGGATATTCGGCGTGTCATACCACTGGTAGGGCAGGCGCCGCGTGACCGGCATGCGCCCGCGCAGCACCGACAGGCGGTTGGGCCAGTGGGCGAAGTTGGGAAAGGCGACGATGCCGCTTTTACCCACGCGCGCGGTCTCGCGCAGCATGACCTCGGCGTTGCGCAGATGCTGCAGGGTGTCGATCTGCAACACCACGTCGAAGCTGTTGTCGCCGAACATGGCCAGGCCCTCGTCCAGGTTCAGCTGGATCACGTTCACGCCGCGGCGCACGCAGGCCAGCACGTTGTCGTCGGCAATCTCGATGCCGTAGCCGCTGCAGCCGCGTTCGCGCTGCAGCAGGTCCAGCAGGGCGCCGTCGCCACACCCTAGGTCGAGCACGCGCGCGCCCTCGGGCACCAGGCGCGCAATGGCTTGCATGGTGGCGTGATCGCTCATGGAAGCTCCTTGGGGATATCCTTGAAAATACTATCGAAATAAGAGCGCATTACGCCCATGTAGCGGGCATCATCGAGCAAAAACGCGTCATGCCCGTGGGGCGCATCGATCTCCGCGTAGCTCACGTCGCGGCGGTTTTCCAGCAGCGCATGCACGATCTCGCGGCTGCGCTGGGGCGAGAAACGCCAGTCGGTCGTGAAGCTCACCAGCAGGAATTTGGCGCGTGCCACGGCCAGCGCCTGGGCCAGGCTGCCGCCATGGCGCATCGCGGGGTCGAAGTAGTCGAGCGCGCGCGTGATCAGCAGGTAGGTGTTGGCGTCGAAATACTCGCTGAACTTGTCGCCCTGGTAGCGCAGATAGCTCTCGATCTGGAACTCGATGTCCTGGGTGCTGTACTTGAGGTCCATGCCCTCGCGCAGCTGGCGCCCGAACTTCTCGTTCATCACGTCGTCCGAGAGGTAGGTGATGTGGCCGATCATGCGCGCGATGCGCAGGCCGCGCTGCGGGATCACACCGTGGCGGTAGAAGTTCCCGCCGTGGAAGTCCGGGTCGGTGACGATGGCCCGGCGCGCCACCTCATTGAAGGCAATGTTCTCGGCCGTCAGGTTAGGGGCGCTGGCCACCACCACGGCGTGGCGCATGCGCTCGGGGTATTGCAGCGTCCAGCTCAAGGCCTGCATGCCGCCCAGGCTGCCGCCCATGACCGCGGCCAGCTGGGTGATGCCGAGGCGGTCGAGCAGCCGCGCCTGGGCATTGACCCAGTCCTCCACCGTGACCACGGGAAAGTCCGCGCCGTAGACCTCGCCCGTGTCCGGGTGCTGATGCATGGGACCCGTGGAGCCGAAGCACGAGCCCAGGTTGTTGACGCCGATGACGAAGAAGCGGTTGGTATCGACGCTCCTGCCCGGCCCGATCATGTTGTCCCACCAGCCCTCGCTCCTGGCCTGACCCTCGTAGACCCCCGCCACATGGTGCGAGGCATTGAGCGCATGGCACACGAGCACGGCATTGCTCCTGTCGGCATTGAGCCGGCCGTAGGTCTCGTAGGCCAGGGTGTAGTCGCGGATCGAGGCGCCCGACTGCAAGGGCAGGGCCTCGGCGAAATGCATGGACTGCGGTGTGGCGATGAACGACATGAAAAAACCCGGCGTCGCTAGAAACGAGGCCGGGTCTGGTGCCTGCGGGAATGCGGGCGGGTCGATCGGTCACGTCTTTAGCAGGATTTGTAAAGCGCCCGCAAGCGGTGCAAATCGGCGCGTCTCCCAGCCATTATGCCAAAGGCGTTGTCTGCGGCAGCAACAGCGCCAACAGCCCCAGCACCAGGAAAATCAGCGCCGATACCAGGTGCACCATGCGGATCGGCACCTTCTTCACCAGGCGGTCGCCGAACCAGACCACGGGCGCGTTGGCCAGCATCATGCCCAGCGTGGTGCCGGCCACCACCCACAGGTAGGCGTGGTACTGCGCGGCCAGCATCACGGTGGCAACCTGCGTCTTGTCGCCCATCTCGGCCAGGAAGAAGGCCACCAGCGTGGTGCCGAACACGCCCAGGCGCATCCCCCGGGACTCGCCCTCCTCGTCCAGCTTGTCGGGGATCAGCATCCACACCGCCATGGCGATGAAGGACAGCCCCAGCACCCAGCGCAGCACCTGCGGGCCCAGCACCGTGGTGACCCAGGAGCCCACGGCGCCCGCCAGCGCATGATTCGCCAGGGTGGCCACGAAAATGCCCAGCACGATGGGCCAGGGCTTGCGAAAGCGCGCGGCCAGCACCAGCGACAGCAGCTGGGTCTTGTCGCCCATCTCGGCGAGGGCAACGATGGAGGTGGAGATGAAAAAGGCTTCCATGGCGGGAACGGTTGCAAAGGATTTCCGGCCGGAAAGGTTCGGACAGCATTGACCACACCCCGACTCCGGCCTGATGGATCGGTGCGCGGTCAATGGTCTCGCCCCGTCCGCCATTGCGGCGGACCTCATGCACCATGGCGCCGACAGGCGCCAAGTCTGTTGATGCATGCCTCCTGTCATGTCGCTGACGCGTGCAGGCAGGCTACTCCCCATGGACGGACGGGATTGTATCCGTCCGCCGTTTGGCGCCCCTGGCAGCAGAAATACCCGTAATTACCCTTGAAAGTGTTGTTGCTTAGCACAGCCACCCGTTTTCTTCCATGGAGATACTTGATAATGACCACGCTTTTCTGTGTTGCAGAAATGCAGTTTGCGGTGTCTGGTCAGTTTCGCGTCTTTGAAGTCGTCACAGGTTTGTTGATTGCGTCGGGCTCCATCGCGTTTCATGTTTTTTTTAGGAGTCCGATCATGGGCAACAAACTTTATGTGGGCAACCTGCCCTATACCTTCCGCGACCAGGATCTGGAGCAGACCTTCAGCCAATACGGCTCGGTGCAGAGCGCCAAGGTCATGATGGAGCGCGACACCGGCCGCTCCAAGGGTTTTGGCTTTGTCGAAATGGGCAGCGATGCCGAGGCACAAGCCGCCATCCAGGGCGCCCACGGCCAGAACTTCGGCGGCCGCGACCTGGTGGTCAACGAGGCCCGTCCCATGGAACCCCGCCCCCCGCGTAGCGGTGGCGGCGGCTACGGTGGTGGCGGCGGCGGCTACGGCGGTGGCCGCAGCGGCGGCGGCTACGGTGGTGGTGGCGGCGGCTACGGCGGTGGCCGTTCCAGCTACTGATCTCGATCAGACAAGGGGCCGCAAGGCCCCTTTTTTTTGGCAAATGCGCCGCATGGGCGCACAAACCCCCTTGTATTTGTGCAAGAGTTTTGCAACATAATCCTCGCTGATGAGGGGCGACCCTCATCGATGTTGCGGTGATCCGTCAGTTTTCGCGCATAGGGCGTCTTTGTGATCAACTGGCTGCGGGTTCGGGACTCCGTCGCTCAATTCATTGTTTTTCAGGAGTCCCTTGATGGGCAACAAGCTGTACGTTGGCAATCTGCCGTACTCGGTGCGCGACCAGGATCTCGAACAGGCATTCGGCCAGTTCGGCGTGGTGACTAGCGCCAAGGTCATGATGGAGCGCGACACCGGTCGCTCCAAAGGCTTTGGCTTCGTGGAAATGGGCAGTGATGCCGAGGCCCAGGCGGCCATCAACGGCATGCACGGCCAACCCCTGGGCGGACGCAGCATCGTCGTGAACGAGGCGCGCCCCATGGAGCCCCGGCCCCCGCGCAGCGGCGGTGGTGGCTTTGGTGGCGGCGGCGGTGGCGGCGGCGGTGGTGGTGGCTACGGCGGTGGTCGCGGCGCAGGTGGCGGTGGCCGCGGCGAAGGCGGTTTCCGCAGCCCCTATGGCCCCGGCCCACGCGGCGGGGGCGGCGGCGGTGGGGGTGGTCGTGGCGGCTACGGTGGTGGTGGCTACGGCGGCGACCGCAACAGCGGCTATTGACGCTCGGGGAGGTGCGAGACACCTCCGCACACATGCTCAGAGGCTCCTTCGGGGTAATGCCAGTCAGTTAAGACAGCAGATCGCCACAGGCGGGTAAAAAGGGAGCATGTTCGTCATGCTCCCTTTTTCGTTTGACTTCCGTACTGCAAAACTCCTTGGATGAGAGCTGGGCAGGGTTGCCCGCTCACGCGATGACTGAGTTGGGCGCGCTGATTGATCCACTGTGGATCGAGCAAGCACTGCATGCCAGCGGCAAGGCATCCATACGTCGGCGCAAGCTGCCTGCAGATCACGCCATCTGGCTGGTCATTGGACTGGCCTTGTTTCGCCACATGCCCATGTGGCAGGTGGTGCAGGAGATGGCCTTGACCCTTGAGGGGCAAGAGTTACCAGCTCCCAGCAGCAGCGTGCAGGTTCGCCAGCGGCTGGGCTCGCAACCCTTGGAGCACTTGTTTGCGCTGCTCACGCAGGCCTGGGGCAGATCGCATCCCGTGCACGAAGAGCGCTTGCGCGTGCTGGCCGTCGATGGCGTTGTCTGGTCTGCGCCCAACAGCGCAGACAACCGCCAAGTGCTGGGAAGTGGTCAGACGCAGTACGGTCCCCAGCCCTGGCCCATGGTGCGGGCTGTGTGCCTGCTGGACACCGATAGCCACGAACTACTCGATGCACAACTGGGTGACTACACCCAAGGGGAGCTGACGCTTGCTGCTGGGCTGCGTGGCCTGGATCACTCCATCACTTTGTTTGACCGGGCGTACTTCTCTGCGGCATTCCTGCTCGACTGGCAGGGCGCAGGCGAGCAACGCCACTGGCTCATGCGGCCAGAGACAACTTGCGCCATGAAGTCGTGCAATGTCTGGGCGCGGGTGACTGGTTGATCCGCATGCCCATCTCGCAGCGTGCCAGGAAACTTTGCCCCGAACTGCCAAGCCACTGGCAAGCGCGCCTGATCCAGACCGAGGTGCAAGGCAAGAGCAGGCGCTTCATCACCTCGATGCTCGACTCCGAACGCTTTGGCGCATCGCAACTGGCACAGATGTATTGCCAGCGCTGGGAGATTGAACTTGGCTTTCGTGAGATCAAGCAGTCGCTGCAACAGGGCGCAGGCGTGCTGCGCAGCAAGCAGCCGGAGTTGGTCAAACAGGAGGTCTGGGGCGTATTGATTGCGCATACCTTGCTCAGGCGCTGGATGCGCTTGATGGCCCAGCATGTGAAGGTTGAGCCGGTACGCATCAGCTTCCACACAGCCAAGCATGCCATCATTGGCGCACTCAACACCGTGCATCTGGCTCGCGCGGGAGCATTGCCGAGACACCTGCAACTGCTGCTTGAACAGGCACGCTACTTCGTACTTCCTGCACGCCGTAGCGGGCGAAGCTTCCCGCGTGAGGTCAAGCGATCTCGCAGCAAGTTCCCCACAAAGAAAATGCCAGCAAGCTCTTAACTGACTGGCATTATCCTTCGGGGGCCTTTTGCTTTTTCAGGATGAGTGCCGACCCTGCCGATGCTTGCGCGGGCGGCCCTGCAGCAGGCGGTCAAACCAGGCATTGGGCAGCAGGCGCAGCAGCTTGGCGACGATGCCCATCTGCCACGGGATCACGCGATAGCTCGCCCCCGCCTCTATGGCCTTGAAGGCGCGTGCGGCAAACACCTCGGGAGGCAGCAGAAAGGGCATGGCATAGCGGTTTTGCCGCGTCAGTGGCGTGTCCACATAGCCCGGGCAGAGCGTCACCACGCGCACACCGCTCTCGCGCAGCTCGCCACGCAGGCTCTCGCAGTAGCTGATCACGGCCGCCTTGCTGGCGCAATAGGCGCCATGCCCCGGCAGGCCGCGTATGCCGGCCACGCTGCCTATGCCCACCAGGCGCCCGCTGCCGCGGCGCACCATGGCCGCGACGAAGGGGTGGAAGGTGGCCGCCAGCCCCAGGTTGTTGGTGGCAAAGACGCGCGCCATGGTGTCGAGGTCGGCACGCTCGGCCGTGTCCACGCCTATGCTGATGCCGGCGTTGGCAATGACCACGTCGGGCAGCCCCTGGCGTTCCAGGCAGGCCTGGCCTGCGGCAATGATGCTGTCGGGCCGGGTGACGTCTGCGCCATAAATTTCATAGCTGTCAGCGCTTATCCCAAGAGCGTCAACCCATGATTTGATCTCAAGTTCACGGCGCGCCACCAGGGCCAGCCGCCAGCCGGCGCGCTGGTACTGTCCGGCCAGGGCCCGGCCTATGCCGCTGGAGGCGCCGGTGATGAAGACCAGGGGGCGCTCAGGCACGGCTATTTGCGGCGTTGTGCCTGCGCCGGCGCAGGCATCAGCATGCCGCGCACGCGCCCGCGCAGGTCCAGGATCTGGTCCAGGTTGTTGTAGTCCAGGCTGTCCGCGGTGAAGGTGTCGGCGCCGCGCTTGAGCGTGACCGGCTGGTTGGAGCGCACGCGCTCCTCATTCACCCAGGCATGGAGAAACTCGCCGCGCAATTCCAGGCGCGGCAGCGCTGTGCGCCCGGCACGCGCCACGGCTTCGCGCGTGACGATGGCGTTGCCAAACAACTGCACCTCGCTGCCATCGCCATTGGAGAGTGCGCGGTTGGCGCTGGCCGTGGTCACGCGTCCGTCGGCATGCACCGAGCGCATGCGCATCTGGTCGATTTCCAGGGTGTCGGTGTCTGCATAGTGGCGTGCCAGCGTGCCGCGGATGTCGTTTTGCAGGCTGCCCGAGGCGTCGAAGCTTTTGACGGCGAAGTCGCGCATGTAGTAGTCGGGCTCGTGGCTCATGGGACGCGCGACCACCAGCGGCGGCGGCTGCGGCGCATTGCGCACCAGCCACCAGGTGCCCAGCGCCAACAGTCCCATGAGCAGCACGGGCAGGTACAGGGACAGGTGCTCCCAGGTCCGGCGCAGGGGTGTGCTCATGTGGCGTGCATGGCCAGCAGGCCGGCATAGCGGCAGCTGGCGATGAGCAGCAGGTCGCACAGCTCGCGCGCCGCGCCCGCGCCACCCGCGGCTGCCGTGACATGGTGGGCGATGGCCTGCACCTCGGCATGGGCCTGCGCCGGCGCGCAGGCAAAGGCCGCGCGGCGCATGACGGCCAGGTCCGGCCAGTCGTCGCCCATGGCGGCGGCCTGGGCCCAGCCCAGGCCCAGCTCGGCCAGGATGGCCTCGGCCGCCGGGCGCTTGTCCTCGGTGCCAAAGCGCGCATGCACCACGCCCAGGGCCGTGAGGCGCAGGCGCAGCGCGGGCGAGTCGCGCCCGGTGATCACCGCCGGCGTGATGCCGGCCTGCTGCAGCAGCTTGAGGCCATGGCCGTCCAGGGTGTTGAAGCGTTTCAGCGTCTCGCCCTGTTCCGAGAAATACAGACCGCCGTCGGTCAGGACGCCGTCCACGTCGAAGAAGGCCACGCGCACCTCCTGCGCGCGCAGCAGCAGTGCGGGGTCGAATTGCAGCGCGGGCTGCAGCGCAGGCAAGGCGGTGCGCGCGGCCATCAGATCACCTTGGCGCGCATCAGGTCGCCGATATGCACCACGCCCACCAGCAGGCCCTGGGCGTCGGTGACCAGCACGCTGGTGATGGAGTGGCGTTCCATGAGTTGCGCGGCATCGGCCGCCAGGGCCTCGGCCGCAATCGTGCGCGGGTGGGCATGCATGACATCCCGGGCGCAGGTGCCGCGCAGCTGCGCGCCTGCCTCGATGCGCCGGCGCAGGTCGCCGTCGGTGAAGATGCCGACCGGACGGCCGGCCTCGTCGACCACGGCCGACGCGCCCACACCCTTGGCGCTCATTTCGCGCATCAGCGCGCCGAAGTCGGCCTGCGGCGGCACGCGCGGCACCTCGTCACCGCTGCGCATGACGTCGCGCACATGGGTCAGCAGCCTGCGCCCCAGCGCGCCGCCGGGGTGCGAGCGCGCGAAGTCCTCGGGGCGAAAGCCCCGTGCATCCAGCAGCGCCACGGCCAGCGCGTCGCCCATGGCCAGCTGCACGGTGGTGCTGGTGGTGGGCGCCAAGTTCAGCGGGCAGGCCTCGCGCTCCACGCTGCAGTCGAGCACCAGGTCGGCATGCTGCGCCAGCGTGGACTGCAGGCCGCCCGTGAGGGCGATGAGCGGCACGCCCTGGCGCTTGAGCATGGGCAGCAGCACGGTGATCTCGCTGCTCTCGCCGCTGTTGGAGATGGCCAGCACCAGGTCGCCTGCGGCCACCATGCCCAGGTCGCCATGGCTGGCCTCGCCCGGGTGCACGAAGAAGGATGGCGTGCCGGTGGAGGCCAGCGTGGCGGCGATCTTGCGCCCCACATGACCGCTCTTGCCCATGCCCATCACGACCACGCGCCCCGGCGTGGCCAGCAGCAGCTGCACCGCCTGTACGAAGACGCCATCCAGGCGCACACCCATGCCTTGCAGGGCGGCCGCCTCGATGTGGAAGGTTTCGCGGCCCAGGCGCAGGACCTGTTCGGCATTGAAGGGCGGGCGGGCAACGGGGGCGGTAGGCATGGACGAATTCTATCGGCGAGCCCACCCATGGCTCGGCTAGGATGGTGCATGTCCTCGCTCGCCCTGACGCTGCTGTATCTGCTGGCCGCCGTGCTGGGCGTGGTGGCCTGCCGCAGCCTGCGGTTGCCGCCCATGATGGGCTATCTGGCGGCCGGCATCCTCATCGGCCCGCATGCGCTGGCGCTGACGCAGAACTCCGAAGGCGTGCGCCATCTGGGCGAATTCGGCGTGGTGTTCCTGATGTTCACCATCGGGCTGGAGTTCAACCTGCCCAAGCTGCGCGCCATGCGCCGCCATGTGTTCGGCCTGGGGCTGCTGCAGGTGCTGCTGTCGATGCTGGTGTTCACGGCCTGCCTGCTGCTGCTGGCGCGCCTGGGCGGCGTCTGGGACATGGGCTGGCAGACGGCGCTGGCGCTCTCCGGCACGCTGGCCATGAGCAGCACGGCCATCGTCGTCAAGCTCATGGCCGAGCACGGCGAGCTGGAGAGCGAGCACGGCCGGCGCGTGCTGGGCATCCTGCTGTTCCAGGACCTGGCCGTGGTGCCGCTGCTGGTGCTGATCCCGGCGCTGGGCTCCTCGCCCGACCAGCTGCTGGTGGCCCTGGGCCTGGCGCTGCTCAAGGCCAGCGTGCTGGTGGGCGTGCTACTGGTGGGCGGGCAGCGGGTGATGCGCTGGTGGCTCACCCTGGTGGCGCGGCGCAAGAGCGACGAGCTGTTCATGCTGAACCTGCTGCTGGTCACACTGGGCCTGGCCTGGCTCACCGAGCTGGCCGGGCTGTCGCTGGCCCTGGGGGCCTTCATCGCCGGCGTGCTGGTGTCCGAGACCGAATACCGCCACCAGGTGGGCACCGACATCCGCCCCTTCCACGACGTGCTGCTGGGTCTGTTCTTCATCACCGTGGGCATGATGCTGGACTGGCATGTGCTGCTGGAGCGCTGGGCCCTGGTACTGATCCTGTTGGCCGCGCCGCTGCTCATCAAGAGCGCCATCATCGTCGCCCTGGCTCGCGGCCTGGGGAGCACCACCGGCGTGTCGCTGCGCACGGCGCTGTACGTGGCGCAGGCGGGCGAATTCGGCTTCGTGCTGCTGTCGCTGATGCAGGTGCACGAACTGCTGCAGCCCACGCTCATGAACCCGGTGCTGGCGGCCATGGTGCTGTCCATGCTGGCCACGCCCTTCCTGATCCAGTACAGCAACCGCATCGTCATGAAGCTGGTGGCCAGCGACTGGCTGCAGCAGTCGCTGCAGGTGACCAGCATCGCGCGCCAGGCCATCAACACCAGCGGCCATGTGCTGATCTGCGGCTATGGTCGCTGCGGCCAGAACCTGGCGCGCATGCTCGAGCGCGAGGGCATCCCCTACATGGCGCTGGACCTGGACCCCGACCGCGTGCGCCAGGCCGCCGCGGCGGGCGATTCGGTGGTGTTTGGCGATGCCACGCGCCTGCAGGCGCTCAAGGCCGCGGGCCTGGGCCGCGCCGCGGCGGTGGCCGTCACCTACCTGGACACGCGGGCGGCACTGAAGGTGCTGGCCAACGCCCGCGCCCATGCCCCGCAGGTCCCCGTGGTGGTGCGCACGCAGGACGACACCTACCTGGAAAAGCTGCAGGCCGCCGGCGCCACCGAGGTCGTGCCCGAGGCCATCGAGGGCTCGCTGATGCTGGCCGGCCACGCCCTGGCCCTGGTGGGCGTGCCCATGCGCCGCGTGCTGCGCCTGGTGCAGGACCAGCGCGAGGCGCGCTACGGCCTGCTGCGCGGCTACTTTCACGGCGCCGACGACGATACGGCATCCGAGCGCGACCAGGAGCGCCTGTACTCCATCACCCTGCCGCCGGGGGCTGCCGCTGTGGGCGCGCAATTGGCGCACATCCCGCTGCACGCCATAGGCGCGCACCTGATCAACGTGCGCCGCGCCGACGGCCGCATGTCCGCGCCCGACGACGCCGCAACGCTGGCCGAGGGCGACACCCTGGTGCTGTCCGGCCACCCCACGGCCCTGAGCCTGGCGGAAGAAAAATTGCTGCGCGGCTGATTACACTGTCCGCCCTGGCGCCGCCATCCCTCCCCACGAACCCCCACCGCCCATGCCCAGCCTCAGCATCACCGACTACCTGCGCCAGCACATCCGCACCGTGCCCGACTGGCCGGTCCCGGGCGTGCAGTTCCGCGACATCACGCCCCTGCTGCAGAACCCCAAGGTGTTTCGCGTCATGATCGACGCCTTCGTGCACCGCTACATGGACCCCGCCCTGCGCCCCGACGTGGTGGCGGGACTGGACGCGCGTGGCTTCATCCTTGGCTCGGTGGTGGCCTATGAGCTCAACGTGGGCTTTGTACCGATCCGCAAGAAGGGCAAGCTGCCCTTCACCACGGTCGAGGAAACCTACGAGCTCGAATACGGCAGCGCCACCGTGGAACTGCATGCCGACGCCGTCAAGCCCGGCGACCGCGTGCTGCTGGTCGACGACCTGATCGCCACCGGCGGCACCATGATGGCGGGCAAGAAGCTGCTGGAAAAGCTCGGCGCCACCGTCATGGAGGGCGCGGCCATCGTGGATCTGCCCGAACTCGGTGGCTCGGCCAGGCTGCGCGCGAGCGGGCTGCAGCTTTTCACCCTGGTGGACTTCGGCGGCCATTGACGCCGCCCACGCTCTCAGACTCTCAGCGCAGATCGCCGTACTGCGTGCTGCTCAGGTCGGTGCCGCCGGCGCTGCGTCTTTCCTGCTCGGGCAGCACCGTATCCTCGAACCCCGTGGGCACGGGGCTGGGCGGCAGCAGCGGGCCGCTGCGCGTGGCCACGCCCGGCGCCGCGGGCGCGCGCGCGGCGGCACTCGCCAGGGCCTGCTTGAAGGCCGCAACCTCGTCGGCCTCGATGGGGTCAAAACGCTGTCCAGCACCTCGCTCCGCCGCCACGGCCGGGGGCACCAGAGGCGCCGGGCGCGGGGCCGGCGCGGCCTGGCGCGGCGGCGTCGCCGGGATCATGGGCGTGGCGCACGCAGCCGGGGCCGTGAATTCCGGCACGCGCGACCGTGCCGGTGACGTCGCGGTGGCCAGGCGCACCGAGGTCCCGACAACGATCTGAGGATTGCTGCGCCAGTAAATCGCCGGCACCACGATATCGAAGCGCGTCTTGGCGGACTGGGCGATCAAGGTCTCGATCTCCGTCAGGCGCAGCATATCGCCGGCATATTCCGGTGCCAGGTCCATCATCACCAGGAACTGGGCGCCGCGCTGGTCCAGTGCCAGCACCTTGAATTTGTAGCCTGCGGACAACACGCCGGCACGCACCATGGCATCACGCACCGCGGTGTACAGCAATTCACGGCGTTCCGTGCGTTCGCTGCGGCGCAGCGGGTCCTGTGGCGGCGCGGCCTGGGGCGACTGTAAGGGCTTGCCATGGCCATTCAACGGCCCCGGCGCGCCAGCGGCGGCACGCTGCGCCTGGGGCTTGGATTTGCGAGTGAACCAGCTGAAGAAGGACATGCCACGCCTTCGCGAAGAAGTGCTAAAAACGTCAGCAAGTGTACTGTGCATGCGGCAATCCGGCCCCCTCCAGCGGCTTGCCCGTTGTAGCCCAGGGGTGCTGGGCTGTCAGGTGGATGCCACGCGGCGGCGGCGGTTGCTCAGGCGCTTGGCCTGTACCGCGCCGGCGGCCATGGCCAGCTGCAGCGCCACGGCCGGCTGGCGGTTGGCCAGCTCGGCAAAGCGCATCGCCGTCAGGGCCCACAGCCTGCTGGCAGCGCCGGCCTGCACCGTGGCGCTGCGTGGGCGGTGCGAGAAAAACGCCCCCTCGCCCACCACCGAGCCCGGACCGACGATGGCCAGGCGCAGCCGCTGCTTCTCATCCTCATAGTGCACGCTCAGGCTGCCGCTTTCGATCAGGTACAGGCTGCGGTCCATCGTCCCCTGGGCAAACAGCACCTGGCCTGCCGGCAGGTCCATGGGCCGCAGATAGGGCGCCAGCAGATCCCATTGCTCCGGGCTGAGCACATTGTTCATGCCGTCTTCTGCCGCGGCCTGGTGGATGGCTTGTATCAGCCCCGTCAGGTCGGGCCTGGAAGAAGGAGTGGCGGCGGTGTGCATCGACCGTAAACGTAGCCTGGGCCAACCGTCCGCACAAGCCGGCATTACGGTCGTTTACAGATGTAGCTTCATGCTGCTACTTCATTTCCCGATGCAGAAGCTGGAGAAGATCACGCCCAGCAGGTCGTCCGCGCCAAATTCGCCGGTGATGGTGTTCAGGGCGTTCTGCGCCAGGCGCAGCTCCTCGGCCAGCAGATCGAGGGCCGGTCCATCGCTCTGCAGCTGCGCCGCGGCCTCCATGAGGTGCGCGTCCACGGCGCGCAGGGCCTCCAGGTGGCGCGCGCGGGCGATGTACACGCCCTCGGCGGCCGACTGCCAGCCCGCGAGCTGCAGCAGCTGCCGGCGCAGCGCGTCCAGCCCCGCCCCCGTGCGCGCCGACAAATGCACGGCGCCATGGCCGGCGATGGCCTGGGGGGGCTGCTGCGTGCTGGCATCGGTCTTGTTCCAAACATCGATCACCGGCACGTTTTCAGGTAGTTTTTGGGCTAAATCGCTTGCTATGGCAGCGTCGGCAGCTATGTACTCAGGAGCATCCAGGCGCGTCAGATCGTGCAGGAACAGCACGGCGTCGGCGGCCGCGATCTCCTCCCAGGCGCGCGCGATGCCGATGCGCTCGACCTCGTCCTGGCTCTCGCGCAGGCCCGCCGTGTCGATGATGTGCAGCGGCACGCCCTCAATCTGTATGGTCTGCTGCACCTTGTCGCGCGTGGTGCCGGCGATCGGCGTGACGATGGCCAGCTCCGCGCCGGCCAGCGCATTCAGCAGCGAGCTCTTGCCCGCATTCGGCTGGCCCGCGATCACCACTTTGATGCCCTCGCGCAGCAGCGCGCCCTGGCCGGCGCGCTGCATCACGGCGCCCAGGGTTTGCTGCAAATTCGAGAGCTGCCCACGCGCGTCTGCCTTGCGCAGGAAGTCGATTTCCTCCTCAGGAAAATCGAGCGTGGCCTCGACCAGCATGCGCAGGTGCACGAGCGCGTCGCGCAGGCCATGGATTTCCTTGGAAAACTCGCCCGACAGGGACCTGCCGGCGCTGCGCGCCGCGGCCTCGGTGCTGGCGTCGATCAGGTCGGCGATAGCCTCGGCCTGGGCCAGGTCAATCTTGTCGTTCAGGAAGGCGCGCTCGGTGAACTCGCCCGGCTCGGCCAGGCGCAGGCGCGGCAGCAGGCCTTGCGCCGCCTCCAGGCAGCGCGCCAGCAGCAGCTGCAGCACCACGGGGCCGCCATGGGCCTGCAGCTCCAGCACGTCCTCGCCGGTGTAGCTGTGCGGCGCGGGAAAGAACAGCGCCAGGCCCTGGTCTATGGGCCGGCCCGCGGCGTCGGGAAAGGGCAGGTAATGCGCCTGGCGCGGCTGCAGCGCGCGCCCGAGCAGGCCCTGCACGAAGGCGGCCAGGCCCCGGCCCGAGACGCGCACGATGCCCACGGCCCCGCGCCCGGGGGCGGTGGCGATGGCGGCGATGGGGTCCTGGTGGCGGGCGAGCATGGGCGGCTATTTTGCTAGCAAAAAAGAAGCTATTTGCGCCAGCCAATCAAACAGTTTCAAGCAAAAACAGCCAGAAACCCTTATTCAACAGGCGCAAACAGCTCTCTTTTTTACTTGATCGTCGTCCAGATCGGCATCGGGCGATCGTCCGCGCGGTGCACCGTGTCCACGTTCTTGCGCATGGCCCAGGGCCGGATCTGGTGGTGCAGCGGCAGGTAGTAGTACTCGTCCTTGGTCAGCTTGAGCGCGTCGTTCAGCAGGGCGTCGCGCTTGGGCAGGTCCATCTCGACCTTGATCTGCTGGATCATGGCGTCGAGCTTGGGGTCGCTGAAACGACCGCCGTTGTACACGCCGGCAGCGGTCTTGCCCTCCTTGGTGGACATCAGCGAATCGAGCGTGTACAGCGCATCGAACGTGGCCACGCCCCAGCCGAACAGGTAGGCGCTCACGTCGTTGTTCAGCACGCGCGTGACAAACTGCGCCATGGGCGCGGTCTGCAGCGTGGTCTTCACGCCGATGCGCGTCCACATCGCGGTGACGGCCTGGCAGATGGCCTCGTCGTTGACATAGCGGTCATTGGGGCAATCGAGCTTGAGTGCGAAGCCGTTGGGATAGCCCGCATCGGCCAGCAGCTTCTTGGCGGCCTCGATGTCGTACTTGGCGGCGCGCTCGTCGAGCTGCTTGCTCCAGCCATGCACCATGGGCGCCACCATCGCGCCGGCCGGCACGGACAGATTGCGCATGGTGCGGCTGTGCAGGCCGGCGGAGTCTATGGCCTGGTACAGCGCCTGGCGCACGCGCTTATCCTTGAGCGGGTTCTTGCCCGGCGTGCCGGCGCCGGGCAGCTCGTCGCGGAACTGGTCCAGGCCCAGATAGATGGTGCGGTTCTCGGCGCCCTCGATGAGCTTCAGGTTGGCGTCGGCCTTCATGCGTGCCTGATCCTGGGGCGGCGGATCGACGACGAAGTCCACCTGGCCCGACACCAGCGCCGCCGTGCGTGTGGCGGCCGACTTGATGGGGGTGAACACCACCTCGTCGATATTGCCCTTGGGCTTGTCCCACCAGCCGGCGTTTTTCTTGAGCGTCAGCTTCTGGTCGGGCTGCCAGCTCACCAGGGAGAACGGGCCGGTGCCGTTGGCGTTGCGCGAGGCGTAGCTTTCTTCCTTGCCCGCGTAGTCCTGCGACTTCGTGGAGTTGTGCTTCTCGGCCCAGGCCTTGTTCATGATGCGCGCCTCGGTCAGCTCGCGCAGCAGGATGGGATTGGGGCCCTTGAGGATCAGGTCCACGGTGTGCTCGTCCACCTTCTTGACCTCCTTGACGCTTTGCACAGCGGACATCATGTTGGACGGCGGCGTCATCGCACGCGTGAGCGAGAACACCACGTCGTCGGCCGTGAACGGCGCGCCGTCGTGGAATTTGACGCCCTTGCGCAGTTCGAAGCGCACCTGGGTGGGCGAGATCTGCGTCCACTTGGTGGCCAGCGCCGGCTCGATCTGGTACTTGGCGTCGTAGCGCACCAGGCTTTCGTAGATCTGCTGCAGGAAGGCGTGCGTGGTCTGGTGGTTCTGGGCGTGGGGGTCGATCGTGAGGATGTCATTGGCACCCGCCCAGCGCAGGTTGGCCGCATGCACGGATCCCACGGCAAGACACATTGCTGCCGCAACCATGCCCAGTTTGAAGGTCGTTCGCTGAATCATCCGTCTGACTCCTTGTGTGTTGATCTACTACCGGATGTAGTGACCCGCATCGTACCGAAAATGACAACGGCCGCTGAGCGGCCGTTGTCATTTCTGCAGCGGGGCAGATCAGCGGAACTTGGGCAGGTTGAACTGCGGCGGCACACCCATGCGCGTGTTGATGATCCACTGCTGGGCAATGGACAGGATGTTGTTCGTGAGCCAGTACAGCACCAGGCCGGCCGGGAAGAAGAAGAACATCACGCTGAACATCAGCGGCATGAGCCACATCATCTTGGCCTGCATCGGATCCGGCGGCGCGGGGTTCAGCGCGGTCTGCAACAGCGAGGACAGGGTCATCAGCAGCGGCAGAATGAAGAGCGGATCGGGCGAGGACAGGTCATGGATCCAGCCGATCCACGGCGCGTTGCGCATCTCCACGCTGGACAGCAGCACCCAGTACAGCGCGATGAACACCGGGATCTGGATCATGATGGGCAGGCAGCCGCCCATGGGGTTGACCTTTTCCTCGCGGTAGATGCGCATCATCTCCTGCTGCATCTGCTGCGGCTTGTCCTTCAGGCGCTCGCGCATTTCCTGAATGCGCGGGTTGATGGCCTTCATCTTGGCCATGCTGGCGTAGGCCTTGGCGTTGAGCCAGTAGAACGCGATCTTCAGCAGCAGCACCAGCGCCACGATGGACCAGCCCCAGTTGGCGATCACCTTGTGCAGCTGGTCGAGCAGCCAGTACAGGGGCTTGGACAGGATGGTGAGCCAGCCGTAGTCCTTCACCAGTTCCAGGCCGGGCGCGAGTTTTTCCAGCTGGGTCTCGATCTGCGGGCCGGCGAACAGGCGTGCATCCAGGGACTTGGACTGGCCCGGGGCGATCTCGCCGATTTGCGTGATCATGCCCACGGCGTACAGATTGGTGTCCACCTTGCGCACGAACAGGTCGCGCACCACGCCGTCGGCCAGCAGCCAGGCGGTGGCAAAGTAATGCTGCACCATGGCCACGTAGCCGTTGTTGGAGGACTTGTCGATATCGGCCTTGCCGTTTTCAATGTCCTTGAACTCCACCTTGTGGTATTTTTTCGCCTCGGTATACAGGGCCGGCCCGGTGAAGGTGGAGTAGAACGAGGATTCGCCCGCCGGCTTGTTGCCATCGCGCACCAGCTGCAGGTACAGCTGGGGCGACACCGGCGCCGTGCCGGTGTTCACAACCTCGTGGCGCACGGCCAGGTCATAGGCGCCGCGCTTGAGCGTCCAGGTCTTGACCAGCTTCACCCCCCCCAGGTCGGGCGACTCGAAACGCAGGCTCAACTCGTTCTGGCCGTCCTTCAACGCGCGCGCGCCGGGCGCCAGGGTCATGGGCGTCTTGTGCGTGGGATAGGCGCCGCCGATCAGGCCCGTCTGCGCCACATAGACGCGGCT
Organism: Alicycliphilus denitrificans; assembly: GCF_044792555.1. Classification (GTDB taxonomy): domain Bacteria; phylum Pseudomonadota; class Gammaproteobacteria; order Burkholderiales; family Burkholderiaceae_C; genus Alicycliphilus; species Alicycliphilus denitrificans_A. Next base: position 4,166,106 of record NZ_CP126238.1, read on the forward strand.
GGCGCTCTCGTCGAGCAGCAGGAAGGGCTTGGACTTGTCCTCCATCTCCGGGTACTGCAGCAGCTCGCCCTGCACCAGGGACCCGCCCTCGGTGTCAAACACCAGACGCAGCACGTCAGTGCTTACGGTGATGCGCTCGCGTGCGGCAGCCGCGGGCTGCGCCGTGCCGCCCAGCGGGGGCTGCGCGGCCGCCGCGGGTGCGGCCTGGCTGGCCACCGGAACGCTGGCCGCACCTGCTGCAGACGCGGGCGTTGCCGGCGCACCGGCGCTTTGGGCCTGCGGAGCGGGGAAGAAGGTGGCCTTGTTGCCGTTGTGGATCTGCCACTTGTCCCACAGCAAAACCATGGAAAAGCCAAAGATCACCCACAGGATGGTGCGGCGGATGTCGTTCATGAAGTCTTGGTAGGTGAGGAGGATGGAGTGTCGGAAGGCGTGAGCCGCGAGAACAGGCGCATGCCGCGCGGCAATTCCTGCGGCACGGGATCATGCCCTCCATCGCACCAGGGGTGGCAACGTGCCAGGCGCCGCACGGTGAGATAGCTGCCCGCCGCGGCACCATGCTTTTCCAGCGCCTGCAGGGAGTACAGCGAGCAGGTGGGCTCGAAACGGCAGGCCGATCCCAGCCAGGGGCTGAGCAGCAGCCGGTAGCCCCGCACCAGGGCCATGAGCAGCGCGCGCATCATGGGCCGGCTCCCGGCTGCGCAGCCTGGCGCTCGGCAGTGGCAAACAGCTGCTGCAGTTCGGCGCGCACCGCGTCCTTCAGCGCGTCCGACGTGGCGCTCACGAAATGCTTGCGATCAAAGGCCGCACGCAGGCGCACCACATGGGCGGCCTGCGGCATGCGCGCCTCGAAACCGGCGGCCACGGCATAGATCTGCCGCTTGATGGCATTGCGCGTGACGGCGCGGCGCGCCCAGCGCTTGGGCACCATGGCGCCCAGCCAGACACCGGGCAGCCCTTGATCAACGCCAAACAGGGCCTGCGCCTGCCTCGCCCGTGGCGAGGAGTCGGACCCTGTGGAAAGCGTGTCAACGGCAGCCAACCTGAGTCGGTGCAACGCAAAGTGCGCCGTACGGGCGGCCGTACCGCCCGCCAAGGCGGCCTGGAACTGGGGGCGGGTTTTCAGCCGGTGCATGGGGGCAGCGTCCCCGCCGAAGTCCGGCGGTGCAGACCAGGAAGCGGCCGAAAGCCTGGCAAGCCGGCCTTAGACGGCCAGGCGCTTGCGACCCTTGGCGCGGCGAGCGTTGATGACGGCGCGGCCGCCACGTGTCTTCATGCGCACGAGGAAACCATGGGTGCGGGCGCGGCGGGTCTTGGAAGGCTGGTAGGTACGTTTCATGTTCAATCCTTGAAGGTTCAGTTACAGGCGCCGCTTCGATCGGCCACGCCCGCCGGGCCTGCCTGCCCCCTGCATTAGCGCAGGAAAACGGCCGCCCGGGCTTGATCACCCTGAAAGCTCCTTCAGGGAAACCGGCGATTATTGCAGGCTGCGCGTACTCTGACAATGCCTGGGGTTGAAATAATCCCATGACCCGGCCCGCTGCAAATTGTGGATAACTCTTTGACAAGCTAGAATCCTCGCCCTTTCACCGTTCCTCTATCCACAACTACAAGTACCGCAATGCACGAGGGACCGCCCCCCCACCACCACGATATCGACGGCGCCAGCGCCGGCCAAGGCCTGTGGCAGGCCTGCGCCGAGCAGCTGGCCCAAGACCTGCCCGAACAGCAATTCAACACCTGGATCAAGCCCCTGGTGGCCCAGGTGGCACCGGACTTCTCCAAGGTCACCCTTTTGGTGGCCAACCGTTTCAAGCTCGACTGGATTCGCGCCCAGTACGCGGGCCGCATCTCTGCCCTGCTGGAGGCCCTGTATGGCCAGCCGGTCACCTTGGAGTTAGCGCTCGCTCAGCGTGAATCCGTTGTCAGGACTTACGTTCGGCCCGCATCATCGAACACGGAAGCGCCTGCGAACAACGCGCCGGCCACCCTCGCCATCGAGGAGGCGCCCGCCGGCGCCTTCCGTACCCGGCTGAACCCGGCGCTCACCTTCGAGACCCTGGTCGAGGGCACGGCGAACCGCATGGCGCGCTCGGCCGCGATGCATGTGGCGGGCGCGCCCGGCCACCTGTACAACCCGCTGTTCATCTACGGCGGGGTGGGCCTGGGCAAGACCCATTTGATGCACGCGGTCGGCAACAAGCTGCTCGCGGACCGACCCGAAGCCAAAGTTCTCTACATCCATGCCGAGCAGTTCGTCTC
>NZ_CP126239.1:0-281306 GCF_044792555.1 Alicycliphilus denitrificans
CCCTTGAACTTCGATGCCACCATAATCCCAATGGAATCATAGACTTAGGGTCGTTTCTGCTGGGTTTTACATGAATCCCTGCCGACCCTCAGGTTGCCATTGCCTGCTGACTCCTACCAAACAAGGGGGAGGTTTTGCAGGATTTCCCTTGGGAACTTGATCTATGTTAAATGAGCATCCTAAATACATCAAAGGGTTAGAAAATGTACGCACAATCCAACCATTGCCCGATCCCCACCCGGGGGCGCATGAATCGTGCGCTACACTCACTTAAGATGCAAGCTTGTGTCCGGAAAGCCACGAATTGAAACCAGAATCGACACTACGCTTTGACTCCCTGGGTTGCAGCAAAGGCGGGCGCCAACTGTTCCAAGGCATCGATTGCACCGTGCAATCAGGGCACTGGCTTCACGTGGTGGGTGCCAACGGCATCGGCAAGACCAGTCTGCTGCGCATGCTCTGTGGTCTGGCCCCGGTCGAATCCGGCGATATTCTCTGGAACGGAACGCCCATTCGCTCGCAGCGCACGGCCTTCCAGCGCGACCTGTGCTATCTGGGACACCTCAATGCCCTGCAGGAGTCAATGACGGTCCATGAAAACCTGGCGTTCACGGCTGCGCTGGGTGGGTTTGTACCGAACGCCGGGCAGATTCCGGCCATTCTGGCCCGTTTCGGCGTCGGTGGACGGCAAGAACACATTGTTCGCCACCTCTCACAGGGCCAGAAACGGCGTGTCGCCCTGGCCCGCCTGGCGCTGAGCCCGGCAACGCTGTGGGTTCTGGATGAACCCTTCGTGGCCATGGACGAGGCCGGCATCGGCATGCTGACCGAACTGATTGCACAGCATCTGGCTGAAAGCGGGGTGACGGTACTCACCAGCCATCAGCCGGTGGAGATCGGCGCGATTCCTGCACAAATCCTGGAGCTGCGCGCATGAAATTGACACAAGTCAAGCCCATCGGCCTGGGAACCGTCATGCTTGCCATCCTGCGGCGTGAAATCTCGCTGGCACTGCGCCAGAAGGGCGAGGTCCTGACGCCGCTGATGTTTTTCGTGGTGATTGCCAGCCTTTTCCCACTGGGGGTTGGGCCTGAGTCAGCGCTGTTGTTGCGCATGGCACCAGGTGTGTTGTGGGTGAGTGCCCTGCTAGCTGCCATGCTATCTCTTCAGCGAATGTTTGCCAGTGATTACGCCGATGGCTCCCTGGAGCAAATGGCTTTGTCGTCCACGCCACTGACCCTGCTGGTGGCGGCCAAGGCACTGTCCCACTTTCTGCTGTCGGGGCTGCCGCTCGTCTTGATGGCCCCGGTTCTGGGCCTGCAGTTCGGGCTCGATGGCCCGTCGCTGGGCCTTCTGATGCTGACCCTGCTGCTGGGCACCCCCACACTGAGCCTGGTGGGCAGCATCGGCGCTGCCCTGACCCTGGGTGTGCGTGGTGCAGGGGTTCTGCTCTCGCTGCTGATACTGCCGCTTTATATTCCCGTCCTGATTTTCGGTGCCGGCGCCGTGGAAGCCTACGCCTCCGGCCTGGGTGTCAGCGGACATCTGTCCCTGCTGGCGGCACTGCTGGTTCTTTCCCTGTTTTTTGCACCCTTTGCCACAACGGCTGCCTTGAAAATTTCCCTGGAATGAAAACAAACAGCATCCACTGGTTCAAATACGCAGCCCCTCAGAACTTCTATTTTCTGGCGGGGAAACTGTGGCCCTGGTTTGCAGCCCTCGCAACCGTCCTGATGGCCGTGGGGCTGTGGATTGGCTTTTTCGTGGCCCCCGTCGATGCGCAGCAGGGACAGGGCTACCGCATCATCTTTGTGCACGTTCCGGCATCCCAGATCTCCATGTTCATCTATCTGGTGATGGCCGCATGGGCAGGCTTCGGCCTGGCGTTCAACACACGCCTGTCGGGCATGATGGCCGCCGCCCTCGCGCCCACCGGGGCCCTGTTTGCGTTTCTCTCCTTGTTGACGGGCGCACTCTGGGGCAAGCCGATGTGGGGCACCTGGTGGGTCTGGGATGCCCGCCTCACTTCCACGCTGATCCTGCTCTTCCTGTACCTGGGGTTTCTGGCCTTGCAGTCCAGCATTGACGACCCGCGCCGTGCCGACAAGGCCTGCGCCGTGCTGGCGCTGGTAGGGGTGGTCAATGTGCCCATCATTTATTTCTCGGTCTCCTGGTGGAACACCCTGCACCAGGGAGCGTCGGTCTCCATGACGCGATCGCCCTCCATGGCCGCGCCCATGCTGTGGGGCATGCTGATCATGGTGGTCGCCTTCTGGATGTATGCGATCGCCGCAGCGCTGGCGCGGGTGCGCAACATCATTCTTGAGCGGGAACGTCATACGGAGTGGGTCAAAAATGCAGTGGAATAGTGCTTCCGAATTTTTTGCCATGGGTGGCTACGCCCTGTATGTATGGGGTAGCTTTGGCGCCACCGCCCTGGTCATGCTGGTGGAGTCCCTGCTGATTCGCAGCCAGCGCAGGCACATTCTGCGGAACCTTCGCAGCGAACTTGAGTCCAAATCCAACTGATCATGAAACCACGTCACAAACGCGCAGCCATCATTGCGGGCGGGCTGGCAGCCCTGTCACTCGCGGCCTTTCTGGTACTCAATGCCTTTGAGAGCAATCTCGTGTTTTTCTTCAGCCCCAGCCAGGTGGCCTCGGGCGAAGCGCCCAAGAACCGCACCTTCCGGGTCGGCGGCATGGTCAAGGAAGGCTCCGTCGAACGCAAGGACCTCACCGTCAGCTTCATCGTCACCGACACGGCCCAGGAAATGAAGGTGACCTACACCGGCATCCTGCCGGACCTCTTCCGCGAAGGCAAAGGCGTCGTGGCGCAAGGCAAGCTGGCCGACAACGGGTTGTTCACCGCCACCGAGGTGCTTGCCAAGCACGACGAAAATTACATGCCCCCCGAGGCGCAGCATGCGGTCGACCAGGCGCAGAAGACCATCGAAACGCTCAAATAACCATGATTCCTGAACTAGGCCATTTCGCGCTGATTCTGACCCTGCCCGTGGCACTGTTGCTGGGCCTGCTGGGCGTTGCCGGAGGCCAGACCGGCCGGCAAGACTGGATGGCTCTGGTACGGCCGGGCACCCAGGCACTCTGGGTGCTGACGGCCATCGCTTTCGGCAGCCTGACCTACGCCTTCTACTCCAATGATTTCTCGGTGGTGTACGTCGTCCAGAATTCGAACACCTCCCTGCCTGCGATGTACCGCATCGCGGGTGTCTGGGGTGGGCACGAAGGCTCCTTGCTGCTCTGGCATTTCATGCTGGTCTCGTGGATGCTGGTGGTGTCGATCTTTTCGCGCCAACTGCCAGACGCCATGGTGGCAAGGGTGCTGGGCGTCCTGGGCCTGGTGGCAGTGGGCTTTCTGCTCTTCATGCTGCTGACGTCCAACCCGTTCCTGCGCCTGATCGATGCACCCGCGGATGGGCGCGACCTGAACCCCCTGCTGCAGGACCCGGGCCTGGTCTTCCATCCCCCCATGCTCTACATGGGCTATGTGGGCCTGGCGGTGCCGTTTGCCTTTGCCATTGCAGCGCTGCTGAGCGGTCGCCTGGATGCCGCCTGGGCCCGATGGTCGCGCCCCTGGGCCACGGCGGCCTGGGTGTTCCTGACGCTGGGTAACGCGCTGGGGTCGTGGTGGGCCTATTACGAACTGGGCTGGGGCGGCTGGTGGTTCTGGGACCCGGTGGAAAACGCCTCCTTCCTGCCCTGGCTGGTGAGCGCGGCGCTGATCCACTCGCTGGCTGTGACGGAAAAGCGTGGCCTTTTCCGTCACTGGACCATCGTGCTGGCCATCACCGCATTTTCGTTGAGCCTGCTTGGCACCTTCCTCGTGCGCTCGGGCGTGCTCACCTCGGTGCATGCCTTCGCCACCGACCCGCGCCGGGGCGTGTTCATTCTGATCTTCCTGTCCGTCATCGTGGGCGGATCGCTCACGCTGTTCGCTCTGCGCGCCGGCAAGGTGCGTTCGGGCGGCGCTTTCGCCCTCGTGTCGCGCGAGACCTTCCTGCTGGTCAACAACGTGTTGCTGACAACAGCGGCGGCCACGGTACTGCTCGGCACTTTGTACCCGCTGATCGTCGACGCACTCAACCTGGGCAAGCTGTCGGTGGGCCCGCCCTACTTCAACGCCGTGTTTGTTCCGATCATGGTGCCTGTCCTGATCTTCATGGTGGTGGGCACGTTTGCCCGCTGGAAGAGCGACGGCGTTGCCGAACTGGCGCGCAAGCTGGGCGCCACGGCCGTGGTGTCCGTCATTCTGGGGTGCACCCTGCCGCTGCTGGCCGGCCCCTGGTCTGCCGGGGCGTCGCTGGGGCTGAGCCTGGCGCTGTGGATCGTGCTGTCGTCGGTGCTGCACATCGTCCGGCACCTCAAGGACACCGCCCGGTGGAAGTCCATCCCCTGGTCGTTCTGGGGCATGCACATAGCCCACGTCGGTATCGCCGTCTGCGTGGTGGGCATCACCATGGTCAAGGGCTACGAGACCGAGAAGGACGTGCGCATGCGCGTGGGCGACACTGTTTCCGTGGGGGGGTATACCTTCAAGCTCACCGGCATCCGGGAAGCCAAGGGGCCGAACTACCGCGCCGATGTGGGTGACGTCGAGCTGAGCCGCGACGGCAAGGTGTTGCGTCTGCTGCACCCCGAGAAGCGTGCGTATTTCTCCACCACCATGCCCATAACCGAGGCCGCCATCGACACGGGGCTGACCCGCGACGTCTATGTGTCCCTTGGCGAACAGCTCGAAGGCGGAGACAACCCAGCCTGGGCCATGCGCGTGTACCACAAGCCCTTCGTGAGCTGGATCTGGGGCGGCGGCCTGCTGATGGCCCTGGGCGGCACCATGGCCGCACTGGACCGCCGTTATCGCAAGCGGCGTGCCACGGCCGCCGCGGCGCTGGACATCAAGGGTGCGGTGGCATGAAGAAGGCTCTGATCCCCCTGGGCCTGTTCCTGGTCCTGCTGGTATTCCTGGCCATCGGCCTGACACGGGATCCGCGCGTCGTGCCCTCGCCGCTGATCGGCAAGGACGCCCCCATGTTCGTCGCTCCGGTGCTGCACACGCCCGAGAAGCAGTTTGCCGCGCAGGACATGCGCGGCAAGGTATGGTTGCTCAACGTCTGGGCTTCCTGGTGCCCAGCCTGCCTGGATGAACACCCGGTGCTGGTGGCTTTCGCCAAGAACAAGAACATCCCTCTGGTCGGCCTGAACTATAAGGACCAGCCCGCCAACGGCATCAAGTGGTTGGCCCGCCATGGCGACCCCTACGATTTTTCCGTGATCGACCGGGAAGGCCGCATCGGCATTGATTTCGGCGTGTATGGGGTGCCGGAAACCTTCCTCATCGACAAGGAAGGCAAGATTCGCCACAAGCAGATCGGCCCTGTCACCGAGGAAGCGCTGATCAAGACCATCCTGCCTCTGGCTCGGGAGCTGCAGAAATGAGAATCTGGCTCGCCTTCCTGCTCGCTCTGCAGTGCCTGCTGCCTGCCTACGCCAATGAGGCTGCCCCTCTCGCCGAGGACCCGGCGGTGGAAAAACGCATGGTCGCCATTTCCGAAGAACTGCGCTGCCTGGTCTGCCAGAACGAGTCGCTGGCAGGCTCGCGGGCCGACCTCGCGATGGATCTCAAGCGCGAAATCCGCGGCCTCATCAAGGCCGGCAAGAGCGACACCGAGATCATGGATTTCATGGTCAGCCGCTATGGCGACTTCGTGCGCTTCCGCCCCCCCGTCAACCCCGTGACCTGGCTGCTGTGGTTCGGCCCGTTCGTGCTGCTGGTCGGCGCTGTGTTCGTGCTGGTGCGCATGGTGCGCGGCAGCCAGCGCAGCGGCCCGCCACCCGCGCTGGACGAAGCGCAGCGCGCCAAGGCGCAATCCCTCCTGCAAGATCCGGACAAGCTTTCATGAGTCTTTTCATCGCCCTCGCCACGCTCATGTCGCTGGCGACCATCGCCTGGATCGTGCTGCCGCTGCTTCGGCCCGGCCCCACCGACGGTGTATCGAGCCAGCGGCTCAATGCCGCGATCTACCGCGACCAGCTCGAAGCCCTGGACCGGGACCTGGCCAATGGCACCATCAGCCCGGCCGACCACGAAGCCACGCGCGACGAACTGCAGTTGCGCCTGCTCGACGACACAACCGAGGACCCGCCGGCGGCTGCCGCGCCAGCCACCTCGGTTTTCTGGAGCACCCGCCGCATGGCGGGCCTGATCGCGCTGCTGCTGCCTACTGTGGCGGCCGGTATGTACTACGGGCTGGGTGACCCCGCCGCGCTGAACCCGGCTGCGGCCCGCAACGCCAACGAACAGCAGGTCATCCAGATGGTCGAATCCCTGGCTGCCAAGCTCAAGGCCAACCCCGACAACCCCAAAGGCTGGGCCATGCTGGCTCGATCGTACAAGGTGATGGGACGGCTCGACGAGGCAGAGCAGGCCTACGCCAAGGCCGGCGTGGCGCTCGACAGCAACCCGGACCTGTTGGTGGACTACGCCGAGCTGCTGGCGCTGCGGGCCCAGAACCGCATGGAAGGGCGTCCGGTGGAGCTGATCCGCAAGGCCTTGGCGGTCGATCCGGAGCACCCCAGCGCGCTGATGATGTCCGGCGTGGCCGCCTACCAGCAAAGCGACTTCGACGGCGCCGTGCGCGAGTGGGAAAAGCTGCTCACCGTGCTTGAACCTGGCTCGGAAGATGCCAAGATGACCCAGGAAAACCTGGACGAGGCACGCGTGCGCAGCCAAGAGGCCCGCAAGTCCGGCGCCAAGCCCTGAAACTCGCCAGCACGGCCACTGCGCGGCGCCATGCCCCTCGCGGGCATGGGTGCAGCCCTGGCACGGTCCACTGCGCAATCCCCCGCACCGCCCCCACGACATGACCACCCACTTCGCCCCTGCCCCCGCCGCCCCGCCGCCGCGCGCCTGCACACGCTGGCGGCGCTCGCCTTGCTGGCCTGCCTGGGCAGCGCCACACACGCCCAGAGCACGGCCGCCACGCTAGGCGAAGTGGTCGTAAGCGGCTCGCGCCATGAGCAAGCCGCCGACGAACTGCCCCTGTCCTACGACGTGATCGATGCCAGCACTCTCGGCAGCCAGCAAAGCCGCACCCTGCGCGAGGCCCTGCAGGATCTGCCCAATGCCTCTGTGAAGCGCTCGCCGGCCCGTTTTGCCGTGGGCGGCACCACCGCCAGCGCCGGGCGCGATGGCAACGTGGGCATCAACATCCGGGGCTGGGCGGCAACCGGGTGCTGCTGATGACCGATGGCGTGCGCATGCCGCGCAGCTACGCCTTCCGCACCACCACCTTTGACCGCGAATACCTCTCGCTCGAACTGCTCAAGCGCATCGAAGTCGTGCGCGGCCCGGCGTCAGCCCTGTACGGCTCCGACGGCATGGCGGGGCTGGTCAACTTCATCACGCACGAGCCGGCCGACTTCCTGGTCAGCAAAGAGGGCGACGCGCCCAAAACCCTGGGCGGGCGCATTGCTGCGGGATGGAGCGGCGACGACAACGGCCATACGCTGGCGGGCACCGTGGCGGGCAAGGCCAGCGACAGCCTGCAGTGGATGCTGACCGCCACCACGCGCGGCGCCCATGCGGTGGACAACATGGGCACCAACGACGAGCCCAACCTCAACCGCACCCGCCCCAACCCGCAGGACGACCGCGACAACGCCGTGCTCGGCAAGATCGTGCTGCGCCCCCACGCCGCGCAGCGCCACGTGTTCACGCTGGAGCATGTGCAGAAAAAGTCGGACGTGGACCTGCTGTCGAGTCGCAACTCCCTGCCCCTGCGCGGCACGCCGGCGCAGATCGCCGGGGCCATCGTCGATGAATATTCCTCGCGCTCGATGGAGCGCAACCGCCTCACCTGGGATGCCCGTTTCGGCCTGGGTGTGGACTGGGCAGACCATGTGCGCACGGTGATTGCCGTGCAGCAAGCGCAATCGCGCCAGGTAGGCACCAGCGTGCGCAACACCCTGCCCCTGCGGGTGCGCGACAACTCCTACGCCGAGCGCACCTGGCAGGCGGGTCTGCAGGCCGACAAGATACTGCGCAGCGGCGGCTGGTCGCACAAGATCACCTACGGGCTGGACCATGTGCGCAGCGACATCACCAACCTCTACACCGGCCTGGCCCCGCTGCCGCCCGAAGTGTTTCCGCTCAAGCGTTTTCCCGACACGCGCGAGACCACTAGCGCGCTCTACGTGCAGGACGAATCGGTGCATGGCGACTGGAGCCTGACGCCGGGCCTGCGCTATGACCACTTCGCGCTCGACGTCACCAGCCAGGCGGGCTTCTACCCGCCCGCCAAGCAGCCGGGGCAGTCGCTCTCGGGCTCTGCACTATCGCCCAAGATCGGTGTGCTGTACCGGGCCACGCCGCAGTGGAGCGTGTTCGGCCAGTATTCGGCCGGTTTTCGCGCACCCGACGCCGGCCAGGTCAACGGCTACTACGAGAACATGGCCGAGCAAGTCATCATCATCCCCAACCCCGCCCTGAAGCCCGAGAAAAGCCGGGGCTTTGAAGTGGGCGTGCGCGGCCGGCTGGACCGCCTGAGCCTGGACGTGGCGGCTTTCACCAGCAACTACTCCAACCTCATCATGGACACCGTGCTCATCCGCGGCACGGGCACGGCAGCCGACCCGCGCATCTTCCAGACCATCAACACCGAGCGCGCCCGCATCCACGGCTTTGAGGTCAAGGGCCAGTACGACTGGGGCCGCGTGGCGGGCGGGCGCCTGGCCACCCCGTTCTCATACGGCAAGGCCCGTGGCGTGAACCGCGCCACCGGCATGCCCATCAACTCGGTCGATCCGGCCCAGCTCGCACTGGGCCTGAAGTACGACACCGCCGCCTGGGGCCTGCGCTTGGACATGCGCCACCATGCCGCCAAGACTGCCAAGGACATCGACAGCGCATCCTCGGTCAAGCTGCCCAACACGCAGTTCACCATCCCCTCGGCCACCACGCTCGATATCTCGGCCCAGTGGCGCCTGCGCAAGGACCTGCGCCTGAACTTCGCCGTGCACAACCTGACCAACCGCAAGTACTGGCTCTGGCCCGACGTTTATGGCCTGGCGGCCTCATCCGCCACCAATGACGCCTACACCCAGCCAGGACGCAGCGTCCATGTGTCGCTGGTGATGGATTTCTGATGCGCAGTTTTTTATAAGAAATGGGCTTTTACGCCCATTTAGCAAACGTCAGCAGCTATCAAAATGAAAGTGCTTTGGCTGTAGACAACGACGCCGCTGCTTTTTTGAAGACTCAGACTTCCAGCAGGGCTTCCATCTCCCTGTCGGGGATGTCCTGCGCTTGCAGCAGATGGATCAGTCGCTCCAGTGCCACGGAAGGCGGCCCGCGCCAGACGAGATGTGTGCGGTTCTTGGCCACCCGCTCCGGCAGGGAGTGCTGGCCCACCTTCTCCGTGGCCTGCAAGGTCTGCAGCACCGATTGAGGGACGATGGCGAACCCCGTTCCGGCGGCCACGCAGGCAATCATGCCCTGGTAGGAGGCAAATTCCAGAGTGCGCCCGGGCATCACATTTCCGCTACCAAGCCAGTCCTCCAGGCGCTTGCGGTACGAGCAGCCATGGGCGAAGGCGATCATCGTGGAGCGCCCCAGGTCCTTGGCGGTGCGCACCTGTAGCACTTCCTTGGGTGTGATCAAGACCAGTTCCTCGCGGAACACGGGCAACGTCTCCAGCGCGGGGGCGGTGAAGGGTTCGGACACGAACGCAGCGTCGATCTCGAAGTTCATGACCCGCTGGACGAGCGCGCCCGTCGTCCCGGTGACGAGTTCCACCACCACCCCCGGATGCTCGGCGTGGTAGCGCGACAGGATGGGCGCCAGGCGACTCCCTGCTGTGCTTTCCAGCGAACCGAGCCGAAACAAGCCCTGGGGCTTGCCAGTGCGCAAGTCATTCACCGCTTCATCCGCCAGACGCAGCAGCCGCACGGCGTAGTTGAGGAGCGTTTGGCCTTCGGCCGACAAGGCCAGCGTTCGCCCCTCGCGGCGAAAGAGGCGGACACCCAGGAACTCTTCAAGCTGCCGGATGCGCGTGGTGACGTTCGACGGCACGCGGTGCAGTTTTTCCGCCGCCCGCACGACACCCCCCTCCTCCACGACGGCGCGGAAGATGGCCAGGGATTCCAGGTCAATTGTTCTCATACAGAGAATGATATTTCATAACTATTCATTTGAAGGTTGTATGCGTCAGCGCTCTAATGGCGTCCATGGCTGCTTCCGTTCTTCATCCCCAAGCCCCGGCAGGCCGAAACGCTGTCCTGGTCTGCGCTGCGGCCATGGTGTCCCTGGCCGTGGCGATGGGAGTGGGGCGCTTTGCCTTCACGCCGCTGTTCCCCCTGATGGTCCGCGACGGCCTGCTCGGTGGCGAATCGGGCGCGCTGATCGCGGCCAGTAACTACCTGGGCTACCTTGTGGGCGCCCTGGTGGCGGCCCGCCTCCGGGTCCAACCGGCCATGCTGGTGGCCTTGGGACTCATCAGCACCATCGCCGTCACCGCCGCCGTAGGCGGGACATCGTCCATCCCGCTGTGGGTGGCCCTGCGCTTCTTGGCGGGCGTGCTGAGCGCATGGACGCTGGTGGCCACCAGCGCCTGGGGGCTGGGTTGGCTGGCCAGCCTGGGGCGGCCCCATCTGGCAGGCGTCTTGTTCGCGGGCGTGGGGCTGGGCATCGCCGGAGCTGGGCTGTTCTGCCTGGTGGCAGCGGACCCGCATGTGTCGTCCCTGCGCATGTGGCTGCAACTGGCAGGCTGGGCGGGCCTTGCAGCGCTTTTGCCGCTGCTCGTGGTCTGGGCCCTGCCCGCCTCTGCCGCCAGCCCTGCAGCACCGCTGGCCGCACAGGCGCCCCGCAAGCCGCCTGTTCGCACTGCGGGCCTGGTGGCCTGCTACACCTTGTTCGGGTTCGGCTACATCCTGGCGGCCACCTACCTTCCAGCGCTGGCGCGGCAATTGGTGGACGATCCGCAGGTCTTCGGACTGGCCTGGCCCTTGTTCGGGCTTGCGGCGGCTGTCTCCACCATCGTGGTGTCGTGGTGCCTGCAAAACGCGAACCGCCTGCGCGTGTGGGCTGCGTCCCATTTGCTGATGGTGGTGGGCGTATTGCTGCCCTGTGTCTGGACCTCGCTCCCCAGCGTCACCATTGCCGCGCTGCTGGTGGGTGGCACCTTCATGGTCATCACCATGCTGGCCATGCAAGAGGCCCGAGCCAGGGCCGAGGGAAACGCAACCCTGGTTCTGGGACGCATGACGGCGGGTTTCGCACTGGGCCAGTTGCTGGGCCCGTTGGCGTCCGCCGCCATGGGCCGCTTCACGGACGACTTCACCACCGCCCTGAACCATGCCCTGGTGCTTGCGGCCGCCGGTCTGCTTTCGAGCGCTTTCTACCTGTGGCGCGAAGCGCGCCAGCCCCCTGAGAGGTATTCATGAACCATTCCACGCAGACCCACACAACCCCGCAAGGCTTCGGCCCCTCGACCACGCCGCGCCTGTCCATTCCGGAGCGAGACGCCATGACCACGGCGCAGCGTGCGGCGGCGGACGCCATCATCAATGGCCCGCGCAAGGCGATCTTCGGCCCTTTCGTGCCCCTGCTACAAACGCCAGCGCTCATGGAACGCATCGGCAAGACAGGCGAAGCCCTCCGGTTCGGGGTCTCCTCGTTTTCAGTGCAATAAGTGACGGTACGAAAAGCTAGCACTGGCGCGGAGGTGGTGTTGGTAGATCGTTGATTTCATTGACTTTCCTGTTCACTTTCAAATCTGCGATTCGTGGCGTCAAACCGTGGTCGGTTTCATCCATTGGTGCCAGTTATCGATGCATTTGGCCGCGAAGGCAGGATTTGGTCAGCATAGCGGTCAACCGGGAAGCGAAACACACCCCGCAAGTTGATGCTCTCCAGCCTGGTGGGCGCAATCTTCCCGATCAGTTCCGGTGGAATGACCTGGCGGCGGTTCGACCAGCGATCCAGGACCGCCTGCATCTGTGAGGTATTCCACGCCATCACGATGTTGGCCATCAGGCTCAACGCATCGGCCACAGCCTGCATTTCATCGACACGTTTGGCCTGCGCCGGGCTGATCCGGCCGGTATAAATGGCGCGCTTGAGGGCGTTAACAGCCTCGCCCCGATTGAGCACCCGGCGCAACTCGTTCCTGAAAGCGTCCTTGACAAAGTAGTCAGCCAAAAACGCCGTACGCAGCAACCGCCCCAATTGCACGCCAGCCTCATAGATTGGATCGCCCTGGGCGGCAGAACCGAACCGCGCAAGAGCTGCCACCGCACTGGCATGTCCGCTCATGACCGAGGCTGCCAGGTGCACCAGACTATCCCAATGCTTTTCGATCAAAGCGACGTCGACATTGGCTTCGCACACCGCAGCGATTTCTGCGGGCACTTTGGTGCCGCGTGGCACAAAGAGGTGGCGCTGTTTGAGTTCCTTCAACCGCGGGCAAAGATCAAAACCAAGCAAACGGGCATGTGACATGGCAAAGTCGGTGTAGCCATGGGTATCCACAGCAAGCTGGCTGGTCTCCAGCTTTTCTTGGCGGATGACACCTTCAATGGCCACGCCCGCCTGGCGCTCATTGAGCACAAAGGGCTGCGCATGGAAGATGCCCCACCGGTCTTTTACATGGGAGTAGATTCCAATGGAAGGTGTGTTGCGCCGAGGATCAAGCCGGGCTTGCCACACCCGTTTGGTGGTCTCCATGCTCATCATGTCAGAAGATGCCAAATCGGACCGCCCCCAGGTGGCGGCAATCGGGTGTCGCTGCATGAATTCCAGCACAGCCTGGCAGGCCTGGCTCAGACGCCGTTCGTCCCGCGCCCAGCGCATGGCCTGGCGAATGCTGGTGGCAGACAATTGCGGAATCATGCGCGCGCATTCGACCGCAGTCAGACTGGTGCCGTGGGCCATGATGCCGGCATAGACCATCAGCAGCTCGTCGGTAGAGCGCGGCTCACGTCCGAGCATGATCCAGCTAAAGCGCACCTGGGCGTCAACGGCCAGAATCACTTCCGGCAATTGAACCTCACCGATGCGGTGATCCAAAGCCGCGCGCAGCTTGGTCACTTCTGGGTCTTCGTCCTCTGCGGGCAATGGCGACAAATGGAGTTCATCATCCACGCGCAGTACGCCACTGCGGGCTGCAGCGGCCACCGCATCGACACCGGCAGTTACTCTGGCCAGCAAAGGCTTCAAGAAAGTGGCAGCCTTGCTGGGTAACGATAGACGGGCATAGTGTTTCTTGGACTCTGCCTGCCAACGCTCGTCCGTGAAGAACAAGCGCGCACGACCCCGAAAGCTCAGGCTGTGCTCAATCCAGACCGAGCCATTGCGCACCGCGCGGCGCAGGGCAAACAGGGTGGCCACCTCCAACGCCTGAAACGCCCGTTCCCGGTCTGGGCTGGAGATCGAAACCTGCCAGATCATTCCCAGACTTGGTGCCACCACCACTTCAACTGGCAGCTTTCTGGATCCTTTGAGATATAAAGCTTGCAGCTTGGCAAGGTACTCGATGGCAGGATGCTCGCCGGTGGCCTGCCAGGGCAGCTTTGCAATGGCGACGAGCAACGACCGCACGGGGCGAATTCCATCAATCAATCCCTCGCGGACCAGGGAGGCCCTGCTCGGTGGTTTGCGTTTCTGGGTTTCGGTGATCAAGGCTTCAAGACGGGCACGCAACTCAGCATCTGGCACCGCACCTTGCGCGCTCAAGGCAACAAGTTCGCCGAGCAGCGTTTTGTACATTGCGGCCCAATTGACGGTAGCGGGGACATCGGCGGCAGCCTGACGCCACAGATCGGCGATCCGGCGCTGCACCATAAGGATCAACTGGTCTGTGGTGGTGAACAGGCAATACCGAAGAAAGCATGCGACCTCCACGGTGCGCGCTGGCTCTTTGATCTTGGCTCCGGCTGAGGGCGGCCTGGAGACAAGTCGGCGCGCGTAGCGGCGCAAGATGAGATCGGGGATGTCTGCCAGGTGCTTATGAACGTCCAGCGTGTAAAGCAGGTCGATGCGCTCCAGTACCTCGCTGATTTGGCGGGTTGAGTGTTTCGCCGGTGCAGCCCATAGCCAACTCTGCTGGGTTTGTCCATCTGGGCGCAGCTCTGAAACTGAGGCTCGCCAGCGATCAAGTGTTGCTGGATCAACGCTGGCGGCGATGGCGGTGCCTGTTTCAACTTCAAGCTGGGCAAGTGCCGCCGCAATCAGTGTCCGAATTGCCCGCTCGTGCACGATCACCAGCTTGTTCTTGTACAGCCATTGACGCGCCCGCACGAGTAGCTGATCGCGGTCGGCGCAGCGCGCCACTTCGTCGCGCAGTTCACGTACCAGTGAGCGGCGCTGGTGCTCGCTCATCCACTGGAATCCAAGGACCGTGCAGGCTACTTGTTGGTGATCGAATAGCGTGCGCCCGCGTTCATACATGGCTCTCAGCGAGGCGACTTCTGGTGCTGCAATGCCAAGCTCGTTGCCAAGGTGGCGCCACAAGGCTACTGGAATTACCCGAAAGGCACCGAGCAAACGCCCACTCATGCGCAGGAAACCAATATGGAGCGCCAGACCAAGCTTGTGGGAATCACCTCGGCGTGCATTGATTGCGTCGCGCTCGGCACCATCGAAGGTGAAAAATGCCTTCATCTCGAAGTCGCTGATATCGCGGGGGAGCCCACGCATCCCCAAAAACGTTGTGTGCCAACCCTGCATCGTGAACCTCAAAAGTGGGAGGCCACCATACCCGTTTACAAAGCGAACAGGAAAGTCAATGAAATCAACGGTCTACCCAGACCACCCCCGCGCCAGTGCTAGCTTTGCGTACCGTCACTTATTGCACTGAAAACGAGGAGACCCCATATGCCACCATCACCAGTACCAAGAGTCGGCCGCATTTTCGTCGGCGAGGATTGGTATCAAGTGACGGGTATCAACAGCATGGCTGGAATGCGAGATCCGCTCATGGAGTTGCATCACGAGTCTTGTGACATCAAGCTGAAGGCGTTGAAGAACGGGGCTCTTGTCTGCGACTACGAGGAGGGGCGTAAGCTCGCCGTGGACGAAGATGGAGCCATGGACTTCCTGGCCCTTCTTGCGGAGGACTACATTCGGGATTACTGTCGTGACGACAACCCGGATTGGACAGAGGGGTACCGCATATACCAGCGGCTAGGCATCCTCACCAATGGACTTGGCCACAGCCGCATGATGGACGAGATCCTGAGGCGTAGCCAATGGCTGCAGTCAAAGGATCTTCATGGCCAGCGCAGCGTTGATGAACTCAAGGCTCGCTGCACTGTGCTTTATGAGTCCCAAGCAGCTCTTTTCGATTTCGTTTAAGCTATTGATTGTTGCTTTTTCTACCAATATAAAATCGGCGCTCCACTTACGTGGGCGCCGGTTTTTTTTCGCCTGTACAAGAAATTCTAAAGTTTGGATTACATGCACCGGCCATTCCCGGCGCTAGATAGGTCATCAGTTGTAGGGAGTACAACTAAACCAAAGAATTGATCGCAATAGGGGCATTGCACAACACCCGCAATTGCGAGCAATCTTACAGGTCAATTGAGGCTCATGCGCAAGGCGCTTTTGCAGTAGCGGAAGGGCCCTCTGTCGTGTTCTCGCAATTGCTCATAGCACAATAAATCACGACAATTCAGTTGATCATGAATTCCAAAGTCGAATTGAGCGCAGATGAGTTTTTTGAGCAATGGCTAGAGCATTGCTCGAATGATGACCAGCGGGCCATCAACGACTTTGTTTTCTACAGGTACTTTTGGATATCGTGGACCAAGTTTTTGACAACCGGTGGGGACAAGGAAAACCCCAAGTGGGTCCACTGGACTGATGCAGATCCCCCACTGATCAAGAGTTATCTCGCTTCCGGTATCGAGTCTCGCGCCAACGGCGACACCAAAATCAGCGTGATCACCGAGCGTAGGTACTGGCGCCTGCTGGAGCGGGTGTATGACTACGCTGTGGAGCGCGGGTTGGTTGCGGAAAATCCTGCTGCAGGCATTGCCGACAAGGAAAAGCCTCCCTCTGAAGATCCCAAGGGGGCCATCCTGTCGCCCGTTGTCTGGGAGCAGTGCTTCAAGATCCTTCGAGAAGGCTCCGAAGATGCTGTGGGCCTGAAGGCCATCGACATCCGCAACCGAGCGCTTTTGCTGGTGCTCTTTGAGTTGGGGCTCACCTCGGCTGAAATCCGCGCGCTCACAGTCGAGTCCTTCGTAGACGGCGGAGCAGGGAAGGGCGCCTCGATCCGTATCACTTCGGGTGGCGTCAACCAACTGCGCACGATGGTCGTGTCTGCAGAGGTGCGTTCGGCCATCAAATCCTGGCTGCAGGTGAAGGCGACAGCGGGCAAACACGCTTTGGCACCAGCACTTTTCAGCTCGCAGACGGGCAAACCGATGACCGACGAAAACCTGCTGGTGCTCGTGCGCGCGCATCTGCTTGCCGCCAGTAGAGCTGCTGGTCAAAAGGACCCTGTGCGCGCTGGGCCGCAGATCGTCAGGAACACCAGGCTGGTGCAATGGATGTGGTCTGGGATGCCCCAGCCGGACGTGGCACTTCGCGCCGGCCTCAAAAATGTCCGGGGGCTTCTGCATCTTCGCCAGCATTTGCCTGACGGTCCACGCCTGGAACTCGCGCGGGAGGCCAGCCGAAAAGACGACGAACCGCTGCGCCCCGTTCTCCAGCGGTTGGCCTGAGCAACCAGCTGGGGCTCAGATACTGGTCTTCATCTTGTCCACCGCCCTGATGCGCTCTCCCATGCCGGCCTTCACATAGATGGCTGTGGTGTTGATGTTCTTGTGCCCGAGCAACTCCTGCACCACACTGAGGTTTCCTCCAGCCGCCTCCAGGGCTTTGTGCGCGTAGGTGTGGCGCAGCCAGTGGGTCGAAGCCCGCATGAAGGGGGCCTTTCCTTCACCCGCCATCTCGTGGGCATTGTCGGAGCAGATTTTGAAGAAACTCTTGAGGATGGAGTACAGCATGTGACTGGACAGGGCCCCATGCTCATTGACCGTGTACTTGATCTTGCCCACCTCGGCCTCGCGTTCGATCTCGATGGTGGGCAGCGCCTTGTTTGATCGCAAAGCCATCTGCGCGCGTTCGATGGCCAATCCCTTGTCTCTGGTGGAGATCCATCGATCATCCAGCACTCCGATCAGCGGCTGGTCTTCAGGTTTGACCTGGGTGAACAGCGCGAGCTTGCCCTGAGCCATCAGCTCTTCGCGGTCCTTGCGGTGCTCACGCAGGGCTTGCATCGTGGCCGCGTTCAGGGGGACCGTGCGTTTGCGCATGCCTTTGCCCAAGACCTCCAACACTCGGGACTCCACACCACGTTCCAGGGCTCGGTCGGTTTGCACATGGGCCCACCGCGCTTGCGCCACTTCCGCCCGTCGCAGCCCAGCGTTCTCGATCAGCCGAAACAGAGCGCGCAGCCTGCGCTTGGCGGGTCCATCCGGCAGATCTGCGAACGTGTCACCCACCACCTGCAGGTCAGCCTCCGTGAAGGATCGGAACACATCCATCGTCACCTGGTCGCGCTTTTGCCCGTCCACCGCCAGGGCTGCGTTGGCACTGATGTACCCTGATTTCTTCCAGTGCGTGTACATGGCCCGCACGGCGGAAAAAGTCACGTTCAGACTCTGGGCGTTGAGGGGGCCACGCAGAGGTCTCCATCCATCGGTGTACTTCTGCTTTGTGCCTTTGGCCACTTGCACCCAATGCTCTGGCGGGTTGATGAGGAATTTCTTGAACGCAAAGAAATCGTCTTCCGTGAGGGACGACAGCGCCCGCTTGCGTTCATGAATGGCCCAGAGGATCAATCGTTCTATGGCCCGTTGATAGGCTTCTTGGGTGTGGGGTGACTTTTGCTGGATCTTTCTGAACCACGCCTGTACCGCTTCAACATCATTCGACGCTTCCATCGTATTGGCCGCGAGTGCCCGGAACACTCCGTCGCTCCCGTCCAATTCTTCTGGCCACAGCATCGATGTCAGAGGCTGCATCTCATAGGGCGAAGAGATCTGCAGTTCACGGCTGTTGGCCAACGCGGGGAGTCGCGAAAGACCTGGTGCCGGCGTCAGCGTCCAGCGATGCAGCCAGGCCAGCAGGTTTTCTGCCCGCCTGACGCCGTAGCCAGGCAGTTCGTCGTACCAGCGGTCGCCCTTCAACGAGATCCAGTCCACCAGGTTTCCCAGCGTGATCACGCCCGCCTTGCCCAGGGCCTCCTTCTGACTACCGGACAATACAACCCACTGTTCGACGCGGTGAGCGCGCTCGGGCTTGGTGCCCAGGTGTTCATCCAGCCAGTTGATCGCATGCAAGACATCCGCCATCCGCTCGGCCGCACTGCGGCCTGCCTGAAGCACCTGCACCGCCCCGGCCTGTATTGAGGGTTTGGTCTCGGGGGCGAGGGGGATCTCTACCTGACTCGGGGAGGGCGCCAGGTCGGGAGCAGGTTCGGCCCTTGCTTCTGCCAGGGCCTCCTCGTACCGCTCGATCAGCTCAGCCTCCGAGAACATGTCCGGGTCGAACTGGGCCGCGAACTCTTCCAGGCTGAGCACCTTGGGTGCCTGCACCGTCACGGGTTGGGCCTGCACGGCGATGTCCACCTGTCCACTGGTGGGCGCTGGAAGCTCGGCGTTGCTGCCGGGTGACCCCACCGGCTCTGCGCTCACTATGGTCTGGTGGTCCCTGAGGACCCTCACCATAGCGCGGGCCTCTTGGGACTGTTCGATGCCGTTGGCTGCAGCCTCGATCCGGTCCAAAAGTTCCTGGTACTTCTTGACGAGCGCTGGACGCTCGGGCGCACGACCCGGCCACAGCATGTACTGGCGAGCTGCTACAGTGAGATCCACACCTTGGGCGATGGCGCGCAGCATCGCGAACTCGTCGGCCGTCGCATTGTTGTGGGCGATCCGGGTCTGCGAACCTGGTGGGCGTCCGCGTCGGCGAGCCGGTTTGACGCGCTGCGCGGGCTCCAGCGGCTGGCCACCGTCCAGATCCACAACCGCCAGTTTTCGGGGCTCGGCGAGGGCGCCGGATTCGGCGGGCGGTTGCGCTTCAGGAATTTCGGGCGTAGAGTGGGTCATGACCTTGAAAGACGAATTGTCCTCTTGCACTGGCGGCTTGGCCAACTGGCCGCAGCGCCAGCCCAGCCGGAACAACTAAGCTAAAAAGGAGCGGGATGTCCCCTCCTCTTTTTTTGAGCCTCGTTTAATGCTCCATAATGGATATTATGGGACAGTACACATTAAATGTAAAACGATTCCGAAGCGCCAAAAACTTAACGAAGTTAACGGATTGATCAGACGTACTCAATTCAACGTAGCTATCTAATCTTGCGAAGTTTTCAGGAGCGATGTACATTTCCCCATGGAAGCACGGCCTGGCCGATGGATGTCGGCCGCGTGACCACAGGAGATCGAAATGCTTGTTTGTATAGACGGCCCGAGTCTGCCCAGAGCGCCTTCAGCGCTAGATCACTACGCGATCATTCGCCGCAACGGCTGCGTGGTTCCGTTCGAACCGCAGAGGATTGCGGTAGCCATGATGAAAGCGTTCCTGGCCGTGCATCAGACGATGCGGCGGTCTTGCACATGGCACCCGTTTTCCTACCCGATGAGCACCCTGTCGAGTCGCGTCTCGCAGTGGTATAGCCACGAACGCCTGGAGGTCCGCTTCCCGAAGATGGGCGGTGGCGCGCGCCTGAGGTCACGGCGCCGCAACAACACAGACCTTCGCGACGGATCTACTTCTGGCTTCTTCTCGGCGGCAAAGCCCAACCTGCGCAACGCGCCATAAGCGCACCACGGTTTGAAATCCCCATGAACACCCTGTCCATTTCCTCACCGTTTGCCCACCGCAATGCCCCAGACCTCTCGCAGGCGTCTCCTGATCCCTACGCGACAGCGGCCCAGTCTGCCGCTGTCTTGCGCTCGGGTGCGCAGTACCGCCGCGAGCGCATGGAAGCCGACGACATGATCACGACCGACGACGCTGCACTGCTGGCAGGCGCCAGCCGGGTGACCATCAACGCCTGGATCAAGTCGCGCCGCTGCATCGGGGTTTCCCACCTGCGCCGGGGGTTCAAGTTGCCGCGCTGGCAGTTCGAACCCAACCTGTGGCCCATCCTGCAGCCCTTGGCATCGGCCCTTGGCGCGTCCGATGGCTGGCAGGTGCTCACCTTCCTGGAGACGCCGGCATCGGCCCTCGACGGCCAGACACCGCGCGCCGCACTTGAGCAGGGCGTCTCAGCGAAACACATCCTGGCATTGGCAACGGCTGAGGCTCACTGAATGACCTCGCCTCATGAACCTGACAGACCTCAATCCGCCATTCATTGAACTTCCTGACCGCCAAATCTGGCACCGCATCCAGCGCACCAGCTGGCGCAAAGACAGCGTGCGAACGCGCGGGTTCATCCTCCCGCCCTTCGGCATTCCCACTGGCCGTTTCGATCTGTCCGACGAGCCCACTGCCTACCTCGCCGATAGCGAGTTGACCTCGTGCTACGAGGCGCTTTTTCGGCGGGACACGCGCAGCTACACCCTGGATCAACTCCGGCAACGCTCACTGGTAGCCTTTCGCACGGCAGCAGGGATGCGCCTTGTCGATCTGCGCGGGCTGGAGGAGAACTACCCTGTGCTGCAATCCCTGCGTTACGAGGCCACACAAGCCTTTGCCGCCGACGCCCGGAAGGCCGGTGCTCATGGGGTCATGTACGCATCCGCGCAGCACCCCTACCATTCCTGCATCTGCCTGTTCGAACGCGGCGTGGCCAGCATGACCAAGGTATCAAGCACACCGCTCGTGCAACCCGGCAGTGATCGCCTCCACCTCAGTGTTCTGCGCGCAGCTCTGGGCTCTCAAGTAGCCATCGTCTCGTGAATCAGGAGTGCAACCCATGCCCATGACCCCGCGTCCATCAGTAGTGCGAACCGATGTCGATGGCCTTGCCGCCTTCCAGGGTGACGCGCTGCTGGTGCTGGAGATCTCCAAGCGCGAGATTGAAACCGGAAACATCGCGAGCGCGCTGGAGCGCCTGCACGCAATCGCCGAGTCCTGAGAGACGGCCCTTCGCTACCAAGAGTGCCTGGTGATTCAGGTGCTGGGTTACGACTCTGACCACCGTGAACTGGCGGAAATCCCCGAGGTGCGCGCCTTCTTTGCCCGACTCGCTCGAGAGTGGCCCCACTGGATGTGGTTCCTGCACAGGCATGTAGGGGCGATCCATTTGCTGTTGGCACTGCTGTGCAAGGTCAAGATCCATCGCCGGGGGAGCAGTACAGGGACCGAGTTTCTTGACCGCCATGAGCTTGCTGCCCAGATGGCTGACCTGTTCCAGCGCGGCAACGCCATGTTCGAGGCGTTCGGAATCAGCGAAAGCGAGGCCGAAGCTTCATGCGAGCGCGCGTGCGCTGAGCTGGTTCCATAGCCACCGTCGTCCGGGGCCGTGGACGAGCCGATGGGATGCTGGATCACCCCCTCAGGGTGCATGGGCCACGACAAGAAACACCTAACGGATGGGAAATCTGGGCGGAAAGGAGATTCCTGTCGCCCGAACCCACGACAGGATCACCCGAGCGAAAATGTCAGTCCTGGTAGACGGACACACGCCGCAGCGTTTTCCCCAAAACGACCACTTCCACACTGCCGACTGAGTAGCCACCGAGCTGCCAGCGGCGGCTACCATCTGACGCACGCTGCTGCTCCCCAAAGGCACCTGCCATCCGCTGCTCGAACGCAGACATGTCCTCGGCCGTGACGCTGCAGGTGACACCCACCATGCCCCGGCGCGGCTGGAAGTCGAATTGCACGGGCCGATCCACCGAGCAGGGAATGAAGCCGTCGCTCAAGCGGATGGGCGGCGGCATGCCGGCCTGGTAGCCCATGCCACACCCGATACCGCCTCCAAACGAATAGGCACTGCAGTTGCGGACATCGAAGCCATAGAGATCACCAGCATCTCTGGGCGACATCCCCAGGGGCGCGGCAACCGACACGCCACCCTCATCACCAGGCTTGGCGATGTAGACCATCTGAGCCGAACCGCAGCTGGGGTACAGCCGCACCTTGTAGCTGGTACCGTCCTTGAGCTGGCTGGACACGTCGAAGAAGCCCTCCTTCGAAAACGAGGTCTTCACGTTCCACGGACCCTCGTGTTCCAGCACCTTGCTGATGGCCTCGATCAGGCTGGACTCACGGCAGGAGCCGCTTTGGGTCGCGGCGAACCAGGTTGCCTTGGCCTGCGCCGATTTCGTCACGTCATCGGCGCAGCGCAGCCAAGACTTGTCCGAGTTGGCGGCGGCATAGGGCCCCCAGCACCACCCACGGGATTCAGCCATCTCCTCCGCAAGGTTCGCGCGGCTGCACGGAGATCCTGGCTTGTCCGAATCCCGTGTCGCCGCGCGGCACTCTACCCGCTGGTGCAGGGCCTCGGCCTGCAGCTTTTCATCGCTCATGGCGCCGTAGGCTTTGCGCACGTCTTCGACGGTCGTTTCACCGCAACCGGTCAGCGCCAAAGTTGCGGCCGACACCAAAGGCAAGAGGACAAGAAGCTTCATTGGGATGGACGGTAAGGGGAAGTGGCGAGCTTAGCCCGGAGCGTGCTCAACTGGCCACCGCTGGCGTCCAGTTCGGTGAAGTCGTTCACATTGCCCGTCCAAAAACAAAGGGCTGACCACCGGTCAGCCCTTTGGCAAAGAATCGAGCGTAATGTGGGAGCGCTGTTCTTCGCAAAACCCGATCACAGGATCAGAACGCTCATCCTACCCGCGCCCTTCACTCAAAACAACTGTCGGTGGATACTCGTAGCCCCTTTTCAAAAGGTATGCCTGTACTGCGGTGACTCTGACCTTGGCCAGATCCAGGTCCGTGAATAGTTCCTGTCTGCGCCCATGACGGCGATTTGTCTCGCCGTACCAATGGCGGTTGATTACACAGGCATCGAACAGATCAACATCCAGGCTCAGGATGTACCGGCGTTTTCCACGAACAAACTCTTGACGCATACGCGCTCCGCAGAAACAGGCCTGCCTACGACGACTTGGCGCGCTTGCTGGCGAGTCCCACGGCCAGGTCAGTCAAGACCGCAGCTTGCAGGTTCTGCAATAAATCCTCAGGCACTCTGGTCCAGGCCAAAATGGAATTGGGATATGCGCCTACTGGCATTCCGTGTTCATTGAGGATGCAGGTGGTATTCCCCTGAGTGAAAACACTGCCATAAATGACGGTAACCGATGGCTTCATCATCATTTCCAGGCCGAGGGACTCAAGGTACATCGAAGGGTCGTGGGCAATCACCTCCACATACCGCTCATTGTGAATACCGCACCACTTACGGCAAGCCATGGCGACTCGAACTCCCTCTGGGGGAATGCCCACAGTCCAGGAGCCAAGACTTGCGGACTGAGTGTTTTTCAGATCTTCATTCATTCAATTAACCCAAAGAACGTGCAAAGCTTCGAACGCCTTTGCCAACCCTGTTACTAGCGTCGGTCGTGGACGATAACTCGGTACTGCTTGGACTACCTGCAATCTCCTTTACCGGGTCAACAGGCTTCGGAAGAGACTCCACGTCAGTTGCATTCGTCGGTAGCGCAGGTTGTCTTGAGCGTGGGCTGTCCGACGAAATCTGAGATCTAGGCTCCGCCGCCATAGATGCTTGTATTGCTGGCTTACTCCCGTCTACTACGAGTTTCCCCGTCTCTGAATAGAGCGCCAGAAGTGCCAATATCCTCAAACGTTCGGCTCTAGCGCGCTTAGAAATACTGCTCAACTGATCTAGCAACTTTGGTTGTGTTTCGCCAATAAACACTGCGAACTGGATCGGTTCGAGCTGCCCGTCAACAACCCCCATGTTTACCGGAATGCCCCTGAAAGTTTCTGATCCGCTTTCAAGGTACATACCGATCATTGCCAAAGCCCTAAGCCGTTCTGATCTGACATTAGCCGGAATCCGCGCAAAAGCACTATGCAAAAGCGGGTATGCCTCGTTAATTTCGACAACGACTTTCAGGCTTTTGCCGCTCATACAGAAGCACCGCCGAGCAGCCAAAATCCACGCGCATTCGAAAGCACAGGATTTTTAGGCGATACCACTTTCAGGCGCGGGAATGCCTCCTGAATTGCCTGCTGGAAGAAGGAAGATCCACCGCCGACCAGAACAATAACGTCAGGAGACATAGTTTCCACGCGGAGAGCCTTTTGAATCGAAGTGGCTGCGACAGAGGAAAGAGTTTCACTTGCCTTCTTGAGGAAAGGAGCAAGTTCGACACGCTCACCCATGAGCAAGATGCTTTCCTTGCCGGAGTGAATTGCATTTCCGAGCGTTTCGACACTCACTTTTGCTCCGTGCTCTTCGGAAATAAAAGTTCCCGCTTGCGCTCCCACCTTCATTACATAAACTTCACAATTAATCGCACTCCATTAGACACTTAATGCAATTACGTGCAATTCTTGTCGCAGGTCAACCGCAGCGTAGTCGCAGCAAGTACGCCTGGCGTCGGACGGTCTCGTAGCAGTACAGAGTGACTAATGACTCACTTCAACGAATTGCTCGGACAAAACGACGTTTTCATCATTTTACGCCTCTTGATCCTAATAGGATGAATTCACACCCCTCTTTATGCGGACTGCAAGATCAGCTGTTCCAGCGGCTCTTTGACCTAGTGGATTCATCCTATTAGGATGGAACGGCAAATAATGGATCATAAAGAGACCCAACCCCCTCCGCTCCCTGCGACATGAAAAGTCCAAAAAGCTGTGCATCCTAATAGGATGGATTGGCACCCTGAATCCATCCTATTAGGATTGACACTTTTTCAAGCCTACACCTGAGGATGCTATAGGATGGGTGGATTCATCCAACTAGGATGGACCAGACCAGCATCTCCATCCCGGAAAAAGTGTGTTTTGAGCAGTACGGCCCCGTGGATGGATGTACCGGGTATCTCCATACACGGTAAAGAGATGGATCTACCCCCCGAAATGAACAAAGACGAACTAGCCCTCTATGAAGATGCAATCCAAGGCCTTGAGCGATGCATCGAGGTGCTCTATGGCCAAGCCATGGTCGCGGCAGACGAGTACATGAGCTTTGTGGATCGGGTTGAGGCGAAGGCGACAGGCTGGGAGTCCAGGTCAACACTGCAACTGTCATGTACCAGAAAGGGCAACCACTTGGATCTCAAATGGACGGGAATCCGTTGGTTTGGTCAAAAGAACAACCGACAATCCATTCGAGTGAGGATTGCGATCAATGAAGAATCAATGACCTATGCAAAGGACCGACTGAATACCTTTGCCAGAGAATGGGAAATTGATGAAGTGATGAAGACAGAAAAAAAAGCTTCAATCCATCAGACGAAAGTCAAAACACATTGTCAAGGCCATCATCAATACTCGTAATGCCATCCGCGTGTTGAAAGCGCAGAAGGGGGATGAGGTTGAGTCCGAGGAAGAGGCGGTCGGCTAGGGCCTATGTAAAAGCAATAGAACCCGCAGCTTGACCCACAATCTTCTTTTTTCACTTGCACTTAAACCTGGGCCCTATGTAGATGCACATGGGGCCTTTGACATTTCAGGGGTGGATTGATGTGCTCGCTGGATGTTTCCCTCGCGGCGTTTGTGCTCTTCAGGCCCCGTGCTTTGACCCCCGTCTTCTTTCCCCCGAAGAAATAAGCGCTCCGTAGTTTGGTTCCATTGATCTCGGGGTTAGGCGATCACACTGGCTCTTCCTCTATACACATTGCGGTCTTTCGAGGCTGTTATTGAGAGGACGAATCGCCCCTCGCGGAATCGCCTCAATCGCGGCGATAGCTGAGGCCCTATGTAGATGCATTTCTATGTAGTTGCGCATCGATTTTGATGACGGCCCTCGTCGCCCAATCAGCCCGACAGCGTTTAGTGTTCGCCCCGCACTTCCGTAGCCTTAATTTCCGCCCGGAACCGGTATCTTCACCATCTGGTGCTCGGTATTTGTCCAGTTTCCAGGCTTCGCCTTTCAGCACCCTGTTTCACGGCTGGAATTGGCATATGAATTCGAAGGCCGACTTGCGACAACAGTAAGATTGCGATGGCGAGCGTTGGATACGACGAGCTACGCGGAAGCCATTCGGCCTTTGGCGTTTCTGGCGGTGGTCCGCGTCGGGTTTTGATTCAGTGGTAACCCAAGGAGAATTCCGCTCTCTGAGCCCGATGACGCGCGGCGGTGCAGAAATCGCTCTCGTGACCTTTTTCACCGAAAAGCCGCCTTTGCCGGTCTTAGTGGCGCAGCCCCCCCGGCGCGACCCTATAAAGCGGGAATTGCTCTCCGCTGCTCTCTCGAATCTCTGCGGGCCGAGGGTTTTTCGTCTCCCGTAATAGAACCCCAAGATCCTCCGATGGGCCTCCTAGCTCACCAAACGCCCTCAGAGCCCCAAAGTAATTCACCCCCCGGCTGGAGTTTGGAAGCTTGTTTTTGGAGCCTCCTGCGCCTCATTACATGGCCCTCCCCCGTTTGGTTAGACCCGCTCTATTTCGGAGTGGTTTCAAAAGGTGGCAGCAGTTTTCTAGCGTAGCCCCCAGAGAAGAGCAAAGCTTCGCGGATTTCCTGCTCCCCAAGCACCCGAGCATGGTCCACAAGCCCCCGCCAGACAGAGCCGTCCTCAAAATAACGAGCCTTCACGATTTCAGCGTCTAGATCTGCGGCTATGACTTGCCTATACGGCTCTAGATCTTCCAAATCAAATTAGCCTTGGTGGAGCGTGGAACTCGCGAGATCCAGCAATATGACGCCCGCTTTTTGCAGCTGGTATCCGTCTTCATAAAACCGGCGCACTCCCACGCGAGCTGCTTGGACCAGAATGGATGTGTCTGCAGTTGGTCTGCGCAATGGCACGACTACTCCGCGCGAAAACTGGGGAAGTGGCCGAAAAGGCGAGCTGTGGGCAAAGCCATAAAGCTGGCCCGCGAAACTCCCCTGCTTCCTGAGTTTTTCTGCCGCGCGTGACGCAAACTCACTCACGGCCTCCAGTAATGGCTCCAGCGTTTTCACCGGACGGCCGAAGGACCGCGTTACCGCGATTTGCTTTTTATCGGTGGGCACATCTTCCAGCGCCATGCACGATTGCTGCCCTTTTCACCCGACCCCGTGAAACTCAGCCTGGGCTTCAAGGGGGATTCGCTCTCCGTAATCAACGTGCAGCGCCCCGACGAGGTGATGGAGACCAAGATCCGGCAGGAGCTGGAAGCCAAGTACGGCTCGCCGACGCTCGATGATGGACGCAAGGACGAACAGTGCATCTACCGGAACGGCAACAGCTTTACCCTGAAGTCGGGCGTGATGTCAGTGCGCTGTAAGGATGACGAAACCTCGACCACCACAGATCTGAACCTGGTGCATTGCCAGTCGTGCCCGTCAAACCTCAGCAGCGGCATGGTCAGCACGCAGCCATCCCGCAGCCTCTCCATTCAGCGTCGGCCCGCCCCCGCCAAGGCCAGCGGGCTCTTCTGAGCGCCCTCCTCCCCCTCGAGGTGGCAAAAGCGCCTTTTTGCTCAAGTGCGAAGCACTCACGAGTGAGAAAAGCGGTTGAACTCAACAGGTCGGTTGTAGGGGGCAGAGCGCACGCAGCCTGATCCCGCTTTCGGGTGGGGCATGTAATCCAAACAAATCACACTTTTTGCCCTCGGTCCTGCGCGATATACTTGCAAGGCCACCCCTGGGCGCGCGCCGCTTGCGGCGTTGGGGGGTCTATTGAGACCATGGCCTGATCACCATTTACAAACCCTCGATCCTCTTTCTGGAGTGGTGGAGCTTTGCGAATGCGCCCTCCCAAGCTTTGGCCCGAAAGCGCCAAGGCAGCTCCATCGTGAATGAAGGAGTTCGAATGAAGTTGTATGTCAACGATGGCGCCGTTTTTGCCGCCAATGTCAACCTTAGCCAAGCTGCCAAGAAGGCAAAATCCCTGAAGTACGTCGAAACCGTTGAGGAGGGCGAGAATCTGATCGCCCAGCTGCTCGGACATCGCGACTTTTTCGAGGTGCGACATCTCGCCAAGAAGGGCGCAGCCAGCCGCAACATTGCGCACCTCGACGAATTTGCTATCTACGACCTGTTGCACAAGAAGTCCGTGACCAAGGGCGAACCGTTCCCTCGCGATCTGCCCCGTCAGTTCAATCGTCCCTGGAAGGATCAAGCCCTGCAGCTTCTGGATGTGGCGCTGGCCAACTGCAAGCCAGACGAACTGGATTTCGTGGCTCTTGTGGGTGGTCCTGGATCTGGCAAGACGATCCTCGCCAAAGCCCACAGCGTCAAGACAGGTGGCTACTTCATCGACGCGGACCTGTACGCGTGGTGGGCAAAACTCTCACCTCCGCGTAACGTTGCGCCGGCAAACTATCTGGACCGCCCAGCGAAAACGCCCACAACGACCGGCACCAACGCGCGTTTCGTTGCTGCCCGCGAGTGGCAGGCAACAGGTATGGACCAGCGCACCGAGGCCAAGGCCTCAGGAGTCTTTCGTGTCCCTGAACTCGGCTTCCCGATGGATGAGATTGAGGTCATGGAAAGCAATTCTCCGGCTCGGGCACTGGTGCGCAGCAGCCCAACGGTGATCGCCTTCGGGTCTCTAGATGCCGTACAGAAGGCTCTTGACAACGCTTGGCATGCGTACATGGGCGGCCAAGCCAAAACCGCCCGTCTGAACTGGGGTGTAGCCCACGTGGTTTGCTTGGATGACATGACAACGCACACGCTGCGCCGTAAGTCGGGATAAGCATTCTGGGGGTCCGGCATATGCCCGAGCCCCCTCCTCAGCTCCAAGGGTCCAGCTTCACTTAGCTGTCTGCCGCGTGCCTGATGAGCATGCAAACCGCCTTGTAGCTCTCCATCACCAGAAGCGTGCGGGCCCCTTGATGCACTCCGTGACCAGAGCAGGTTTCATTGAGCGTCAACTTCGTCTTCACACCCGCCGCGTAATTGGCGCTTGCCACATCGACCACCGTGGTGATCAGGTCCACCTGCACCAGCGCGCTACGCGGTACTACCAGGTCATCGCTGGAATCGTTGACGACAGTCAGGTCGATGCGGGGAGTCGGCATGTTGGGGCGCTGTCAGACCATCAAGGTCTTGCCAGTCTTGTTGGCCATATCGCCCATGCTACTTGATGGCCCTGAAGGAAGTCACACACGCGCATGCCCTGGCGCTCCCCCGAAAAACACACGAGCCCATGGCCCGCAGTCTCACTTTCCGGTTGCTGGAACGAGTGCATAAACGCAAACCAGAGGCCGGAGGAAAGTGAGCCCGTTGAACAGATGACAGTGGCAACTCTCGGGGATGTGGCCATCATCTCCGACAGCGGGGAGCAGTATCTACGCGCAATCAACACAAAGGGCATGAACCGCGACACGCTGGCAGACAGCTTCATTGGTGCAATCCAGGCTGAGCCTTCACGGCATCCCCTGACTTTCCAAAACCCATATCCCGGTGGTCATACGCTGGCTTGTCTCGCAACACACGACTGTTTGCTGAGCCACGTTGTGCTTTTCGGGGTCTTCTACGCCACGTTCATAACGCGCAATCCATCGGGTTATGGCGGCGACTCCAGGGTGTTTTTCATCAACCCGGCATCTAGGGAGTACAACGCCAGCGACTTCAGCTGCGAGGTTGCCGCAGGGCGAATCAAGGGCTTGGGGAGACCTACTTCGCCCAGCGCTTGATGCGGGCTACCAGTCGCGCGATTTCTGGAGGCTCCAGTGGCATTGAGGGAGCAAGTTCGAGACACCTTTCAAGGGTCACATACCCTCGACGCAAGAGCCCCGTGCAAAACTCCTGATCCTTCGGCCTGGCTGCAGCCGCCTTCGACATGAAAAGGTCTTCAACGTCCAAGCACCAGCCAATGAAGCTGTCGGTATTCCCGTTCTGCACCTTCCATAGCCGTTCCTCCCACCCCTGGGGCAGGACTGCAGTCTCTGGGCCCACGCCTTGGGCATAAAACCCGTTCGCAAGGTGAAACTCGGAGCCCTCGCCCAGCACCCCTTCGATCTTCTCCGCAAGCTCAGGCGCGTACCTGGGATAAATGTCAGCCTCTGCAGACATCTTGAACTCGGGGTCTGGGTAGGGAATCTTGCCCAGAATGGACTGGCTCCCGATCACAACGAATTCGTACTCTTCGGTGATCGCACCGCTCGCCCGGATCAGATGCTCCAGTTCGTGGCGATTCATGGAAGGGGCCCTTCCGCACCAAAAACAATCCCCTTCTTGAGAGTTGAAACATGACTCAAGATGCTTTCGCGATCCTCTTTCGAGAGCAACGTGGGCAAAGGAGACGCCTGGCGTAGCTCCTGCGCATGTCTCGAACGGCCCAAAACCTTGCTCCACTTCTTCGCCATGAGGATCTTGAGCCACTCTGCGTAAAGGGTGTGCGAATGCGCGTTGCCACTTTTCATCCAGCGATTAACAGTCTCCTTGGCTTCCTCGATCAGCTCGGGATTGGCCCGCACCCGCTCCACCGCCTTTTCGTGAAGAACCAGGCTCAACAGATCCTGCGCCTGATGCCGCTTGCTGTCCGCGCTGATCATGATTTGAACCTGAGGCGCTGGTCGGTGTGACCGGGCCGCCGCCGTACCAGGCTGCGCTGGATGAACCATATCTCCCGCCAAAAATGCCAAGTCAGCGGCCACGCCTAGAACACCCATCACCCGCAGATAGGTGCCCATGGATGGGCCTGGATCGCCAGCTTCCACCGAAGCGAGTGTCATGCGGGAAATGCCAGCGCGTTCAGCCATCTCGACCGTGGTGAGCTTTCGCGCCTTGCGCAGTCGGCGCAGGCGATCACCCAGCTGCAATAGCAACTGCCGGTGAAGGACGAGAGAATCAGAAGGATCGGGTTTCATTTGGCTAGAATTTTATACAAACGACCTATCAATGTCCATATTTCTAGCCACATGAAAAGGCGCGACCACATAGCTAATGCGACGACAAAGGCTCCTGCTCAATCAACCTTTTGTCATGACATACCAACGCACATGGCCCTCAGGCGGCTGGGGCGCGTCTGGTAACTCGACTGCAGTCACAAGGCGCTGGACCAGCCACATGACCTTCCGGCCCGAGCAAGAGGACCCTTGGCAAGCTTATCCACCACACCATCGTCCCGAATGCCCAAAAGCGGCTGCGGGCACCGCACTGAGCCCCCAACCATGGCGATCTGGGTTCCCAGCGAAGATCGCCCTTGCCCTGCCCTTATCCATGTGGGGCCTCACAAAGATGGCCTCGAAGTCCTCCACAGCCTTCGGACTTGGGGCCATGCGCGTAACGGGCACCTGCGGCTGTGGGCCCGACACAGAGGTACCACAAATGGCCGTCCAGCAGCGCAACGGCAATAGGGATGGCCAGATGTGCATCTCTGCCCGTAGTTCCCGCTTTTCATGGCATCACGAGAACGTCGCCAATCCGAAAGGACGTGGGCGAAGGTCAGGGACATGGATTCTCCGAAACGGGTGCGGTCGGCTGGCGGTACGTGAGGGTTTGTTTCAGGGGTGCGCGCAATCAGGCATAGGGGTGCCAGGGACACCCCGCATCACCTGCGTGCTCACGCGGTACTGCGCGCCGCGCTTGGTCGTGAGCACAGGGGCGTAGCTGTAACCGCCGCTGTAGAAGCTGGATGGCAGTTCGGCCAGGGAGCCCCCGGCCCGCAGAGCGCTGAGAACCTGGTCGAGTCCAGCAGATTTCATTTGGTGGGGGCGCCACGCTCACCCAATCGTCCTCTGCATGGGTATCCTTCGATGCGTCAGTCGTTGCTGGCGCCCCGTTCTGTGGGCCTCTGGGCTGCTTGATGACTCTTATTGCAATTCAATAGCCAATTCAAAGCAGTACGGCAGTTGCTTTGTCAATTTCGATGAAGGAACTGAACCCGCCCAATTCAGCATTTGGATAGCGTCCAATTCGGCATTCAACCCATTCACGGGCTTCCTCTGCTGGGCTCACTTGTCGCTAGGCTTGGGGGGCCTTAGCAGCCGGGACTGGCAAGCGGACGCGTCTGAGCATGTCCGCAATCACAATCATGCGGATGGAGCGCAGGAGATGGCTTTGTGCGCCGACAGTTTCGCGGGTGGGCGTGCCGTTTGGCCCTGTGGCGTCGCGCATAGTGGCTTCCAGCTTGTCGGCGATGTCTTCTGCGGCCTTATCCAGCTTGCTCACGATCTTGCCGATCTCGCGCGCGGCAGTGACCTTGTTGAGCCCCAGCTCCATGCCGGTTTCAAGGAGCTTTTCGAAAGTCACTTCAGCAAAGAAGGTCGCTCCTGCAACGGGAGTGGCCAGCTTTTCGTTGGGCCAGACGGCATCGCCGTCGCTGTAGACCCGCGTGTGATACACCGCCGTACACAGGAGGTCGTAGAAGGGGGCCACTCGCTTACCCTCCTGATCCACCAAAAACGAGATGTTCTTCAGGTGCGAGTCCGAGTTGCCCACCATCGTGTTGAAGATGATCCAGCGGAACACCTCCAAGCGCGCCACCACTTTGTTGCGACACTGGTCGATGAGTTCGTTGAGCTTGGGGAGGGTGGCGCTCGTGTACTTGTTGAATGCAGGCTCATTGAGCAGCTGGATGCCGTCGAGCGCATGCACGCGGTCGGGTTCGATATGCCCAGGCGTTCGGTCGAAACGCTCGATGATGAACACTGGCTCCGGGAGGTACAAGTGCCAGACACTGGGCACGGTGAGCCCCAACCGAGCAGCCAGCAGCATGGTGAACGTTTCGTTGATCACTGAGTGCGGATAGCCCTCGGCCGTCGAATTCGGCTTGAGGATGTGGGTGGATGGCGTGCCTTTCAGGGGCTCGCTCAATTCCTGGCTCTTCGGATCAAAGAGAACCACCATCTTGTGCTGAGCCCCGGCCAGCGACATGCGCTTGGGGGCATCCTTGTTCAGAGACGCCCTCGGCAGGTTGCGGATGCGTTGAGACAGGTCTTCCCAAGTGAGCGGCTGCATGCCTTTTTCAGGCTGCGGTGCGCCCTCAGCCTGCAGCACCAGGGCCCCAGCCGACTCCATGCCCATGCGCTCCAGCATGCCGAAGGCATCCGCGGATTCCACGTTCACCTCTTTCGCCAGCACCTGGCGCATCAGCTCCTCGGGCAGCAGGTTGTCAAAAAACCATTGCACGGGCCGCGACGATGAGCCGTCCACCTGCCAGTCGGTGGATAGCGGAAGAGACGGGGCCAGAGGGAATGCGCCGGGGCTTGCCAACCAGGTGCCGGCATACTGGAACGCCCAGATGTTGTCGGCATCGCGCAGCGTGCCCACCAGTGCTCCGTTGATGAGGACTTGGAGCGTGCGGGTGGTCATTCACGCACCTTTTTGATGATCATTTTGTTCTCGGTGCTGGAAAGGAGAACCATGTTTGATTTGGGTAAAAAGTGCTCAAAGGCCCGCTTCACAGCGGATGCCTGCGAATCTGGCACCTCCAACAGCACCCGGATACCAAGCTCATCGAGCACCTTGAGCACGCGCCCGAACTGAATGGTGTCCTTGCCCTTCTCCAGGTCGCGCAGGAACACATGGCTTACCCCAGGCACATCCTCCTGACGAATACTGTTGACCTTGCGCATAGCGCGGATGGCCACACCGACGCTCTCAACTGACGTTACCTGTATCTGCATGTACACGCTCCTGAATCTCAATGATCGCTTAGGTTTAAGCCATTATGGACCCTGGAAGTAGTCAAACGCAACGATCTATTCGTTTTGACCATCACCAGTGGGTTTGAGGCTTAAAACTAAGCACACCATTCGATTCTGACCTTCAATACATCGTTGAAGCTAGTCTTCGAAGCGAGCGTTGCGAATTTCTAGGATAGGGCTAACGGCAAGCATCCCGGATGCCACCTCTGCGGGAGCTGGTAGCCTGTCATTCTCGAACGCCCCACAATGCTGTGCACCGTCGAATCGAGGAGACAGCGTGAAAGACTGGGGACATCTTTGATCTCGCGCGTCACATTTATCGAATGACGAGTAATGCGCTCTTCCTAGATCCAGGTACGGTTCTTGTCCCGCTCGTAGGTAACTCTTAACGACTCCCTGCTCACTGTTGCTCAGTCATCGGGAACCAGTTTCTGATGTCGTCGTAATCCTGGTGAGCCCCAAGGATGACAACCGAATCGACGTGGTGTTCCTGGGTGTTCAGGTAAGGGACATTGATGGTGCTGCCCTCCACGAGCTGGCACAGCAATGCGTCCTCATCCATGTTCAGGAGAAGCCTGCATTGAAGGGGGCGGCTTGAGTAGATATCACAGACATCATCCTTCAGGAAGGTACAGGGCTTGCCAAACGCTTCCTGCGTCGCCGCCTTGTAGCTCTCGCTGTCCTCATCCACGTTGGCCATCGTGTACTTCCCTGCCAACGGGTTCATCGGCGCACCGGTTTCCTTGGCGATGACCAGTGCCTCGGCTCTGGAGATCATCACGGCGATATGGCAGCAATGTGAGCAACCCTTGCGGCATGCGGCCAACGGCGCAGCACTGCCCGTGACGCTATCAGCCGCCTTGCGCAGCCATGTCACCCGCTTGGCCACAGTGCCGGCCTTGGCAGCTTGGTCGAGGAGCCGGGATTCCTGCCTGCGATCCACACCTTTGAGCGTCTGCAGCTTGGCCTCCACGCGTTCGCGCAAGCCTTCCCATCGGCGCTCGATGCGCCCCATGACCTCGGGGGCGGAGGTTTGAACCTGCCCACCGGGCACGACGAAGTCACTGTCGGTCTTCATGGCTTTACCCCAACTCCAATGGGTTCGATGCCTTCATCCAGCGCGGCACAGCCAACATGACGGTGAAGGGGCAAGTTGGGGGCTCATGTGCGGATACTTGGAGTAGTTGGCGCGACTGATGCCAAGAACTGGCCTTCCACCGCTCCAGGATCAGTTTTCGATGAGAAAGTAGCTATCAACCTCCCGACTGCCGTCTCTTCCTTGAGGTGAGCGAACAATTGGAGATCTACAGCATGTTCACGCTGCTCGGCTTCAAGGCGTAGCTTTAGATCCTGTTGCAGCTCGCCCAGGTCATCCAGCACATTGAGCTCATACGGCACGTAGGCGCAGTCGTCCTCGCTGCCCAGGAAGGCACGCGCGCACCGAGTGTCGCATGTCGACAGGGCCGACAGGTCCTTGGGGGACACACTACCTTGCTCCATACAAATTCATCAATCTGGCCATTCACGCATACGGTGAAGGTTTCCTGAGCGTAACCAAATTGGGCCATAGCCACATTGGCGTTAGGGAGAAATAGCTCTGACTGGTTGACTGGTCGCGAGCCCTGCAAGCACGCTTTAGAACCCGTTAGCCCCCAGACTTTCCGCTTCCATTGCCGCCATAGACGGTCGTCAAGCCCTTGGCTCCAACTTCCAACTGCTGGTTTTCAGCGTTGACGTTGCGCAAATTCTTGATGACGAGCAACTGGATCCCGATCTCAGCCTGGATCGGTACCGGTATCCGGCCTTCGGCAAGAGGCAAGGGCTCCTGTTTCTCTGGATCAGGTATGCCATGTGCCACCTTGAGCAGCGCATGAAGGTCATCTTAATCAGCGGGCGTAAGCACATTCTTTACCAGCAAGAGCGCCGCTCCACCAGGCCTGGAGCCCTTTTGTCCAAGCCCATAGTTTCCGCGTCGTCAACATGACCTCTCCTGACTTGTCAGTCATACGATTTCAGTTAATCCATTAAGGCTGGATCTATTGGGTGCTCAATGGCGTTCTCAAACGTGAGAAATTGCCAAGGGGGCGGACATAGAGAAGACTGGCACGCTGGACGGGGAAAGCATCTTCGTGAGGACCGCCTGAATAGAGTCGCCGCGTCCGCTGCGCTCCACAATCTGCTGAAGCTCGCCCACTATGGTCAGCCCCCAAGAAGCCGCCTTCCCCTGATGGGTCAATAGCGTTGGTTACTTCGAGCCCCACGGGGTCTGGGCCCAACGCATCACTAAGCGTGCTCGTACCCTCCTTGGGTCGATGCAATCTGGTTCCTCGGTCAGTTCAATGCACATGATGACCTGAGTTACAGACGATCGTGGATGTCTCGAGCGCCGGGGCTTTGCCCCAATGATGCTCTTCCCTTAAACCACCGCAAGCTCTCAATTTCGACGTTATCCAAACAAC
Organism: Alicycliphilus denitrificans; assembly: GCF_044792555.1. GTDB lineage: Bacteria > Pseudomonadota > Gammaproteobacteria > Burkholderiales > Burkholderiaceae_C > Alicycliphilus > Alicycliphilus denitrificans_A. The sequence continues at coordinate 36,163 of NZ_CP126239.1, forward strand.
ATTTCAAAAAAGCCAGCTCTGCATTGAACATAGCCGCATAACCACACCGCCCAGAACTTTCAGCGCTGAAAGTTCACCCTCGCACCCGCACTCAATAAAAAACACAAATTAGAAAATTTACAAAAATACAATGCACGAACAATAAATTTTACGCACCAACAAAACCGCGACACCCCACCGATCACGCACTCCCCCACGGGGTCCAACCTTCAACCCTCAGCACCAAAAGCCCCGCAACCAATCGCACCAAAACATCGCCGCCCAAACATAGCGCGCACCAGGCAACACAACACCAAAAGGCCGATCAACAACCACCCCTGACTCAACTTTCAGCGCTGAAAGTCAAGCCATAGCAACGATCAAAGCAACACAGAAGTCGTTTTGCAAAAACGCATGTGCGATAAAATAAACAGCATTTTCATTAATTTGTTATTGAATTTCATCTGAGTTTGATACAATCCCCTTCGCGGAGAATCCGGCAAGACTTTCAGCGCTGAAAGTCTGCCAACCTATCAGGAGCAGGCAATGACAGCAAAAGTGGTCACCGTGTTTAACCAAAAGGGCGGGTGTGGAAAAACAACCATTGCGATGAGCCTCGCTGGATCATTCGGGCTTCGCGGATATTCATCACTTGTCGTAGATATGGACCCGCAGGGGACTGCAAGCCGCTGGGCAAGTGCCGCCCCCGAAGAGCGGCCATTTCCAGCTTCTGTGATTAGTCTTGCTCCTATGGAAGGAAAGATGCACAGAGAAGTAAAAAATCACATAGATAAATTTGATGTGATTTTTGTAGATTGCCCACCGGCAATGAATTCTGCAGCCCCCACGTCGGCCATGTTGATCTCTGACTTGGCTCTCATACCGCTGGTCCCGAGTCCGGCGGATATCTGGGCGGCGGAGTCTGCCAAAAAATTGGCGGAGGCAGCACAGGCCAACAACGAAGAGCTCGTCGCACGAGTCGTTGCTAACATGGTCCAGCGCTCGACTTCACTAGCCAAAGAGCTAATTGAATTATTGGAGGAAGATAAAGAATTTCCTCTTCTAAAAACGTCCCTAGGTTCGCGAGCGGCGTTTAGAGAAGCCCAGATTCTGGGGTCAACCGTTCATCAAGTGCCACGCGCCACAGTTGCAATGGAAGAGGTGGAGTTGATGGCAGAGGAAGTGCTTCACCTTTTGCACCTTCCTTCGCGCAAAAATTAAGGACAAAAGATGATTTCCAAAGTCGACCGCAAAGCTGCAATGCGAGCGTCCCTTTCGGCTGAAAAGCGGGATGTAAATGCGCGGTTTGCAGCGGCAGATGCCGTGCTTTCCGAGCGTCCAGGTGGCCTTGGAGGTGTGCCCCCCCCCCAAGTCGTCCTCGATGAGGCACAGGCTGGTCGGACTTTCAGCGCTGAAAATACTGGTCCAGCGCAGCAGCGAATTGTGGCAGCTCCTCTTGATAGAGTGCACGAAAACCCACTGAATGCCCGTCACATCTATGACCCTGACATCGTCAAGGAGCTGGCGGCGTCAATTGCAACTCGTGGTCAACTCGTTCCAGCGTCTGCGATCGCGCATCCGACCATACCAGGTGACTACTTGCTGATCGATGGCCACTATCGAAAGAAGGCGCTCGCTGCAGCTGGTCAACACAGCATCGACCTGGTGATTCGCCCACACGAAGGTGATCTCGAGCTCTATCGCGTGAGTTGGGTGCTCAATGAGGAGCGTAGCGCGCAAAGTCCCTTAGACAATGCATTCGCGTGGAGAAAATTGCTTGATAAAGGCTTAGTGCAAACTGAGTTGCAAATCGCTGAGCTCTTGGGAGTGTCGCTCTCGACGGTGAACAAGACCATTGCGTTGCTGAGCCTTCCGACTGCTGTGCTCGACCGAATGCGCGATCGGCCAGAGAAGTTTGGCGTATTCGTTGGGTATGAGATCACGCTTGCTGCCAAGAAGGTGAGCGAGATAGAAGTGCTTGCATTGGTAAATCGCATCATCGAAGAAGATCTGTCGTCGCGTGAGGTCGGCGCCATACGCGCAAAACTCGATACTGGCGATAAACGCAAGCCTAAAGAAACATCGCGCCAATACAAGATCCAACACACTGGCCAACAGATCGGATTCCTCAAAGAATGGGACTCAGGAAAGGTCTCACTTGAGGTCGTGCTTGCCGATCCAAAGGAGAGGGCAGCACTCGTTGCCGAACTCAGAAGCCGTTTCGGTCTGTTTGACTGATCAAGATGTCGGCCAAAAGGTGAGCCTCTACAGGGAGCGAACAATGCTCCCGAAGAGGACCAAGGGCCCATAGAACGGACTGGAGACTCTTTAGGGACGCGAAAAGGGGGTGACTGTCCTTCCCGCCTTAAACCGAGACCTTTGATAGCCCGTATCGGTCCCTTCTTCTTTCTAAGGTGAGTCTTTACGGGGAGTGCCGCTCCACCGTTGTTTCAGCAGTCGGCCTACCAATCCGTCTCCACCGCCGGAGTGCAGTGCCAGAGCGACCTGCGCTTGCCAATCCTCAAAAGGTGAGCCTTTTCAGGGACCCGTCGCAATCGTCAGCGCGAAGGACCGGGGGAAGCATTCGAACACCCCGATATGTATTAAGGTGAGCTTTTACGGGGGCTAAAGCCAGGCCCGGAAACCGGAGCGAAATGTTTGCAGTCTGCATTCGGCGGATCATCACCCCGAAACTCCCAAAAAGCGCCATATGGATGCCTACTTCATCGAGCCAAAGGGCATGTAAAGGCTCAAAGGTGAGACTCCACAGGGACTAGAAATGGCGCCCTAATGAGATTCCAGCATCTAGAATGTGTGCACTCACACACAGGGAAGAGTATCTAAAAGCTATCTTGCACACAAAAGTGAGTCTCATCAGGGACCAGCGCGGATGAGGTTCCACTATGCGTAGCCCGCACGGCTTCCTGTAAAGATTGGGTATAGGTGAGCCTTTACGGGGGGGCCTGATGAATCTAGGCGATTCTGATTGTGGCTGGGGAGAGGGGCAGGAGTCGTTTTCGATTTGACCTCGTCTGGTGAGCTTTTACAGGGAGCAAGGGAGTGATGCTCTACTGATGGGCAATTGGGCATGGTCGAATTCCTTCTGGACTCTGGTGAACTGGCTGTTTTGCATTGGAATTCACTCGTTAGGCATCCACGCTATTGAGGATTCTTTGTATTGAACATCCTTGGAAACCTTAAATACAATTTAAACATCGCAAAACCTAAGCCCCACGCGGTTTTCCGCCTAGTGAGGTGAGTGGATTCGGGGACCAAGGTGAGCCAATACGGGGAGAGAGGTGAGTGCCCCCGGGGACAGGCAACATCTATGGTGAGAATTAACAGGGACCATAAGTGAGTGGATTCAGGGGCAAAGTGCGCAAAGGTGAGCTTCTACGGGGAGCGGGCGACACGGTAGCTCCTTGAACTCGCCTAGAGCTCATGAACGTTTTCTTGGCGAGCTAGCTTCCACCTAATGATCGGGTCGGCCGAATGAGCGGTCTGCAGCCCAGCGTAGGCTTGCCTCATCACCTACGAAAAGGTGATGAGGCCACAAACCGATACAAAGGTGAACCCTCGACGCTTCCATCGAAAGGTGAGAGAATCGCGCCAAAATTTCACCGATAGATCCGGTCGCATGGCAGCGCGCACCAAGCACCGGTCAGGAAAGGTCGATGCCGATGGCGAGGAAGAGCAAGGCGAAACCTGGGGAGGTCATCACGATCGACGCCAGCGATGTGAGGGAGTTTCGCAAGACCAATGAGGCTATTGGATTGCGGGTCGTAGAAGGCAATCTCTCGCTGCTCTCTCGTAAGGTATTCAATGTGATGATGTACCACGCCCAGGAGATGAAGGTTCCTGGGCTCAATGCACCGATCAACACCGCTGCAGCCAAGAAGTACTTCTGGATTCCGCTTTCTGACCTTGCCCGGGATGCGGCCTACGACAGCAAGGATGTGCAGTACCTGAAGAAGCAGCTTGAGGAAATGCAGAACATTAAGCTGCTCATGGAGAACGAGCGACAGTGGACGAGTGAGCGACTGGTCTCTTCGGTCACCTTGGTTAATCCCGCTGGGCTGAACAAGCATGCAGGGCAGGTGTGGTTTGGATTCGCTTTTCCTCCTGAGGTGCACGAGCAGGTGATGGCGCCTAGCACTTACACACGGCTTTCGATCGTGTACCAAAGCTCGCTCAAGTCAGGGTCTGCCCTTGCTTTGTATGAAATCTGCCGTCGTTACGCGACTAATCCATCCAAGGTGACTTTCATCCAGACTTATGAGCACTGGTACGGTGTGATCACAGGCAATCCTATATCTGAGTCGACACCGCCCGTCTACAAGTACTTCAAGCGGGACACCCTGAGGCCCGCCATCGCTGAAATCAACGCGCTCACTGACATCAACATCGAACTGATTGAGCACAAGAACGGCCGGCGCGTCGAGAAGCTGCAGTTCAAGGTCGAGCAGACGAAGCAAGCCCAGCTTGAATTCCCGGCGCCGCCCATCATCGACACGGAACTCATGACGAGGGTGATGAAATTCGGTTTCAGCCAAGCGGACGCCAGCGACTTGGTCGCGCAACACAGTGACGACCTCCTGCGCACGGCCATTTCTCGGGTGGAGGCACGCGCAGAGTCGAAGGGAATGACCCCGCTGGAGACCCCAGCAGGCTACTTCCGCTGGACGCTCCAGGACTTGGTGCGTAACCCGACTCCTGTACCTGCACTGGCATCACCCAAGGCTGCCCCCTCGTCTAGCAAGGCGAGCGGTCGCAGTGTGATGGAGCGATTTCTTGCCGCCAGGGCTATTGAGGCCCTTGGGGTCTACAAAGAACTTGACGATAGCGAGCGCAAGGCTCTATTCGAGGCGTTCAAGTCACAGAACGCCAACAAGACGTTAAAGCTGGACAAGGGGCTTGATAGCGCTGCAGTCCGTGGCATTTTTGCGCCTTGGTACGCCAAACAGTTGTGGGGAGAGCCAACGGCCCAAGCGCTGGCTCAGTTTATCGAGGAGTATGGAGCTACGTCCAGTTAGCCAGCGCTGGCTGGCGTCGTACGTTGTGGCCGGAGACGAACCAATTTCTGCCGCTTCAACTCAATACCCCGGCTGGAAAATGGTTGCATTCTTATGTTGTTCGCATATTAATTATGTCCACGTAACGTGGACATTCAAAAAAATGGACGACAAAGGCATCTTTGAGAGTGCTCTAGAAGCAATAGCGCCAGTAATGCAGTTCGAGGTGAATCGTTCCGGGATTCTCGGAGGCTGTTTGGTTTAAGTCAGCCCACTTCCGCAGTGGCCTGACTGGCGAGTTACCGGTAGTGGTTTGCCTCAGCTTCTGCCGGTGGGACGTACCCTATGGGTTCGAGCAGGCGATGGTGGTTAAACTATGACCCCCATTCGAGCGTGGCGAACTCCACGGCTTCCTTTGTTTTCCATGGCGCGCGGTGATGGATTAACTCGGCCTTGTAGAGACCGTTGATGGTCTTGGCCAAGGCGTTGTCATAGCTGGCGCCCTTGCTGCACACGGAAGTCTCTATGCTCGCTTCAGCCAGTCTTTCAGAGTACCGAATGCTGGCGCATTGCGACCCGCGGTCACTGTGGCAAATCAAGCTTCCATCGCGCTCAGGCTGCCAGATGTAAAGGGCTTGCTCCAGTGCATCGAGCACGAAGTCCGTGCGCATTGAACTGCTTACCCGCCAGCCCACGATACGGCGGGCAACACGTCAATCACGAAGGCTACCTGCCGTTCCGTACGTGAGGAGGAGCTTTGCTGTTCCACCTGCTGTCCCAAGCTGTACGAGTGCACGAGCGTCGTGATAACCACCAACCTGAGCTTCAGTGAGTGGGCCAATGTGTTCGGAGATACCAAGATGACCACGGCGCTGCTGGACCGCATCACGCATCACTGCCATATTCTGGAAACCGGTAACGACAGCTACCGGTTCAAGAACAGTTCGGCACAGCAGCCACAGACCCACCAAAAAGGAGAAGACAACCAAGAACTTATCCACAACGTGAGCATGAAGTTCACGAACCAGGGTGGGTCAGATCGAGATGGAAATGGCGGGTTAGTTTTGGGGAAATCAACAGTCAGCCACCGCCCCCGCTAGGCAGGCCAAGCGCAGCGACTTCTTTCTGGACTTCGGCCAAAACAACCGAGACGTCATCTAGCGATGGAGAAGTGGCAAATGAAATTGCGAGCAGGGTCAGGGGATGGACGTTCAAAGCGGTGGCGATCTGCTCCACTTTTCCCAACGTGGGACTTTTGGTGCCTCGCTCTAGACTGCTGATGTAGGTTCGACTTGAAACAGAGGAGAAGTCCTCTTGGGTGTACCCCCGTGCGCGACGGATTACCCGCAGAGCCATGGCGATATTGTTCAACGCATTTGAATGAGCTTCCATCTCCGCGATTAGGAGACTTTGAACACAATAGGGCTACAATCTATAGTGTTCAAATTTTGCTTAACCAATGATTTCTTACTTTCGCAGTGTGCTTGCTGGGCTAGCTAGAGTCTCCCGCCGAAGAGCCCCAATAGCTAGTCTAAGTTTTGTACGACCATACTTCTTTGTTGAGTACCGTACAGAAAGCATTGGCGGAGGCATGAAGAACATTTTTTTGTCGAATGAAGACCTATTGCTCGACTTTGTGAAGCAAGGTTCTTTGCAAGGCTATATTGTGGTTCGCGTGAGGGTAATGTCACCTGGATACATGCATGATTCAAAATTTTGGCATTTTGAAGATCTCATAGCTTTATGGGAGGCTGAAGAACCTGATATGTATGAGCCGGCTCTGCTGTACACGCTGTCAACTGGTGTCGAGTTGGTAAAATCAGCTTCCTTCACGCCAATAGAGCATTTGGGAAAGCGCAAGTTGATATATCGGGCCCCTTAAGGCCAGGCAGTAGCAGCTATATGTTCCATTTCTCTCAAAAACTGCTGAGCAGAGCCTCCTGAAACGTGTTTTCTCTACAGTCGATTGCGGATATAACGATGACCGAGTTCTTTAATAATCCTGTTGCTGTCGGAATGAGCCTGTTCGGTCTGCTTCTGCTAGTGGGCTCCACATTTTCCAAAATGCAGGCTCGTTGGGAGCGGAAACACTTTCGCAATGACGCTCTTTGATTGAAAGCTGAGCCTCGTTGTTTTTAGGAATCAAATTGAATCGACAGGAGGAGCAAAAGAACGCTTTTCCCATCCTTCATAGGTTCTGTGATTGATTGAGTATCAGTCCTACATTATTTAGTTGCGCATATCACCATGGGCTTATTTGTCTCATGCCAGCGATAGCATAATTTATTGGTGTACGTCTCTGCGCAGGGGGTCAGAACTAAAATAATTGGAATAGCCTTGACTGCGTTGTACCAACGACATAAGCTGCACTATGTGAACAAAGCGCATTCGTTAGCCTTCGGCCTGACTACCGCCCAACTGCAAGAGTTGGCCAAACAGGCTGTCCGTGACGCCATAACCAAGAACGTTCAGGCGGGTGTTTCAACAACCGTTCTGCTCAACGGGCGTGTGCAATCGCTCGATGCAAGTGATCTACGACTGCAGTCGCTCTTGAACGAACGGGACGCGACTGGCCACGAGTCGTAGTGCGGAGGAACTTCATCTGGGCTGCTGTGCCCGTCATCGAAATCTCGAACTTCGTAGGGGTCATGGAGGCCGACCAGCTTTGACAACTGAGGTTGGCTCTGCGGGGGAAGCGTCCCGCGACTCCGAATTGCGGAATAAATGCTCCTATTTGGCGGTTCATATATCGGAGCATATAGGGGCAGCGGGCTACTTCAGGCTGATCTGAGCCATTAGCATTTCAGTACCTGAACGGCAGCAAACGCCAACACCACTCATTGAACTCCAACGTTGCTGACCGGCGGCTTCATCGTCGGAACCAGTCAGTCGAACGTGGAGCAGGCCAAGCAAATACCCGAACGACAGCTTATGCGCGCAGCGACAGACTCCTGTCAACCTTTCGCGGCTGCGAGTCAGCGTGCTTGAAAGCGGTAACTCAATTCGCCGGGTGGCGGGCAACGCGTGACTTGAATGGGCAAACGTCCGATCTGTGGCGGCTCACTCGCCATAGAAAATATCAACGCAAGGCTGAACGGGCGCAAGTTCGCCGGCACTGCCCGTGCCAACGTCTGCGACCAGGCTAAGAGCAAGGCGGGCGCACAACTTGAGCTTACAAGGGCGTTGCGAAAGTCTCCAAATGACGTAGTGTTGATTTCCACGCAGAAGTGACCCACTATCTCCCCGGAAATCAACAGCCCTACACAAAGATCGCTCGGCGTTGGCTGTTGCTTGGCCAATCGGCGCAAATCAATAGCCAGAGATACTGTTCGGGCACTCTTACCAACTTGCTCGTGTCTCATCCTGCGCAGCAAGAAAGCTGCTTGACGTCTTTGCTAAAGGTCTGCGCCGCGAGCTTGAGTCCCTCGACCATCGTCAAATAGGGGAACAACTGGTCGGCCAGGTCATGCACTGTCATGCGGTGTCGAATTGCCAGGGTCGCCGTCTGGATCAGTTCGCCAGCTTCCGGCGCGACCGCCTGCACGCCAATCAAGTGCCCGGTGGTATCGGTCACCAGCTTGATAAAACCACGCGTGTCGAAGTTGGCGAGCGCACGTGGCACGTTGTCCAGCGTCAACAGCCGGCTGTCGGTCTCAATGCCGCCATTGCGCGCTCCTGCTTCGGTGTAGCCCACGGTTGCTACTTGTGGATCGGTGAACACCACGGCGGGCATCGCGGTCAGGTCGAGTGCCGCTTCCCCACCGGTCATGTTGATGGCCGCGCGCGTGCCTGCGGTTGCGGCCACATAGACGAATTGAGGCTGGTCGGTGCAATCGCCTGCCGCGTAAATGTTCCGGCCACTGGTGCGCATGCCCTTGTCAACGACGATGCCCCCCTGCGCATTGACTGTGACCCCCGCCGCGTCCAGCGCGAGGCTGTGCGTGTTCGGTGTCCGCCCCGTTGCGACCAGCAGCCTGTCAGCGCGGATATCTCCGTGCCCCGTCGTCAGCACAAATTCACCGTCAACATGCGCGACCTGGCTGGCTTCCCTGTGCTCCAGCACCTCGATGCCTTCGGCACGAAAAGCAGCAGTCATGGCCTCTCCGATGGCCGGGTCCTCCCGGAAAAACAAGGTGCTGCGCGCCAGAATCACTACTTTGCTGCCTAGCCGGGCAAAAGCCTGGGCCAGCTCCAGCGCCACCACCGACGAGCCAATCACAGCCAGCCGTTCGGGAACGGTGGCACTGGCGAGCGCCTCCGTCGAAGTCCAGTAGGGTGACTCTTTCAAACCCGGAATCGGCGGTAGGGCCGGGCTGGCTCCTGTCGCGACCAAACAGCGGTCGAACACCACGATCTGCTCGTCCCCCTCGCTCAAACGGACGACAAGGCTCCGATCGTCCTTGAAACGCGCTTCACCGTGCAACACCGTGATGCCTGGGTTGCCGTCCAGGATGCCTTCGTACTTGGCATGGCGGAGTTCTTCGACACGTGCCTGCTGCTGCGCTAGCAACCGCTCGCGCAGGATCGTCGGCGGTGTGGGTGACATGCCCCCATCGAACGGGCTTTCTCGGCGCAGATGCGCGATATGCGCGGCGCGGATCATGATTTTGGACGGCACACAGCCAATGTTCACACAAGTTCCGCCGATGGTGCCTCGCTCCACCAGCGTGACGTGCGCGCCTTGCTCGACGGCCTTCAGTGCTGCCGCCATAGCGGCTCCACCACTTCCGATCACGGCTATTTGCAGCGGACGCTCGTTGCCACGGCGCTTGTCAGCGCCCCCTGTCCACTGACGCACCTGATCGAGCGATCCAGCGTGGTTGTGTTTGGGGGGGACATCGGCGAGCATTGCTTTGTAGCCCAGTCTGGCCACAGCGGCAGTCAGAGCATCGGGCAATGTGCCCGGCAGGGTGACAAGTTGGGCAGTGCCTTCGGGGTGGGAGACAAATGCCGACTGTACGCCGGGCACGTCTTCCAAGGCTTTTTTGACGTGTGCCGCACACGAACCGCAGGTCATGCCGGTGATTGTCAGATGGGTCATGCGACAGATCCTTTTTGCTTGTGCGCGCCAGGTAACGGCATCACATGCGCTGCAGTGCAGTTGTCAATGCTTCACCGCTTGACACTGGATGGAAACCCCACCTCTGCGGTTGCCTTGGTCAGCTTCTGCACGCTGGTCTTTGCGTCATCGAAGGTGACAGCTGCGTCGCGCGTCTCAAAGGTCACCTCAACTTCGCTAACGCCTTCGATCTTGGAAAGCGCTTTTTTGACGATGATCGGGCAGGTGGTGCAGGTCATGCCGGGAATGGCCAGCATGACGGTCTGGGTGGCGGCCCACACGGGGACAACGGCCAGGGTGAGCGCCAGGGAGGCAAGTAGTTGTTTCATGAAGAACTCCTGTGATCAATAGAAAAATGGCATGACATAGGGGAACCCGAGCGCGACCACAATCAGTGCGGCCACGCTCCAGAAAATAAGCTTGTAGGCAGCTCGCACCTGGGGAATCGCGCAGATCTCCCCCGGTTTACAGGCTTGCACCGGGCGGTAAATGCGCCGCCAGGCGAAGAACAGCGCCACCAGCGCTACGCCGATGAAGATCGGGCGGTAGGGCTCCAGCACTGTCAGGTTGCCAATCCATGCCCCGCTGAATCCCAGGGCAATCAGAACCAGCGGTCCGAGGCAGCAAGTCGAGGCAAGGATGGCCGCCAGCCCTCCGGCGAAGAGCGCTGTGCGCCCGTTGTTTGGCTCCGACATGCGCTTGACCTTTCAAAATTGGTTGAATCACGTAACCTTACTTCCGTAGTCATGTACGGAGTCAAGGGGTATGAAAGCCAATTTGGAGAGTTTTACGATCGGCGCCTTTGCCGAGGCGGCCGGGGTCAATGTGGAGACCATCCGGTTCTATCAGCGCAAGGGGTTGTTGCCTGAGCCGGACAAGCCTCACGGCAGCATTCGCCGCTATGGAGAGGCAGATGTGACGCGGGTGCGCTTCGTCAAAGCGGCTCAGCGCCTGGGCTTCAGCCTGGATGCAATAGCCGAGCTGCTGCGGCTAGACGATGGAACTCATTGTGAAGAAGCCAGCGCACTGGCGGAGTCCAAGCTCAAGGATGTGCGCGAGAAGATAGCCGACTTGGCACGCATGGAGTCGGTGCTGTCTGAACTGGTATGCGCCTGTCATGCGAGAAAAGGGAATGTCTCCTGCCCACTGATTGCATCGCTGCAGGACGGCGAAAACCTCTCGCCGCCGTAATGAGGTGCCTGAGCACACCGGCAACGGCCACTGATCGCCTCCTTTCCTCATTCAAAACCCAAGGTAACTATGAAAGCTCTCTTTCCCTGAGGAATACAAAAAGGCCCGTCCTGCGACCGGCGTGAAACGGACCAAGGAAGGCAGTACAGCAGGGGGGGGGGTAGGCACTGGCCTCGCCGATACCAACAAGGCTGAAGCGCGTGATCAGGAGAAAGCCAATGCGCGTGAAGCTATGCCGCACAAGGAAGCCACACCGGGTTCACCCCCCAAGTAATTCCGATACAGAGGGCGGTCACAATAGTCCAAACTTAGGGACACTCGGTCGACAATTGTCACGTCAGGGCGAGGGCTCGCTGGGGAAACGTACATGTCAATGTCCGCCGCGATAGACGTGTGCCCAAGCAGATACTTTAGGGTACGGACGCGTAGCCAGGAGGGCAAATGCCCAGCCTCAGTGAGCGCATCTGCAATCGTCTGACGATCTTCAGCACTCTTCACGGTGAGCATGCACTTGGACATGTCCACCTGTATTTTGTAATCGGGATCTGCGATCTGCAGTGTCTGGTTCACCATCCCGGCACTGTGTCCACAAGGTCATGTTGGGAAGCTGGAATTCATTCATCTTTCGCCTCATGGCAAAAAGTTAAGAAGAATCTAGTCTCCGCCTTGCGATGAAGGCAAAGTCAATCGCTTTTTCCTCCATGGCACACACCCGCTTCGCCATGTGCGGCCGCAACAAGCTCGTTGAGAATTCCACAACTCAGATTTGCGTGCTCTCCACTGCATGCTGAGCGCAGTTGCAGCAGTTGGTTTTCCAACGCCATCATGCTGACGAGGCGAGCGCGCAGCCGACGTAGCTGGTCGTCGATCAAATGGTTGACGTCTGCGCACGCCTCTTGCGGGGCATCCAATGCACCCAATAAGCTCTTCACGTCAGCCAGCGGGATGTCCAGCGCCCTGCAGTGCCGCACAAACGACAACCGCTCCAGGTGGGCCGGAGCGTAGTTGCGATAGCCATTGGCCAGCCGCGCGGGTAGAGGCAAGAGGCCTTCCTTTTCGTAAAAACGGATCGTTTCGGCTTCAACGCCTGTGGCGGCAGCCAGTTGCTTGATCTGCATTTGTGAGGTCGGGGGGTGTTCGGGAGACTTGACACTGTAGCGACTCCAAGGTTTCCAATCGAGGCATCAATGAGAGAAATTTATGAAATCCTGCTGCGACGAAGCACAAAAACCAACCTCCCAGGACCCATGCTGCGCTACAGCCACTCCCGTCTCTACTCAGCTTGATTCCTGCTGCGCCAGCCCGGTTGCGGCCTCCTCAGATACTTGCTGTACCCCACATTCGATAGCAACTGCAGCGCCTTCGACTACAAATGGGCGTGGCCCCCAAGGAGCCATGTTCCGTATTGAAGCCATGGACTGCGCAGCCGAAGAAAGTGAGATCCGCCGCGCGCTGGAGCTAATTGCCGGGGTGCGCGCCCTGGGGTTTCAGCTCGGCGCACGCACGCTGACCATTGACGCACCTGATGCTGTGATTCCTCAAGCCTTGGCGGCCATTCGCAAGGCAGGGTTCGACCCGCAGCCCGTGGCAACCGCTGCGGCAACGGGCGAAGCCCCTGGGCGGGCCTCCACCACCGACGAACTCGGGCGTATGGGGTTGGCGCTGGGCCTGGCCGTCTGCGCCGAAGCCGTGGCCTTCTTCTCTCCAGACACGCTGGCCTTCAAGGGCATTGGCATGGCCCTGGCGGCGGCGGCCATCTGGCTGGCGGGCTTTTCCACCTACCGCAAGGGGTTTGCCGCCTTGCTGCAGGGACGGCTGAACATCAATGCGCTGATGACGGTGGCCGTGACCGGCGCGTTTCTCATTGGCCAATGGCCAGAAGCCGCCATGGTGATGGCCCTCTATGCCATTGCTGAATTGATCGAAGGCCGCGCGGTAGACCGTGCACGCAATGCCATCAAGAGCCTGTTGGATCTCACGCCCGAGACGGCCGAAGTACGCCAGCCTGACGGCAGCTGGAAATCGGTGGCCGCTGCACAGGTTCCCGTCAACGCCATCGTCCGGGTCAGGCCGGGCGAGCGCATGCCGCTGGACGGCACGGTGGCCGTTGGGACCAGCGCAGTCAACCAGGCGCCGGTCACGGGAGAGAGCATTCCGGTGGACAAGGTTCCTGGAGATCCCGTGTTTGCTGGCACCATCAACGAAACAGGCACCCTGGAGGTGATGGTCACGGCAGAGGCCAGCAACACCACCTTGGCCCGCATCATTCACTCGGTGGAACAGGCGCAGGGCTCACGCGCCCCCACACAGCAGTTCGTGGACCGGTTTGCTGCCATTTACACCCCGGCTGTGTTCATCATGGCCGTTCTTGTGGCGACGCTCACTCCGGTCTTTATGGACCTGACGTGGGTGGATGCCGTCTACAAGGCTCTGGTACTGCTGGTCATCGCCTGCCCCTGTGCGCTGGTGATCGCAACGCCGGTGACGGTGGTCAGTGGTCTGGCTTCTGCGGCCCGGCGTGGCATCCTCATCAAGGGCGGGGTTTACCTGGAAGACGCGCACAAACTCAAGGCCATTGCGCTCGACAAGACCGGCACGATCACGGAAGGAAAACCCAAACTGGTGGCCCAGCACGTGCTGGCCAGAACGTATCCCGAAACCCAGATTCTGGGCTGGGCGGCGGACCTGGCCGGTCACTCTGACCACCCCGTGTCCAAGGCCATCGCGCAAGGACTGTCTGCTGGCCAGGGCATCGTGGCAGGCTTCACGGCCCTTGCCGGACGTGGTGTGGAAGCCCAGCTTGAAGGCCAACCCCTGATTCTGGGGAATCACCGGCTCATCGAGGAACGGGGTCTTTGCAGCCCCGCCATTGAGGCGCTGCTACAGGCACAGGAATCGCAGGGCCGCACGGTGACCCTTCTGGCCAGTCAATCGGAGGTTCTTGCCATCTTTGCGGTGGCCGACACCATCAAGGACAGCTCACGGGAGGCCATCGCCCAGCTACACGCGCTGGGAATCGCCTCGGTCATGCTGACCGGAGACAACCAAGCCACGGCAGAGACCATCGCCAAACAGGCGGGCATCGACCAGGCGCATGGAAACCTGCTGCCAGAAGACAAGCTGTCGGCCATTGAGCAGATGCAGGCCCAGTACGGTGCCACGGCGATGACGGGGGATGGCATCAATGACGCACCTGCGCTGGCACGCGCCGACATCGGCCTTGCCATGGGTGCAGCAGGAACCGACACGGCCATGGAGGCTGCAGATATCGTCATCATGAACGACGATTTGCGCCGCATCCCCGAAGTCATCCAGCTCTCCAAGCGCACGCGGAGCATCCTTCTTCAGAACATCATGCTGGCGCTGGGCATCAAGACGGTGTTCCTCGTGCTTGCGGTCTTTGGGAATGCGTCGATGTGGATGGCGGTTTTTGCGGACATGGGGGCCAGCCTCCTGGTGGTCGGCAACGGGCTGAGGCTGCTGCGCGGTGCGCGCGCTCACGCGATCCGCGCTTTAGGTTAGATCCAGGGGGGCGTCAACGTGCTGATGGTGCACGTCAGCGGGAAGCGCCCCGGCATCTACCTTGAGCCTTATGGACAAGGCTGTCACGGGATCGACCGCCGCCGCGACGACTTCGTGCAGTCCGAGCGCGTCGGTCCATCGAGCCTCGTCGCCAAATGTGTCATATCGGAAGACGTCCCGACCACTGTGCAGTCAGCGCCTCTTGGGCGGCTCTTGGTCATCGACCACAGTGCCCCTCCGCAAGCGACGGCAGCCGTGGCGGTCACACCGATCAGTATTGCAAGACGCCACACCGACGAGCGGCGTGTCTAACAACCTGCATATTTCATATCTTTGCCTCCAATCGACCATGGATTCCGGCATCCCAGCAGCGCAACTGAATGTCAGATCGACCCTCGTGCTCGCGACAGTACTAAGGAGCGGGCTTGCACGCCTCGCCGAGATGCGAAGCCACCTTCAGCCAGGCGATCAGGTCCGACCGCTCGGCTGCGTCTTTTACGCCGGCGTAGCCCATGGATGTTCCAGGTAACGCTGTCATGGGGTCCTTCAAGAAAACGTGGAGCGACTTCTCATCCCATACCCACTGACTCTCTCGCATAGCTTTGGAATAGGCGCTGTATCCGGGCGCGGTGCCAGCACGGCGCCCAAACAGCCCGCAGTGCTGGGGCCCCGTGCGATTGCCCTCGATCGCGTGGCAGGCGGCGCAGCGCGCGTATATCTGCTCACCGCGTGCCAGCGATGCTGCGTCTGGCGCCGCGCGGGCATCGGCGGCGAGCAGGCCGCCCGCCAGCCCCAGAGCCACGACAAGGCAGCGCGGCTTCATGACATGAAGGCTGAAGGCACGGGCGCCTCGCCCAGGACCTGGCGCAGCACGGCCCAGTGCATGGCCTCGTCGCCCAGGATGCTCGCGGCGACCTGCGCCAGCGTACGGTCAGCAAACAAGGGGACGGCGCCCAGGTAGGCCGAGATGGCGCCGCGCTCCAAGCCGGCCGCGAAGCGCAGCACGTCGGCTTCCACCTTGAGCTTTTCCACGGGAAACTGGTATTTTTCCTTGGATGCCACGGGTTTGCCACCGAGCTTTTGCACCGTGCTGGCAATGGCCGCCGCATGCTCCTTGTGGTGCCCCTGGAACGTGACGGCTATCGGCAGCACCGCCTTGCTCAGCAGGCCGCTTTCCGCGCCCACCTGGTAGGCCGCCACCGCCTCCAGTTCAGCGCCAAGGGCGGTATTGAGGATGCGCACATCAGCCTCCAGCTCCTGGGCGCTCACCTTGGCACCGGCGGCCAGCGCGTCGCGCCCGCCCAGCAAAGCCACGGCGCTTGCGGACAGCACGGCTGCGCCGGATGCCGACATGGCACGTCGGCGCGAGAGAAACAAGGCCTGCGAGGGGACGTAAATGGAAGTGCTCTTCATGGTTTTCTCCGTGGGTTGATGAACCGTTGCGCCGACACCTGGAACGGCCGGCAAATTTGAATAAGGTGACTCTGGCCAGGCGCGGCGCTGCAGGCCATACGCGCGGTACGGCCAGACGGGATGGCGTCGCGGGGGTGTTTTGGCTGTGCTCAGCGCCGCGCAATGAGATGGCGCTGCTGCAGCTCGGCCACCACATAGCGCACGACCTGGTCGCAGCGCTCGCCGGCAAACGCAAAGACGCTCTCGGCATGCGCCTCAACCTGCGCGCCGAGTGCATCGCGCAGCAGGGAGCGGGCGCGCAGGTAGCGGGTCTTGACGACGGCGTCGGTCACCTGCAGGCAGTACGCAGCTTCGTCCACGCTCATTTCCTGCACGGCGCGCAAGATGAACACACTGCGGTAGATGGGCGGTAGCCCCTCGATGGCGGACTGCAGCAGGGCGCGCAGTTCGGTGCGCGCCAGCACGGATTCGGGCGATACGTCTGGGGGGGCGCTAAAGGACATCATGTGCTCCGGAGAAGGCTCGTGGTCCAGATCCTGGGGGTCAAGCGGCACCGACCGGCTGCGCTTGCGCAGCACGTCCAGTGCGATGTTGATGGCAATGCGCGCCATCCAGGTCGCCAGCGATGCATCCCCCTGAAAATCCCGCAGCCGCGTGAAGGCGCGCAGGTAGGTTTCCTGCACCACGTCCTGCGCCTCCGCGTCGTCGAAGACAACCCCGCGCGCTGCGCGAAACAGCACTCGGTTATGGCGCCGCATGATGGCTTCAAAGGCACTCTGATCTCCTTGCAGAGCGCTCGCCACCAGCTGTTCGTCGGAACAAGGGGTGGAAACGGTCGGCTGAGCATGGGCTAGAGACAATGACTGCATGGTGGGCTCGCTTTTTTGGGGCTTGTGACCATTGGACGCCGAGCACACCAAAAAGGTGACAGCCCCCCGAATATCCGCAATGGCCGCGTGCTCAAGTCGGTTTCGTCCTCCGGGTCAGAATGCCCCCTGTCTCGTTGCCGCGAAACCCGCCCATGAAAATCGCTCTGCTCTCCGACCTGCACCTGTCCGTGCAGCCCCTGGAAATGCCGCACACCGACGCTGATCTCGTCGTCCTGGCCGGCGATCTGCAACGCCCCGCCCAAGGCGTGGCCTGGGCACGGCAGTTCAACCGGCCCACGCTGTACGTCGCTGGCAATCACGAGTTCTATGGTTCCGACCTGGTGAGCACCATGGCCAACCTGCGCACCGAGGCGCAGGGCAGCCAGGTGCGCGTGCTAGAACGCGAGGAATTGCGCCATGGCGGCGTGCGCTTTCTGGCCTGCACGCTGTGGTCGGATTACCGGCTGTTCGACTCGCCCGCGCAGCGCGAGGACGGGCTGGAAAAGGCGCAGGCGTTTGTGCGCGACTTCAGCCGCATCGGTTTGACCCCGGATTTCCCGGACCGCTTTACGCCCGCCGTCTCGCAAATGCTGTTTGACCAATCCGTCGCCTGGCTGGAAGCACGCTTTGCCGAGCCCTTCGATGGCCCCACGGTAGTGGTCACGCACTTTGCGCCCTCTCCCGGCAGCATTGCGCCGCAGTTTGTCGGCTCACCGCTGAACGCCTGCTTTGTCTCCAACCTGGAAGCGCACATCCTGCGCTGGCAGCCCCGCCTGTGGCTGCACGGCCACGTGCACCACAGTTGCGACTACCAGGTGGGCGCCACGCGCGTCGTGGCCAACCCGCGCGGCTACGCGCCCAACGGTGTGGTCGAAAATGGGCGATTTGAGCCCAGTCTTTTGATTGACGTGTAGGTGCTGTAAGGCGCTTTGCCGTCATCTGACGGTTGCCTCAAACTCATCATATCGAGCGCGATTGCATATCGATCACTCCTTTGACCGGTGCAGATCCATGGAGAACTTGAACCTGTCCGCAGGGTGCAGCGAGACGGAGATTTCGAACACCTGGTCTGCCGCGTCCAGGTAGTGCCGCGTGATCTGCAACGCCGGCGACCCCGCTTCTACGCCCAGGTCGTCACTGCGCTCGCGCGGAATCAGCACCGCCTCGATGCTCTGACGAATGCGCGTAATGCGGCGGCCGTAGCGCTCCTCAATCAGCGTGCTGGCCAGTGTTTCAGGCGCGTTGCGCACCAACTCGCCAATGTCGGCATAGGCAGGGTCGATGTACAGGTCCAGCCAGCAGATTGGGCGTGCCTTTTTGCCATCCTCCATGCGCAGGCAGGCGATGTGTAGCCAGCGCGTGCCACCAGGGCAATCCAGAGCTTGGGCCAATTGCAGGTCGGTCACCACCTCGCCGGTGGATCGCACCGTGCGCACGTGCTCTGCGCCAAAGCGGGCCAGCTCTTCCACGGTGGCGATGGACTGGGTGAAGCCCGCCAAAGGACGCATGGCCTCCACACGGGTGCCTACGTTCTTGCGGCGCGAGATCAGCCCCAACTCCTGCAGCGCATCCAGCGCCTTGCGCACGGCATAGCGGCTCAGACCGTATTGCTCGCACAGCTCGAATTCGGTGGGCAGCAGCGTGCCCACGGCATAGCGGCCAGAGGAGATTCCTTCGGAGAGGTCGCGGGCGAGGTCTGTGTTCTTGGCTGTGGTCATGCGAAGCAGGGGTGCGCAAACATACAGGGTAAACCCTGCATGGCAATTTGTTCGAACATATTAAAGTTTATTTGTTCGAACATTTATATATGTTCGCATTTTATCAACATATCCCGCAAAACCATGACTTCTTCCATTTTTTCGCCTGCCAGCACGGTGCTGGATTCGGTTTTGTTCAGAGACGCCTTTGGTACGGCCCGCATGCGCGACGTGTTCTCGGACCAGAGCCTGATCGCCCGCTACATCGAGGTCGAGGTGGCTTTGGCCCGCGCTGAGGCGCGCGTGGGTGTGATTCCTGCCGATGCGGCCGAAGCCATCGCCCGCGAGTCGCGCCTGGACCGCGTGGACTTCGACCACATGCGGCATGAGACCGATATCGTGGGCTACCCCATCTTGCCGCTGGTGCACCAGATGGTGGCGATGTGCGGCGAAGCTGGGCGCTACGTGCACTGGGGCGCCACCACGCAGGACATCATGGACACTGCCAACGTGCTGCAGGTGCGCGCAGGGCTTGCGGTAGCGGAGGCCGACAAGTTCGGCCCGCAGTGTCGATGTCGTTGGTAGTCATTGGAGAATCCGTTTCTCTTTTTGCACGGGGACAGGTAGATCTACTTGCCAATGAGCAGGTGGCTCGCTCGCTAGAGGCTTGTACAGTGCGACCAGTTGCCTGTCTCCCACCTGTTGAGTTGGTAAATCAAAGGCCACGCTGCCTTGGCGAAGTCCGATCACCCTGTCGGCGAGGACCGGCAACAGCGCGGGGTTATCCCAGGACCATCTTGGCAACCAGCGGAAACACACCCAATAAGACCAATGACAGCGTGACACCCGGCGCGACAAGGCCGGCCAAGCTATCGATGCGCGCCAACTGCGTACCCGCATTCACGTACACCAAAGTGCCTGCCAGCATGCCGATCTGGCTGACCCCGTAGAAGGTCAGCGAGCGGATAGGCATCAGGCCCATCAGCAGGTTGATGAGAAAGAACGGGAAGACGGGGACCAAGCGCAGCGTAAAGAGGTAGAAAGCGCCATCGCGAGCCATTCCGTCATTGATGGGCTTGAGCCGGTCACCGAAGCGCGCCTGCACCCAGTCTCGAAGCAGGTATCGTGCGCTCCAGAACGCCAAGGTCGCGCCAAGAGTGGACGCAAAAGACGCAATGAAGGTGCCCCAGAGCAGACCGAAGATGGCGCCAGCGGCCAGTGTCAGGATGACAGCGCCCGGCAGGGAAAGAGCCGCCACCAGCACATACACCGCGCCGAAGCCCAGGCCAAGCAAAACAGGGGATGTGCTTTTCCATGCGGCAAATTGATCGAGACCCGATTTGAGCCCTTCGAGCGTCAGCCACTTCGGACCACCGGCTGCGAAAAATGCCCACACCAGCACCACGACCAGCGCCACGAGCGCAAGACGTTTGGCGACCCTCATCACTGCTCCGCCTTGAGTGCACCACCGCAACTGCTGCCCTGTCCGGCCGTGCAGCCATAGCAATGGTCAGCGGTGCGCACCGGCCGACCCACAGGGTCTTGCTTCAGCAGATCTCGCAGGTGCCTGAGCCCTCGAGCTGATGTTCACGCGCTCGATGTTCGGCACGCCGGACATGGCGCGCCAGGGGCAGATGCTGACCGAGGTGGCGGCGCTGGTTGACGCCGGGCGCATCCGCTCGACGGCCACCGAGACCGCCGGCAGGATCGATGCCGCGACCTTGCGCCGGGTGCACGCGCAGATCGAAAGCGGAACGGCGCGCGGCAAGATCGTGCTCGAAGGGTTCTGAAGGGCCGCAACGAATACGATTGACAGGTCGGCCTCGGACTGCCGCCAGAACCGGATGATCTGCTCTTCTTCATGTTCGTCTTTCTCCTGGTGGTTGACGGACTTCACTAACCTCCGCTTGGTACGGTTGGTGAAGGTCAGGTCAAATCCCGAGATGGTCATTTTTTCGAGCTTCGGACCTATCATTGAGCGTGCAAAGGCCAACGGTGTCGCGGTGAGGCTGCGGCAGAGCTTGTAGGTCTCGCCACATTGCGACAGACACGACCGCCTGGATAAACCCGCCTTGATGCGGGTGCCAGCATAAAGAAGCCAGGAGACAAACATGGCATTCAGCAGCCACTGGAGTGCACCCGGTCATGAGGCCACCTCGGACATATCCTGGCGTGCAGACGACGTGATCGAGCGCTCAAGGCAGCGGTCGATGGGCGTTCACAGGCTCGACCCGGGACGCAGTGACCCGCCGCGCGTCCTCACCGCGACTGCCCTGCAAGACCATCGCTTGCCGATGGAAGACCTGCTGGATGTTGCGCGCAGCGGCATGGAGTCGTTGTTCCTGCAGATACGTGACGCCGGGTATGTGATACTGCTCACGGATGCCCACGGCGTCGCCGTCGACTTCATCAGCAACCCATTGCTGGACCGCGAGCTGCGACAGGCCGGCCTGTACCTCGGCAGTTGCTGGTCAGAGGAGACGGAGGGGACATGCGCCGTGGCGCTGGCGAACCTGGAGCAGCGGTCCATCACGGTTCATCATGAAGAACATTTTCGTGTGCCCTACCGAACCCTGAGCTGCAGCGCCGCGCCCCTGTTGGGCGTCGATGGCCAGGTGCAGGCGGTGTTGGATGCATCCGCCCTGTACTCGCCGGACGACAAGCGCAGTCAGCACCTGGTGTTGCAGATGGTCAAGTCGACCGCTCGTTTGATCGAGAACGCCCAGTTTCTCAAGCAATTCGACCGGAACCTGGTGCTGCGTCTGGCCGGACGGCGCGATTTTCTAGAAGTGGCGACAGAGGGCTTGCTCGCGCTGGACGAGGAAGGCCGGATCGTTGCGGCCAACCAGGCCTTTCTGCAATCCGTGGGGCGCACGCCGGCGATGCTGACCGGCGCCCATGTCGAAGACGTTTTCAACGCGCGGATGGAGCGACTGCTTGGCGCTTCACTGGCCCACCCGGAGCCGCTGGCGTTGCGTTTGCTGCACTCGGGCGAGCGGTGTTTTGCCCTGGCGCGCGGGCCACGCAAGCTCACACCAGTGACCGAACGCCAACGACCGATGCTGCATACCCCGGATGACAAGGCGCTGCGTGAACTTGCTGGGAACGATGCCAGCATGACGCGCAATGCCCAGCAGGCCCTCCGTGTGGTAGACAAGGGCCTGGCGATCTTGCTGCAGGGTGAATCGGGCACCGGCAAAGAGGCCTTTGCCAAAGCGATCCACGAGGCGAGCACGCGGCGATCCAAAGCCTTTGTCGCAGTGAATTGCGCTGCCATCCCGGACACCTTGATCGAAAGCGAACTCTTTGGCTACAAAGAGGGCGCATTCACCGGCGCACGCAGCAAGGGGGCCAGGGGCAAGGTTCAGCAGGCCCACGGCGGCACGCTGTTTCTGGACGAAATCGGGGACATGCCTTTGGCGATGCAGACCCGCTTGCTGCGCGTACTGGCCGAAAGGGAAGTCACGCCGCTGGGTTCAGAAACTTCGGTGCCCGTGGACATACAGATAGTTTGCGCCACGCACAGGGACCTCAACGAGCTGGTCGCCAACGGACTTTTCCGCCTGGACCTGTTTTACCGCCTCAATGGCGTCACGCTGGCGTTGCCCAGTTTGCATGAGCGCACAGACAAGGAAGGCTTGATCCGCCAGCTGCTGCAGGAGGAAGGCCGGTCGCTCTATGCCCGTGCGGGCACGGCCTCCCCCCATGCGTTGGCCGCGCTGCAGACCTACCACTGGCCAGGCAACATCCGCCAACTGAAGAACATACTGCGCGCCGCCCTGGCTTTGAGCGGTGGCGAGGCCATCGAACTGGAACACCTCCCGCTCGACATCCAGGGTGCCATGCGTGCCAGCTTGCCCCCACCCCGCATGCTGTCGATTGGCTTACCAGCATCACCTGTCGATGCCGCCGCTGGTTCGGAGCGGGATGATTTGGTGCAGGTTCTGAGAGCGCACCACTGGAACATCACCCATGCGGCGCGCAGCCTGGGCATATGCCGAGCGACTGTCTACCGTCGCATGCAAAAGTTGGGCATCGTCAGCCCCAATCAGCAGGCCTGAATCAGAAGGCGCCGGCACTTTCCGCTTTTGGCGTGATTGGCCGCGAGAGGTCCAGCCCTGGCTTTCCTAGTTGGCGGCGGGGTTGCAGATATACGCAGGTGCGACACCTGTCGCTCGTTCGCTTGCTGGTGCGACACCTGTAGCACACAGGTGTCGCTGCCATGGGCATTCAGCAGGCCGACACACCGCCCTCAAAGCCTTTGGAACGCCCTCAAACCGGCTTTTAGTGCGGTCTCTTTAAGGGTATTCCCGCGATTCTTCTACAGATCCGACTTATGGCATGGCCTTTGCAAAAAAGTACCTGCGAGACGCGCCACCAGGGGGTGACCACTTTGCTTGCGAAGCGGTCCGACGTCGACGAGTTGGCGGCGCACCTGCGTCGTTCGTGTATCTGAGCATTTTTATAGGAGACAAACCAATGACACCAAACCGCGAGAAACAGCATTGGATGTATCGCAACATGGTCACGAGCCGCAAGTTCGAAGAGACCATTGCGAAAATCTATTTCGAGGGCAAGTTGCCCGTGTTCAGCATGGCCGACGGCCCGATTCCCGGTGAGATGCACCTGTCCGACGGGCAAGAACCTGTGGCGGTGGGCGTCTGTGCGCATCTCGAAGCAAGCGACATCGTCACCGCCACGCACCGTCCGCACCACCAGGCCATTGCCAAGGGGGTGGACCTCGACAAGATGGCTGCCGAGATCTTCGGGAAGGCGACCGGCCTTTCAGGCGGGCGTGGCGGGCACATGCACCTCTTTGATCCGAAGGTGAACTTTGCCTGCTCGGGGATCATTGCCCAGGGCATGGGCCCAGCCGTCGGTGCCGCCCTTAGCCGCAAGATGCAGAAAAAGCCCGGCGTTGCCGTGGCTTTCGTTGGCGAGGGTGCCGTGAACCAGGGCGGCTGGCATGAAGCGATGAACCTCGCCGCGACCTGGAAGCTGCCTTTCATTTGCGTCATCGAAGACAACGCCTGGGGGATTTCGGTGTCCAAGGAGGCTTCGACCGCGATCTCCAACAACGCAGACCGTGCGGCCGCTTACGGCATACCTGGCAAGCGCATCGCAGGCAACGACCCTTACGCGATCTATGAGGCCGCTGGTGAAGCGATTGCCCGCGCCCGCGCTGGTGAAGGCCCGTCCCTGCTGGAGATCGAAACGTATCGGCTCGCTGGCCACTTCATGGGTGATGCCGAAGGCTACCGCCCCAAGGGCGAGAAGGACGCGCTGTTCGCGAAGGACCCGATTCCGAAGATGCGCGCCAAGATGATCGCCGATGGCGTGGCCACCGGCGCAGAGCTCGACGCGATAGAGGCACAGGCCGCTGCCCGCGTTGAACAAGCCATCAAATTTGCCCGCGAAAGTGCGGATCCGGCGCCAGAAACCGCGCTGACTTCCGTGTTCGCTTAAGGAGACAGAGCATGAGCGTAGCCAACGAAAGAAAACTGACCATTGCTCGCGCCATGGCCGAGGCCGTGCAACAGGAAATGCAGATCGACCCCACCGTCTTTGTGATGGGTGAGGACATCGGCGCCCTCGGCGGCGTTTACGGCAACACACGCGGTTTGCTGGAGGAATTTGGCCCTGAGCGCATTCGCGACACGCCGATTTCCGAGACCGCCTTCATCGGCGCCGCTGTCGGGGCTGCCCAAGACGGGATGCGCCCGGTTGTCGAACTGATGTTCGTCGATTTCTTCGGCGTCTGCTTTGACGCGATCTACAACCTGATGGCCAAGAACATCTACTTTTCGGGTGGCAACTTCAAGGTGCCGATGGTGCTGATGACGTCGACCGGTGGCGGTTACTCCGACGGCGGGCAGCACTCGCAATGTCTGTATGGCACCTTTGCGCACCTGCCCGGCATGAAGGTGGTTTGCCCGTCGAATGCCTATGACGCCAAGGGGCTGATGACCGCAGCCATGCGCGATGACAGCCCTGTCGTCTACATGTACCACAAGGGCCTGCAAGGCATGGGATGGCTTGCCACAGAAGCGGGCGCAACGGTGCACACCCCAGTGGAAAGCTACACGGTCGAAATCGGCAAAGCCAAGGTCGTGCGCTCAGGAAAAGACGTCACCATCGTCAGCGTCGGGATGGGCGTGCACAACGCTCTGAAAGCAGCCGAGAAGCTGGAGAGCCAAGGCGTCAGCGCTGAGGTGGTCGATCTGGTCAGCCTGGTCCCGCTGGATCGCGACACGATCCGCGCCAGCGTCGCCAAGACGGGTCGCCTCATCGTCGTGGACGAGGACTACATGTCTTACGGCGTCTCCGGCGAGATCATCGCCAGCGTGACGGAACATGACATCTCGGCCCTCAAGGCCGCGCCCAAGCGGGTGGCGTATCCAGATGTGCCGATCCCCTACGCAAGGGTCATGGAGCAGTTCTGCCTGCCCAACCCCGACAAGATCGTTGCCGCGTTCAACAGCATGAAAGCGGCCTGACCGTGCGTCTCGGGGCCGCCTTCACAGGCGGTCCCACCCAACACAGGAAAGCTCCATGACAGACATCATCATCCCCACCAACCTCTGGGAAGAAGACGTAGAAACCGTCATCACCACTTGGTTGGTCAACGACGGGGCCACCGTTGAAAAAGGCGCGTTGATCGCCGAAATCATGACTGCGAAGGTGCAATACGAAATCCACGCGCCCGCGTCGGGCACCGTAGCTATCAAAGAGAAGGCCGACGCGGTGGTTTCCAAAGGCGCTGTCATCGGAACAATTGCATGACCGACGGCGTGCGCACCGTAGCACTGAAAGGCGTGCGCGGCATGATCGCGGACGCCATGGTCAAGAGCCTGGCCACCGCGGCGCAGCTGACCCATCACGGCAGTGCGGACGCTACTGCTTTGCTGGCGGAAAAGGCGCGGCTGGCGGAAGAGGGGACCAAGGCCTCGGTGGAGGATCTGCTGATGCTGGCCGTGATCCGCGCGCTCAAGAAGCATCCCGATGCGAATGGCCGCACCAAGGACCGCGAGGTTCATCTGCACGAAGCGATTGACCTGTCTGTTGCCATCGCACTGCCGGGCAACTTATTGGTGGCCCCGGCGATTTCTGGTGCGGGTGATATGGATGTGAGCGCGTTGCGGAGTGCGCGACAGGACTTGGCGGCGCGGGCCAAGATCAACAAGCTCACCGTGACCGAGATGACGGGCGGCACCTTCACGATCACCAACCTCGGCCTGACGCGGGTGGAGCACTTCACTCCAATCCTGAACGCCGGACAGATCTGCATCTTAGGTATTGGCTGCATGACGGATCGCCCGGTACGGGCACCTGATGGCGGCATAGAGCTTCGCCCTTTTGTCGGCCTCTCGCTCACCTTTGACCACCGTGCGCTGGATGGCGCGCCGGCGGGCGATCTGCTGACCACGATCTGTGAAGAAGTCGAAGGAATGTCCGGGTGACGACGCCTTTGCGCCGATTTGGGTCTGTGTCCGAAGGCTTGACCTTTGAAGCAGGCCTCTTTTCAGCGCAGGGCCCGCAGGTGGGCCTGTGGACAGCAGATGCCAATGCACTCGTGTGCCCGCGCGCCTATGAAACACGCAATGGATTCGCGCAGGCCGCCAGCCTATCGAGCACGCGAGGCTGGCCCGTTCATGTGCGCCCGACCGGAGGTGGCACCGTTCCGCAAGGCCGGGGCATGGCCAACCTGGCGCTCAGCTTTGATGCGCCGGAGGGCTTCACCATCGAAGACGGCTACCGCTTGCTCACCCGGATATTCAGGGCCGGGCTGCGCGTAGAAACACTGGATATTGGGAACACCCCCGGCAGCTTCTGCGACGGCGACTGGAACCTTTCGATAAATGGTAGAAAACTGGTCGGCACCGCGCAACGGTGGCGGCCAACGCACCACGGGAGCCCGCGCGTTCTGGCCCATGCAATGGTCCTTGTGTCAGGGGATATCGCGTCAGGCGCGGACAGCGTTTCCGCCTTTCATCGCGACCTCGGTCTGAGCCCGGTCAAGGCCGACGTCCACACCAGCCTCTGCAGTGCAACACATCACACCGATTTACCCGCCGAAAACCTGTTGGCCGCAGCGCGGGGTGAACTGGCCCATCTTTCAAACCCAATGAACTTTTCAACAAAGGAAACAAACCATATCCACCGACACCATCCACATCCATCTTGAGGTCAAAGTGCCCGAAACCAAGCGCGCTGGTTTCATGACCTTGATGAACGAACTGGTCGAGAGAACGCGCAAATAGCCCGGAACGCTCGTCTATGAGTGGTACGAGGTGGGCGATACCAGCACCTGGCACATCCTCGAGCGTTACGCCGATGCCGAAAACGGTGATCTGCACGTCAAGGGCTTCGCAGAGGGCTATGCGGGCCGCTTCTTCGAGTTGGTGACCAGTTGCACCGGCATCGTGTCGGACAACGCGACGCCCTATATCAAGGGCGTTCTGGCGGGCATCTCTCCACTCTACATTGCGCAAAAAGGCGGCTTCAACCGCTTCTGAGCTGCCCGCACATCTCTTGCTCAGACCGGGCGTAAGATGATGCTTGGTGTGTGGGCCGTCTCGGACATGTTGCAGCGCGCGCCAAGCTCAATCAGTATGCTCGGGGCCAACACGGAAAGCACGAGGACCGACGCATGCTGAACACTGTCACTTATGGGGACGCGCCGGGACCGCCATTGCTGATCGCGCACGGGCTGTTTGGATCAGCGCGCAATTGGGGGGTGCTGGCCAAACGCCTGTCCGAAGCACGGCGGGTGGTCGTCGTGGACATGCGCAATCACGGGTTTTCGGAATGGGCGGCAACCCACAGTTATGAAGATATGGCCGCCGATCTGGCGGCTGTGCTGGACGCACCTGCCGATGTGCTGGGGCATTCCATGGGCGGCAAGGCGGCAATGGTGCTCGCGCTGCAAGCCCCCGACAAAGTGCGCAAGCTGATCGTCGCGGATATCGCCCCGGTGACCTATCGGCATACGCAGATGGGCCCGATTGCGGCGATGCGGCGCGTCGATCTGACCAGCGTGACAACGCGGGCCGAGGCCAAGGCGCAACTGGGTGATCTGGACCCCGGCATCGATGATTTCCTGCTGCAAAACCTTGATCTGAAAGACAAGCGCTGGCGGCTGAACCTGGACGTTCTGGCTGCCGAGATGGACAAGATCATCGGCTTCCCCGATCTGTCCGGATCCTTTGACGGGCCGACCCTGTTCCTGTCTGGCGAGGTGTCGACCTATGTTTCAACAGATCACCGCGGCACGATCAAAGCCTTGTTTCCAAAGGCTCAATTCGCGTGCATTCCTGGAGCGAGCCATTGGCTGCACGCCGAGAAACCGCGCGAGTTTGTGGCCACCGTCTCGACTTTTTTGGGTTGAGGCACACCCGAATTGAGGAACGCTGGCCGCCCCTGAGGACCCATTGCGCATGACTGCAGCTGTACCCGCCACACCCGCGCCGACGCCGTCGCCTCAGCTTACAGTTCCCGACGTGGCCATCAACGTGCGGGACGTATTCGGTTTCGACACCGACATGAAGGTGATGGGTTTCGCCCAGGCCGACGAACATGTTCCCGATCTCGATCCCGACTACATCTTCGACCGGGACACCACGCTGGCAATTCTCGCGAGCTTTGTGCACAACCGCCGCGTGATGATTCAGGGATACCACGGCACAGGCAAGTCGACCCACATCGAACATGTCATCTCGCCGCTTCACCGAACTGATCGTAGGCCTCGAGTGTGCGCATCGCATAGCTGTACGCCGCGCCCGCATTGAGCGCGATCGCGGTGCCCATGGCGCGTCGGTGAGCTCCGCCTCGGTCACGCCCGCCCTGCGCGCGGCTTGCGCATGGACGGCAATGCAACTGTCGCAGCGCGTGGTGACCGCGACGGCGAGCGCGATCAGCTCCTTGGTCTTCGCGTCGAGCGCGCCGTTGCCGTTCTGACCTGCGCTGAGCGCCTGAAAGCCCGCGACCATCCGTGGATTGGCCTTGTGAAGCGCCGCGCCTGCACGGCGGCCGACAAGAAGATAGTCCTTCCAGTTCTTGAACATCGTTGGGCCCCTTGGTGATCAGCCGCGCCCCAGCGCGTAGAACTCGTCGTTGGGCCGCATGCTGGTTACGTTGGCCAGCCGGTTGGACATGCCAAAGAATGCGGAAATGGCTGCGATGTCCCAGATGTCGTCTTCGGTGAAGCCGTGGCTCTTGAGCATGTCGAAGTCAGCTTCACCCACCAGTTGTGCGCTTTGGGAAACTTTCATGCCGAAATCCAGCATGGCCTTCTGACGCGTTGTCAGGTCTGCCTTGCGGTAGTTGGTGGCGACCTGATCGGCGATCAGCGGATTCTTGGCACGAATGCGGAGGATGGCGCCGTGCGCGATCACGCAGTACTGGCACTGATTGGCGGCGCTGGTGGCCACCACGATCATCTCGCGCTCGGCCTTGGTCAGGTTGCCAGGCTTTTCCATCAAGGCATCGTGGTACGCGAAGAAGGCGCGGAATTCGTCGGGGCGGTGCGCCAACGTCAAGAAGACATTGGGGATGAAGCCGGACTTTTCCTGCACGGACTCGATGCGCATGCGAATGTCCTCGGGCATGTCCTTGAGTGCAGGAACGGGAAAGCGACTCACGGGGGCTTGCGTATCTTAGTTCATGGTTTTCTCTTGATTGATGAATCGAAGCTGGCGGGGGAAATCGTGATTTCAGCGGTTCACATCGACAACGATGCGACCACGCACTTCGCCGCTTAGGAGCTGGTTGGCCAACGGGATCGCCTCTGCCAAGCCGACTTCGCGGCTGATATCGCCAAGCTTGGCTACATCAAGATCCGTGACCAGGCGTTGCCACGCGACGAGTCGGTCTGCACGCGGACACATCACGCTGTCGATGCCCGCGAGGGTCACGCCGCGCAAAATGAAAGGCACAACGGTGGCGGGGAAGTCCATGCCTGCGGCCAGGCCGCAGGCAGTCACAACGCCCCCGTACTTGGTTGTGGCGCAGACATTGGCCAGCACATGGCTGCCCACGACATCCACGGCACCAGCCCATCGCTCCTTACCCAGAGGCTTGCCGGGGGAAGCAAATTGAGCGCGTTCGATCACCTCGCTGGCACCCAAGCGCTTGAGGTAGTCCGCGTCTTTCGTCCTGCCGGTAGCGGCCACGACCGTGTAGCCCAGCTTGGCCAAGATCGCGACGGCCACGCTGCCAACGCCGCCAGCCGCGCCCGTGACCAAGATTTCGCCATCCGACGGCTTGACGCCGTGGCGCTCAAGCGCGAGCACGCACAGCATCGCGGTGTAGCCTGCGGTACCAATGGCCATCGCCTGCTGCGGCGTGAACCCCGAAGGAAGAGGAATGAGCCAGTCGCCCTTGAGGCGAGCCTTTTGGGCCAGGCCACCCCAATGCACTTCGCCTACCCCCCAACCGTTGAGCAGCACGGTGTCGCCCGCACGGTAAGCGGGGTTGGCGCTCTCCTCAACAACGCCCACGAGGTCAATGCCCGGGACCATGGGGAAACTTCGCACCACCGGACCCTTGCCAGTGATGGCCAGGCCGTCCTTGTAGTTCAGCGTCGAGTGGCTGACCCGCACGCTCACATCACCTGCGGGCAACTGCGCCTCGTCCATCTGCGCAACCGCTGCGCGATAACCCGATTCCTCCTTCGTGATCAAGATGCCGTTGAACAATTTGCTCTCCTTGGAAAATAGACCGATCGTCTAGTGGTTGACAAAAAAATCACTTCGACCGGAAGCCGGCGAAGAAGAACTGCGTGAACACATCCAGCGGCGCGGCGCGGCGTTCGAGCTTGGCGCGCAAGACTGCGCCTTCCCAGCCGATCCAGAAGAACTCGGCCACTTGCTGCGCATTCACTTCACTCGTGAGTTCGCCCACCTGCTGGGCTTCAACCAGGCACAGTGCGAAACGTCGCTGCCAATCCTCGAAGGTGTGCTGCAGCCGCGCCCGAAAGCTCTCAGGCAATGCGCCCATTTCTTGGCCGAGATTGCCGATCAGACAACCCCGGCGATAGCCAAAGCGCGCCATGGACGACTTGGCGTCATCGATGAAAGCGTGCAGGCGGGCAAGGGGTGTGAGCGTCCGGTTCAGGAGGTGACGGTCAAGCTTGGCCGCGAAGAATTCGCCATAGCGATCGATCAGGCCCAGGCCAAAAGCTTCCTTGCTGTCGAAGTAGTGATAGAAGGAGCCCTTGGGAACACCCACCCTGCTGAGGATTTCCTCGATGCCCGTCGCCGAGAAGCCCTTTTCGGTGAGAACTTCCAGGCCGGCGCGCATAAGCAGCTCGCGCGCATCTGTTAGGCCGTCGCGCTGTCTCGGAGGCCGGCCACGGCGGCGGATGGGGTCTTGCACCTGCATCGAACAATATTAGACCGATTGTCTCTAAAAATGCAAGTGGCAACCGAAGTCAGTGGTTTTCAGCCACCGACAGCATCGCGCCCATCGAATACGTCCACTCTGTCGCGGGGCAACGCTTCAACAAGTCGGCATGCCAACGGGCCTTGTTGCCCAAGCTCGATGGACGCAGTGTAGGTTCTCAGAGTAGATGCAAAAATTCTCATCACTTGCAAAAACTCTGACGCCTTTCACCAGCATCTTTCGACTGGAAATATCAGCGGGGCTGAGTTTTTCTGTTGGATTCCACCGCAACAGGCAGAGTCACCAAGCTCGCAGCAAGTCTGCGTGAGCAGTTAGCAGATCTTAACGGGATCAAGATCCACGATCAGGGCTTGACCAAGTGCGCAATTGTGACTTTTACAAGCGACCGGAAGTCTCCTGAAGAGATCTGCAGGGCACTGAACGCGGCGGGCATCAACGTCTCCGTATCACTCTCAGAATACTCACAGCTCGACCTAGGCGCACGAAGACTGCCTGCAGTGGTTCGGGCTTCTGTTCACTACTACAACACCGCTCAAGAAGTCGAGACATTCGTTGGAGAAATAGCTCGTGTCACCCATCACGCCTCGTGACTCTGCAAAGCGCCTTGGAATCCGAGTTGCAACTTCCTTGTATCAGCACGTTAGGCTCGAGCTACGTTTGGAAGTTCATCAATGCACACGAGAATAGTCACCCAGAGCCAACGCCAGATTGAATATCAGGGCCGTATCAAGCCTGCAAAAGTGTGGACCGGAGGTGTTGGCGCGCCGCTGGTCCTGCTACATGGAGGTTGGGGTGGCGCAGCCGCGCATTGGGACCGCGTCTGGCATCAACTGGCCCAACACTACACAATCATTGCGCCCGAACTTCCAGGCGTGGTCGCTGACGGTTCTTCTGGCGCACCACTTGCAACATACGATGCCTATGCCGAGTGGGTTGAAGCCGTCGTTCGTGGACTCGGCTACGAAAGCGCGTGCTTTGTTGGCAACTCCCTCGGCGCCTCGAATGCATGGCAAGTGGCAATGGAACACGGCCCAATCTGTGAATCGCCCCGGTTTCTGCGGAGGCTGTTTGGTTAAGTCAGCCCACTTCCACAGTGGCCTGACTGGCGAGTTGCCGGTAGTAGTTTGCCTCAGCTTCTGCAGGCGGGATGTACCCGATGGGCTCAAGCAGGCGATGGTGGTTGAACCACGATACCCACTCCAGCGTGGCGAACTCGACTGATTCTTTGGTTTTCCATGGAGCCCGGCGGTGAATCAGTTCGGCCTTGTACAGACCGTTGATGGTCTCTGCCAGGGCGTTGTCGTAGCTGTCGCCCTTGCTGCCCACAGAAGGCTCGATGCCAGCCTCAGCCAGCCGTTCGGTGTACCGGATGCTGACGTACTGCGAGCCTCTATCGGAGTGACAGACCAGGCTGCCATCGCGCTCAGGCTGACGGGCATAGAGGGCCTGCTCCAGGGCGTCGAGAACAAAGTCCATGCGCATTGAGCTGCTTACTCGCCAACCCACGATGCGCCTGGCAAACACGTCGATGACAAAGGCCACGTACAGCCAGCCTTGCCAGGTCGAGACGTAAGTGAAGTCGCTGACCCATAACTGATTGGGCCGTTCGGCGCGAAACTGCCGGTTGACCCGATCCAGCGGGCATGGCGCCTTTGCATCGCCGACCGTGGTGCGCATCACCTTTCCACGCATCACACCGCGCAGGCCCATGCTGCGCATCAGTCGCTCGACCGTACAACGCGCCACGGTCACACCTTCGCGTGTCAGTTGCCGCCACACTTTGTCCGCGCCGTAGACCTGCATGTTGGCCTGCCAGACTCGTTGAATCTGCGGCATCAGCAATTCGTCGCGTTTCGCTCTGGCGCAGCGTTTGTGAGGCTCGCGCACCAGCGCGGCGTGGCGCCGATATGCTGACGGGGCAACCTGCAAGACTTTGCAGAGCGGCTCGACCCCGAAAGCATTGCGCTGCTGGTCGATAAAGGCCCTCAAGACTTGAGCCGGCGGTCGAGCTCCGCCTGGGCAAAAAACGCGCTGGCCAGCTTCAATATCTCGTTGGCCCGGCGCAGCTCTTTGACCTCGCGCTCCAACTCCTTGACCCGCTGGGCTTCGGCTGTTGTGACGCCTTCTCGCGTGCCTGCATCCACTTCGGCACGCTTGACCCACTCGTTCAGGGTCTGCGGCACGCAGCCAATCTTGGGGGCGATGGATTCGATAGCTGCCCATAGCGATGGGTACTCCCCGCGCTGCTCCTGCACCATCCTCACTGCGCGCTCACGCACCTCAGGCGAGAACTTGTTTGTCTTCTTCATGGCTCAATCCTCTCAGAGTGTTGAGCCTCCTCAAAAATGAACTGACCCCCAGAAGTTGGACAAACTTCAAGGGGTTACATGAAGAAGTACAAAACGGAGTTCAAGCTGGAAGTGGTCCAAAGCTTCTTGGCAGGCGAAGGCGGCGCGAAGCTCTTGGCTCGGCGGTGGTCAGTTCCCGAGGAGAAGGTTCGCACGTGGGTGAGCCACTACCGCCTGCACGGCATCGATGGTTTGCGCCCCAAGCGCAGCGCGTACAGTGTGCAGTTCAAGTTGCAGGTGCTGGCTCATCAGGATCGCGAGCAGCTTTCCAGTCGTCAGGTCGCGGCGCTGTATGACATCCGCAATCCCAACCAGATTGTGGTCTGGCGGCGCAATCTCGATCAAGGCCGCCTGCAGGCGTGCGAGACCAGGAATGAAGAACAGCCCAAGATGAAGCCAGAACGACGCTCTGCCGCACCGTCGAGCACGGTCGTCGCCGATGCGGAGAAAGCCCTGCGGGAAGAGAACGACCGACTGCGCGCGGAGGTCGCGTACTTAAAAAAATTGCAGGCCTTGATCCGGTCGAAGAGATCAGCTGCGCCGACAAAGCGCGACTGATTGCCGGGTTGAGGCAACACCATAAATTGGCGGATCTGTTGCAGGTAGCAGGCTTGGCGCGCAGCACGTTCTACTACCAATGCCAGGCGAGCCAGCGCGCCGACCAGCAAAGCGCCATGGAAGCCAGAATCCGCACTGTCTATGACGAGCACAAGGGCCGCTACGGATACCGGCGGATCACGGCAGCGCTGTGCAATTCAATGGCACAACCGGTCAACCACAAGTGCGTGCAGCGTCTGATGCAAAAGATGGGGCTACGTGCGTTGATCCGGGCGAAGAAGCGCTCCTGGCATGTCCCGGGCACCAGCGATGCGCACGTACCCAACGTTCTGCAGCGCGACTTCTGCGCGACCGCGCCGAACCAGAAATGGGCGACCGATGTCACCGAGTTCAATGTAAGCGGCCAAAAGCTCTACCTGTCGGCCTGCATGGACCTGTACAACGGCGAGATCGTCGCGTACCGCATGGCAAGGCGGCCGGTCTTCGAGATGGTTTCCAGCATGCTTGAGGCCGCGCTATCGCGGACCAATTGCGTCGCAGGCCTGATCGTGCATTCTGACCAAGGTTGGCACTACAAGATGCAGCCCTACCGAGCGATGCTCGTGCGACGCGGAGTCGAGCAAAGCATGAGCCGCAAGGGCAACTGCTTTGACAACGCGGCGATTGAAAGCTTCTTCGGCACACTGAAAGCCGAGTACTTCCATCTCGAAAGGCCCGATAGCATTGATACGCTCGAAGCGGGCGTGCATGATTACGTCCACTACTACAACCACGAGCGCATCAAGCTCAGATTGAACGGACTCAGCCCGGTGGGATACCGGCTGAGAAACACCGCCTGATTGGCGGCGAGGCAACCGTCCAACTTCTGGGGGGCAGTTCAAAACCGGGGCGATTCACTGCAGCTCATTGGTCATGGTCGATGGCTTTCCGCCTCCAACGATTCCCGCATTTGTAAGGTTCTTCATCGAACGAGTTCCAGGGATTAGAAAGCTGATTCTTAATGAGCTCAAGAAGGTCAGCTACAGCTCTGATTGTCTGAAATCTGCCTTCTTTAACGCGGAAAACGCCCCGCGACAGGTTAGGGCTACGCTGTTGGACGTAGACCAGCGCCAGCTTGAACATATGCTCACGTTGCTGATGAACAACCGTAGTCGGCCTGCGGTCCCCAAACAGCGTACCCTCATCGTTTGGGGTGCGCAGGACAGGCTGCCGAACGCCGACACTGACGTTGCAATCTCACTGCATCAACGAATTGAGCAGTCAGAGCTTCAGATCATTCCTGACGCCGGACACCTTCCTCAGGTTGAGCAGCCAAACGCCTTCGTAAGAGTCATACGGGAGTTTCTTCAGGAGGACTCATCAGTGACTACCTGAAAGCAAAGACCAGCAGCACTTGACCACCGAGTGCGCTGTAACTTGCCCACGCCCGCAACATTTACTTGACCGACCGGACCCCGGCCCAGTGCCAGTCGGAGTTACTCGGCGTAGGAATGACTCCTCCACTGGTAAACATCAAATCCAAGACAAAGTTACCTTGCAGAACCGAAGTACGCTAGGCCGCATGCTGCTGGGACTGCCATCGACAGGCGATAGTGATCACTGAGTCCGGCAGACTTGCCACGGATCCGTTCAATTGACCACGAGATTGGCCGCACTCGCCTGGTACGTACAAGCACCCTTCATTGGGCCATTACGCTGGAGGCAGGGAGGGGGCAGCCATGCTACGGTTTGACCCGAGTAAAGTCGAAGTCTGAATCAGGCTGATTGCGGAACTTGGCTATGGCTTGGTGAATGACAGATTCGATCCGCCAGCGGCCATTCGAGCCGTCGAATTCGTCCACCAGAAAAGCGAGCCTCTAGTCACCGGATATCGATAAGTGCGTGTTATCGCTAGGTGGCTGCACGCATGGGTGCCATCGGATGATCTTCGACGAATAGGCCTACCAACACCTCTGCAGCGGTCAGTGCTCCCACGACATTGGGTGCTGCTCCATTTTGTTGCAGACAAGCATCACAAGCGATAAGTTAACGCCTAGTGGTACACGAAGAGGCAAATAGCGTATGAGCAAAATATGGGGAATAGCACGGTTCTACGGCATGGGCTCGATGGAATACCTGCTGGAATCTGAAGATTGGCTGGCGGACAGCAAGCTCTTTGACGGAGCCCCACTGCTGCTTTTTGAAACCATGGAAGAGGCCGACGTTGCTGCAAAAGCGTTGCGCACTGGCCGCAACGCCCATGGCGTTCAGTTCATCGTGGACTCCGAGAATCGGGTTCTCACTTGGAAGAGCGCGAAGGCAAAAGAGCTTGCGACGGCCAAACAGCCGCCACGGCCCAGAAAGGCCGCGCAATTCACAATCTTTGAAGACTCGATGGGCTACTGGTGCGTACCGCACGACCAAGAGGCCGCAGCGATTTCAACCCCTGAAAGCTTCCGCAAGGTCGTGCACCGAACGAAAATCGCGGCATGCCGCCAGGCGCTCGAATTGGCCCTCAGAGAAGGTGCGACGGAGTTGCACTTGCACGGCATGGGCGCGACAACTGGGATCAAGCGTGAGTCCATCGCTAAAGGCATTCAGCCGTTCATCTATTTCCCGTCTGTGAAGACGAAAATCGCCCCCCTCCTGCCGTCAGGGAAGCGATGACAGCGCGACCTATCACCTCGAGACATTTACCGGGTTGGCGTTGACCGGCGCAGTGAGTCATTTTCCTTGGCTGCTTCACCCGAGCACATCTTGTAGGCCTGCATGCGCACTTCGACATCAGGCATACCCGCCATCCCGTGATAGGCCGCCTGAAAAACTCGCCTGCCTTGCGGCATTACACCGAAAGTCACGTCACGCTGGTTGATAGCGGCTTCATACGACAGTCCATTTGCCGCCCCCTTGGCCACGACCACCGCCTCCTTCGCAATACTGCCGCAAAGCGCATTGTCGATTTCCTGCAAATCATCGATCAAATCACCCGCGCTCTTGGCCCTGCGATCGACCTGAGCATGCACGAGCAGGGGAAGCACCAGTACCAGTGCAAGAAGTTTCTTCATGTCTAGATCAATCTCGAAGGGTTGTTTGGGCAGCAAGGAAAGCATCACGCCTGCGCGTTATCGGCCTGGATGGCAAACTGCGCTCGATCCTTACCTGAAATCCATTTGGGAGGCAGACCACGACCTGACCAGGTTGCACCAGTGGCTGGATCGCGGTACTTGGGGGCCACCGAAGGGCGCTGCCCACGGGAACTGCGGCCTTGCGGGAATACATCCGCCTGCGTCAAACCAAACTCAGCGATCAACTTTCGGGCCGATTCAATGGCGCCAGAAACTTCCTGAGCGCGCGCATCAGCAATCTGTTTTTCCAAGGCATCTCGTTGGGCCAAGAGTTCTTTGTAGCTGGTTGTCGTCACTATGTTGTTCCTATAAAAATTGATTGGCATGGCCTGTACAGACCACTATTCTCACCAAGCCTCTCAAATTGAGATAACAAATATTACCCCATACTCCAGCTGCAAACGATGAGTTTTAAATGCCGAGATGCATTTGACCGGGGGCGAATTTTGTAGCTGTTTCGCAAGTGCCCGAAGAAAGAGAAAAGACGGAGGGAACCTGCAGAAACGAATGGTTTTGAGAGATACTTTGTCTTGGTTCAACTCCACTGCTTGAGGGATTTTTGAAGATGAAACCGCTTGCGTCCTTCGCCCTGATTGCCGTCCTCTCAGTGGGCCCTGCAGGCTCTTTCGCACAAGGTCGCGACGGCTACTTCTGTACGACGGACCTAGCCACGGGGTTCGCGTTCAACAAAGCAAAGAAACAGTGGGTGACTGTTTCCTTCCATGAAACCGAAAAGTTCTTGATTACCAGGGCGTCCCTCGCCGAGTTGAAACTTGGGAATGTATGGGTCGTGAAAAAAGTCGGCTCCAATACTCCAGACTTTGTATGCCCGGCGGACTTCACCGACGGCGGCTATTTACATTGCAAAGGGTTTAGCGAGTTCACATTCAATCGCAAGAACAACAGATTCTTGAGTTCATACATGATCGGGTATGTCACGGACGCCATAGAGGGCACTGAAACGGCAAGCGCATTGTTGGGACAAGAGGGCAGCAACACACCAGCGATACAAATTGGCAGGTGTAGTCCGCTCTGAAATCCTGAATGGGCATTGCAAATCGAAAGGCTGGGATGAAGAGCCCCGGGCACATCAACGAAGATTCCCTGAGCGCCCAGGAGTTGGCGGAGGCAAGCAGCCAGGGCACTACAGGTACACGACGACATACCAGTGCGTTCGCAATCGAACTTGCACGCCAGCTGGTCAGCACGCTGCCACATGGCCTCCCGGGCCTGTTCAATCCGTGGTTCGACAACTGTCCTGATGACGAGCCTCACAACGGTCCAGAACGCAAGCTTGCCCGTTTGGCCGCACATCTGGACTGCGCCCCCGAGTTGATTCTGGTTGGAGAGGCCGCTGGGTACAAAGGGTGCCGACACACGGGGATCGCCTTCTCCAGCGAAGCTCAGCTATGCGAGACAGGCCTTCCCCGCCTTCCCGTTGAACCGCGCCTCACACGGCGACACATCCCCTACAGGGAATCCTCCGCGACGGTCGTGTGGGGGGAGCTTGAAGACCTCCACTTGAGTGAGACAACCATCTTGTGGAACGCCCTGCCGCTGCATCCTCACAGAGTGACCGACCGCAACTCAAACAGCACCCCGCGGAAGGCCGAAATGGATCTCGGAGCCCCGGCGATGCACATTCTGGCCCAGGCCTTTCCAACAGTGCCCATTGTGGCCATCGGAGGCAAAGCCGAGAAGTTGCTGAAGACCATGAAGGTGCCTACGTTCGCCTCAGTGCGCCACCCTGCAAAGGGTGGGACCACAGAGTTCAGGGCCGGCATGCGGAACTTGGCCAAGAGTTTGCCGAACTTGCGCTCGAAGAAGGTAGATCCAGCCCAGCACCCAGAGTCAGCCTTGTCGCATATTCTGTAGCTGATGCTTATTCGAGAACTCAATCTTGCAGATGCGGGGGCCTTGCGCAATCTTCGCGCCCTGGTCGATGCCGGCGGCACACTCGGACCAGAGTCTGAACGTCTCCGAGCACTCACGCCTGAAGGGATCGAGCAGCTGCTTCGGCCGCCGTATGAGACCGTTGGTGCCTTTGTCGGAGAGAAGTTACTCGGGTCCGCTTCTCTCTACCAATATCCGGTGGAGCCATTTGACCCATTCGATGTGCCTTGGTTTGCACTTGCGGGCGTCATCGTCCATCCACTTGCATGCAAGCAAGGGATCGGGAGAAAGTTGGTCGTATGCCGTCTCAACAGAATGCAAGAGTTAGGAGCCCATGGTGTTTCTCTTCTCGTGAATGTTCCCAATCCAGCGGCAATGGCACTGTACGAGTCGCTGGGTTTCCAGTCCTACGAGGTGAACGAAGGTGCCTACGTGCACAACGGGCAGAGATATGACGAAGTCACAATGAGACTGCGGTTCGCGTCCTTATCCTCCACTGGAGCTGAGTCGCCTTGATGGACGTGAATGAAATCCTTCACTGCGTGGCCAAATGGGCTGTATCCAAGCCTCTGGTCAAGCGTGTATATCTCTTTGGCAGCCGCGCTCGCCAGGACTATCGGCCCGACAGTGATCTGGACTTAGCCATCGAAATCGATCCCCAAACATTCCAGGGCTCCGACGAAAGCGGCGGCTTGGCTACGTGGATGGCCGAGACTGACGGCTGGGCTGAAGAACTCAGTTGTCTCACAGGATTCCAAGTGCAGCTTGAGCAGTTCGTTGATGCGATTCAGACACCCACGATCGCACGCGGCCTTCTGGAATCCAGCCTGATGGCGTATGACAAGACCTCATGAGCCCCCCGGTCGCGACCCTCATGCATTGATTCGTGCACTCGCATCCGCTGTAAGGTCTGCTATCGACCGCATCCCGAATGAGAAGCGGCCTGTCACTTTCAAAAATTTCTCTCGCGGTTCGTGTGGTGACACGGCATTGGTCCTGGGTACCTACCTCGCAGTGGACTGCAAAATCCCCGGCTTCCAATACGTGTCTGGCGAACGGGGCAGCGTGAGCGCGGGCACCTGGACCACACACGCTTGGCTTGAGCGAGATGGCCTGGTGGTGGATATCACGGCAGACCAGTTCAGCGACGAGTGCCGCAGCGTCATTGTCGAGACCAACTCACTCCTGCACTCAAGTTTTCGGGACATCCAACGGATGAAATCGAACTACTTCGAATGGACGGGCGACTTTACTGCCGTTTCTCGCGTATATGCGCTGGTCAAGAATGACATTGGGGAGGCTTGGAAAGCCTGGTGATGCCAGAGGCAAAGTGCCAATTAGCTGCAGGCACAATGCATTCGCACCGAATCAGGAACATGCGACCAGATGGCCAAGATGAACGTGATGCAGGGGCATGTCCAAGCCCCCACGCCAGAAGAAGCGAAGGCGAGTGCCGGCAAACCCATGCGCTGGGCAGCACGCGAACATTCCGGGCTGGCCGTCTCTATCTGTGACCTTACCCGCAAAGAAACCGGACTGGCGTGCAAGTGCGTCTGCCCGGCCTGCGGCAGCGCCCTACAAGCGGTAAATGCTGGGGTCGATAGAGAGCATTTCCTGCGCGCAAATACCCTCGGCCAGTTCTTTCGCCACGAGAGCGGTCAACAACGGGACAACTGCCTTGTTGTCATCGGGCGGATCGCCGCCCTGCAGCTGCTCATCGACCGCGGAGAAATTGACCTGCCACCGCCTACGCGCCGGGCACATGTTCAAGGTCTATCCGGGCATCTGTACCCCGGCGAGGCGACCGCCATACGCCAGCGCATGCATGTGGCGGAACATCGGTGGATCGACTCCCAGCTTGCCTCCATCACCCTTGATGACGGCCACATCGTTTTGATTCGCCTTGACACTCAACGCACGGTGAAAAACGAAGGCGACTATGACGCCATCATCACGATTACCGTAGACAACCCGGATGTCGCATCGTGGGATATGGCAGAAATCCTCGCGAGGATGAAGATAGGCGACCAGGTTCAGTCCTGCTGGGACAAGCATTGGGACGATGGCGAACTCAATAGGTTGGCCAGACAAGACGCCGAGAGGCAAGCAGAAGAGCACCTTGACCTCCTGCCCTCTGTACTAGGCCATCTGGAAGGACTCACGCTGGCCCAGAAGTCCGAAAGCCTTCTGCACCACGTGATCAAGTCAATCCTCCTGCAGGCCAACTCAATCTCCACGCCTGCCTACACTCAGCCTCTGCACCGGTATATGGCGGACGGCGACACGGTCAGCCACGAGGTTGTGCTTGCCCTTGGGGATCTGAATCTAAGTGACTTGTCCTCGGAGTCGCAGTTAGCAGGAATCGTGGCGGACATCTATTGCCGCGCGGATGCTGCGCGCCATGATCCATTCGATCTCATCATTGAAGTGGCAGTGACACACCGGGTCGATGAAGACAAGAGCAAGAAGATCAAGGCCATGGATATCGCCTGCCTTGAAATCGATGTGCGTGGCTTTCGTCAAAGCGGCCGCATTACTGTGGCCGAACTCGCTCACGAAGTCTTGCGAAACCCACAGAACAAGCGCTGGATCCATCACCCGTTGATGGCGCAAAAAATTGCCGGTGAACACCTGGCACTTGATGAGCAAGAAAAGGCCAGAAGGGATGCAATAGAGCAGCAGCGCCGCACACGCGGATGGCTCAATTCAATGACACAAGAGCAATTGCTTGGGATCTACCTTCAAGCCCTGGTTCACTATTGGAAGTGGGGCGGAGACAGTGCAGTTGCCGGCCATTTCGTCGAGCTGTCCGACCTCAGTAGCCGATTGGTATCCATGGGGCTCGCCGGCGCGGCCGAGAGCCCCATTGCTGAAAAAGGTGGTGTGCTTCATTTTCTACACCTGTGCAAAACATACAGCCACGCCCCGGTGCCAGCCAACATCTCACTCACCGAGATGTGCAGCACACTCGCTCAATCACGGTACTTTCGGTCGCTCATCACATACTGCCTGGTGGGGATCAAGGTCTACAAACCGCTGCTTCGAGGCGCACAGGGACCCGAGATGCAGGCCATCCGAACGCATATCCTGAACTCGTTGCAGAGAGGTGAGAGCCATTTCGCCCGGTTGCGGAAGTTCGACGCACTCATCGGAGCTTTGTTTCCTGAACTCCGCTCCAGCCTGGCGGCCGAGTTTGGCACCGAGGATCATGCAAGGGCATTGCAACTTGAAAAGCGCAAGAGAGAGTCTGAGCGGAACGAGAAGGAGCAGGCGTCCCGTGCAGCACTCGAACGAGCAATGAAGCACGAGCAAAACCGGAACGCAGTCACACAGGCCATATTTGAAGCGACCAGGTGCGGTTGGCTACCAAAACTTGGCCTTGCAAGTGACGTCGAGCAGATCCTAGCTACGCGGGAAATGAGAGTCGCGGCCAAAAGATTCATGGCACATGGCTTTGATGTGCAAGAAGTGATCTCCTCTGCATGGAGTGCGCGTGAAAGTGGCACCACAGCGTACGCCTGGTTCCGAACCCGGTACTTCAGCGACGCGTCTGAGGTGCACAAGCTCAAGGATCTCTTAAAGCTGGGGTGGATGCTTTGAACCTTGGGGCTGCAGATGCTTGCGCTAGGGCCAGTTGGATAAAAAAACCAAGCTGCGCATTCCGGTGATGCCCACCAGTTAATCCGGCACCAGGAACACCTGCAGCAGGTATCCTCCGATCAATAATATATTTTCAAGCACCCAAGGAGAGAGAATTGAACAAAAAAGTTGCCGTCTGCATTTCAGCATCAGCCGCTTTATTGATTGTCGGCTGTACCGAGAACGCCAACATAGGAGCCCCCAATCTTCAAACGGATACTCCCAAAGTCCCGCCGTTAGAAAAGACAATAACGCTAAAAGATTTGACTATTGGAAAGCCAATTAAAAGCGTCAAAGGAGCAAAAGAATACAGTAGTAAAATGTATTTATTCAAATATGAATACTTTGGGGAGAAACGAACTTTTAACGTCACAACAAACGATGCTGGTTTAATAACAAAATACCAGACAAGATTCAGCAGTGGATCCGAAAGCCTGAAATCTGCAATCGAAGAAAAGCTGAGTGCTGAAAATGGAAGGCCGGTTAAATTCGACTGTGATAGCAGTAAGTTTTCGCCAGATAGTAGCGCCGATATGGAAATAAAGACCTGCAAAATTGCCAGTCGAGACGAGATTCTAATGATTACAGAGTCACGGATGCAACCAACTGCCAAACAAGCTGGACTTCCTCAACTGCCTGCCGTAGTGACATCGATTGAGTTGGTGGGTAAAGTTCTAAATTCGGATGCAGAAGCTGCCAAAAAGAAAGCAGATGAAAGCAAAGCCCAGGCAGCAGAAGCGAAACGGAAAAGTGACGTTTAACGGACATCTAGATGTTCCTACCTTTGTTCACGACAGCAATGGATCATGTCCAACATTCAGCGTCCGCTTGAATCTCCAGGAACAGACCGCCCTGACCGCTTGCGACCGCTGACTGAGGATCTGCTGTGGAGTTTTCATAGTGCCGGATTGACCGATCACCATCGTAGGAATCCGTGACTACTGATGGCGGCTTTCTCACCGGGGCCTGCCCAGGCCTCACTGGCATCAGGCAAGACGTGACAGTGCTCATTTTCAAACACCGGCCGCTTCCAATCAGAAGGAGGCGCTCGCTAAAAAACTGTGGAAGACCGCAATCGCTGCACTGGCGTCTTTGATGGAGCCGTTCGTTGAACGGGTTGATGTGCAGGCGATCCGCACC
Source organism: Alicycliphilus denitrificans (assembly GCF_044792555.1). Taxonomy (GTDB): domain Bacteria; phylum Pseudomonadota; class Gammaproteobacteria; order Burkholderiales; family Burkholderiaceae_C; genus Alicycliphilus; species Alicycliphilus denitrificans_A. The sequence continues at coordinate 79,989 of NZ_CP126239.1, forward strand.
TATCAGGTGTCGTTTCACAGACGCCGCACAGTCACATCTACCGACCAAGCGTCCCCAAACGAAAACACCCCCGTCAACCTCCCCCCCACCTCCAGCTCACAAGCCTTTGTCAGCCCACCCGTGATCACCAGATCACCCGCCTCCAGCCGCTGACCAAACACGGCCAGCTCCCGCGCCAGCCGCGCCACCGCGTCCAGCGGGTGGCCGTCGGCGTCGGCGCCCACGCCCTGGCCCAGCGTGTGGTGGCTGCCGTCGTGCAGGCGCACCGCAACGGTGCCCGCCGCCATCATGTCGGTCACCGGCAGGCGCGGCCCGACGACGACCTGGCCGGCGGACGAGTTGTCGGCGGTGTTCTGTTCGAGGTTGAAGCGGTAGCCGGTCCAGGTGGAGTGCACGACCTCGAGGCAGGCGTAGGCGCCCTCCACGGCGGCGGCCACGGTGTGGCGGTCGGCGGGCGCGTGCCGCGCGTCGAGGGCGGTTTGGAGGCGCAGCCCGATCTCGGGTTCGACCCGCGGCTGCACCAGGCGCTCGTGCACCGCGTCGCCCGAGTTCAGCAGCATCCGGTCGGTCAGCGGCCCGATGTTGGGCCGGGCTATGCCCATCTGGCGGCGCATCACTTCCGACGTGTAACCCAGCTTCCACCCGACAACGCGCTCGCCGGCGGCCAGGCGCAGGCCGAGCAGCGCGCGCTGGATGGCGTAGGCGGTGGCGAGGTCGGGCGAGCCGACGGTGGCGTCGGCGTCCAGCGTGCGCCCGGCCTGGCGGGCGGCCCAGATCGCTTCGGCAAGTTGGGCCACCGTCTTCATCCCAGCCGCCCTCAGCCGATGACACCGCCGCCCACGAACAGCACCTGACCGGTGATGTACGAGGCCTCGGGCGCGCCCAGGAAGCCGATGGCCGCGGCGATCTCTTCTGGTGTGCCCAGGCGGTTCATCGGCGTGTCGCGCAGCGACTGGGTGTAGATGGCTTTCATCCAGCCGGTCTCGGCCTCGCTCAGCGGCTGCGGGTTGCGCGGCACGATGCGCTGGCCGTTGTCGATGGCACCGGGTGAGACGCAGTTGACGCGCACGCCGAATTCGGCGAGTTCCATCGCCATGGCCACCGTCATCGCGTGCACGCCGCCCTTGGCCGCGGCGTTGGGCACGCGGTAGATGCCGCGGGTGGCGATGGAGCCGACGTTGACGATGGCGCCATCGCCCTGGCGCTTCATCAGCGCCGCCATTTCGCGGCAGCACCACAGCGTGGGCCAGAGCGAGCGGTTGATCTCGCGCTGCATCTCGTCGGGCGTGTATTCCCAGAACCGCTTGGCCCAGATGGTGCCGCCCACGTTGTGCACCGACACGTCGATGCGGCCGTGGGCCTGCAGGGCCGCCTGCGCCACGGCCTGCGCGGCTTCGTGCTGCTCCAGGTCGGCGGCCACCAGCAGGCCCTCGCCGCCTGCAGCGGTGATCTGGTCGCGCACCGCCTCGCAGGGGCCGGCGGCGCGGTCCACCAGCACCACGAGCGCGCCCTCGGCCGCCATGCGCAGCGCGCAGGCCCGGCCGATGCCCTGCGCGGCGCCGGTCACGACGACCACGCGCCCCTGGTAGCGCTGGGCGGCGATTCCGGTCCTGGTCAGCGGCCGAGGTCTTTGGCGCTGACGCCCGCGATGCCCCAGTTCTCCTTGGGCATTTCGTGGATCCAGACGCGGATGGTTTCCTTCTTCGCGTCGATGGCCTCGTGCAGCGCCTGGGTGACCTTCTCGATCACGGCCTTCTTCTGCTCGGGCGTGCGGCCTTCGAGGATGTAGATCTGTGCGAACGGCATGGTGGTGGTCTCTCGGGGTCAGTTGGCTTTGATGTCCAGCTTGCGGATCAGGGCACCCCAGCGGTTGTTCTCGGCCTTGATGAAGGCGTCGAACTCCTGGGGCGTGGTGACGCGCAGGTTGCCGGAGATGTTGTCGAACGCGGCCTGGGCCTCGGCGGTCTTGGCGCCTTTGGCCCAGGCGTCGTGCAGCTTCTGCACGACGGCGGCCGGGGTGGCGGCGGGGGCGACCAGGCCGAACCAGGTCTCCACCGCGAAGCCGGGGTAACCGGACTCGGCCACGGTCGGAACGTCCGGCAGGGCCTTGGCGCGCGTGGGCGAGGTGACGGCCAGCGCCTTGAGCTTGCCGCTGCGGATGTGCTGCAAGGTGGTGGCCAGCGAGCTTTCCATGCTCATGATCACCGTGCCCGAGAGCAGGTCCGGCACGATCTGGCTCGACCCCTTGTAGGGGATGTTGGTGAGTTCGATGCCGGCCACCGACTGCAGCAGCTCGGCCGCCAGGTGGTTGCTGGTGCCGATGCCGGACGTGGCGTAGCCGAGCTTGCCCGGGTTGGCCTTGGCGTAGGCCACCAGACCCTTGAGGTCGGCGAACGGTGCGCTCGGGTGCACGACGATCACGCAGGGCGTGGTGCCCACCAGCGAGATCGGGGCGAAGTCCTTTTCCACCTGGAACGGCAGCTTGTCGTAGAGGTAGGGCGCGATGGCCAGGCTGCTGATGGCCGACAGCCCGATGGTGTAGCCGTCCGGTGCGGCCTTGGCCACCGCGTCGGTGCCGATGTTGCCGCCGGCGCCGGCCTTGTTCTCGACCACGAAGGACTGGCCCAGCGCGTCGCCCATGGCCTTGGCGGCGGTGCGGCCCATGATGTCGGTGGGTCCACCCGGTGGGAAGGGCACGATGAGCTTGACGGGACGGGCGGGGTAGGCGTCCTGCGACCAACCAGCGGCGGGTGCCAGGGCCAGGCCGGCCCCCACGGAGGCGATGAAATCTCTGCGTTGCATAGGGTGCGTTCCTCAGGCCGCTTTTTTCTGCTCGCGCGCATCTCGCGCGCGAGCCATGGTCATGGCCGTGTCTTCGATCATGTCTTCCTGGCCACCGACCATCTTCTTGCGGCCCAGTTCGACCAGGATGTCGCGCGCCGACAGGCCGTACTTGACGGCGGCGCGTTTGGCGAACAGCAGGAAGCTGCCGTACACGCCGGCGTAGCCCAGCGTGAGCGCGTCGCGGTCGATGCGGATCGGGAAGTCCATGATGGGCGTGACCAGGTCTTCGGCCACGTCCTGGATCTTCCAGACGTCCACACCGGTCTGCACGTCCATGCGGTCGAGCACGGCGACCAGCACTTCCATCGGCGTGTTGCCTGCGCCCGCGCCCAGGCCGGCGGCGGCAGCGTCGATGCGGGTGGCGCCACATTCAATGGCGGCGACCGAGTTGGCCACGCCCATGGCCAGGTTGTGGTGGCCGTGGAAGCCCAGCTCGGTCTCGGGCTTGAGCGCGTCGCGCACGGCCTGCAGGCGGGCCTTCACGTCGGCGGGCAGCATGTAGCCGGCCGAGTCGGTGATGTAGATGCAGTTGGCGCCATAGCCCTCCATCAGCTTGGCCTGTTTCACCAGGCCTTCGGGGCTGTTCATGTGGGCCATCATCAGGAAGCCCACGGTGTCCATGTCGAGCTTTCGGGCGAAGGTGATGTGCTGCTCGCTCACGTCGGCTTCGGTGCAGTGCGTGGCCACGCGGATGGTGTGCACGCCCAGGCCGTGCGCCATCTTCAGGTGGTCGACGGTGCCGATGCCGGGCAGCAGCAGGGCCGAGACCTTGGCCTGCTTCATCAGCGGGATCACGGTGCCCAGGTACTCCTCGTCGGAGTGGGCCGGGAAGCCGTAGTTGACGCTGGAGCCGCCCAGGCCGTCGCCGTGGGTGACCTCGATCAGCGGCACGCCGGCGGCGTCGAGGCCGCAGGCGATACTCTTCATCTGGTCGAGCGTCATCAGGTGGCGCTTGGGGTGCATCCCGTCGCGCAGGGTCATGTCGTGCAGGGTGATTTTTTGCTGGCTCATGGGGTGCTCCGGATCAGGCGGCGATGGGTTCGAGCACGAGCTCGCCCTTCAGGATTTCTTCGGCAAACATCTCGGCGGTGCGCGCGGCGGCGGCGGTCATGATGTCCAGGTTGCCGGCGTACTTGGGTAGGTAGTCGCCCAGGCCCTCGACCTCCATGAAGACGGAGACGCGGTTGCCGTCGAAGACGGGGCCGTTGACCAGCTTGTAGCCCGGCACGTACTTCTGCACTTCCTTGATCATGTCGTGCACCGACTTCGTGATCGCGGCCTCGTCGGGCGTGCCTTCGACCAGGCAGTGCACCGTGTCGCGCATGATCAGCGGCGGCTCGGCCGGGTTGATCACGATGATGGCCTTGCCCTTCTTGGCGCCGCCCACCTTCTCGACCGCGCCGGCCGTGGTGCGGGTGAACTCGTCGATGTTCTTGCGCGTGCCGGGACCGACCGATTTGCTGGACACGGTGGCGACGATCTCGCCGTAGCTCACCGGCTGCACGCGGCTGACCGCGTAGACCATGGGGATGGTGGCCTGGCCGCCGCAGGTGACCATGTTCACATTCATCTCGCGCTGGCCGACGTGCTGCTTGAGGTTGACCGGCGGCACGCAGTAGGGGCCGATGGCGGCGGGCGTGAGGTCGATCATCATCGCGCCCTGTTCGTTGACCTTGCGCGAGTTCTCGGCGTGCACGTAGGCGCTGGTGGCGTCGAACACGATCTGCACGCCGTCGGCCTTCATGTGCGGAATCAGGCCGTTCACACCCTCGGCGGTGGTCTTGATGCCCATCTCCTTGGCGCGCTTGAGGCCGTCGGAGTTGGGATCGATGCCCACCATCCACACGGGTTCGAGCACGGGGCTGCGCTGCAGCTTGGCCAGCAGGTCGGTGCCGATGTTGCCGGGCCCGATGAGGGCGCACTTGATTTTTTTGGTCATGAGTTGACTCCTGGGGGAAGAAGAAAAAAGGTTCAGGTGAGCGTGCGCACCACGCCACCGTCCACCCGCAGCGCGGCGCCGGTGGTGGCGCTGGCCTGCGGGCTGCAGACGTAGGCCACCATGGCCGCCACCTCGTCGGGGCGGATGAAGCGGCGCAGCAGCGAGGTGGGGCGCGCGTCGCGGAAGAAGCGGGCCGCGGCTTCGTCGAAGCTCAGGCCCTGCTGCGCGGCGAGCGTGTCGAAGAAAGCGCGTGCGCCTTCGGTCAGCGTGGGGCCGGGCAGCACGCTGTTGACCGTGACGGCGGTGCCGGCGCAGCACTCGGCCAGGCCGCGTGCCACGGACAGCTGGGCCGACTTGCTCATGCCGTAATGCACCATCTCGGCCGGCGGGCAGATGCCCGACTCGCTGGAGATGAAGACGATGCGGCCGCGGTTGCGCGTCAGCATGCCGGGCAGCGCGGCGCGGGCGAGGCGCACGCCGCTCATCACGTTGACCTCGAACAGGTGCTGCCAGTCGGCGTCGGCGATCTGCTCGAAGGGCTTGGGCTCGAAGATGCCGAGGTTGTTGACCAGGATGTCCACATCGGCCAGCCGGGTCGCCACCTGCTCGCAGCCGGCGGCGGTGCCCAGGTCGGCGGCGATGCCCGACACCTCGGCCTGCGGGTGCTGTTGGCGCAGGGTCTGCAGGGCGCGCTGCACCGACGCCTCGCCGCGGCCGTTGAGCACCACATGGGCGCCGTCGGCCAGCAGGGCCTGGGCGATGGCCAGGCCGATGCCAGCGGTCGAGCCCGAGACGAAGGCGGTCTGCCCCGCCAGGGGGCGTGGTGCCGGGCTCATGGGCGCCCTCCTACGGGCGGACGGGCGTGCAGCCAGCCGGCCAGCCAGCGGGTCAGGCGCGGCGCCACCACCCAGGTCATGAGGACCACCACCAGCACGGTGATGACCATGGTGCGCGGCACCAGCGGCCAGTCGGCCAGCAGCGGCGCCACGGTGAGGAACAGCAGCAGCACGGTCGGGAAGATGCCCAGCCAAGTCACGATCGCCACCTTCCAGCGCGGCGGCGCCTTGGTGGTGCTGCCCGCCGGCGCGAACCAGTAGTCCAGCCCGCTGACCCGGCGCATCTCCTGCGCACCGACGGTGTGGGGTGCGACTTGCGCGAGCCAGCGGGCCCGCTCGGGCGAGTCCTGCCAGGCGGCCAGGTGCGCCTCGTTGTCGAAGGCGAAGACCACGTGGTAGAGCAGGGGCTCGTCGCCGCCGCCGGCCTCGCCAGGGCGCACCAGCTGGCCGCCCAGGTGGCCGCCCAGGTGGCCGGGGAAGTGGGTCGCTGCCTCGATCATGCCGGCCATGGCCGTCTCGAAGCCGGCCACGCCTTGGGGTGCGACCCGGCGCGTGACCAGCACGGTCACGGCGCGCGACGGGGTGGCGGGTGCGTTCATGGGTGCAGGCGGCTCAGGGCGGCGCTCAGACGAATCGCATGCCAACCGTGCCCAGGTCCTGGAAGCGCACGTTCACGCTGTCGCCGGCCTGCACCGCAATGGCTTCGGTCACGCCGCCGGTCATGATGAAGCTGCCCGTCGGGATCTCCTGACCGCGCGCGCCCAGGTGGTTGGCCAGGGCGGCGATGGCGGCGGCCGGGTGGCCCATCACGGCGGCGCCGGCGGCCATGGCCACGATCTGGCCGTTCTTCTCCAGCACCACGCCCAGCGTGCGCAGGTCCAGGTCTTCCACACGACGGGCGCGGCCACCGATCACGAAGCGCGAGGCCGAGGTGTTGTCGGCGATCACGCTCTTGAGGTCGAACTTGAAGTCGCGGTAGCGGCTGTCGATGATCTCCACGCCGGGGATCACGAAGTCGATCGCGGCCATCACGGCGCCGACGTGGCAGCCCGGACCTTTGAGCGGCGCCTTGGTGACGACGCAGATCTCGGCCTCGACCTTGGGGTGGATGAGTTCGGAGGTCTTGATGTCGCTGCCTTCGGCGCAGGCCATGTAGTCGCTGACGAAGCCGAAGACCGGCGTGTCCACGCCCATCTGCTTCATCTTGGCGTAGGAGGTCAGGCCGCACTTGAGGCCCACCGTCTTGTGGCCACGGCTTTCCTTGCGCGCGCGGATCAGGTCCTGGATCGCGTAGGCGTCGTCCCAGTCCATGTCCGGGTGGTCGTCGGTGATCTTGGTGACGTCGTGCGCCTTCAGCTCGGCGTTTTCCAGGTGCTCGGCGAGCTGGGCGAGGGTGTTCTTGTCGAGTTTCATGTGGTTGTTTCCTTCCCGCTCAGGCGACGAAACGCACCGACGTGCCGCCCAGGCCGCCGACGCTGCAATACAGGCTGTCGCCCGCGACCACCGGCACCAGCGGCGACTGCGAGCCAGAGAGGATGATGTCGCCGGCCTTGAGGCCGATGCCCAGACGGCCGAGCGTGTTGGCCAGCCAGGCCACCGCGTTGACCGGCGAGCCCTGCACCGATGCGCCGCAGGACGTGCTGATGATTTCGCCGTTCTTTTCCAGCACCATGCCGGCCAGCGCGAGGTCGAGGTCGCGCGGGCTCTTGCGCAGGCCGCCGAGCGTGAGCACGCCGCAGGAGGCGTTGTCGGCCACGGTGTCCTGGATCTTGATCTTCCAGTCCTTGATGCGCGAGTCGACGATCTCGAAGCACGGCATCACGCAGTCGGTGGCGCGCAGCACGTCGGCCGCGGTGACGCCGGGGCCTTCGAGGTCGCGCGCCAGGATGAAGGCGACCTCTGCCTCGGCCTTGGGCGCGATCATGCTGCTCACCGGGATGGGCTGGCCTTCGTTGTAGACCATGCCCGAGAGCAGGTGGCCGAAGTCGGGCTGGTTGACCTTGAGCATGTCCATCACGACCTTGCTGGTCACGCCGATTTTCTTGCCCACCACGCGCTCGCCCGCGTCCAGCCGGCGCTGGATCATGCGCAGCTGGATCTGGTAGGCGTCCTCGATGGTGATGTCCGCTTCGCGGTCGGTCAGCGGAGCGACGGGTTGGCGGTCGAGCAGCGACTGGTAGAGCTCGTCGCCGTAGTGCTGGATCTTGGAGTTGTCCATGGTGTTCTGTGTGGGAAAAGGGGTCAGGCGGACGCGGCGCCCTGCGCGTCGGCTTCGGCGAGGAAGTTCGACACCAGCTGGGCGAAGCGCGCGGCGTGTTCGATCTGCGTCCAGTGGCCGCAGTGGCCGAACACGTGCAGCTGGCTGTTGGGAATCCACTGGCTCAGCGTGAGCGAGGTCTGCAGCGGAATCACCTGGTCCTCGCGGCCGTGGACGATGAGCGTCTCGTGCGGCAGCGCGCGGATCGCCGATTCGGGGCTGGCCATGGCGTCGACCCAGCGCTGGCGCGGGGCCGGGAACATGGCCGAGAAGGATTCCTGGAAGCCGGGGCGGATGCTGGCCTGGTAGCGCAGCTCGGCCAGCTCGTCGGTGACCAGCGCGCGGCTGTGGGCGAAGATGTCCAGCAGGCGCTTCATGGTGGCCAGCGAGGGCTCGTAGCCCCAGACCGCGTCCAGGCCCGGCGTGATCGGGAAGGGCACACCGACCGAGCCCATGAGCACCAGGCGGCGCACGCGCTGCGGCGCGCGGATCGCCAGCGCCAGCGAGAGCGCGCCGCCAAAGCTGTTGCCGACCACGTCGGCTTTCTCGACGCCCATCGCGTCCATGACATCCAGCGCCTGCTGGACCCAGGTGTCCATGTTGTAGGTCATGCCGGCGGGGCGGTCGGTGTAGCCGAAGCCCACCATGTCGGGCGCGATGACTCGCCGATCCTTGGCGATGACCGGCATGGCGAGGCGCCAGTTGGCCCAGGCGCTTACACCCGGACCGGAGCCGTGGATGAACAGCACCGGAGGCTGTCCCGGCTTGGAGCTGCCGAGGTCGTGCACGTTGGTGTTGAAGCTGCCTGTGCGAACGCTCAGCGCAATTTCAGGGTTGTGTGGGGCATTCATGTGTCTTGTCCTTGAGGTCTTTGCTTTGAAGGGGCGGCGAGTGGGCCGGGACGACTGGTTCCGTTCATGTCCCCCGTCGGTCGCTGCGCGCTCGCCTCCTCCTTTACTTCACTGCACCAGTCGCCCCGGCCCACTCGCTGTCGGCGCACGAGGCCGTTCGTCCAGGGCAGCCGTGGAACCGGCTATGCCGGGCCACAGGCGGCGTCCCCCTCGAAGCGTCGAAGACGCGCACCGGAGGGGGGAAGCCGCGCAGCGGCGCAGGGGGGAGATCACAGCTTCACCATCACGTTGCGGAGTTCCGTGTAGAACTCCAGCGAGTGCACGCCGCCTTCGCGGCCGATGCCCGAGGCCTTGCTGCCGCCGAAGGCGGTGCGCAGGTCACGCAGGAACCAGCTGTTGATCCAGCACAGGCCGACTTCGATGGCCGCGGCCATGCGGTGGGCCTTGCCCAGATCCTGCGTCCACACGGTGGTGGCCAGGCCGTAGTCGGTGGCGTTGGCCAGGGCAATCGCTTCCTCTTCGGTGTCGAAGGGCGCGATGTGGCAGCAGGGGCCGAAGATTTCTTCGCGGATCACGCTGGCGCTTTCGGGCAGGCCGGTCCAGATGGTCGGTTGGACGAAGTGGCCGTTGGCGTACTCGCCCGTCATGGCCGGTTCGCCGCCGCCGGTGATCACGGTCGCACCCTCGGCTTTGGCTTTGGCGTAGTAGCCCATGACCTTCTGCTTGTGCTCCGCCGAGATCAGCGGGCCGATGCCCACGCCCGGCATGTCGGGGCCGCCGATCTTCAGGCCTTCGGCCTTGGCTTTCAGTGCCGCGACGAACTTGTCGAAGATCGGGCGCTGCACGTACACGCGCTCGGTGCCCAGGCAGACCTGGCCGCAGTTCTCGAAGGCGCTGCGGGTGATGCCGGCGATGGCCTTGTCGAAGTCGGCGTCGGCGAACACGATGCCGGCGTTCTTGCCGCCGAGTTCGAACGACACCGGGCGCACACCCTTGGCGGCGGCGGCCATGATGGCTTCACCCGTGCGGGTCTCGCCGGTGAAGGTGATGCCGTTGACACCCGGGTGCTTGGTGATGAATTCGCCGGCCGAGCCGGGGCCGAAGCCGTGCAGCACCTGGTACACGCCCTTGGGCACGCCGACCGCGTTCATCACCTCGCCCAGCAGGGTCGCGGTGGCGGGGGTTTCCTCCGAGGGTTTGACGATGACGGTGTTGCCGCAGGCCAGGGCCGGGCCGACCTTCCAGGTCATCAGCAGCAGCGGCAGGTTCCAGGGGCAGATCACGCCGACCACGCCCAGGGGCGTGCGCAGACCGTAGCTGATGGCCGTGCCGCCGTCGGGCGTGGTCATCTGGAAGCTCTCGGTCGGAACGTTCTTGACGATGTCCGCGAAGATCTTGAAGTTGGCCGCGCCGCGCGGGATGTCGATGTGCGAGGCCAGCGAACGCGGCTTGCCGGTGTCGGCCAGTTCGGCCGCCAGGAAGTCGTCGAAGCGGCGGTTGATCTCGTCGGCCACCGCGTGCAGCAGCTCGGCGCGCTTGACCACGCTCATCGTGCCCCACTCGCCCTTGAGCGCGGCACGGCCCGCGGCCACGGCGGCGTCGACCTCGGCCTGGCCGGCCTCGTGCACCTGGCCGACCACTTCATTGGTGGCCGGGTTGCGGTTGTCGAAGGTCTTGGCGGTGGCGACGAATTCGCCGTTGATGAAGTTCAGGAACTGTTTCATGGTGCGTGAGTGAGATGAAAAATCAGTCGAGGCCCAGGGCTTTCAGGCCGGCGCGGGCGCAGGCCTCGTCCTGCTCGGCCGAGCCGCCGGAAACACCTATACCGCCAATGCGCTGGCCGTCGGTCACGACCGGCAGGCCGCCGCCGAACAGCACCAGGCGCTGGCGCTGGTTCAGGCCAATGCGCAGCAGCTCGTCGTCACCGATGACGCCGCCCCATTGCGAGGTGGGAAAGCCGAAGCTCGCGGCGGTGTAGGCCTTGTCGATCGCGATGTCGATCGAATGCAGGAAGGCATTGGGCATGCGCAGAAAAGCGGCCAGCGTGCCCGAGGCATCGGTCACGGCCACATTGATGCGAATGCCCAATGCCTCCGCGTGCGCCACCGCCGCCTGGCAGGCCATCGAAGCCGCCGACGCGGTGATGACGGAAGAGGGAACAGAGAGAGCGGATGTCATAAGAAGAAGCGGCGAGAGAAAGGTGACTCCAGTTCGAGGGGCACCGAGGAACCGGCTCCGCCGGGCCTCAGGTGCCGTCCCCCCTCCAAGCGCCGAAGGCGCGCCAGAGAGGGGGGAAGCCGCGTCAGTGGCGCAGGGGGGTGATCACGTGTACACCTCGGTGAAAGACGGCACCAGATTGCCCGTGTGATAGAAAATCCCGCTGCCCAGTTGGTCTTCGGTCCAGGTTGTCACCGGCCGGTCGCGCTGGGCCAGGTAGCCCAGGCCGGCGAAGGTCTCATTGCGGTTGCCGCTGGGATCGAAGAAGTAGATGGTTTCGCCGCGCGTGATGCCGTGGCGGGTGGGGGCCACGTCGATGCGCGTCTTGGTCTTGGCCATCACGTCGGCGGACTTGAGCACGTCGTGCCACGAGTCCAGGAAGAAGGCGATGTGGTGCAGGCCGCTGCGCGGGCCGCCCACGAAGGCGATGTCGTGCGGCGTGGTGGTGCGGGCCATCCAGGTGGCCGCCTGCATGTTGCCTTCGGGTCCGACCAGCACCTGCTCGGTCAGGAAGAAGTCCAGTGCCTCGGTCATGAAGCGGGTGTTGTCGGCCACGGTGTTGATGCCGGCCTCGGGATTCATCTCGCACATCAGCAGGCAGTGGTCCAGCCAGTGAGCGCCTGCGCCCTTGAGGCCGTCGGGCCAAGGGTCGGGGTTGGTGCTGCCCACGTCGGTGCCGACAAACTCCTTGCTGGCATAGAGGCGCATTTCGTGCCCGCTGGGCAGCTTGAACTGCAGCATGCGGCCGGTCGAGGGCAGGGTGCCTTCGTCGAGCATGGTGGTCTTCACGCCCCAGGCCTCGATCTTCTGCTGAAGCGCTTCAAGGTCGGCTTCCTTTTCGACCTTGTAGGCCAGGTGGTTCATGCCGGCCTGGTCCGATGGGGTCAGGATGACCGAGTACTTGTCCCACTCGTCCCAGCACTTGAGGTAGACGTTGCCCGCCTTGTCCTTCATGGTGGTCTTCATGCCCAGCACGTTCTCGTAGTGCCGGACGGCCGCGTCGATGTCCATCACTTTCAGGCTGGCGTGCCCGATGCGCATCACACCCATGTTTTGTCTCCTTGTGGTTGGTTACTGCTGCTGAATTGAAGGGCCGGCAGTCGCAGACTCTGCGCGCCCCTTGGAAAACGGTTTTCTCAACTTGCCGGCCACTTCGACGTTCACCGGCGTCTGGGGCGCCACGCGGCAGGCCAGCGTGTAGCCATGGTTCTCTTCGTCGAGCGTCACGTGTGCACGGCTGATCGGCCCCAGGGCCTTGATCTGTCCCTCGACGATGCGGACCTTGCAGACCCCGCAGCCGCCGTTGACGCAACCCACCGGGATGCCCTTGCGGCCGAGCCGGACCATGCCCGTCAGCAGGCTTTCGTTGCCGGCACAGAGATAGGTCTCGTCCGTCTGGGCGACGTGCACGGCGAATTTGGGGCGGGAATCAAACAGGGACATGTCTCAGTTCTTCTTCAACGCAGCAGCTTCAGCTGCCAAAGATAGGGCGGAGCGGTCATACCGTCCAATACCGAATTTTTGCGACCCTATACTGGTGAGGTATTGCGAACCGAACCAGGAGGCCCCATGGATCTCAAAGACATGCGCCAGTTTCTGGCGGTCGCCGAAGAGCGCAACTTCACCCGCGCGGCCGAGCGCCTGCACATGGCGCAGCCGCCGCTGTCGCGCCAGATCAAGGCGCTGGAAGACGAGATGGGTGCGCCGCTGTTCCTGCGCACGCCGGCCGGTGTGGAGCTGACCGAGGCGGGCCAGGCGCTGCTGGACGAGGTGCCCAACCTGCTGCACCTGGCGCAGCGCGCGGCCGAGCGCACGCGGCGCGCGGCGCAGGGGCTGACCGGACAGCTCGACGTGGGCATCTACGGCTCGGGCGTGCTGGACGTCATTCCCCGTGTGCTCGCGAAGTTCCACGCGCAGCGGCCCGAGGTGCGCATCGCGCTGCACAACCTCACCAAGTCCGAGCAGCTGCAGGCGCTGCGCGAACGGCGCATCAGCGTGGGCTTCAACCGACTGGTCCCGCCCGAGCCGGACCTGGTGGTCGAGTCGGTGCTGCGCGAGCCGCTGCTGGTGGCGATGCACGAAGCGCACCCGCTGGCGCAGCGCAGGCAGGTCGGGATGGCCGACCTCGACGGGCTGCCCATGATCCTCTACCCCAACGAGGCCATCCACGGGCTGGCGCAGGAAGTGGCCGAGGCCTTCCGTCAGGAAGGCGTGCGGCTGGCGGTCGAGCAGGACGTCGAGGACGTGGTGACGGCCGTGGCCCTGGTGGCCAGTGGCTTCGGGCTGACCATCGCCACCCGGTCGGCCGCCAGCCTGCGCCTGCCGGGCGTGGTGTTCGTGCCCTTGCGCAGCCGCCACCTCAAGGACCTGGAGTTGAGCTGCCTCTACCGGCGCGGCGATCCGTCGCCGGTGCTGGCCATGTTCCTGGAGGTGGTGCGTGCGCATGGGAAGAGCGAAACGAAGGGCGGCAACGGCCTCAGACCTGCCTGAACAGCGGGCTGCGGGCAGCCTGCGCGTCGGCCGCCGAGAGGAACTTCTCGGTGTAGATGTCGCGCTCGAACAGGCGGCCCTGCATCAGGGTGGAGATGCAGGCCTCGATCATGGGCGGCGGCCCGCACAGGTAGGCCTTCTGGCCCGCAAAGCTGCCGCCGAAATGCGCCTTGGCCGCTTCGTGCACGAAGCCGCGGAAGCCGTCCCAGTCCGAGCCCTCGGGCTCGTGCGAGAGCGCCGGCACGTACGTGAAGTTGGCGTGCTGTTCGGCGAGCGCGCGGAACTCGGCGTCGTAGTACAGCTCCTCGTGCGAACGCTGTCCGTAGACCAGGGTGATGGGCAGCGTGCAGCCGCGCGAGAGCAGGTCCACGATCATCGAGCGCGGGCTTGACAGCCCCGAGCCGCCGGCCATGAACAGCATCGGCTGGCGCGCCGACTCGCGCACGAAGAAACGGCCGTAGGGGCCGGCCACGCGCAGGCGGTCGCCGGCCTTGAGCTGCTCGTGCAGCCAGGTGGTGCCGGCGCCGCCGGGCAGCTTGCGCACGTTGAGCTCGATGCCCTTCGTGGCGGCCACGTCGGCGGGGTGATTGGCGATCGAGAAGGCGCGGCTGCCCACACCCGGGATCTCCACCTGCACGTACTGCCCCGCCTGGAAGTCGATGGCCTTGTCCAGCTGCAGGTGGATCGCTTTGATGGTGGGCGTGAGGTCCTCGACGCGGCTGACCGTGGCCGCGAAGTCGCGCACCGGGATCACGCGCGCATCGGGTTCCTCGTCGATGTCGGCCTCGATGGTGGTGTCGGCCTGCAGCGTGGCGCAGCAGGCCAGGGTCTTGCCGTCGTCGCGCTCGAAGTCCATCAGCGCGAACGGGTTGGCCGCGCCGTGGTCCACCTCGCCATCGCAGACCTGCACCTTGCAGGTGCCGCAGAGGCCGTGGCCGCAGGCGTGCGGCAGGTAGAGACCCTGCCGCAGCACCGCGTCCAGCACCGTCTGGCCTTCTTCGACCTCGATGGTCGCGCCCAGCGGCTCGATCGTCAGTTGGTAGCTCATGGCCGGATCAGCTGAACGAACCTTTGATCCCTGTGAGCCCAGGGGTTCTGAAGCGGATCGCGTCCTTGTGCACCAGGCCGTTCTCGGCCAGCGACTTGGCCGGGTCGGGCGTCCAGGGCTGGCCGTTCTTCTTCCACTCGACCTGGGCCCAGTCGATCTTGGCGAAGTCCGGGTGGTAGCCGTAGATGCCGGGCAGCACCGCGGCCGACAGCGCGCCGAACGGGGTGTCCGGCGGCAGCGGCAGGCAGACGGGGGCGCAGAACATCAGGTGGTCTTCCCAGCCGATGTAGAGCAGCGGGGCGGGGAAGTTCTCGCGCACATCCCTGGGCGTGAACTCGTAGGGGGCGATGGCGACGACGCTCATTTCGTGTCTCCTTTCCACATCGCAAAGTTCTTCTGGTCTTCCGAACCTTCGAAGTCGAAGTTATCGCGGCCGACTTCCATCTCGTAGTACTTGAGCACGGCCATCAGCGGGTCGAAGCCCTCGGCGGTCGGGTCGGTGCCTTCGGGGAAGCAGTGGCCCTGGTAGATCTGGTGCACCGGCAGCCAGCTCTGCACGTACTTCTCGGGCTCGTGGTCGAAGATGCTCTTGCAGTGGTCGCTGCAGAAGTGGTACTTGTAGGCCTTGTAGTCGCTGTCGCGGTAGCAGATCTTGCTGGGGTCACCCTCTTCGGTGAACAGCATCGGGATCTGGCAGGTGGTGCACAGCATCGGCAGCGTCATGTTGTAGAAGCGCTTGCCTTCGGCGGCCTGGTCGCGCCAGAACTCCCAGCGCGGGCGGTAGTACTTGTCGAAGGTCTCGGGGTACTTCTCGCTCAGCCAGGCCAGTTCGTCTTCCTTGGGCACCCAGGTGTGGAACGGGGCGGCGCCGTTGTAGTTGTAGAAGGTGGCCCAGGCCTGGTGGCTGATGTGGTCCTTGCCTTCGCAGGCCTGCTTCCAGCCGGCCGGCTCGCGGATGCCGTAGCGCGCCAGGTCCTTGAACAGGGCGCCGCCGTTTTCTTCGGCGTACATCTCCCAGGCTTCCTTCCAGCTCATCACGCGCTTGGGCAGCATGTAGTCCTGCATCATCGCGACCAGGGTCAGCAGGCGGTAGCCGCGCCAGAACCACTTGTCGATCCAGCGCTGCACGATGGGCACGTTGTCCGGGTCCTGCTCCAGCAGGAACTTGATGCACTCGATGCCCAGCGTCATGTGGCGGCTCTCGTCGCTCTGCGCGCTGAAGCCGAAGGTCACGGTGGACATGTCGCCGTTGTGCGCCGCGCCGCTCATGAAGGGCACGAACAGCAGGTTGGTCAGCACGTACTCGAAGCTGAAGCTGACGGCTGTGAGGAACTCGAACGGACCACCGGTGCAGGCGTCTTCGAAGAAGGACTTCGGCACCGACAGGTACCACACGCGGTCGTACCAGTGGTTCGAGTGGTGAATGCCGTTGAAGTACTTGTTGTAGTGGCTGATCGCGTGCGTCTCGGTCTGGTAGTGGCGCAGCTCGTCGATGGACTGCATCTGCGCCGCGACGCGGGCGCCTTCGCCGGTGAACTGGCGGCCCACATGGGCGAAGCCGCGGTGCGCGTAGTACTCCAGCGGCGTCACGCCCTGGATGAACAGCTTGAGCGCGTTGACGTAGCGCGCGTCGGTCACGCCGAGCTGGCCGTTGTTCTGCGCGAAGGCCTCGATGACGGCGTAGAGCTTCTTCTCCTTCTCGCCCTGGTACTTCCAGTACGCGTCCATCGTCAGGCGGAACGGGTCCTGCCACTTGTCCCAGTCGTGGATCTTGATGCCCTCGTACTTGTCGTACGGGAACACCTTGTCCATCGGCTGGTAGCTGGTCTCCCAGCCCAGGCCGCGGGTCATGGCGGCGTAGCGTTCTTTCAGGCCGAGCTTCTTGCTGGCAACACGGGTGTCCATGCGTTGTCTCCTTCTGCGTTGTGTTCAGTGCTTCCAGCTCAGCGTGAGCTGGTCGTCGTCCTCGTCGATGTAGCCCGAGAGGGTGACGAGGTTGACGTGGATGGCTTGCAGGTCGTAGGGCCGCCCGGTGAGGCCCTCGATGGTTTCGCGGCGGATGGTCAGGCTGCCGGGCGCGTTGATCTTGACCAGGCCGGTCGGGTGGGTCAGCACCGCGTTCGGGTTGTCGGCCACGATGGCGTCGATCACCGGACGGGACTCTTCGTTGTGTTGGAAGGCGATGAATACGTCGGACATGTTGTGGTCTCCTGTTCAGGCCTGGTCAGGCGGTGACGCCGGTCTTGGCCAGGCGCGCCTGCAGCTGCACGCGGGCGTCGCTCAACACGGTTTCTCCGGTCTCGCCCAGGGCCAGGCGGGCGATGGGCGAGAGGGCGGCCTGGGCGCGGTCCATCCAGTGGCCGGCCCAGCCGCGCAGCAGGGCTTTGTTGGCGTCCGATTCGGCGCCCGCGGCCTTGATGACGGCGTCGATCCAGCGCGCGGTTTCGTCGTGCCACTCGGGCATGAAGCTGGTCAGCATTGCGACCGCGGTGCCGCCCTGCAGGGCGACGTGGTCGTCCACGAAGCCACCGTAGATCAGCGGGTACAGCAGGCCGTCGAGCGCGAAGTTCTGCGCCACGAACAGCTCGAACGGGTCGCTGACCACGAAGCTGTCCTCGACCAGCCGGCGCAGGCCCTGCCACTCGGGGGCGTCCAGCCAGGCCTGCTTGCCGTCTTCCAGCGACTGCGGCTCGCCCAGCACCAGGCCCAGGCGGGTCAGGTACTGCGCCACACCCAGGTTGTCCATCGCGTGGAACATGGCCGGCGCGGTGAAGGCGGTGCCGTAGCCGTAGGCGCAGATGGACGCGTTGTTCATGTTGGCGCCCCAGGCCGCGTGGCGCAGCGGCATCAGCACCGTCAGGGCCTTCTCGCGCACGCCGTCGGGCATCTTGCCGACCATGCCGCGCTGCTCGACGAACTGGAAGTTGGCCTCCATCGCGTCCTGCTGCTTGGCGCGGGTCATGGTCCAGGTGGCGTAATAAAACTGGCGCGGGTCTTTGAGCACGTACCAGTCGGCCAGCACGATCTTGCTGCGGCTGGCGTCGAAGAGTTCGTGGCCCGGGTCCCAGGTCGGCCGGTAGTGGAAGTTGACCATCGGCTGAGCGCCGAAGGTGGCCTCCTGGTAGCGGCTGGCGGTCTTATCGCCGCCGATGTATTTCGCCACGTGGGCGTAGGTCTGGCGCAGCGGCGTGATCTCCCGCGCCTGCAGGTCGATGTTCATCGGTGCTTGTCTCCGTTGGAATGGTTGTTGAACGGCTCTCGGGAACTCAGGTGTCCAGACGCTGCACCCGGTTGTTGACGCAGAAGGCCTCGAAGGCCGGGGCCGGCAGCATCAGCTCCACTGCCAGCTCCGGCCAGCCGATCGAGAACTCGAAGGCGACCAGGCCGTCGGCACGGCGCTCGATCACCCGCACGAAGCGCAGCGAGGCGTCGACGGCGGGCAGGGAGGTGTCGGTGGTCTGGGGCATGGTGCTTGGGGCGGTCGGTGCGTTGTCGGACGCGTCCCCTCTCGCAGATGGCGTGCCAGTCCGCCGGGGTTGGGCCAAAAATCTCGATATTTCAGGGAAATCCCTGAGAAAAATGTCGGTGTGCAGCGCAGCATCTGGATCGCCAGACACCCTTCGATAGTCTGTTTCTTGGACTGTTGCGGCGCAGCACGTGAGAAAAATCTCGATTTGATGAGGCGCTTTTTGCTGCGAGTGATCAAATGATCAAATTCAGGCACTGCTTCGCCGGTTTGTCGATTTGGGGCGCTTGGCGGAAAATATCGAGATTCCAGTCGCCGCAGAGCGACCCACCGGAGACACCTTTGGACCCCCATCTGACCTACCCGCCCGACAACGACCTGCGCCGGCTGCTGCGCTTCGAGCCGCACAGCGGCGCCATCTGGCTGGGCGAGCGGCGCATGGTGCTGCTGCACACCGCGGCGCTGACGGCGCTGCGCCACGACCTCATCACCTCGGTCGGCAAGGACCACGCGCGGCGCCTGCTCACGCGCATGGGCTATGCCTGCGGCCTGCACGATGCGGGCTTCGCGGCCAAGACGCGCGGCAAGAAGACACTGGAAGACATGTTCCTGGTCGGGCCGCAGCTGCACATGCTCGAAGGCGCGGCGCGCGTCACGCCGGTGCGGCTGGAGATGGACGCCGCGGCCGGCCGCTTCGAGGGCGTGTTCCGCTGGGACGACTCCTGGGAGGCGCACGCGCACCGGCTGCAATACGGCGTGGTCGACGAGCCGGCCTGCTGGACCCTGCTGGGTTACGCGAGCGGCTACACCAGCGCCTTCATGGGCCGGCTGATCCTGTACAAGGAGACGAAGTGTTCGGCCTGCGGCGACGACCATTGCCTGATCGAAGGCCGGCCGATCGACGAGTGGCCCGACGGTGACGCGCACCGCCAGTACTTCGAGGACGACTCGCTGCTGGAGAAGATGGCCGCGCTGAGCCAGCAGGTCGAGGCGTTGAAGAACACGCTGGAGCCGGCCGAGTCGGGTGGCATGCTGGTCGGCTCCTCGCCGGGCTTCCAGCACGCGCACGACCTGATGCGCCGCGCCGCGGCGACGCAGGTGACGGTGCTGCTCACCGGCGAGACCGGCGTGGGCAAGGAGCGCTTCGCGCGCGCACTGCACGAACACTCCGAGCGCGCCGCCGGGCCGTTCGTGGCGGTCAACTGCGCGGCGCTGCCGGCCGAGCTGATCGAGGCCGAGCTGTTCGGCGTCGAGAAGGGCGCCTTCACCGGTGCCCACGCGGCGCGGGCCGGCCGCTTCGAGCGGGCCGAAGGCGGCACGCTGTTCCTCGACGAGGTGGGCGACATGCCGCTGCCGGCGCAGGCCAAGCTGCTGCGCGTGCTGCAGGAGGGCGAGATCGAGCGCCTGGGCAGCGAGAGCGCGCGCAAGGTCAACGTGCGCCTCGTGACGGCGACCAACGTCAACCTCGAAGCCGCGGTCGAACGCGGGCAGTTCCGGCGCGACCTGTTCTACCGCCTCAACGTCTACCCGATCTGCATCCCGCCGCTGCGCGAACGCAGCAGCGACATCGAGCCGCTGGCTCGGCACCTGCTGGCGCGCTTCACCGCGCTGCACCAGAAGCGCCTGGGCGGCTTCAGCGACCGCGCGCTGCAAGCGCTGGCTCGCCACCGCTGGCCCGGCAACGTGCGCGAGCTGGAGAACCTGGTCGAGCGCGGCGTGATCCTGGCGGCGCAGGGCGGCGTGATCGAGGTCGAGCACCTGTTCCCCAACCAGTCCGAGCCGGCGCAGGACGGCATCGACCCGCAGGGCCGGCTGGCGCGCCGTGCGCCCGAGGACGAGCTGCGCCTGTGCGCGCAGGTGCTCGATGCCGGCGTGCCGATCGAGACCCTGGAGGCGCAGGTGCTGGCCCTGGCGGTCGAGCGCAGCCGCGGCAATCTGGCCGGCGCCGCCCGCCTGCTGGGTCTGAGCCGCGCGCAGCTGGCCTACCGGCTCAAGCGCGCCCAGAACCCCGAACCCGACTGAGCACGTTCATGTTGCACACACTGCTCCAACCCGTCCACGCTGCCGGCCCTGCGCCGCGCAGCGACGAACCCGAACCCCGCACGCTCACCGAACGCGCCTACCGGGCGCTGCGTCACGACATCGTGTGTGGCGATCTGCAGCCGGGCCAGCGCCTGCGCGTCGAGCACCTCAAGGACCACTACGGCGTGGGCGCCGGCACGCTGCGGGAGGCGCTGGCGCTGCTGGTGTCCGACGCGCTGGTCACGGTCGAAGGCCAGCGCGGCTACCGCGTCAGCGCGGTCTCGCTGGACGATCTGCGCGACCTGACCGACACCCGCGTGCGGCTGGAAACCGAAGCGCTGCGCCAGTCGATCCGGCTCGGCGACGCGGGCTGGGAGCGCTCGGTGCGCGGGGCCTTTGCACGGCTCAGCGTGGCCGAGGAGGGCGGCGCCGGCCGCGACCCGGACCAGTGGGAGCGCGCCAACCGCCACTTCCACGAAACCCTGATCGCGGGCCACAGCTCACCCTGGACGCGGCACCTGCTGGACATCCTCTACCGCCACGGCGAGCGCTACCGCCACATCGCCATCCGCATCGGCGCCACGCCGGGCTTCGACCGCGATGTGCACGCCGAGCACCAGGGCATCTTTCTGGCGGCGATGGCGCGGCAGGAGGCGCGCGCCGCGCTGGCGCTGGAAGCCCACATCCGCCTGACCTGCGACATCCTGACGCGGCACGCAGACGCGGCGGCAGGGGGCGGATTTAAGCTGTCTTAATACGGGTAGGGGTACCATGGTCTTCCCCTTGTCCACCTGCAACGGCCATGAAGTACCCACACCTCCGAGTCCTGTCCGTGCTTGTCCTTGCCGCGGGCGCCTGCGCCTGGCCCGCCTGGGCGGCCGACCCTGTCACCGATGCCCTGCAGAAGGCCTACGTGCCCTACCGTGCTGCCCTGTTCAAGACCAACGCCGGCCAGGCCGGCGAGTCCGCCGAAGCGCTTAAGCAGGCACAACAGGCCTGGGCCCAGGTGACCCAGCTGGTGAAGTCCCAGCCCACCGTGCCTTATGCCAACGATGCGCTGATGGCCAAGACGCTGACGGGCGTCGACGGGTACTACGCGGTGGCCGCGCAACAGGTGGCCGCTGGCAAACTGACCGACGCACACGCCACGCTGGAGTCGGTGCGCGACCTGCTCAGTGAACTGCGGCGCCAGAACCAGGTGATCGTCTACAGCGACCACATGAACGCCTACCACGCCCAGATGGAGCATCTGCTGGACGAGGGGCCGAAGTGGCTCCAGGCGGACGGCGGTTTGCCGAAGCTGGCCGCGCAGGCCGGCGTGCTGAACTACCTGGCGGGCCTGCTCGCCAGCGAAGCCACTGCGGCGGCGCAGTCATCGCCAGAGTTCAAGGAACTGCTGGGCGCGGTGACTCGGTCGGTGGAGGCGCTGAACGCGGCGGTGGCGGCGGGCGACAGGGCCTTGATCGAGAAGGCCATCGGCCAGGTCAAGGCGCCCTACAGCAAGCTGTTCATCAAGTTCGGCTGAACCGGGGTCGCTGCTCAGGCGCCCAGCGCCGGGAACAGCTTGACCAGACCGGCGGCCATCACCTCCACCGCGAGCGCGGCCAGGATCAGGCCCATCAGCCGGGTCATCACGTTGATGCCGGTCTGGCCCAGGAAGCGCGCGATGGGCCGGGCCGCGGCGAAGCACACGGCGGTGGCCAGCGCGATCACCACGCCGTAGCCCACCAGGGCGGCGTGCTGGAAGAAGGTCTTGGCCTGGTCGGCGTAGATCACCACCGTGGACATGGTGGCCGGGCCGGTGAGCAGCGGGATGGTCAGCGGCACCACCGCGATCGAGGCCTTGGTGCCCGCGTCGTCCACCTCGCCCTTGGTGGCCTTGGCCTCGGCCGGCTGGGCGTTCAGCATGGACAGGGCCGAGGTCAGCAGCAGCATGCCGCCACCCACCTGGAAGCTCGCCAGCGAGATGCTGAAGAACTCCAGTACCTGCAGGCCCATGATGGCGCAGGTGGCGATGACCACGAAGGCGCTGAATGACGAGATCAGGATGGTGCGCTTGCGCTGCGCCGCACTGAAGCCCTGCGTGTAGTGGATGAAGAAGGGCACGATGGCCAGCGGGTTGACCAGGGCCAGCAGGGTGATCAGGGGCTTGAAGTCCATGCCGCTATTGTGCGGGCTCCCGTCTTCTGAACATGCCGTAGCCCTCCATGTGCAGCACTTTCTCGCCCTGCTGGTTGAACATCTCCCAGATCGTGCGCACCAGGCCGACGTCGGGGCGTTTGCTCATCGGCCGCTTCTCGGTGATGGTGTGCTGCAGCCGCAGCACGTCGCCGGGGTAGACCGGCTTGGTCCACTTCAGGCTCTCCAGGCCGGGCGAGCCGAGGCTGGAGGTCTCGTGCAGGAAGTTGGTCACCATCAGCCGCATGGCCATGGCGCAGGTGTGCCAGCCGCTGGAGCTGAGCGCCCCGAACACCGAGGCCCGGCCGCCTTCTTCACTGAGGTGGAAGGGCTGCGGGTCGAACTGGCTGGCGAAGGCGATGATCTCTTCCTTCGTCGGCGAGATGCTGCCCAGGTCGCGCGTCTGGCCGATCTCCAGGTCTTCCCACCAGATCTTGATGTGCGGGCTGTTCTCGGGTGTGGTCGCGGTCATGGTTCTAGCGTCCTCCAGAGACGTCGATCAGGGACATGGTGGTGTAGCTTGCAGCATCCGACAGCAGCCAGACGATGGCCTGCGCCACCTCGTCGGCCGTGCCGCCGCGCTGCATGGGCACCTGGTGCTTGAGCAGGTTCACCCGGTCGGGGATGCCTCCCGAGGCGTGGATCTCGGTCTCGATGAGGCCCGGTCGCACCGCGTTGACGCGGATGCCGTCGCCCGCTACTTCCTTGGCCAGTCCGATGGTGAAGGCGTCGATCGCGCCCTTGGCCGCCGCGTAGTCCACGTACTGTCCGGGCGCACCCAGCCGCGCCGCGGCGCTGGACAGGTTGACGATGGACCCGCCGTCGCCGCCGTGGCGCGTGCTCATGCGCCGCACCGCCTCGCGAGCGCAGAGAAAACTGCCGAACACGTTGATGTCGAACATGCGCTTCCAGCGCGCCGCGCTCATCTCGTCGACGCGGGCCGTCACGTCGACCACACCGGCGTTGTTCACCAGCCCGGTGAGCCGGCCCAGCTTGGCGTCCACCTTCTCGAACATGCGCAGCACCTGCGCCTCGTCGGCCACGTCGGCCTGCACGGTGATGGCGGTCCCGCCGCTGGCGCGGATGCTGCGCACCACCTCGTCGGCCGCCAGCGAATTCGCGGTGTAGTTCACCGCCACCGCCCAGCCCTGGCGCGCCGCGAGCAGCGCGGTGGCCGCCCCGATGCCGCGGCTGCCACCGGTGACCAGCAAAACCTTGTTCATGTCTGTGCCTCCTGCAAACGGCCCGAAACAGCGGTACAACCGCATCTACCGGAACATAACGCAGCGCCGGGGGCCTCGCCCGTCGCCGACCGGACCCACAACAACCCATCGTTCGGAGACTTCATGGGAACCTTTGCCCAGCTCACCGCCGCCGACGGCTTCACCTTCCCCGCCTACGTGGCCCAACCCGCCGTCCAGTCCAAGGGCGGCCTGGTCGTGCTGCAGGAAATTTTCGGCGTCAACAGCCACATCCAGGCCGTGGCCGACGGTTACGCCGCCGACGGCTATTTCGTCGTCGCGCCGTCCACCTTCCACCACGTCAAGGCCGGCGTCGAGCTGGGCTACACCGAGGCCGACATGGGCGCCGGTTTCGAGCTCAAGACGGCGGTGGAAGCCCTGCCCGCGCCCGGCGTGCTGGCCGACATCCAGGCCGCCATCCGCCACGCCGCGCAGGGTGGCAAAGTGGGCATCGTGGGCTACTGCTGGGGTGGCCTGCTCACCTGGCGCAGCGCCTGCGAACTGGTGGGCCTGAGCGCTGCCGTTCCCTACTAGGGCGGCGGCATGACCACCCCGGCCGAGGTGTCGCGCCAGCCCCAGGTGCCGGTGCTGGCCCACTTTGCCGAAGAAGACAAATGGATCCCGCTGGACAGCGTGCAGGCCTTCCGCCAGGCCCATCCGGAGGTGATGGTGCACACCTACCCGGCCCACCACGGTTTCAACTGCGACCAGCGGGCCAGCTGGAACGCCGACGCCGCCCGCCTGGCGCGCGAGCGCAGCCTGGCCTTTCTGGCGCAACACCTGGGCTGACGGCCATGTCACCCGCCGTGCGGCTGCTGGGACTGCTGGCGGCCGCCACCGCCACGGCAGTTCAGGCGCAGACGCCTTACGCCGGCCCGCTGTTCGACGCCCACCTGCACTACAACGACGAAGCCTGCGTGCACGCCACGCCCGAGCCCGCCTGCCCGCACCCGCTGGAGGACGTGCTCGCGCGCATGCAGCGCAACGGTGTGCGCGCCATCGTCGCCAATTCGCGCCCCAACGACGGCACCCGGGCGCTGGCCCAGGCACGTGCGCAGACCCAGGCCGCCGGCGTGATGGTGGTGCCCTTCGTGCGCCTCTACTGCGACCGGGCGGGCTACCACAACTGGTTCCGCGACCCCGGCATCGCCGAGCTGGTGCAGACCGAGCTGGCGCGCGGCACCCCGAGCGGCCCCTACCGCGGCCTGGGTGAACTCACCTCTACGACAGTGCGAACGCCAACGGGCCGGTGGCGCAGGCGCTGATGGCGCTCGCCGAACAGAAGGATCTGGCCGTTCTGGCGCACGTGGACGACGTGGCCATCGATCTGCTGATGGCGAACGCGCCGTCCAAAGGCCGCAAGCTCAAGCTGGTCTGGGCGCACACCGGCATCGGTGGAACACCCATCGAACGGGTGGACCAGTTGCTGGCGCGCTACCCGCAGCTCATGGGCGAACTCTCCTACCGCCCGGGGCTGACCTGCGATGGCGGCCAGCTCTGCCCCGAATGGCGCGCCCTGCTGCTCAAGTACCCCGACCGCTTCCTCATCGGCTCCGACACCTGGGTCAACCAGCGCTGGCTGTACTACGACGACCTCATGCAGGGCTATCGCGCGTGGCTGGGCGGCCTGCCGGCCGACGTGGCGCGCCGCATCGCGTGGAACAATGGCGCCCGACTCTTTGGGCTGACCCCCGCGAACCGATGATCCAGCTGCACCACTACCCCAGCACCGCCAGCATGGCGCCGCACATCCTGCTCGAAGAGCTGGGCGAGCCCTTCGAGCTGGTGCTGGTGGACCGCATGCGCGACCAGCAGAAGTCGCCCGACTTCCTGCGCCTGAACCCCAACGGACTGATCCCGGTGTTGATCGATGGCGACCTCGTGCTCTACGAAACCGCGGCCATCTGCCTGCACCTGTGCGACACGCGCCCGCAGGCGGGTCTGGCGCCCGCGCTGGGCACGCACGAGCGCGCCCATTTCTACAAATGGATGGCGTGGCTGACCAACACCCTGCAAGCCACGCTGATCGTCTAGGGCGTGTTAACACTAATTGCGATGGAAGTCACCGAATGTGAAACTGCAGGCATGGAGACCCAAGCGCCTGCGCCGCTCATCGGCAGCGCAATGATGGCCGTCATGGCGTCAGTGACACAAGCCAAGGTCGACGTGGAAGGACTGACCGGTGAGGCAACACCCTGTAGCCTGATCGTGGCAGTCGTTGCGGACATAGTGCCAACAGGCCTTACTCGGCAATCAAGCAGTTTCAGCGCCTTAGACATGAGGGCGAAACCCGCAGCAATGAGATTCTTCGGGACCCTCAGGCGACTCGACAGCTTCTTCGACTGACAGCCGGGGCCACTTGCCTACGGCAACAGTTTGCCGCTGAAATGGAGTTGAGCCTGCGTCCAGACGGTGCTTATGCGGATGTCCGTGATCAGGCTTCGAAGGCAGTCGAGATAGCAACCCGAATGGCTGGTGTCATGCATTGCTTCTTTCAACTCGATGGTGACATCGACGAGCGCACGATGCATGACGCAATCGCTCTCATGCGTTGGCACTTGGAGGAGTACAAGCGGCTGTTCGGTGATCCTTGACGAGCTCATGGTTGTGTATGCGAGTTGGTTCGGCAGATCAAAAATTGACAACGCGCGACGTGAGCGGGAACGTGCCTGTGGGGCATTGGTCAAACGAATGCTCGCTTTCAAAAGAAGATACCCCAAGCTCATGGTCATCAGACTCGATGTGGGCTACGGTAAGCAATATGCGGCCCGCGCCGATTCAAGTCACGAGATCCTAGACCACTGGAGTGATCTGTTGCACGCGATCAAGGAGGGCTTTGCCGCGAGCTTTCTTGGCTATGCCGCCAAGATTGAGTACGGAGTGCGTAAGGGCCCCCACATGCATCTAATGCTGCTTTTCAATGGATCGAAAGTTCGCCAGGATGTGACGATCGCTCGGCTCATCGGGGAGCTGTGGAAGAACAAAGTGACGAGGGGTGCGGGGCTATATCACAACAGCAATGATCCGAACTACAAGGCCCGTTTCACTTACTGTGGTGTGGGCGTTTTTAGTGGACTTGATGACGCGACGATCGCGGGGTTTCAGCGAGTTGCTGACTACCTGGTCAAACGAGAGCTCCTTGTCAGGGTGGCAATGCCGCATTTGGGTCGAGCACTCAGGACTGGACTTGTGCTTCCTTCTGCGCATGGCCAGCAGTAGGGATAGAGAGGAGCAGCTTTAGGGGCGGTGGACTGTATTGCAGCGGTTGTCGTCATCTGCGATTAGCCGCCGAGTTCACGCTGCTTGGCACGAAGCAGTCGCCGACGCACCTCGGCGGCTGACGGCTTCAGCGTCCGTTGTCAAGGGTGCTGCGGTCGTCCAGCCTGGCTGCCCGCAGTTGTCGCCGTCAACTCGCTCCGGAATGTTTGCTGTTCGAAGCGTTGGGACGGCGCTACCGACCCAAAGCGGGCGCGGGTAGGTGTCATCCGAGATAACCGCAGGCGGTCACGTACCCGTCGGTCTGCTCACCCGCCGGCCCCTTGGCGTTCCGGGGTGAACAGTATCTTGGTGGCCTGCGTTGCCAGCTTCGGTAGAACGTTCGGCTGCACCTGCGAGTGTCCTCGGCCTTACGCCGCCGGTCGATCAGACGTTGTTAGACCTGTACCATCTCGTACACGGAGGATTCGAAGAGTGACTACCCTTTACGAAGCACTGAGGAACGTTAAGACCGAGGAAGACGTCAAAGACGCATACATAAAGGCGCTGGGGCTAAAGGCGTACACGAAGGGCCTCATCGATATTCAGACAGATGAAGTCTGGTTTGAGGCGAAGCATACGGGCAAGCACAGCACGTATGCCCAGTTCACGCAGCTGCTCCACTACGTCCAGGTCGCCATCAACAACGGCGAGAAGCTACCTGCGTTCCTTGCGGTCATTGACACCGAGAAAGCCGCCATCATGAAGTCGGCCGACGTTGTCCCTTTCTTGGCCAAGAAGACAGTCAAGTGGGGCAAGTCCGCGAGCCAGTACACACAGGAGGCGCTAGAAGCCATCTCCGCACACATCGGCACTCACTTCGTCAGCTTCCGGATTTCGACGCACGAGAAGGAATTCGTCGAAACTCTCCAGACGGCCATCAAATCCGGGGAAATTATCCGGATTCAAATCACCCCGGCAAATCTAAAGCAGGTGTACGACAAGTGGGTTCAGATGATTGGTTTGGAAATCAACGGCGCCAAGGAGGAGGACTACGCCCTCCTGTTCTACGCTGATGTGATGAACGATGGCAAGGTCGAGACCTACCAGGGGCTGCCAGCCCGCCTTGCCTGGGTCGGCAACGCCCCTGCATTCATCCTCAACGGGGCCGTGTACGAGTTGGGCAACAGGGAGGGGTACCGTCGATTCTGGGCCATCTACCACCGCCCGCCAGTAGCGGAGCATCGCGACTATCTGCTGGAGCGACGCGACAGCCTCATCCCGCTCGATGAGCGCATGTTCAAGGGCGCGTACTACACGCCGCTGAACGTCGTCGACAAGGCTTATGACAAGCTAAGCGAGGTGCTCGGAGCCAACTGGCAGAAGGAGTACTTCGTCTGGGACATGTGTTGCGGAGTCGGCAATCTGGAGGTCAAGCATTCGAACCACCGCCGCATCTTCATGAGCACGCTAGACGAGCCCGACCTGCGCATGATGCAGTCCACTAAGACCTGCGCGGCGGCTGTTCGTTTCCAGTACGACTACCTCAACGACGACCTTGCAGAAGACGGCTCCATCGACTACTCAAGGACGAACAAGGTGCCGCCCGCTCTGCGGCAGGCCATCGCCGATGGCAAGAAGATTCTGGCCCTGATTAACCCGCCCTATGCGGAATCCACAAACGCCGACAACACGATGGGCGATGGTGGAGGTGACTCGAAAAAGGAAGTCGCCAGCACGATGATGGGGAAGTCAATGGCTGGGTACGGCTACGCCGCCCGCGAGCTGTACCTCCAGTTCCTGGTGCGCATCGCACGGGAGATGCCGAACGCCACGGTGGCTTGCTTCAGCAAGATGAAGCACGTCAACGCCCCAAACTTCGCCCCATTCCGCGATCGCTGGAATGGGGAATACTTGGGTGGCTTCATCGTACACAGCAAGGCGTTCGAAGGCTTGGCCGGCAATTTCCCTATCGGCTTCCTTATTTGGAAGCTCGCGCCCCTGACTAAACGGGTGCCCCAGTTTACGGACATCACAACCGACGTCATCGACAAGAACGCTAAGCCGATTGGGACTAAAACGTTCTACGCCCTGCCATCGTCCCGCTTAATGGGAGAGTGGATCAAGAGGGTGCCTCCGAACGACGAGGACGCGTTACCGCTAGGGCACGCCTTCTGGCCCGCGAAAGGCACTAAGGATGTTCGCGGTAAGAAGTGGGCGGACGACGCCATCGGCGGCATGATTTGCAAGGGCTCGGATCTGCAGAATGCTCCGGACTCTACGGCCTTCCTGTCGTCCCCCTACTGCAGCGCAGGTGGCCTATACGTCACCCGGCAGAACATCGACCAAGCGGGCGTTGTCTTCGCCGTCCGCCGTGTCATGCCAAAGCGCTGGGTTCACGACCGAGACCAGTTCCTCTCGCCGCTCAAACCTCTGCCTCAAGAGTTCGTCGACGACTGCCTCGTCTGGGCGTTGTTTGACATTCGCAACTACAGCGCGAGCGCAAACGGGCTGCAGTGGAACGGCAGAAGTTGGGACCTAGTGAACCACTTCGTTCCGTATACAGAGGACCAAGTTGGCGCGTCGGAACGCTTCGAGAGCGATTTCATGTCGCAACACCTGGCGGGCAAGACGCTGTCAGCTGAAGCGGATGCCGTGCTCAAGGAGGGGCGCATACTTTGGAGCGCTTACTTCGACCACATTGACTCTCATACGGTGCGAGCCGAGTGGCGCCTTGAGCGCCCCGACGTCGGCTGGTACCAAGTGCGGAACGTGCTGAAGTTGCGCAACGCTTCGGGCGACTACACGCCAGTCAGCTTTGACGCCTTCAATCAGGCGCATGACGTGCTGGGCGCCAAGATTCGCCCCGACGTCTACACACATGGTTTTTTGATGAAATCCGAGTGAGGGGAGGGATCTCGATGGCGTCCGCTCCTGGCCGGGACCGGGTCCCCAGCAGATTTGCCGTTAGCCGACCCATGACCGGTCGAATCTTTCCACCGAAGGTCAGGTTACGGTCTCGCCAAGCAAGACCCGGTACCGGCCATGAGCAGTCATCGACAGACCTTCCTTAAACGTCCGGTCAAGGCTCCGCTCGACTATTGGTAATTGAACAGTTGCCCGGCCAACCCTGCCGACCGAAGTCGACATCTGTGATGGACGCTAGGCCTTGAGAGAGGTTTCTCGACCTTGCCGGGCAGTGCGGTGGCGTCGGATGTCATAGGCCAGTTTCTGCCCTCGCTTCCGCGCCAAGCCAGGTAGCGATCGCGTTCAAAACAAACTATCTGTCAGTCGGGAACTCCGACAACGACCTCATCGGCGTTGAACCATTCTTCCTGAAGCACGAAGCTTTGGACTCGGTCTGGGGCCGAAGAATATGCAACGAGTGCGAGGCTTTCCTTTGCACGGCTCGCCGTCACATAAAACAGCCGCTTGGTGCTTTCAACGGTTTTCTCACCCGCTGCTTTGCCCCCGAACAGGTCTTCGTACTTGAATAGAAAACCTCTTGCCTCTGCGTCATCCATGATGACCATGACACGATCAAACTCAAGCCCTTTCACGCCTTGATGCGTGTCGAAATGAGCGTCCCCCGAGAGGTACTCCATCATTGGACCGATCTGAGAGAACGGCGCATTCAGGAAGGACTGAATGGCAAGCGCCCGTTCGGTCTGCCGGTCCTCGCGCTCATCCTCATCGGAAGCTACGGCTTCAGCACTTTCCTCTGACGCGCTGGCTTGAAGGGATTCAGGAATTTCGAGGAGATTGTGTTTTGCGACGCAGCGCAGAACCTGAAGCAAGGTCGGATTGGCCCCGTCTTTCCAAAGCTCCATCAACACGTCAATTGAAGCATTCACCTGCTTCAGATGTTCCTGGGTGTCTTTGGCCGCGCGCAAGGCCTCTTGCGTGAGGCGCGGGGAGTAGGCTTTAGCGATACGCGCAACAGCAAACCGATCATTGTTCTGCTTGGCATTCACGAGCGAAAGCACTTGGTCAGAGAAGAACCGCGATGCAGGCAGCGTCCCGTCGAGGAAGCTGGTACGCCAACCCTCCACGTCATAGAGCGGAGAGAAAGCATCAAGGAAGCCCAAGCGTGATGCTGCCATCCGATGCTCAAGTGTCAGGGTCTTGATCGCCTTGGGTTCATTCCACTTTTCATCGCCCGTCGTCCTCGACATATAGGCTGCGATTTTCTGTTCAGCGGCGGGCTTGTTTGCGAGGTCACTTGGCAGGATGAAGAGACGAACGACGCCATCAACTGCGGCGGCGATGGGCTGCTGGTGTTGCTGGTCTGTTGAGCTACGGACCTTGTTGATCAGGGCAATGACCCGTTTGGGGCAACGGTAATTGAGCTGCTTTCCGGGGGTCGCCCAATCCGGGGGAAGTCCCTGCCCCAGCCCTTCTTTCCCGTCGTTATAGATGCGCTGCATCATGTCTCCGAGAAGGCCAAGAATGAACTTCCCTTTGAGCTTGGCTTGAACCGCAAACAACGCATCGATCAGATGCTTGTTGGTGTCCTGACTCTCGTCGATGAGCATGATGGGGTAGCGGCCCGTGAGGATGCTTTGCATAGCAGGCTTGGTCTGGAGGAAATGCGCCGTCAGTTGCAAGACTTCAGAATGATTCAAAGCATCGCGCCCGCTATTGTCCCCGGTCGGGCTGTACGTGAATGACTTGACGTTTGGCAGGTTCTGGAGACGCTTGGTTTTGGACTCAATTTTTTTGAGGCGATCCGTCGATGCCTTCGTACCCTTTCGACCCTTGGCCTCATCCACGTTCAGCTTTGCGATGTCTTCTGCCAGGTCAACGCGCAGCCATTCACGGATATCGTGGTTGAGGCCTTCGATCAAAGACCAGGCAAAGCTATGAATTGTGCGAACGTCGATCAGCGGATCAAACAGCAGCCGCCTCTTGATTTCGTCACTGGCTGCATTCGTGAAAGTGATGACCCCCACGCGCTGTCCTTTGACCCGGAGACGCTCGCCCAGAGTCGTCTGCACATGCTGTAGCGCAGTCACAAGGGAGCGCGTCTTTCCAGAACCAGCACCAGCAAAAAGGAAGAAGCTCTTCGGGGTGTCCAGATTCAAGCAAGCTGCGATCTCTTCATCAACATGAGCATCAACGATATCCGTGCTGGCAACGGCTGTCTGGCGACTCATGCGGCGGCCTTCGTAGTCTCGGCGGCGCTTTCCATAACTTCCGCCGGTTCAAGGGCCTTGCCTGAGATGCCATCTTCTTTGCGCTTAAGCTGTGCAGCGAGCCAAAGCAATCCGCTGTCAATGTAGGCCGGTACTTTCATCGTGTCGATCTCGTCGCTGTCGAGAAGATCCATGGTGAATTCAGCCTTGCCGCCTTTCGCCAAGTCAATAAGCATTCGGGGAGCGAGATCGCCGAGATCAGTCGCTGCATCAAGACTTTTGCGAATCCTGCCCATCAGGCCCGTCCCCTCCATCTTCTGGAACAAGTCGAGGTTTTCATAGACCAAGGCGTCTTCAAACGTATTGGCAAGCGCCTCTTTGTGTTCCTTGGATTTGAACTTGGCTGAGATAGGCTGCTGGTAGGCGACGCGAATGCCGTAGCCGCTTGGATCGTTAAGGACGATCTCTTCGGGTTTCTTGTCGAGCAGCGTGTCCAGATCCTCGACCGCAGGAACCCAGGTCTTGAGCGTCTCATTACGGGCCTTGAGGTTTGAGCCACGCACCGGGGGAACCGACACTCCAGCAGCATCCTTCGCGTCAAGGTCTGTGATGATCAACGTGTTCAAACCAAGATGCTCAAGCAAGGACTTCAGCCTGTGCGCATGACTTCCGCCGATCTCAAGCCAGGTGATGTAGCAGCGACGCAGATACTCGTACTGGTCACGCTTGCGAACAAAGTGGGGGACAAGAATGCGCTCAGCAGGCCCTTCGACCAGCACAGCGCCATCAGCAAAGAACAGATCACAGTGCGTCGCCTTCAGGTATCGCTTGACGAAGCGGCCTGTCTCTTCCCCGCTTCCGAAGGTCTCGGATAGGTTGACAACACATGACACCGGCACGGAGCCACCCACTGCCTTGACAGGAAGGCGACGGAAGTACCGCAGGGAAGCGAAGTCGGCTTCGTGTGCGAGATGGCTTGAGTGTGTACTGATGACAAGCTGTGTGCGGAGGTCCTTCGCATCCTTGAGTTTGTCGTGCTTGCGCAAAACGTCATAGGCTTGCTTGATGAAGACTTGTTGGACTTGTGCATGCAGATGCGCCTCCGGCTCTTCAATCAGGACAAGATGAAGCGGTGGACGAAGGGCTTCTTCGAGGTCGGTTGACTTGGAAGCCTTGCCAACCTTCATCCAC
Organism: Alicycliphilus denitrificans; assembly: GCF_044792555.1. Classification (GTDB taxonomy): domain Bacteria; phylum Pseudomonadota; class Gammaproteobacteria; order Burkholderiales; family Burkholderiaceae_C; genus Alicycliphilus; species Alicycliphilus denitrificans_A. Next base: position 112,899 of record NZ_CP126239.1, read on the forward strand.
TTGTCGCGGAAGCTCATCAGCGCAAAGACAATTGAGACCAGATTTTGATACCCAAGGCCGTTTGAGTCTTCAGGGAGGCGGTGCGCAAAACCTTCTCCCTCCTTGAGGTGCGTGGGGACTTCATATTGAACCGCCGATGCATGGTTCAAACCGTCGATGGGCTTGATGCTTGTGGTGATCGTAAGTTTCGGGTCGGTGACGCCGGGATAGCCGATGTCCTCAAGCTCTTTCAGAGCCGTTGAAAAGCAGGTCGCCAAACGTTCGCCAAAAGCGGCCTGAGCGCTATGGAGTGCCTGCAAAGCCTCCAGATCTTTTGGCTCGGGCTGATCGAAGGGGTCAAGATGTTGGGTGTAGTAGTTGCGAAGCTGGCTGGACAGCTTCTTGCCACCCCGCGAGTTCCCGTCCTCCTGTGAATCGTCCCCTCGATTTGAAGCATTAACAAATCCAAATCCGCGTTGTGCGCTGATTTCATCAATGCGAATGATTTTCTTGAACGGGTCTCCTTCGATTGGCTCACTGCCAACCGGAAGGGCCTGAGGAGTGGCAATACCGTTCTTTGGCGTCACGAGCTTTTCGGGGTCAAGGAGATATGCTCGAACCTCAAAGGATGAACGCAGCCGAAGTGACAGGAAGTCCATCATCGACTTCGGCCACAGCGCGAACCCTTCCACGAGCGGGATCGCTGCTGCCGTGGTGCCCTCTGCCGATGCCGGTACAGTGCCCATGACAGAAGCAGCGGAGAGCTTGGCCGCCAGGTACTCTTGCTTCAGGGCTTGGACATCCTTGGGTTCGTAGCGCAGTCGAACGCCGATATGCGCCCCCGCCCAATCGAGGGTGGGAAGAATCTTCTGAACATAGTGAAGATCCTCTGTCGGAACATTCAGCCAGACATCGAGGTGCGGCAGAACTTCACCCCAATTGAACTCTGCTTCTTCCTCTCCGGGAGTGGAGGTCTCCCAGGCGATGGCCATCGCATCAAGCTTGGCCCAATGGAACAAGGTGAAGTCATTGATGGAAAAATCAGTTCGGTCAACAAGGAAGTGGCGAAGCGCAACCATGGCCGACGTTTTTCCGCTGTTGTTCGCGCCCACGAAAACTGTCGTTTGCTCGGCGAAGTCCACCCGTACGGCTTGAAGCTTTCGAAAGTTGCCGATCTCTACATGTTGAATGTGCATGGTGTCTCCCTGTATGTGCCAACTCGACAGGACCTTGGGTCAGCGGGCTTGCCGTCACAAACATATTGCCGCAGAGTGTTAGATGTAACGAGATATTAAGACACGATCTTTGCCTTCGCTCTACCCCTAGACCACGGCAAGATTTGCCGACACAACCGACACAACCGCCTGCTCGCGTGTGATCTCGCCGACGCAACCTGCCATCGACTGTTATTCCAAACTGGCTCCCAGCATCTGCACCCGCCCTCGTGTCGGACAACGTGATTGCAACCAAGGTCAGCGTTGCTCAGCGGTCCTTCGCCGTGAGCAGTGGTACTTCCGCTTTGGGGCGGTACCGCCATTTGGCAATTTTCGAAAGCTGCCGCTGACCGGCACGCCTCATTGGATCCTGGCAGTCAGAGGCACAAGTTTCGACGAAGGTCAGATCCTGGAGGTGCAGCAGTCACTCAGTTTGCGAACAACTGAATGACCGGTGCTGACGGCAGCGGTCGTCGGCATGCCAAAACTCAGCGGCAGCTACCAGCCTGAAGCAGTCAGGGCCTCTCAGACGTGCCTCGCAATCACAAGGTCGCCGTGCGCAATTTTTAGTTGCCTAAAACTGCGTTCCATCTAGAGTGCGGTCGTAGGAGGGACCTATGCACGCCGCATGCGCAAAGATCGCAATTCATCACCAAAAATCGTCGCCTTCAGTGTGCACTGTTGCGCGTCTAGTTGCGGTAGCCGCAGGTGGTCTGGCCCTCTCCAGCGCCGCCGTCGCCTTTCAAATCGCCCCCATGGGCTCAGCCTTTGAATCCAAGCTGACCAACGAAACAGAAAACTCTCTGGCGAGGGCTGCCGATCGCTTGGGTGTCCTGATCAAGGGCCGCGTCCATGAAGAGATCACCCAGATTGGCATGGGTTGTCCGATAGAGCCGGGCACCCTGGCCCAAGACGTCAGCTGCAGCTCTCGGGATCTGCCCTTTGCCACGCCCTATGTCATCTACGGCGTGCGTTGGAATGATCTACCTCCGTTCAAGCTTTCACCCGACGAGGGCAACTGCACCTACCTCGGCAAGTCCTGCAACGTGTCCCAGACCATCCGGTTCTCGACCCAACCGCTGTGTTGGTACTGTCTCTTCAAGGATGCAGAGAAGAAAGCGCAGACCCAAGCGATCGTTGGGTGCAGCAAGACCAAGGGTAGTCTGCAAGGCAATGTGATGACCCGCTCGCACTTCGGCGACTTGCAGTTCCTGCATGCCATGGCCAGTGAGGAGGGAGTACACCCTGGCGCGACCCGCGCCAAGGTGCTGGACTGGCTGGAGTTCGCCTGGAAGGTGTCCTCGCGCGAAATCAAGCCCGACACCTTTCTTCGAGACATCGACAACGCCACTTTGAAAGAGCACTTCGGATGCACACAGTGGAGAGTCTCGGACCTCTACATCCTGGGGCGTCAGGACAAGCTGCTTCCGTACTTGCATCATGTGGCGTTCGGATCTGTGCTCCACACAGTCCAGGACTCGTTTGCTGGAGCCCATGCCTCACGTGAGAACTCAGCTCCAAGTGGCATGTGTCAGGAAACTGGCTTTGCAAAACCGAGGCGGATCGTGGAGTTCCATACCTATGGCGCGCAGGACGGAAGTCTGCACGACGAGCAAGACAGCCGAGAAGCTATGACGCGCGTAAGCGCTGCAGACAGGTGGCCAGATGCTGTGGAGGCGACGCGCAATCTGTCGCGCTTCTATGAAGACCGCGCCCGATGGAGCGACGTCCAGCCCTACATGCAGTGTCTGTTCGAACTGGCGGACGAACGCAATGACTCGTCACCAGGAGAGCCGTACCGTCGCCGCTGAGAGCATGGCGGGGGAGCCCGCCGACTCACTATCCGCCGTTCACTGCGGATTGAGCAGTGCCAGCGCCTTGCGCTTGCCTAGCTTGAGCACTTCAGCGATGCGCTCCAATTGCGCGGCCCGTGGGTGTACCTGGCCCGACTCCCATTTGTAGACAGACAGCGAGGAAGCCCCCAGCAGCTGGGCCATCTGCTTCTGAGTGATGCCCAGATCCGCACGTTTCTCAACCAGTGCCTGCGCATAGAACTGGATCTGCCTTGATCTCTTGGGAGTGGCGTCTTCTGTCACGACCTTGGCCTTGGGCGTATCCGCTACCCTGACTTGGCGCTGGGTGGCTTTGAGCTGGGAGGTCAGGGCCTTGACCTCACGCTTCAATGCCGCGATCTCGGAGCGATGGCCGGTGATGGCCTTGCGCATGCCCTGAAGTTCAGGTTTGAGCTCCTTGCGCGCCATGCGAACAACTTCAGCGCGAAACGCATTCGAAAATGTATTCATGGCCCTGATGGTACGAGATGCCCCTGTCTGCCACTCAGAGCACCACATCGACACCCCCACCTCGTAAGATCCCGCGCCATGACCACCAAACCCACCTGGACGCAGGAAACCCTCGAACAAACGCCGTGGGCGAAGGAGTTCAAGAAGGAAGCGCCCGTCAGCTATGCCACGGCCATTCGTTATGCCCTGGAAGACAGGCTGGAGGTGATCATCGAGCACACCACCGAATCAGGCGAGCCACAGTGGGTCATCCGTGTACTGGAAGATCCCTCGTTCTGGATGGACGCCGTACCCACCAAGGCTGCAGCTGTGCAAATCAGCCGAGAGATGGGCTGGAAGATCGTTCGGTAGCCTTTGATTGGCTACAAACCATCTATCTCCGCCCTCGGCCGACATTCAAGAAAAAACCGCCAGAGGCTTGAGCCCATGGCGGTTCTTTCTCGGCATTCACCGAGAGTGCTGTACTTACATCCCAGCCTTGTCCGCCTTTCGCTTGGCAGCTTTGGGATCCACCACGGCCTTGAACTTCGCACCCGCCACGAACTTCGGCACCGTGCTCGCTGGGATCTTCAGCGCTGCACCGGTCGATGGGTTCTTGCCCGTGCGGGCTGCACGCTTGGCCGACTTGAAGGTCCCAAAACCCACCAGCTGCACGGCGTCGCCCTTCTTGACGGCGGTCTGGATGGTGTCGATCAGCGTTTCCAGTACTGCATTGGCTGCGGTCTTGGACAGATCATTCTTGGAGGCCAGGATTTCAACGAGTTCTGCGCGGTTCATGGATGCTCACGTGTAGAGGTTGGAAAGGCCTGATTTATACCGCCGCCGCTGACACGTCCCTTGCTGCCACTCAATGCTGCAGTGCACTTCTGGGCAAAAACTCCACTCCCGTGCGCTTCACCAACTCCTGGTAGCTGATCGGCCGATCCACCGACTCCCCCTCCTGATTCGTTTGCCAATGCGCCCAGGCTCTTTGGGTGGTCGCGTCGTACACCAGCTTGTACAGATAAGTCGGCACCTTCACCCCATTGGCTCCAATTCGTGGCCCTGCATCCGTGAACACCGGCCCGGTGATCACAAACACATCCCCCTTGGCCCGCTTCACATAGTGCCGCGTGTCCTGCTCGATCTTGTTCCAAGCGCCGCCGTTGTGCTGCGCATTCTGCGGAACCATGTTCGCCAAGCTAAAGCTCTGCGCCATGGCCGTCGGTGTCGGCATGTCCCCCGCGGGTGCCATGTGCCCACGGGAGTAGCCAGAGTTCTTGTAGTCCTCCAACTCCGCCCGTTCGCCACTGGGCAGGCGCGCATCTACAAAGAACCGCTTCGCCCGTTTCTCGTCCGCATCCTCGATGAGTCTGCGGTTCAGGCGCTGGGCCACGAACACCGGTGTCTTGGTGGTTCCGGAGTGCAGCACCGCAAAGGCTTCATAGCAAAGCTCGCGCAGCTGCGGCCGGGGCGTGATGGCCGGTGGCGTGCCATTCGCAAAGAACTGCGGGCACTGGGCAAAGGAGGTGGGCTCGGGAGTGAGCAGCGCCGCACTGTCGAACTGCGGGGAACGCGCCCAGGAAGGATGGGGGAGGGCAGCGCCGGCAAGAGTCAGGGCCAGCAGAGCTGCCAGACGCACACGGCCTGGCCAAGAGGACAAACGATTCACAGAAGAAGACATCAAGTCAAACAAAACGGAGCCCGATTGGAGCACCGTTCATTTGTCACTTGGGGCACGAATGCCCGGATCCCGCAGGGATTTACAGCTGCTTGCAGAGATGTGGTCCGCAAACAGAAAGGGCTCCCAAAGAGAGCCCTTTCTGCCTGCCCGCCCCTGCGGTTCAGTTAACACTTCCCATGGCAGCAGCACCCGCAAATGCAAAGTGCCACCACCATGGGAAGTCCCGCAACTGCTTCAACCAAACCCAAGCAGTTGGTCTGCCAAATTACATGGCGCTGAATTCGCCAAAGGGAGAGGGCTTCTTCATGCGTCACACTGATTCAACAGGTAACTCTACCTGCTGTGCCGGATCCTTCGCTCGGTGCACAAACAGCTGCAGTGGCGGCACCTTGACCAGCGCCTCTGCCTGCTCGATGGTGCCGCGCAGCCAGGTGTCCCAATCCCCCTTTTCGAGCGGCACCACCGTTCGCTTGTCCTGCATATCGGGCGCGCGCTTGGGGTCGGGCCGGTGCATCAGGTTCAGAACGGGCACATCGTCGCAGTTCTGCGTGATCATGGTGTAGCTGGGCAGCACCTCGCCCGTGGCCGGGTCGGTCCACTCGCTCCACAGGCCCGCGAGGCCCCAGGGCTCGCCGTCGGCGCGCTCAAACTGCCAGGGGATGTGTTTGCCTGTTCCCCAGTAAGGTTCGACGTACAGCTGCGCCGGGATGATGCAGCGCTGCCCCTTGCGCCAGGGGCCGCTGTAGGTCCATGACTTGGCCATGCCTTCGCGCCGGGCGTTGACGGTGCTCAGGCGCTTGCCGTCCTTGCCGGTAGGGATATGCGTCTTGGAGTTCGGCGGGATCATGCCCCACTGGCCCACCACCAGCTCGCGCCCGGCTTCGCCCTTGGCCCGCAGGAACGGTCCCCGGTACAGCGGGCTCATCTTGTCGCGCCACTCTTCCTCGGGAACGTCACCGAAGTGCAGCACCAGCTGCTCACGGCCCGGGACCTCGTAGTAGGTACACATGGCAACATTCTGGCAGCAGGGAGCTATACTGTAAATATGTACAGTCTTTGGAATTCCCCGCTCCCTGTGCCGTACGACACGGCGGCGCATTCGCTGGCTTTGCCCCTCTGTGGGGTGAGCGTGCGTGCGGGGTTTCCATCGCCAGCTGACGACTTTGTGGTGGAGCGGCTGGACATCATGCAGCTGCTGGTGAAGCACCCCCAGGCCACCTACTTCTGGCGCGTACGAGGCGACTCGATGCGCGACGCTGGCATTGAGGACGGCAGCATCATCGCGGTGGACCGGGCGATCAAGCCCAAGCACAACAGCATCGTCGTGGCCATCGTGGACGGCGAATGCACCGTGAAGTATCTGCACCAGCGTGCCGGCCGCATCAAGCTGCGCGCGGCCAACCCGACCTATCCCGACATCATCCCCCGCGACAGCCAGACCATTGAGGTGTGGGGTGTGGTGAGCGGGTGCGTGAAGCTGTTTCTCACCTGATCTGATGGACGGAGGCCAGCATGTATGCGCTGGTGGATGGCAACAATTTTTACGTGAGCTGTGAGCGGGTGTTCCGCCCCAGCCTCAACGGCCGCCCGGTGGTGGTGCTAAGCAATAACGATCTTACGGATCAGGTTTGTTAGTAGGATGCATCATGTCTTCCGGACCCCTGGTATTTGGATTCATCGTCTCTTTGAGACGAGTAGCAGGTGGGGGTCTGGGGGAGGAAATGGAGCGCAATGAGATCTGTGGATAACTCGGAGCTGGGACGATGGCGGGAGCTGGATTCAATCCATGTGCTTCGCCTGCTGGCGGAACACGTCAAAGAAGATCTCTCGTTCCACCCAAGATCAAGTCATCTGACCACTCGATGGCACGTCCATGTTGCCGGACATGATTGGGAGTTCTTGTGCACTGGGCCAAAATTTTGGGATGTGCGTATGGACTGTGGCGGCGGCGGTGCCGTTGATTTGGTCATGCACATCTATGGCCTCAACTTCAAGGCGGCCGCAAAGCTTCTGAAAGACATGGGTCTATGAGGCTTGTCTTGGCCACGGCTGATCTCATGGTTGAAGGCCGATCGTTTGAGGGCTTCCCATTGCTGCTGGCCGATGACGGCTGGCCTTTGGAACCAGCACAATCGTTCCTGTGGCACGCCTTGGTCACCCAAGGAAGCATTGAAAGCAAGCTCACATGGGAAGCATATGGCCGCAGGCTTTATGACTACTTTGCGTTCTTGTCTGCCAACGGCCTGGCCTGGGATGAAGACCCAAAGCCGCACGGACTCAGCGTTGTGGCAAGGTATCGCGACTGGTCGCTCGGAGAGCTGGGCTTGAATCCCAACACTGTGAACAAGCGGTTGAATCTGGTGGTCCGGTTTTACGATTGGTGCAAACGCCAGGGGCACATCACTTACCTACCGTTTGGCGTGCGCGATGTTCGCACGCCATCGCATCAGGGCTTTCTTGCCCATGTGGATCGCGCGGGCGGCGTCGTTTCAAAACCGACGGTGATGGCGCGCGAGCGCAAGGCAACGATCAAATTCCTGACCAAAGAGCAGGTTAGGCAATGCCTTGGCGCGAGGCTTGACCCAAGCCATGCGCTGTTGTTCAACCTGATGGTTCGCACCGGGATGCGATCCTGCGAAGCGCGCACGTTTCCTCTAGCCTACGTCTTCAATCCGAGAGCCCGAAAAGGGCTGACACCTGGGCAGATGATCCGCGTCACTCTGGAGCCCGCTGACATGCACATCAAGTATGGCAAGCCCAGAAGCGTGGACGTGCCTTGGTCTCTCATGGAAGACATGTGGGCCTATTCGCTGCACCAGCGAGAAGTCCGGCAGCAAAGAGCCGGGAACGCCCCTGCAGCACTTGTTCTGACAGAGCTTGGAACAGAGTTCTCGAAAGGGGCCATTGTGGATGCGATGAAAGCCATCGAAAAGGAAGTTGGCTTTCCGGTGCGGGCGCACATGCTGCGGCACACCTATGGAACCTACACGCTGTCGGCACTGCGCAAGAGCGCTGACTTCCAGGGTGAGCCGCTGCTGTATGTTCGCGACCGCATGGGGCACTCTGACGTGCAAACCACAGCGATCTACCTGCATCTAATCAATCAGTTGGACGCACAGATCGTTTTGGCCCATGAAGATGAAATGGACATGCTGTTCGCCAACGGTGGCGAGGATTCCATAGCGATGGGGAGTCATTGATGGCCCGCGCCAAGGACTACAAGGCCAAGACACCTGCAATCACAATCGACCTTGCGGCGGATTCTGATGCATCCGGCGCGATCGTCGCGCTGCCTCCCAATCCGCGAAACCACAACATCATTGACTTGCGTCCATGGTTGGGACATGGCTTTGACGACTGGGTTTGGGCGGCAGCGACTGTCTTGAAGGCGCGACTCCACAGCGGCAACTATTCGGTGGCCAGCATTGTGAGCTTCGCGGCCAACGGGATGAAAGTCTTTCTGCCCTACCTCACAGGCAATCAAGGGGGCATCGTGCCGTCGCGTCCATCAGATATGACAGCGACAGATGTCGTTCGCTATATCGCTTGGCTCAGGCTCAAATACCCGAACGGCTCCACTGCCAAGAACTATTACTCTGCCTTCAAGTCGGTGTTGGTTGGACTCATGGACTCATGGACTCATGGACTACGGCTTCATTGACCAATCCCATGATGTTTTGCTACCTGCCAATCCGTTCCCAATGAATGGGGCGACGACGCGAGGTGAAACTCCACTAAGTCAATCTGAAATGGAGCGTTTGGCCGCGGCGCTCAAGCTAGATCTTATTGCCATTCACCACGGGGGGTTCAGCGGTTTGGACTCAGAGGCGCTTGTGGTTCTGATGCTCATTGTTGGCATGCGTTCGGGCATCAACACCACTCCGCTCCTTGAAATGAAGCGGGATTGCTTGGGTCCACACCCCTTTATGCCCAACTTGATGCTGGTCAGAACTTTCAAGCGCAGAGGAAAAGGTGCGCAATTAACGTCACTGCGGCAAACTCATATCCACGACCTTGCAGCGTCGATCCCCATGGATGGCGTCGCGGTGCTAAAAAAGGTGCTGGGAATGACGCAGAACCTCGTCGCCGGGGCACCAGACGGCATCAAAGATCGTGTTTGGCTCTACCGCTCATCACAACGCGGTGACCTCAAGGGGCAAACACTTTGTCTGAATATGGGCCGCGTTCACGAAAATACCAAAGCAATAGTTCACCGCCACGGGTTGTTCGCCGATGACGGCTCAGTGTTGCGAGTCACACTTGGACGCCTACGAAAGACCATGGAAAACCGTCTATGGAAGCTCAGCGATGGCGACCTGCTTGCCGTGTCCGCAGTGATGGGCCATTCCCCCCAGGTCGCAGACAACCACTACTTGCACCTTGATGAGCGCACCAAGGCCGAGGGTGCCAAATTCATTGGCGAGGCGTTGCCAGGCAAACTCAGGGGGCACGACCTCGTGCCCACCCCCACGGGTAGTTGCAAGGACAGCTTGCAAGGCGCGCTCGCTCCGAAGGACGGCTCAACACATTGCGCGGAGTTCACGCATTGCCTAGGGTGTCCGAGCTATGCCATTGTGGGGACGGTCAAGGATCTGCACCGGCTCTTCAGTTTTCAGCGCTTCCTGATGTCGGAGGTAGGCTACTACGCCACGGACGAGTGGAGTGAGTGGCGCCTTCACCATCAGGACCTCATTGCAAGAATCGACCAAATTGCATACGACAACTTCATCCCGGAAATGGTGGCGCAAGCCAAGGCGCTTGCCGAGAAAAATCCCCATCCCTTCTGGGCGATACGCATGCGCCAGTCGCAACTGAGTCGAGAGGCACGCTATGGCCGGTAACGCGATTGCATCGCAGCCGCCAAAGGCCTACGACCTCTTGGCTGCCCAGCCCGCTTCATCCAAAGGGCTGTCGGAATCCGAGAAATCCAATATCGTGGTCAGTGCGGTGGCTGACATGGACGGCAGCAACCACGTTCTGTCCCGATTTGGTGATCCGGTGTGGGACTTCAGGCCCTACTTTGAGCAATCCAATGTGGCCGATGGTCAGAAATACATTCCCTGGCCTGAGGACTGCTCGCAAGAGTTGGTCGACGACTGCAAGGTTGTTCTGTATGTATGGTTCAAGCGAGGCCTGCCAGGCTCCAAGCCTCCGGTGGCAATGGGCATCTGCCAGACTGCCATCGCATCCGCGATTCCGATGATGCGTTGGCTGACTGCGTTGAACATCAAGAGATTCGACCAGGTCAGACCCATACACGTCGCGAACTACGTCCATCACACCAAAGCACGCCTGACCCGCAATGCGCATAGCGTCTACGACAGCTTGCGCATCCTGGACTTCTTATGGGTGTTTCGCAACGAGACTTCATCTCCGCTTGCTGCATGTCCATGGGGCGAGAGCTCACTGTGGCGGGTCAGCGGATTGGCAAAGCAACCCGGAAACCAATTTGGGCGAACTGAAACCGGGAAAACGCCCATCATTCCTGCTGATGTTCAGGCCAAGGTGTTCAACTATTGTGAAGAGGTTCTTGCAGCGGCACCGGAAATTCTGAACGAGCGCGATGCCGGGAGGTTGGGGTTTAGAAATCCTGCGTTGATCCGCATTCGGGATGCTGCACTTTACGTCCTGTCGATAACCAGTGGCATGCGCAATGAGGAGGCGATTGGGGTCGAGTCTGGGTCATGGCGCAGCGAAGTGCGAGACGGCGTTCAATTCCACTGGGTCGCTACCACCGAGCATAAGACAGGAAAAGGCAAGGTCGAATTCTTGATCCCCGAACTCACAGTCAAAGTCTTGGATCTGATGAACCGCTATGCAAAGCCGCTTCAAGAAAAGCTGGCTCTTGAAGTTGCGGAACTGGAGTGCAATCCAACACCTCAGGATTTGACGAATCGGATGCTGCGATTGGCGAAGGCAAAGCGAGACGTCAGAAAGCTTTTTCTATGCACCAGCATGTCTGGTCAGAGTGAATCGGCTGGATACCACGTTGATGCGCTATCCAATGGTGGATCAAAGGTCTCATTCCGACGATTGGCCATGGCTGCCGGAACGGACTGGCAGTTGGCACCGCACCAATGCCGTAGAACTTACGCGCGCAACATTGTGGAGTCGCGCATGGGGCGCTCCTCGCTTGTATTCCTCAAATGGCAGTTTGGGCTGCTGCCGGTTTCGATGACACCTTGTTAAGGTGGAAGATGAAACCGGAGGTGGTTCATGGAGAGAAGAAGGACATTCAGCCGCGAGTTCAAGCTCGAGGCGGTCAGGCTGGTCACCGAGCGTGGCGTGGCTGTGGCCCAGGCAGCCAAGGACCTGGACGTTCACGAGAACGTGCTGCGCAAGTGGGTTCGTGAGTTGCGAGAGGAGCCCCAGGAGGCGTTCCCTGGCAACGGCAAGCAGAAGGCCCAGGACGCGGAGATAGCGCGACTGCGCAAGGAGGTTGCCAAGCTCAAGATGGAGCGCGACATCCTGAAAAAAGCCGCGGCCTACTTCGCGAAGGAGTCGATGTGAAGTTCGGCTTCGTGGCGAAACACCGAGGGGCCTGGCCGGTCAATCTGATGTGCGAGGCGCTCGGTGTCTCGCGGGGTGGCTTCTACGCGTGGCTCACACGGCCCAGGAGCCAGCGCAGCCTCAGCGATGAAGTGCTGGGCGCGCAGGTCCACCAGAGCTTCGTGCGCAGCGACCGCACCTACGGCGCGCGCCGTGTGTGGCACGACGTGTTGGAGCAAGGTCAAGCCTGTGGTCTGCACCGCATCGAGCGACTCATGCGAGAGCAGGCACTACGAGCCAGGCCCCGACGACGTGGACTGCCCAAGGACCGGGGCACGCGCAGCGCGGTGGCCGATAACGTGCTGGACCGCCAGTTCCGGGCCGATGGCCCGAACCAGAAGTGGGTAGCCGACTTCACCTACATCTGGACAGCCGAGGGCTGGCTGTACGTGGCGGCGGTGCTGGACCTGTACTCGCGGCGCATCGTGGGCTGGTCGATGCAGGAGAGCATGACCTCGCAGCTCGTGGTGGATGCGCTGATGATGGCCGTGTGGCGGCGAGGCAAGCCGGTGGCCTTGTTGCATCACTCGGACCAGGGTAGCCAGTACACCAGCGAGCACTTCCAGAAGCTGCTGGATGAACAAGGCATCACTTGCAGCATGAGCCGGGCCGGTGAGGTCTGGGACAACTCGGCCATGGAGAGCTTCTTCAGCTCCCTCAAGACCGAGCGCACGGCCAGGAAGGTGTACCGCACACGAGGGCAGGCCCGTTCAGATGTGTTCGACTACATCGAGTGCTTCTACAACCCGACGCGCCGGCATTCGACGCTCGGCTATCTCAGTCCCGTACAGTTCGAGAAAGCTCAAGAAGCTTAGGTCGGTGTCAACGGAACCGGCAGCAGCCCAGTTCAAACATTCCAGCATGAGCATGACCCAGTTGTATGCGTCCAACCCAATGCAGGATGCATCGCTGTTCGATGAAGTTCTGGAGGAGATGACCAACTTCAAGGTGGACTTGATTGAGTCTTGGCTTGGGGATCAGCCTTTGAGCGGCGGAGCCGGGCACGAAATCAAAAAGGCGCGCGCGATTGCCTTGAAAAGTCGCACGGCATTGTTGGCGGAGACGGCGCCTCAAGTTCACATCCGTGCTACCGGCCACGGGTGGTGCTTGGCCCAGGAAAAAGGATGCGGAGGCGCGGGATTGTATGAAACAACCCGATGTGTGGGATGTAAGAACGGTGTGATTGATCAGTCGTTTGCGGACGTCTGGAGAGGTATCTATGACCAACAAAACGAATTGCTGGCCATTGACGATGCGGGGCCAGCGGTCAAGCAACGCGCTGAGCGTGACGTTCAATGGGCGCGCCAGGTCATGGTGGATCTCGGGGTGCTCCCACAAGCGTCGTGTGAGTCAAATTTGAGCGGAGCTTCAAATGAATGATCCCAAGGCTCGTAGTCGAAAGAAAACTGTTGATGAAATTCAACGGGCCATTGTGCAATTGCAGGCTGACCAAGGCAAGCTGTCCATCTCTGCGGTTGCCAAGTTGGCTGAAGTCACCCCTGGACTGATTCACAACACATACCCTGACCTCGCCGAGAAAATTCGAGGCCTGGTGGGCAAGGCGACGCGCGCCCAGCGCGACGCCAAGCATGACGCACTGGTTCATGAGCGCGAGGTAAACCGCGCTCTAAGGCAGGAACTCGCTGAGACGCGTGCGGACTTGTCAAAGCTTGCGTCGATCAATCAAGTGCTTGTCCATGAAGTGGCCTTGCTCAAGGGCATGGCCACGGGGAAGGTGGTCTCGATTCTTCAACCCAAAGGCACAGGCATTTAGTCATGTTCGCTCTGGTTGGTGGCAATAATTTTTACGTTAGTTGGTCTTGACCTATGAGATGGGAGACTGCACTCGGCCAAGAGCGACCAACTGATGTGAGAACCCGAGCGGCAGTTTGAGGCTGGTTGCGGACGACCGCCGCCAAGTTTGTGAATGGCCGCAATGTTTATCAACAGTCACTCGCACCTACGGTGTCCAGAGGACGGCAGCGCCGCCCATACAAGTCTCTCACCAGGGCGGAGCCTGCGGGATGTCACATTCAACTTGAGAACCAGAGAAACATGCCATCGACTTGCATACGCCGGCGACCTCTTGCGAATAAGGTATCAATCCAAATCGCCGTCATCTGCAAGGCGCGAACGCACCATCCGCAGTAAGCGTCGCCCCTTTTTGCATGGTTGATCGCAGTCGGTGAGGTAAACAAGCGCTGGGTGCCCGCGCTGCTGATGTGAAACATTGACTTTGTTCGATGAGCCAACACGCGGAACACCCTCTGCTGCGTGCGCCTTTGACTTCGCGAGCACATCAGCCGAAGCACTGGTCCGGTGGCGACAAAAAAGATATCAAGAAAGTTTGTGTTCATTGGAATACCAGCCCGGCGCTCACCGTCTACCCACATGAAGGAACCTGAAGGTCCCTCCGCTGGCCCCACCTCAACGACGCTTTCCAATCTCAGGATCAACCATGTTCAAGACCCTCGTACTTGCCGCCACCGCCTTGACTCTCGCCGCTGGCAGCGTCTCTGCCGCCCCTCTCGACGACGCCCGCACGCACTTTCAGGCCATCGCCTCGGGTGATACGCAGATCGTCATGCGCGCTTACGCCGACCAGGCTCAGCTGAACTGGGTGGGCGGTCCGCTGGATGGTACGTATGCCACCACAGAGAGCATCCGCGCCACCTGGGAGAAGTTTGGCAAAGCGGTTGGCCCCTTGAAACTCACCGTGGGCCAGATCGACGAGTCGGCCAACCCCAAGGGATCCACCGTGTCCGCCAACGTGGTGTTTGAGGGAAAGATGCCCATCAAGGTGCGCTATGTGCTGACCTTCCGCGAAGGCAAGATCGTCAGCGAAACCTGGCAGATCGACCCCAAGCTGGCCGTGGCCGCAGCCTACTGACATGGCAGACAAGTCATCAGCTTGACGAACCGCCAACGACTGCCATGAAACACCCCACCTCCTTGGCCAGCGTGCTTGTTGCAACGGCATCGCTCATGGCTCCGCTTGCGCAGGCGATGACAGCCGGCCCACCGGCCACGCTGGTCGGTGTCGGACTGGTCGATGGAAAGGGCCAGCCGTTCTGCGCCTGTCAGGCTGTTCAAAAGCCTGGTGAGCGCGCCAATGACCACTTCAAGGTCATGTGGCAAATCGTCGTGGAGTGACACCTGGCGATACCTCCAGAGCCCGCTGCGACCCAATTGGACTGCGCCGATGCACGAAGACACCCAATTCCTGGCCTGGCTGCCGCGCCTGCGCCGCTACGCGAGAGCGCTGGCGGGCAACCGCGAGGACGCCGACGATTTGGTGCAGGACACCCTGGAGCGGGCATGGACCAAGGCAGACAGGTGGCGCGGCGTGTCCGACATGCGCGCCTGGCTATTCAGCATGATGCACAACTTGTACGTCGATGGCGTGCGTCGGCCCAAGCTCAGCACCGTGACGATGGACGAAGACACCCCCGAGGTGCCTTTGGCACCCACACAAGGCGATCGGCTGGCGGTGCTCGACCTGCAGGCCGCGCTCGATCTGTTGCCTGTGGAGCAGAAAGAGGTTCTGTTGCTGGTCGCGCTGGAAGACATGGCCTACGCCGATGTGGCACTGACGCTGGGCATTCCCATCGGCACGGTCATGTCGCGCCTGTCGCGTGGCCGCGAGCGCTTGCGCGGGGTGATGGAAGGCCGTTCTGAGCCGGTGCGCTTGAAGGTTGTCAAATGAATCATCGAAGGGCTCGCCATGAACGCTGAACTTCCCCCGTCCACCAACGCGCCGGTCACCGAAGCCGAACTGCAAGCCTTCGTCGACGGCCAACTGCCCCCAGCCCGCAAACTTGACATTGAAAGCTACCTGGCGACCCGGCCCGCAGAGGCGCTGCGGCTTGAGGCCTATCGGGCGCAGAAGCGCGGACTGCATGCCTTGTTCGACCCTGTGCTGAACGAGCCGTTGCCACAACGCCTGCGGGCGTCTGCCCGACCTCGCATCGCCTCTCAAACCCCTTGGTACCTGCAACGCCTGGTCGCCGGGCTGGCCATTGCGGTCGTCAGTGGCGCGGCGGGGTGGGGACTGCGCGGCGGTTTGCCGACGTCTGGCACAGGCGACTCAGCGCAGCTGGCTGCGGTGACGGCGACGCCAGGTGCAGTCACGCGGGCGTCGACCAACGAATTCACGCAACGTGCCGCGGTGGCCCACGCGGTGTACAGCCCAGATGCCCGGCGCGCGGTCGAGATCGACGCAGCGAACGAGGACCAATTGGTGGCCTGGTTGTCCAAACGCATGGGCGCACCGATGAAGCCACCCCATTTGCAGGCCCAGGGCTACACGTTGGAGGGTGGGCGCTTGTTGCCGGGCGGGCAGGGGCCGGTGGCGCAGTTCATGTACCGCAACGAGGGGGGCAACAAGCTCACGCTGTATGTGTCCAACGACGTCGGTGACATTGGAAGTGCCGGTGGATGGAGCCCGGCGGTAAGAGCTGAACCAACCAATGACACCGCCGCCTTCCGTTTTGCTCAAGAGGGCGCAATCAACGTCTTCTACTGGGTCGACGGACCGTTTGGCTACGCGCTGTCATCCGATGCCGACCGCAGTGTGTTGGCCCGGGTGTCGACCGAGGTGTACCGGCAGTTAGGCGTCTCTCGCTGAGGGGCCCTGAGGCCAGCCCGGTGCTGCCGTTGTTTGCTTGCGGCATGGAATCAAACGCGGCGCAGCGCGCTCTTGATCGTTTAGGCGCTGTTACACCACCTTCGTTTTCTTCAAGGTACTGCCCACGCAAGGGCAGACCGTCTTGTTTTCTGTCTTGCTCTTCTGCAACCCATCAACTCAAAGGCATCCATGAGTACCCAACGCCGCGACATCCTCAAGTTTTCCCTGGCAGCGGCCACCGCCGCAGCGTTGCCCGCCGGCCCGAGCCTGGCCCAGGCCCAGACCCCGACGCCCGCACCAACACCAGCAACAACGCTGGCGCCCGGCACAGCGGGCAGCAACATCGACCCGCGTGACCGCGTCTTCATCACCAACGAAGACTCCAACACCTTGGTGGTCATCGACCCCAAGACCAACACCGTCGAGTCGACGATCAACCTGACCAGCTTTGACGAAGACCCTCGTCCCCCGTTTCGCTTTGTGACGGCCGGCGTGGCGCCAACGCACGCGGCGATGGTCCACAAGCCGCTGTACCACGGCTGTATCGATGCGCACGGCGCGGTGCCGTCGCCCGATGGCCGGTTGCTGGCCACCAGCGGGCGCGGCTCCAGCAACATTTATCTGATCGACGCCGAGCAGCGCCGCGTCATCGGCAACACACCCAACCCTGCGTCTGGGCCCACCACCAACCCCGAGCGCCTGAGTAGTGGCCTGCTGCTGGGCCGCGAACCGCACGAGCCCACTTTCACGCGCAACGGCCGCGAGCTGTGGGTCACGCTGCGCGGTGAAGACCGCATTGCCATCGTCGGCGTCGATCGTGCCGTTCGCCAGCTCAAGGGGGCCGACAGCCCGGGCTCCAGCGCGGTTCGCCAATACCTGCCCACGCTGAGCGGCCCGGCGCAGGTGTGGTTCAACCGTGAGGGTACGTTGGCCTTTGTGGCCAGCCAGAAGGTGTCGAAGATCGACGTGTTCCGCGTCAACCCCGGCGCGGATGGCCACAGCCAACCGCAGCGGCTGACCACGCTGGACATCAGCGCACAGGACAAACCCGGCTTCACGCCCTTCATGAAGACCACACCCGACGGTGCCGAGGTGTGGTTCTCGCACAAGCTGGCTGATGCGGTGTCTTGCCGCTCGACGCAGGGTGGCTTCGACCTGATCGACACCGTGCCACTCGGCATGGGCGCTCGGCCCAACCACGTTGAGTTCGTGCGCAATGCGCGCGGCAGCGTGGTCTATGCCAGCCTGGCGCGCATCGACGATGGTGGCCCCGGCGGCGTGGCGTCGAGCCCGATCGCCATCATCGACCGCAGCGCTCCGGGCGGACAGCGCAAGGTGGTGGGCACCTTCTCCAGCCGTGGCCGCGAGTCGCACGGGTTGTGGACCAACCCCGAGAACACGCTGCTGTATGTGGCCCACGAACAGGACGAGCTGCCCGGCACGCCCAACGCGGGCCAGACCGTGTGCAGTGCATTTGATGTGAGCGACCCGCTGCGCCCGACCTTCATTGCGCAGATCCCCCTGGGCAATCTGACGCTGCCCTCTGGCGCGCTGCGCAACAAAAAGAGCATCAACCTCGTCTACGTGCGTGTGGGCGAGAAGGGCCAGACGGCATGAGCGGCGCGCACACCAGCCACGGCGCCAGCGCCGCGCACACCAGCGCATTCCAGCGGGATATGGACGAATCGATGGCCCGCATGATGCAGGCCATGCACAGCCCGGGCTACGCAGGCCAGGCCGACCAGGACTTTCTGGCGATGATGATTCCGCACCACGCCGGCGCTGTGGACATGGCGCGGCTGGTGTTGCAGCATGGGCGCGATCCTGTCACCCGGCAGTTGGCCGAGGAAATCATTGCCGGGCAGACGGTGGAGATCCAGAGCATGCAACGCCGACTGCACACCCTGCAGCAGCGCACAGCCAAAGGTGCGGAAGCGGAATTTCCGTCGCTGGGTGGGACGCGGGGGCCTTGATCGACAGCCCTAGGGAAAGTACCGATGAGCGCCACGGAATGAACCAAGCCACGCAGCGCTCTTGATCACCATGCTGTTCCAGTCTGCCGAGTCCCGCTATAACCAATGGGTGCGTGAGCACTACCGTTTTTTGCTGCGCAGTGCGTGGGCGCTCACTGGTTCGCGCGCCATTGCCGAAGACGTGGTGCAAGACTGTTTTGCCAACGCCTGGAAGCACCGGGAGTAACTGCGCGACGCTGCGCTGGCACGGGCTTGGCTCTTTCAGATCATGCGCCGCGCCGCCTTTCGCCAGGCCGCACCCAGCATGCAGTCGCTGGACGATGAAGAGCAGCCCGAGCAAGCGGCGCCCGACGCGGGGCTGGACGACAAACTCGATGTCGTCAAGGCGCTCGCGCGCCTGGCGCCCATCCACCGCGAGGTGCTGGTGCTGTTTTATTTCGACGACATGCCCACCGCCCAGATGGCCGAGGCGCTGGAGATCGCGCCCGGCACGGTGTTGTCGCGCCTAGCCCGTGCGCGCGACGCTTTGAAGCTGGCCATGGGGGTACCTGCGACACCCAAGGCCGATGTCAACGTTACCCCGTTTCGCAGGACCAAGACATGAGCCCCGATACCGACGCGCCTTTCCTGCCCGACAGCGAATTCGATTTGCGCGCGCGCGCCGAGTTGGCGATCGCCTTCGAGGCCAGCGACGCACCGGCACACCTGTACCGAAAGCCGCAGCCGCTGCTGGCGCGACGCGGCTTGCAGCGTTTTCTGGCTGCGCTTTTGCTGGCCGGTGGCACCAGCGGCGGGGTGCTAGCCGTGCGACCGCCAGCGATGGTGCGCGACGCGATCGACCACGAATACCACGAGCGCAGCTTGCGGGGCAGTTTCATGGAGCAGCGCCAGTTGCTCATGCACCTGGGCATGCGGGACGCCAACGTGGTGCCCGGGTTTCCCCAACTCATGCGGCCATGCGATATCGAAGGTCACCTCGCTTACCACCTCACCACGTTCTTCGAGAAGGGCGGCATGGTGACGGTGTATGCCTTTGACCAGCCTGTGGACCTGCGCGAGGCCAGCGGCTGGTGGAGCAACGTGCACTGGAAGGTGATCCGCTCGCGCGAGGGCAAGCCCTTGTTGCTGGTGGCCCAGAAAAAGAAGGCACTGGCGGTCGCGCAGACGGCACTGCAGGCACCTCCCGTGTCCGGGCCAGGCTGAGGCACCGCGTCCCTGTCAACGAATCAACCGCTCACCCCTTTCACCCCAACCGGCGCACGACGCCCAACCACCGGAGACCCCAGAAATGAACCAACAACCCACCTCGCTCCCCCGGCGCCACCTGCTGGCCGGCAGCGGCGCTGCTTTGGCTGCCGTTGGTCTGGCCAGCTTTGGCCGCACCGCAGCCGCTGCTGGTGAGACCGCGCCCGTCGCCGTGGCCGGTGCTGCCAAGCCTCTGCCAGCGTACGTGGGCTGGAAGGACCCGGCCAGCCTGATCGTGCACAGCAGCACCACCATTGAGACCAAGCGCAGTGTGTTCGGCACCAGCGTAATCACGCCGTCCGAGCAGCTCTACATCCGCAACAATCTGCCCGCGCCCGACGCCTCGATCCTGGGCAACCGCGATGCCTGGGAGATCAACATCGAGGGGGTGAAGAACCCGCGCAAACTCACGCTGGGCGACCTCAAGCGCATGGGCATCGAGACCACGGCGATGGTGTTGCAATGCTCTGGCAACGGACGCGGCTACTTCCCCAACAAGCCCAGTGGAACGCCTTGGCAAGTGGGCGCAGCAGGCTGTGTGGTGTGGAGCGGTGTGCCGGTGCGCTGGGTGGTGGATGCCCTGGGCGGCGTGGAGGCCGGCATGGCCTACCTCACCGGCACAGGCGGCGAAAAACTCCCCGATGGACTGGACCCCAAGAGCGTGATCGTGGAACGCTCGGTGCCTGCTGCCGCACTCGCCGATGCCCTGCTGGCCTGGGAAATGAACGGTGTGCCGATTTCGCTGGCCCACGGCGGCCCACTGCGCTTGATCGTGCCGGGTTACACGGGCGTGAACAACATCAAGTACGTCAAACGCCTGGCCTTCACCGCTCAGGAGACCGACGCACGCATCATGTCGCACGGCTACCGCATTTCACCGCCCGGCGCGAAGGGCGACCCGTCGCAGCCATCGGTGCAGGAAATGACGGTGAAGTCGTGGATCAACGGTCCCGGCACGGACGGCGCCCCGCTTAAAGCGGGTGACACACAGATCCATGGCGTGGCGTTTGGCGGCATGAACGCGGTGGCCAAGGTCGAGGTTTCTCTGGACGGCGGAAAAACCTGGCAGCTCGCGCGCATGGTGGGGCCCGACCTCGGCCGCTTTGCGTGGCGGCAGTTTGTTTTTGCGGCACGCCTGCCGGCGGGCCAGTTCACCCTGGCGAGCCGAGCCACCGACACCGCAGGCAACGTGCAGCCCGAACAACGCATGGAAAACGCGGGCGGCTACAACAACACCAGCTGGGCCGACCACGCCGTGAAAGTGAGCGTGGCATGAAGCGCACAATCCAAAAACACGCGTTGGTCGCTGCCCTGTTGTCGTTGGCATTCACAGTGCTGCCCGTGCACGCCGCCGACGATGCCGCGCAACTTCAACAAGGCAAGGTGTTGTTCGGCCAAGGCGCGGTGCCTGCCTGCGCCCTGTGCCATGCGCTCAAGGACGCGGGAGCCGAAGGCGCCGTGGGCCCCAGCCTGGACGAGCTCAAGCCCGATGCCAAGCGCGTGGCCACCGCGCTGCGCAATGGCATTGGGCAGATGCCGTCCTACAACGGCAAACTCAGTGATGCGCAAATTGCCGCCCTGGCGGCCTACGTGGCCAAGGCTTCGGGTGGATCAAAGTGATGGCTGGTTGGCCACAGCGCTGTTGCGCCAACTGACAAAAAGGACGGGATCACCTGCAAACAGCGATCCCGACTGAGTGGCTGACCCAGGGCGGGTCAGCCACTCACCATCACTTGCCTGGTTTGATGTCGGGGACCACCATCCAGCCAGCCCCCATCATCACAACCGCCGGGAACTTCTCGCCGGCCTAAGTCTTGCCCAGCATGGCCTTGTGCTCGCGGTAAACCATCAACGCTGGCGACACGCCCAGGTGATTGATCGCACCATGCTTGATGCTGCTGCAGTCTTGCTCGTCGAGCTTGCAGATCTCTGCACGCTGTTGTCAACTCTCTAGCAATGTCAACTGCGCGCCTGAAACCTGTCTCTGCGCATTACCACGATGCATGAATAGGAGTGATCGCAATCCGGCACGCCAAGGGCATTCACGTTGAAAACTCGAACGGCAGCAACCGCTGCTTATGGAGAGCTCTCCATAAGCAGCGTTATGCACAGCACGCAGTTATGGACAGTTGGCCAGTCTGAACGCGCCAGAGGCTGTGATCGCCCTGGTAGATCGCAAGGAGGCGGTGCCGTTGAACTGGACATAAGTTCGCAGTCGGCGCATGAATGGTGATCTCACAACTGGAGATCACCATGGACTTGATTCTTTCGATGCACCCGATGGCCAGGGCATGGCTGCTCGATGGCCCGCTGTCTTCATACGTCGGGGCGTTCCAGGCATTGCTGGAGCGCGGCCGGTACGCCGAAGGCAGCTCGGAGACTGCCCTTCGTGCCTGGTCGCACTTTGCCCACTGGATGGCGAAGTGCCAGGTATCTGCCGAACAGATCGACGAAGCCCTCGTCGAGCAGTTTCTGGATTCGCATCTGCCGCGCTGCGACTGCCATCCCGCGGCTCTGCGTACACGCAGCGGCTTGAGCGCCAGTCTCGGACACCTGCTCGCCTTGTTGCGGGAACAGCATGTCATCGTGGAACTGCCAGGCCCCAGCGGTCCCATTGCAGAAGAACTGAACCGTTACAACGTCCACATGCGCGACGCCCGCGGCCTGGCGATAGGCACGCGCGAGGATCGGCTGGTACTCGTAGGTCGTCTGCTGCAATGCAAGTTCGCGGGCAAGGCCATCGCCATCGGCGAGTTGCAGCCGGAAGACGTTCGCGGCTTCATCGCAACCGAGCTCACGCGGGTCAGCAGCGGGTCGCATTCCAGCGCGGTCACTGCTGCGCTGCGGGCCTACTTCCGATACCGCGGGACCTGCGGTGACGCAGTGAACAGCCTGCTCGGCGCTATCTCGTCGCCGGTGCGATGGAGCCAAGCATCGTTGCCGCGCGCGCTGACGACCGAGGAGGTCCAGCGCCTCGAAGCGCATTGCGCCGAGGCCAAGCGGGCTCCGCTGCGCCTGCTGGCCATGGTGCGCCTGGCCTTGGATCTCGGACTGCGCGTGGGCGAGATCGCCAAGCTGGAGATCGGCGACTTCGATTGGCGTGCCGGAACGGTGACCTTGAAGCGAACAAAGTCCCAGCGCCAGGATGTCCTACCGCTGCCGGTGCTCACCGGGCAGGCTCTGGCGGAGTACATGAGACACGAGCGGCCCGCAACCACGCTGCCATCGCTGTTCGTCCGTCGGTTGGCGCCACACGACAAGCCCATCGGCGTCGATGCAGTGAGCCAGGCAATCGGGCGTGCCCTGCGAGGTGCCGGCATCTCACGCGGTTGCCATTCGTTGCGTCACACGCTGGCCTGTCGCCTGGTCAACAGCGGCAGTTCGATCAAGGAGGTCGCCGATGTGCTTCGGCATCGATCGCTGGACACCTCGTTGATCTACGCCAAGCTCGACTTGCAACTGCTTGCCGAGGTCGCTCTGCCTTGGCCTGGGAGTGCATCATGAGCGCCGCAGCATCGGCGAACATCGACCTCACCGCCAAGGTGGAGCAATACCTGACTGAACGCCTGCGCCTCGGGTTCAAGCCGTGCTCCTCTGATCTCGCTGTGCGCAGCTTCACTCGCTTCATGGTCGGAGAGGGACGCGACATCGCGTTGACGGTAGACGTGATGGTCCAGTGGGCGCACCAGGTACAGCCTCGGTATCTCGTGGGCGGCCGGGCCAATGTCGACACGGCAGCGCGCCGACTGGCAACGCTGCGCCCCTTCATGCGCTGGCTCCAGCAGTTCGATCCGACTGTCGAAGTTCCTGACGATTCCAGCTTCGGTCCGATCCCGCGCCGCGTGGCGCCTCACATCTACAGCGAAGCCGAGATCGCGGCATTGATCGTCGCTGCCCGCCGACTCGGCCCCTCGGATGGCCTTCGTGCCACCACCTATGCAACGCTGTTCGGTCTGATCGCATCGGCCGGGCTTCGGGTCTCTGAAGCGATCAACCTGGCCGACTCGGATGCAGATCTGGACGGCGGCATCCTGACCATACAGCAGACCAAGTTTGGCAAGTCCCGCATGGTGCCGCTGCACCCCAGCGTGATCGGTCCGATGGCAGCCTACCGGGCCTTGCGCCGCCAGTACGTGCCTGCGAAGCCGCAGATGACATTCTTCGTGGGCTCGCGTGGCGTGCACCGGGGTGAACCGCTGGGAGATCGGCAGGTGCATCGAGTGTTCTGTCAGCTGCGCGAGCAATTGGGTTGGATCGATCGCGGCGGCCATGGCCGACCGCGGGTGCATGACCTGCGCCATAGCTTCGCCGTGAGACGGATGATCCTGTGGCACCAGCAGGGAGCGAACCTTGACCAACGAATGCTGGCCCTGTCCACGTACATGGGCCACATCAATATCTCCAGCACGTACTGGTACCTGAGCGGCGTGCCGGAGTTGATGGCGTTGGCCGGCGCTCGATTCGAACGCTTCGCCGACGTCGCGGAGAACGACGATGAGTAGTTCTGAACACCGCAAGCCCGCTCCGCCGAGCTTCGCGACGCTGGTCCAGTCCTTCTTCGCCGAGCACCTGACGCAGCAGCGCGCGTTGAGCCCGCAGACCGTTGCGGCCTATCGGGACGCGTTCGTGCTGTTCCTGGACTTCGCCCAGGCGCAACTGCACAAGACGCCCACGACGCTGTCGCTCGCCGACCTGACGCCCGCGCTGATCCTGGACTTCCTCGATCATCTCGAACGCGATCGGCACAACACCGTTCGCAGCCGCAATGCGCGACTGGCCGCGCTGCGCTCGTTCCTGAAGTTCGCGGCCCGGCGAGACGTGACGGCACTTCAGGTCGTCGAGCAGGCGCTCGGCGTGCCGATGAAGCGCTTCGAGCGGCCGATGTTCGAGTTCCTGACACGCGAGGAGATGCTGGCCGTGATCGGCGCGCCAGGAGCGGATTGGATGGGCCAGCGAGACAAGCTGCTGCTGGCCCTGCTGTACAACACCGGTCCCGCGTGTCGGAGGCAATCGGCGTAAAAGTGGGCGACGTCGTGCTGGCACCCGCCGCCTGCGTGCATCTGCATGGCAAGGGACGCAAGCAGCGGTCGGTGCCGCTCTGGCGATCGACGGTCAAGGTGATCCGCGCCTGGCTGAAGTTCAACCCGGACCTGACTCCCACGTCGGCGCTGCTGCCCAACCGTGGCGGACAGGCGATGACGCGGTCCAACGTGACGCAGCGCCTGGCATTGGCCGTCAAGAAAGCCGCGCTCACGACGCCGAGCCTGGCCGGAAGAACGATCTCTCCACACTGCCTGCGTCACTCGACCGCCATGCACCTTCTGCAGTCGGGCGTGGAAATCAGCGTGATCGCTCTGTGGCTCGGACACGAGAGTCCGGCGACAACGCATCAGTACATAGAGGCCGATCTCGCCATGAAGGAAAAGGCACTGGCCAGGCTTCAGGATCCCAATGTGGTCCCACAGCGGTTCCGGGCAGAAGACGATCTGTTTGAAGTTCCTCAAGACCTTGTGATTACGTGAAGTTCAAAGACGCGACCGCAGCCCTCTTGCGAGGGCGGCGACGCCGCGCTGCCGGACCAACTGTGCATAACTGCGTGCTGTGCATAACGCTGCCAAGCTGCCCCCTACTGTTCAGGTAGTTACGTCATTAGGTATCGCCCCAGGTTGTCCTCCTGAACGATTCCCTAGAACAACACCTTCTGCGCACTCGTCAATGCCGCAAAGCTGTCGCCCAACGGCTGAAGAATCGCTTCAGCAATGGGCTGCAGTTGCTTGACGAGGTAGTGCTCATAGTCAATGCGCGAATACCGGGCCTCCAGCGGTTCGGGGCCGCTCTGCGTCATCACGTACTCGATCCAGCCTCCACGCTGGTACTGCTGCGGACGGTTCAGCTTCGCGTTGTGCGCGTCAGCAATGCGCGCCGCGCGCACCTGGGGAGGCACGTTGACCTCATAGGCATCGAGTCGGTGGCGCAGGCGTTTTCGGTAGACGAGCAGCGCATCCATCTGACCATCCAGCATTGACCGCGCATAGTCGGTCACGAACGCTCGGTAGGGCTCACCATGGAAGATGCGTGACAGCAAGCCCTCCTGGAACTGGCGCGCCAACGGGGTCCAGTCGCTGCGGGCCATCTCCAGCCCGCGATAGACCATCTCCTCCCGTCCCTCTTCATCGATGCTCAGGCCGGCGTAGCGCTTCTTGCTGCCGACATCCGATCCTCGGATGGTGGGCATGAAGAACTTGGCGTAGTGGGTATCGAACTCGATTTCGAGGAAGTTCTCCAGCTGCTGCTCTTCTCGCAGCTTGCGGGTCCACCAGGCGTTGACTTCCTGCACCAGATGGGCCGCAATGGCGTGCGCCTCCGCATTGGGATAGGTGCGTTTGAGCCAGATGAAGATGGAGTCGGTGTCTCCGTAGATGACCTGGTATCCACGCTCCTCAACGAACTTCCGGGTGAGCTTCATCACCTCGTGGCCGCGCAGGGTCACGGCGGACACCAGCTTCGGGTTAAAGAAGCGGCACTCGGACGCGCCCAGCACCCCGGCGAAGGAATTCATGAGCAGCTTCAGGGCCTGCGACAGCGGCTGGTTCCGGTTCCGCTTGGCCTCGTCCCGGGCATTCGAGAGTGTGGTCACGATGTCCGGCAGACAGTGTTTGTCGCGCGAAAACAGCGTGCCTTGCGGCCCCTGCACCAACCCGCTCTGGATGTCGGCGCTCTCTCCCTCGGCCAGACCCACGGGGTCCACCAGAAAGGTCCGGATGATGGAGGGGTACAGACTCTTGTAGTCCAGGACCACGATGGAGTCGTAGAAGCCCGGGGTGGAGTCCATCACATAGCCGCCGGGAAAGGCCTTGGCTGCGATGTCACCCACGTTGGGTGCCACGTAACCCAGCCGGTGCATGCGCGGCAGGTAGTGGTGGCTGAACGCAGCAATGGAACCACCAAAGTGATCTATCTGCAAACCCGTCGTCTGCGCTCGCTCCAGCACGAACGGCAGCAGCTCCAGTTTGTCGAAGATACGCAGGACGAGCGCGCAGTCGCGGATGTTGTAGCTGGCCAGCGCGGGCTTGTCTTCCTGGTAGCGCCGCTCGATCTCCGCCATCTTGTCGTAGGCATCGCCGATCTCCTTGCCCTCGCCCAGCAATGCCTGCGAGACCGCTTCGAGGCTGAACGACGGGAAGCTCCACATGCCCGCCCGCAGTGCTTCGATGCCATCGACAACCACACGCCCGGGCATGGGCGCGAACAGGTAGCCCTGGCGGCCGGGGTGCGTACGCCACGCGATGGGGCGGCGCTCGCGTCCGAGCAACAGCTGCACGGAGTTCGCATCGGCGGTCTTTTGCAGCACCCGCAGGTCGAACTGGATCACGCTCCAGCCGACGATGACATCCGGGTCATGGTCCGCAAACCAGGCATTGAGCTGCTCGATCATCGCCCTGCGAGTTGAGCAGTACACAAGCCTGAAGTCCATCGGCGACACAGCTGGCGCCGACACAGACTCTGGTGCTTCCCCCAGCATGAACACCACCCGGTCACCCGCACCATCCAGTGCGATGGAGTACAGATCCTCCGTTGCGCTCGTCTCGATGTCCAGCGACACCACCTTCAACACCGGGCGCCAACCAGACGCGGGCTTCAACCTGCCGTCGAGGATGGTCGAACCTTCGCGCTGACCTCCCTCGACCAGAACACCAGCCGTGATGAACCGCTCCATCAGGTAGCGATCGTGCGGGCGGACATCCGCTTCGTAGAGCGGTATCCCCAGCGGCTGAAGTGCGCGCGCCAGCTTGCCCAGATCGCGGAACCTGCGAGCATAGACACCGAGGACGGGCTTCTGGTCGAACGTCTTCAGATCGAGCTCCCTTACCTCCAAGCCCTGCAGGCTTGCCAGCGGAGCTTGCGCTGCGGCCCGATCGCAGTCAGGCAGAAAGGCGACCGACGTCTGTCGGGTTATCAGCACCTTCTTCGGCCCCTCGTCGGTGGCCAGCCAGTATTCGATCTCGGTGCCGTCTGGGAGGTCCCGCCAGTTGCGGGTGAGAAGGAAGCCCCGGAGTTCGGTGGTTGCGAGGGCTGAGGGCATCAGGTGGAGCGGAAGACGGTGGCACGCTAATTCTGATGCCTCGGGAGAGCAGGTTGAGAGCTACGAAGCACTCTTGCGCATGATACTGATTTTTTATACAGTATTGTGAAACCGACACCGAAAAGACCATGCACAAACCATCGCGCTATGTGTTCCGTCCTGCCCGGCCAGCACCCGCGTTGCTGCGCCGTATCTGGGCATGGTTCTAAGCCGGCACCACAGCGCTGTGAAGGCATGCCTCCGCAGGCCACCACAATGCCCTAAATGCTCCCCGCTACCAGGTCCACCAGTACTTAGCCTGCGGAAACTCAAGGGTGCGCACTGTCTGTGCCGACAGCTTGAGGCTGATCTGAGTCACTTACAGTCCAATGCCTGAGCGGCAGCACCAACTGTTGAACGACGCCGGTTTGGAACAGCCGCTTCGCCCTCGGTAGCGACCTCTCGATTGCGCGGTCCGCCGCGTACCCACATGGAAGACCTCCATCGTCGGCCGCGTCGCGGTTACCTGTCTTGACGCAGATTAGCGTCGAGAACGATGGCCGCAATTCCCCTCGACCTCTTCGCCCCATCACACCAAAGCAATCACTCGGCTCCTAAACTCATCAGCACTGATGCCCGCTTCCGCGAGCTTCCTCGTTAAGTTGATGTGCGGATGCGCCGTACCACGATACGAGGTACGCAGACCCCGGGTTACGCCAAGGTCATCGAAGACAGCTGCTCGAAGTTCCATAATCCTGGCGCCTCCATCCGAAATCCAAATCTCATTCTTGGCCCCGTGCTGAGCGACTGCAACACGCAATGGCCTCTTCATGTTGAACTTTGACCGGGCAGGATCGAACACGATATATGGGCTGTCCGCGCGCTCATGCCAATCAACGGGATGCCCTGGGGGGAAGCGCTCATGCCGCACGCATTGATCGCGATTGTCATAGGTGACCAAGACGTTCAAATGGTTGCGGAACCGACGAAGCTCGTCACTTGTGCTGTCGCTCCACACCTCACGTCGCCTGTCTTCAATTCGGACTCCTACCGTCCCAACACCTGCATAAAAGTATTCAGTGTGCCCAGTGCATATCAGCCTTCTTGCGCAAAAATACAGGACGATATCGCCCGGATACAACTTCTCGCGCACGTTCGGCCGACACACGCCCCATGCTGCCAGCTCTGGGCGCCCGTCGTGGTACTCCGCACTGAAGAACGAAGGGTCGTCACCCCAGTCATAAACAGACCGCTCCGATCTGTATCGCTTTAATAGCTCCGCTAAATCTGGGTACCGCGTGGCAGCATCATTGACAACGTCCCAAGCGCGCGTTGCGTTTGGCAAGACCTGCCGATACACACACACGTAGACGAGAGGGGCACGGTTTGGCCTTGCTCGCACCACCGTTTCTCTGGCCAATGATCGGCGGTTACGTCCTCTGCCTTCTGAACCTGTAACTTGAGCGGCGTCTGCGACGTAACTGGATCGGGCCGGGACCGCGCTTTTCCGCTCCCTAATAGGACCACATGACGACATGCTGATTTTCCCTTTGGTTCTACCCGCCTGCACAAGCAGAGCACCTCTCGGTGTGTGAATTTCAAGGCCAATTTGGTTCGCAGAATAGCGCGCTTACCAAACGTTGAAATGGTACCCAGTGTTTCTGATCATGGCGCAGAGCCGCAAGTCCGGGAGGGGAGCGCTTTTCTTTTTTTGCCGTTTAGCGCTAGTAGGTCGCATCCCTTTGACTGGCCGCAACCGCTGCTGAGTCGGCTGTGCGGCAGGTCTGCTTCAGGCTGGTTGCGGTCAGTCGGTCTCGAGCATCGACTGACCGCTTGCACTGCAAGCGGAAATTGCGACGCGGCAAACGTATGCAAATCGAGAGCGCGCGGGCCCGAAGTGCTCCAGACCCCCTTGCGGGCCGCCGTTATCGCTCGCTTCGATTGATTTCAAGCGATGGCCTCAGGTCGGCGGCCGAGTTCAACCCGCGCGAGGCGAGCGTCCACCATTTTGGGAAGGAATCGCAGCGTCGATCGACGGAGAAGAGTGCGGGCGCACCCTCGGCGATCGAAACCCATCAAGCGGGGGAGAAAAGTCGCAGTGATGGCCATCCGTTCCGCCAATGTATCGCCGGCATCCTCCTTGGCATCAAGCAGCACCACGCTTCGCTCGGGGATTTGCGGGTTTCTGTCCCGGACCGGGTCGGGTGGCGCTCGGAATAGGGGAAAAGCAAGGCGCTTGTCTTCACGGCTGCGATGCTCACTGGAATGATCGTCTTCGAAGGCATTGAGCGTCGCAAGTCGCTGCGTGCAGAACCCGCGATCTAACACAGGCTCAGGGATTCGGCTTCTGCGCCATCGGCGATTCGATCGGATTTCCATAGAGCGGTCGGGCGCCGAATTGTGTGCTGATGGCGTAGGCCACGCCGCAGGCCAGCATCACTGGAACGGTGAGCTGGAATTGATTTGTCATCTCCAGCACCATCACGATCGCCATCAGCGGCGCATGGGTGACTGCGGCCAGCACCGCCGCCATGCCGACCACCGCGAGCAGACGCGGATCGCCCACCCATGCCGCCGGCAACCAGAGCGCTGCCACTTGGGCCAAGACACTTCCAGCGGTCGCCCCGACGAAAAGCGATGGCGTGAACACACCGCCGATCGCGCCGCTGCCAGAACTCAGTGTCGTCGCCACCACTTTTGCGAGCAGCACCCACGCGAGCCATTGCCAGGCGTGGTCACCGTGAAGCACCTGCGACACCACGCTGTAGCCATTGCCCCAGACCTGCGGCACCCAAGCCGACAACAGCCCCACGAGCAAGCCCCCGAGTCCGAGGCGCAGGACTGGCGTACGGATGCGCGCGAACCAGCTTCGCCCCAATTCGAGCAGCGCCAGCAACCCCCAGCCCAACCCGCCGAACAGCACGCCGGCGAGCAAGGCGATGCCGAGGCTCGTCGGTGCCATGACGACAGGCGGAACGTCGTAGAGCGGTTTGGGTTCGACCAGCCAGTAGATCAGTGAACTGGCCGTGGCCGACGCGATCAGCACTGGCGCGACCGTGTGGCGCGCGAGAAAACCGAGCGCCAGTTCCAGAACAAAGACAACGCCGGCGATGGGTGCGTGGTACGCCGACCCGATGCCTGCGGCGATGCCGCACACCAGCAGCGTGTTGCGTTGCTCCGGCGCCGTCGCGACGAGTCGTGCCAGCCGCGCACTGACCCAGGCAGCCAGTTGGATCATCGGCCCTTCGCGTCCGATGGAAGCGCCCGTGCCGACGGAAAAGAGCGAGGACACCGTGCGTGTCAACGTCGTTCGATCGTTCAGGTCGACTCTTCCGGCGCGCGCGGCATCGATGTAGTCGAGGTTCACCGCTCCGCCTGGCCCCCGCCTGGCCCAGACCGTTCCGCCTTGCAGGACCAGCCCTGCGATGAAGCCGCCGCCCGCGGTGCAGACCAGCGCGCGGTGCCAGGGCGACAACGACAACGCGGCTACGACCAGTCCGCCGCGTTGTCCGGTAGCCAGTTCTTCGACCCATTGCGTCAACCACCGGAAGCCCACGACGGCAGCCGCAGCGAGCGCGCCCGTCACGCCCGCCCACGACCAGACGCGCAGCGTCTTGGCGGCCGGCCCCATGCCCCACAACCGGGCAAGGCTGCGTTTCGCTGGCACTAATTCGTCGGGTTTTTCGTTGGCAGCCACGGGGATTCCATTTCAAGACGCTCGCAGTGCGCCACAAAGCGCTGCAGGTTGCCCGAAAGGCGCTTTTTCTGATGGTGCACCAGATAGAAGCGGCGTGTCAGGCGAGGCAACGTGGTTCGCAGAATGACCAATCTGCCGAGCGTGACCAAGTCCTGCACCGCGCACAGCGACAGGCAGGCTAGCCCGAGGCCCTCGGCCGCGGCCTGCTTGATGGCCTCGGTGCTGCCCGGCTGCATGTCGCCGTTCAGGTGGTACAGGTGCGGCAGCAGCGCATGCTCCACCGCCTCGCGCGTTCCGGAGCCGGGTTCGCGAAGCAACCAACTCGCCTGACGCAAAGCCTTCAACGAGACGCGCGCCTGCGCACCGGGCTGCACCAGTGCATGCGTCGGTGCCGCCACGATGACCAGTTCGTCCTGCAGCCACGGCGAGACACGTAGCTCCGTTTCGTGGCACGGTCCCTCGATCAGACCGATGTCGACCTCCAGCCGCGCCACGGCGGCGGCGACGTCGCGCGTGTTGCCGATGACCACGTCCACCGTGGCACCGGGCCATGCCTTTCGGTAGGCCGCGACCAACGCCGGCAGCACGTAGTTGCCGATCGTCGTGCTGGCACCAACGCGAAGGCGCGTGACCAAGGGCTCGGTTGCAGGTCCCGTGCTGCCGAGCCCGAACCAGCTTTCGATCTCCTGCGCGCCGTCGAGCAAGGCCCTTGCCTGCGGAAGCAATGCACGACCGTTGTCGTTCAGAAGCAAGCGCTTGCCGATGCGGTCGAACAGTCGGGCGCCGAGCAGGCTTTCCAGCTCGTTCAGCGCACCGCTGGTCGCCGACTGCGACAGTGAGACCCGCTCTCCGGCGGCGGTGGTGCTGCCGGTGTCGGCCACGGCCGTGAAGATCAGGAGTTGACGCAATGTCAGACGCATCCAAACGCTTTCGTTACCTGTTCGACGACTAGGTTATAGCGGAAGTATCCGTTTGCCGGATAGATCGCATCGGTTCAAAGTTCGTCCATGCCTTCCGAAAACGACGCGATGGAGAAAACGATGCACACCGCCACCCTTACCGCTCAACCGATGCGCACCCCTGCTGGCATGCAGCGTGTGCGCCAGTTGGCTCCCGGCCTCGCACTGACGGGTGTCCTGGCATTCGCGTCGATCCAGCTGGGCAAGATCGGCTGGCTGCAATCCAACGGCATCAGCGCCCTGACCCTGGCCATCGTGCTGGGCATGGTGGTCGGCAATACCGTCTACCCCCGCATCGGCGCCACGGCCGGCGCCGGCGTGACCTTCTCCAAGGCCAGCCTGCTGCGCCTGGGCATCATCCTGTACGGCCTGCGCCTGACCTTCCAGGACATCGGCGACGTCGGCTGGACTGGCGTCGCGATCGACGCGACGGTGCTGTGCAGCACTTTCGGCCTAGCCTGCTTCCTCGGCACGCGGGTGTTCGGCCTCGACCGCAAGACGGCCATGCTGATCGGCGCCGGCAGTTCGATCTGCGGCGCGGCGGCGGTGATGGCGGCCGAACCCGTCGTGCGCGGCCGCGCCGAGCAGGTGATGGTCGCGGTGGCCACGGTGGTGGTGTTCGGGACGCTGGCGATCTTCCTGTATCCGGTGCTGTATCACCTGATCGCGCAATACCGGCTGTTCGACCTGTCGCCGACCGCCTACGGCGTGTTCGCTGGCTCGACGATCCATGAAGTGGCACAGGTGGTCGCTGCCGGTCGTGCCGTCGGCGAGCAGGCCGCGAACACCGCCGTCATCGCCAAGATGGTTCGCGTGATGATGCTGGCGCCGTTTCTCATCATCCTGTCGGCTTATCTCTCCCGCTCCGCTGCCAGGGACGCGGATGCGGTCGATCGCGAAGCGAAGTGGAAGACAAGGCCTCGCCACGCGGCGGCATCGTGATTCCCTGGTTTGCCCTCGGGTTCGTGGCGATCGCCGGGCTCAACTCGCTCGCTGTGCTGCCCCACGCGGTGGTGAGGCAGGTGATCGACATCGACACGGTGCTGCTGGCGATGGCCATGGCCGGGCTCGGCTTGACGACGCACGTCTCGGCCCTCCGCAAGGCCGGCATCAAGCCGCTGGCGCTGGCGGCCGTGCTCTTCGTCTGGCTGGTGTGCGGCGGCTTCGCCATCAACGCGGGCATCACGTCGCTTCTGAATTGACAGGGCGGACCTGGAATAAATCGGCTCCGCCATTCGTCCACCCCTCCAGACCACCGAAAGATCCTCATGAAACTCCGTGCCCTCGCACTCTCGCTGTGCCTCGCCCTCTCGACACTCGCCTCGATTCCTTCGGCAGCTTCGGCACAACCTGCACCTGTCGCTGCATCCGCAAGCGCGACGCAGCGCTGGACCTTCGACGGCGCCATCCGCAACAACTCGCTGGCGCTCAGCCCGGACGAGGGCACGGCCGTGGTGTCGTACAGCGAACGCCCGGACGTCGTCGTCTACGACCTGAAGGCGGGCAAGGTGCGCGCGGTGCTGAACGGCTTCGTGACGCCGCGCAACATCGTGTTCGCGCCGTCGGGCGAATTCTTCTATGTCTCGGACAGCAGCCTGGGCACCGTGGCCAAGATCGCCACTTCCAGCCTGACGACGGTCGGCACCTTGCCCGCAGGCCCCGGCGCCTTCGGCACCGTGCTGAGCAAGGACGGCGCCACGATGTACGTGAACAACCAGGCAGCCAGCACCGTCACGCGCTTCGATCTCGCGAGCGGCGAGCCGCGTGCCGTCATCACGGGCTTCGCGCAGCCGCGCCAGGGCGTGCGCCTGAGTCCCGACGGATCGGCCTTGTACGTCACCAACTTCATGGGCGACAAGATCACCATCGTGAACACGGCGACCAACAAGATCGACGGGGAGATCACCGGCTTCAACAAGCTGCGCGCGATCTCGGTCACCGCCGATGGCAAGACCCTCTTCGCGGCGAACAGCGGCAGCAACACCATCGCGGTCGTCGACCTGGACAAGCGCGCCATCGATTCGACGATCGCCGTCGGCAAGGACCCGTACGGCGCGGCGCTGTCGCCCGATGGCCAGCGCATCTACGCCGGCAACCTGGGCGACAACTCGCTCTCCGTCATCGACGTCGCGAGCAGGAGCGTGGTCGCCACCATCACGGGTTTCAAGGAGCCGCGGCAGGCGATCGTCTTCACGCGCGACGGCAGGACGGCCTATGTGCTGAATGAAGACCTGGGCCTGGCCAAGGTGGACCTGGCGAGCAACCGGGTGGAGGCGACGCTGGCTGCGCCGGCGGCGAAGATGCAGAAGGCCGCACCATGAAGTGGGTGTCGCGAAGAATTGCGGTCCATTTGCTGGCCTGCGCGTCCGCGATGCTGCTGGCAGTCGGTCCAGCCTGGGCCGGTTCAACGCTCAACGTCTATGGCCCGGGCGGTCCCGCTCCCGCCATGAAGGAGGCAGCCAAGACCTTCGGCGCGCTTCAAAACGTGGAAGTTAACGTTACAGCAGGCCCGACTCCCCAATGGGTAGAAAAGGCCAAACAGGATGCAGACGTCATTTACAGCGGCGCTGAAAACATGATGAGCGACTTTGCGAAGGCACTGCCCGGTGCGTTCGATCTGAAGGAAGCTGAACCACTGTACCTGCGACCGTCCGCCATCCTCGTTCGCCCTGGAAATCCCAAGCGCATCCGGGGATTTCGCGACCTTCTGGCCCCGGGCATCAAGGTGATGGCCGTTGCGGGCGCCGGGCAGACCGGGTTGTGGGAGGACGTGGCCGGCCGTACGGGCGACATCGCCATCGTTCGCGCATTCCGCAAGAACCTGTTGTTGCCCGAAGCCGCCAACAGTGCGGAGGCGCGTCAACGCTGGACCCAGGAGCCTGACATCGACGCCTGGTTGATCTGGAACATCTGGCAGGTGTCCAACCCCGATCTGGCGCAACTGGTGGAGATGGATGAACCCTTCCGCATTTACCGAGACGTTGGCGTCGTCATCACCCATCGCGGCGGGGCAGCGCCTCAGGCGAAAGCGTTCGTGGACTACCTGAAATCGCCTGCTGGACAAGCAATCTTCGCAAAGTGGGGTTGGAAGACACCCTGAATCGCCGCTGTATTTATCTAACAAATGGAGACAACCCATGAGATCAGGTCGCGAAACCGTACCCACCGCGCAGCAAGACGCCCAGCGCGCTTCATCCCGTCGGCGCTTCGTCCAGAGCGCCGGTCTTCTCGCGCTGGGTGCGTCGCCGCTTGCCGCGCTGGCGGCCGGTCGCGAACCGGTGACGGCGTAACCTTTGCAGACGGACCGCGGCCGCTGGTGACCTACCCGCAGAAGCGCCCGCTGATCCGCGTGACGACGCGGCCACCGCACCTCGAGACCCCGTTCTCGGTCTTCAACGAAGGGCCGATCACTGCCAACGACGCCTTCTTCGTGCGTTACCACCTGGCCAACATCCCGCTGGCGGTCGACCCTGCCACCTACCGGCTCACCGTCAAGGGAAAGGTCAACACGCCGTTGAATCTGTCGCTGGCCGAACTGAAGGCATTGGCCGAGCCGGTGGAGGTGGTGGCGGTCAACCAGTGCTCCGGCAACAGCCGCGGGTACTCGTCGCCTCGCGTCTTCGGCGCCCAGCTCGCCAATGGCGCGATGGGCAACGCCCGCTGGGTCGGCGTGCCGCTGCGCAAGGTGCTCGAGAAGGCGGGGGTGGCCGCAGGTGCGCGGCAGGTGACCTTCAACGGCCTCGATACGCCGGTGCTGCCCGCCACCTCGGACTTCCGCAAGGCGCTGGACATCGAACACGCGCTGCAGGATGAACCGATGCTCGCGTGGGACATGAATGGCAAGGACCTTCCGTTCCTCAACGGCTACCCGGTCAAGCTCATCGTGCCGGGCTACTTCGGTACCTACTGGGTCAAGCATCTCTCGGAAATCGAGGTCATCGACCATGTGTTCGACGGCCATGACGCGCTGTTCATGACGACCGCCTACCGCGTGCCCGACAACGACTGCCAGTGCGTGGCACCGGGTTCCGCAGCGGCGAAGACGCGGCCGATCTCGACGCTGCCCGTGCGCAGCTTCATCACCAGCGTCCAGGCCGGTGGCATCCTGCCCTCCGCCCGATCGATCGAACTCAAGGGCATCGCCTTCGATGCCGGTGCCGGCATCAAGACGGTGGAGGTCTCCATCGACGGCGGCCAGAGCTGGAAGGCGGCGACGCTCGGCCAGGATCTGGGGCGCTTCTCCTTTCGTGAATGGCGGGCGCCGGTGAGCTTCGCGAAGAAGGGCCGAGCCGTGCTCATGGTCCGCGCGACCAACCAGAAGGGCGAAGGCCAGCCTGCCACGGTGGACTGGAATCCGGCGGGTTACCGCCGCCATGTGGTCGAGTCCACGCCGGTCACCATCGCCTGAGGACGCGCCATGACAACCACCACTTTCCTGGCCCGCGCCGTTCTTGGCTGCTGCGTGTTGATCGCGTTCAACGCGTTGGCCGCGCCGCCCGACATCAAGCTGCAGCCCGATACGTCGAAGCTGCGCCCATCGAAGCTGCCGGGCTACGCCATCGCGATGCAGAAATGCGCGATCTGCCATTCGGCGGACTACGTCAACTACCAGCCACCCGGCATGACGCAGACGCAGTGGACCGCCGAGATGGCCAAGATGCAGCACACCTACGGTGCGCCGATCAGTGACGATGAGGTCAAGCAGGTGGGTGCCTACCTGGCGGTCGCCTACGGGTCCGCAAAGGCCACAGACGCCAGTGTGATCGCCGCATCCACACCCGCGCCAGTGCCGCCCGCTCCGCCAACGTCACCGGGTGCTGCGGCCACGCCACCGGCCGGTGGCGCGAGCGTCAATGTGCAGGCGCTTCTGGCGAGCAACGCCTGCCTGAGTTGCCATGGCCTGAACCAGAAGATCGTCGGCCCGGGCTATCACGACGTCGCCGAGAAGTACAAGGCCGACCCGCAGGCGCAGTCGAAGCTGGAGGCCAGCATCCGTGGCGGCAGCGTCGGCAAATGGGGCAGCGTGCCGATGCCGCCTTTCGCCGCATTGAAACCCGAAGAGGTGAAGGCGCTGGCTGCGTTCGTCTTGAAGCAATAAACACGTCCCCAACCACCGGAGCAAAGATTCCGGCACCTTCGAAAACCCTCACGAGATCCAAAAAATGACCCCCACGAATCGCCGCTTTTTCATCATGCAAGTTGCCGGCGCGGCAACTGCGCTGTCCGTCGCCGCCGCACACGCACAGTCCGGCGGCCCGAAGCTGGCGGAGACCGATCCTCAGGCCATGGCGCTCGGCTACAAGGAAGACACCACCAAGGTCGACGCCAGGAAATTCCCGAATCACGCGGCCAGCCAGAACTGCGCGAACTGTCAGCTGTTTCAAGGCAGGCCCAAGGAAGCGATGGGTGGCTGTCCGTTGTTCGCCGGCAAGCAGGTCGCCGCCGCGGGCTGGTGCAGTGCATGGAACAAGAAAGCGGCATGAGCCGCGGCTTCGTTCGCGCCGCTGTCATTGGGTTGATGGTCGCAGCCAGCTCGTTGGCACAGGCGGCCGATCAGCATGCGCACGGCATGGAGGCCGAAGATGCCGCACCGGCCAGCTTCGTGGCCAGCACAGCCAAACCCTTCGATGCGCTGATGAAAGACGCGATGACCGTGATGGACCGCGACATGCGCGCCGCGCCCATGAACGGCCAGCCCGCGCACGACTTCATGACCATGATGATTCCCCATCACCAAGGCGCCATCGACATGGCCAAGTCGATCCTGCTCAACACGCAAGACCCGGAAGTGCGCAACCTCGCACAGGGAATCATCACCGAGCAGGCCAACGAGATCCGGCTGATGAAGGCCTGGCTCGCACGCCACGCCTCACCCGCCAAGTAGTCGCTCGAGACACGTCGAAGAAGGACCTTCCATGAATTCACTCAAACCCCTGGTCCTTGCCACTGCGCTGGCCGTTTCATCTTTCGCTGCATCGGCCGCTTCCAATCCCGGCGACCGTGTCTACACCGCTGACCAGAACACCAACACGGTGTCGGTGATCGACCCGAACACCAACACCTTGCTCGGCCAGATCAAGCTGGGCAACCAGCGCCCCGACGTGCTGTCGCCGATCTACAAGGGCGAGATCAACGTTCATGGCCTCGGCTTCTCGCCCGACCACCGCACGCTGGTCGCCATTGCCAACGGCTCGAACTCGGTGACCTTCATCGACACGGCCACCAACAAGGTGAAGGGCGTGACCTATGTCGGGCGCTCTCCGCATGAAGCCTTCTTCACGCGCGACGGCAAAGAGGTCTGGGCCGTGGTGCGCGGAGAGAACTACGTCTCGGTGATCGATGCGAAGACCTTCAAGGAAAAACGCCGGATCGAGACTGCGCCCGGCCCCGGCATGGTGCTGTTCACGCCGGACGGTGGGCGTGCTTTCGTGGTGTCGAGCTTCACGCCCGAGGTTGCGGTGATCGACACGCGCGCGTACAAGATCGTGAAACGGATTCCGGTCGTGAGTCCGTTCTCGCCGTTCCTGCAGTTCACGCCGGAGGGCAAGGAAGTCTGGATGGGCCACAAGGACGTCGGCAAGGTCACACGCATCGACGTAAAGTCGATGAGGGTGACCGGCGTGATCGACACCGGCTTTATCACCAACCATCTCGGCTTCGCCAAAACATCGCGCGGCACGCTGGCGTATGTCGCGGTAGGTGGCGAGAACGTCGTGAAGGTCTATTCGACCGATGGCGAGGCGAAGCTGCTCAACACCATCGCGACCGGCGCGTTGCCGCACGGCGTCTGGCCGTCGGACGA
This sequence comes from Alicycliphilus denitrificans, assembly GCF_044792555.1. Lineage (GTDB taxonomy): Bacteria > Pseudomonadota > Gammaproteobacteria > Burkholderiales > Burkholderiaceae_C > Alicycliphilus > Alicycliphilus denitrificans_A. The sequence goes on from NZ_CP126239.1 coordinate 151,972, forward strand.
CAGCGAGCGCATGTACGTCGGCCTGGAAAACGGCGATGCGGTCCAGGTGATCGACACCGCCAGCGACAAAGTCACGGCGACGGTGCCGATCGGACAGGCTCCGCAGGCGCTGGTCTACGTTTCGAACGCCGTGCCTTCAGGGTCCGGCACAGACAACCTGAAGCCGCTGGCGAACGCGGTGCCGGTCAACATCCCGCTCATGCCCGATTCCGGCGACGCCAAGGGCTTCGTGGTGGCGCGAAATTTCGGCGTGGTCGATGCGCTGGAACTGTTCCTCTACAAGCTCAAGCCGGAGACGGTCTACAGCATCTATGTGGGCGATCAGAAAGTGCCCGTCGCCAGCTTCAAAACCAATCCGATGGGAATGGCCGACGGCACGGCGATCGGCGAAATCCGCGAGGTCACTCGTCTGCAGTCGGAAGCCAATCCTAAGACCGCATCGATCGTGGTCATCGAAGGCGATGGGCCGATGGATGCAGCCAAGGTGGTACTGCGCAGCCCGAAGTGATCGAAGGCCCGCGCATCTTTCGGTACGTCGTGCGGCAAGACCGCGGCGGGTCGCCGAATCCTTTTCACGGCTGGTGCTCGCTCGCGGTGTGCAAGCCGCAGATTCGTCGCTCGGCACGCGTCGGCGACTGGATCCTCGGCCTGCGCAGCCGTCACAACGACCAGCTCATCTACGCGATGCGCGTCGATGAAGTCATGGCGCTGGGCGACTACTGGGCGGACCCGCGTTTTGTCGCCAAGCAACCTGGCGGCGACGGCCCCCCGGACAATTTCTACCGTGCGATGGCGAACGGTTCGATGAAGCAGGTGGCCAACACGTTGCACGACGACAGCGAGGCCGCGCGAGACATCGCGGGCCTCAACGCACTGGTGTCATGGCATTTCTGGTACTTCGGCGACCAGAGCCCGCCGCTGCCGACCGATCTGGTGCACCTGACGCATTCGGGCCAGGGACACTCGCTGCACCGGCAGCGGCGGGCTGATGATGTCGCCGTGCTGCAGCACTGGCTGGACCACTGGCCGATGGGCCGCAATGGAGCGCCTGTCGATGCCTGGCGGCCGCGCGTGGTCGCCACGAGGCGGGCCTGAAGCCGCGGTGGTCAAGCGCTGCTCTTTTTCAATTTTTCTGATGAGACTCTCGATGACCTTCCAGCCATTTGTTGCAGCGGCATTCGCCATCGCCATCGCAGCCGGTGCCCCGCCCGTTTTTGCACATGGCGACGACAGGCCGGCCGCAGTCCCCGGTGGTGCCGAACTGCTCATACAGGGCGGGCAACTCGGCAAGTCCGTGTTTCCTGACGGCAATACCGCCCGTGGCGGCCAAGGCCAGCCGGTGGATGGCATCGAAGGTTCAAGCCAGGAGATGCTCAAGACCCATTTCCATGCCCACCTGGCCATTTACCACAAGGGCGAACAGATCGCAGTGCCACGCGGCATCGGCATCATTGCGCCGCTGCGCATCGATCGCGGTTTTGTCAGCGGCGGTAAGGGCTACTACTGGCTGCACACGCATGATGCCAGCGGCATCCTGCATGTCGAATCGCCAAACGACCGGGTGTACACGCTGGGCAACTTCTTCGACGTGTGGGGACAGCCGTTGGCGGCCGACAACGTGGCGGGGTTCAAGGGCGCGCTGCGGGTGTATGTCAACGGCAAGGTGCAATTCACGCCGGTGCGCGACCTTCCGCTGAAGCCGCACGACCAGATCGCGCTGGTGATCGGGCAACCCTCGGCGTCTCCTGTGATCTACACGTTTCCCGATGGACTGTGAAGTACGGGCCAAGCTTCAGTGCATCACGCAGTGGCAATAGACAAACTGCTGCTCCACGCCTGCGGGTGTCCGATGGGCTTCCGACGCATGTTCGACGAGTTTGAAGGCGTCGCCGAACTCGGCGTGCAGCGCATCGGGCGCATACCGCATCACCGGGAGCCCGCTGCACTGTATCGGCCCGTCCGGCCCGAACACCGCGACGATGACGTGACCGCCCGGGCGCACGGCCTGGCGCATTTGCGCGATGTAGGCATGGCGTTGCTCGGGCGTGGTCATGAAATGAAAGACGGCCCTGTCGTGCCAGATGTCGTAGGCTTGTGCGGGCAAGGCAAGCTGAGTGATGTCTCCCACAAGCCAGCGCACGAGGCCAGCGTTTGAGGCAAGCCGTTGACGGGCCACTTCGAGAGCCCGTTTTGAGATGTCGAGCACGGTGACGTCGAAGCCATCCAGTTTCAGCAGGTCGTCCGCCAGTGTCGAAGAACCGCCTCCGACGTCGATGATCCGAGTCTGCTCGCCAGCGACAATTCGCTGAATAAGGCCGAGAGACTGGTCCGCGCGCGGTTGAAACCAGCTCAACGCACTGGACGACTTTGTGCTGTAGACACGCTCCCAATGCGACTTGTACTGCATGGTTCCAATTCCTGAAGATTTGCGGATCGAAAAGATCTCGCGCGTCGAAAGACCAAATTACTTGCGCGCTTCAAGCTGGCTGTAAACCGCCTCGGCAACGCGCAGCATCTCCTGCTTGCTGTTGCCCGACGAGATGGCGTAGCCGAAGTCCTTGTCGACCCAATAGAAGACATTCACCGGACCGTCCTGACCGAACTTGAAAGCCGTCTCGCGTCCGGCGTCCTCGCGGGTGACATACAGCGTCAGGCGCTCTCCCTTCGCGCCGCCGAACATGAACTGTGCCACCGGCCCCTTGTCGCCCGGCAGCAGCCGCCCGCCGATGAGCTCGTAGCCCAGGGCGCGCAAGTCGGGCGGTTTCACTTCGGCGCCCATGCGTTTGGTCAGCCAGGTGACGAGCGCCTGCTCCTGGTCGGCGCCGACTTCCACCGGGCGACGCACGTCCGGGCTGTAGACCACGTGAGCCACGGCGGCGCGGTGGGCGAAACCATTGAGCGTGCCGGCCTTCGCAGCGGCCAGCGTGGCGCTGCGCTGCAACTGCCCGTCATAGGCGCCGCGGCCCCACCAGGCCGACCCGGTGCTGACGACCGCGATCGCCACGCCGGCCGCCAGCGATCGCCATGGCCAGTCCTGCCAGCCGGCCCCCGGCGCCGGCTTCAAAGGCAGGCGCAACGGCAAGGGCTCGGACAGGACCGGGTCGAGCATCTGCTTGAGCGCCAGGTTCTGGGCGCGCCAGTCGTCCACGCGCTGGCGTTCGGCCGGGTGGGCATCCAGGAAGGCATCGATCTCTACATGCCGCGCAGGGTCCAGAAGCTGATCCGCATAAGCATGCAGATCGGCTTCGGTCACCGGCTTGATGCCGTCGGAGGAAATGGGTTTGAGTGGGGGAGCGTCCATGTCACTTGATCCTACGCAGGGGCGCGGCAACTTGGGCTGATGGCGCACGGCCTTGCAGTTCCTGTCGCAGCCTGTCGCGGCCGCGCGCCAGCCGCGACATCACCGTGCCGATGGGCACGCCCAGCGCTGTGGCGGCTTCCGCATAGCTCATTTCCTCGACCGCGATGAGCAGCATCACCTCGCGTTGCTCCACAGGCAACCGCTGCAGGACACGGTCCAAATCGCGGACCTCGATGCCGTCGGACTGGCTGGCGCGCTGCGGGATGTCGGGCAGGTCGTCGCCCGCGCTGTCCTCGGGTCGGCTACTCCTGGCGCGTACGCCGTCGATGAAGTGGTTGTGCATGATGCCGAACATCCAGGCGCGGATGTCGCCGCGTTTCTGCCAGAGCGATAAGCGGCTCCAAGCCCGCTCCAGCGTGTCCTGCACCAGGTCGTCGGCCCGCGCGGTGTCTGCCACCAGCCCGCGCGCGTAACGGCGCAGGCTGGGAATGCAGGCGACGATCGCGGCTTCGTCCTGTGCGCGCATGGGCTGAGGCGTTGTGCTCTCTGCGGTTCTGGTCGATCAGGGCTTGATGACGTGCCAGACGTTCTTAAAGTTGTCGCCAGTCATGTCGCCGACCTTCATGTCGGACTTGTACAGGTACACCGGCTTGCCCTTGTAGGCCCATTGCTTGGTGCCGTCGTCGCGGGTGACGATGCTCATGTCGCCTTCGGGCTTGGCATCGGCCTCTGCCATGACCGGCGGCCACAGGCCGGCGCACGGGCCGTTGCAGGCGCTCTTGCCGCTGCCCGCGACGTCGTTGTCGAAGGTGTAGAGCGTCATGCCGCTGGTGTTGACCAGCATGCCGCCGGCCGTCTTGACCGGAGCGGCGGCCATGGCGGCGCCAGAGGCGAGTGCGGCGAGCGCAAGAATCACGGTGGGCAGAAGGGAAGATTTCATGGGAAGTCCTGTGGAAGATGGAATTGATCAGAGCTGACATCCATACAGACGCTTAGCCGCCTGCGTTTATTCCGCTGTCTCAAAGAATTTTTGAGATAGGCGCCAGCACAGATGGCTGCCAGATGCATTGCAGATGCAGTGTGCGACCAGCGCCTGACTCATAGGCACGCATTTCGCCGTTGGCGATCTCCAGACACGAGACCGCGTGTTCACTGAGTTCTTCAAGCTGCATCACCAGCGCCCGCAGGCTGTTGCCATGACCAACGACAGCTACCGTTTGGGCCGACGCCAATGATGGTTCGATCAGCTCCTGCCAGAGCGCGGTCACCCGCAGAACGGTTTGCGCGAGTGATTCCGCCAAGGGCAGGGGTTCCAGCCCTGTGCAGGGTGGTTCCATCGATGGATCCATCGCCACCCGACCGACATTGTTCTGAGTCCACGGCGGCGGTACCGCGCGGTAGGACCTGCGCCAGGCTTGCACCTGATCGGCACCGTACCGGGCGATGGCTTCGGCCTTGGATGACCCCGTCAATGCACCATAGTGCCGCTCGTTCAAGCGCCAGTCGGCTGTGCGTGGCGCCGATGGACTTCCTGCTGCGAGCAGCAAGCAGTCGACAGACCGTATGCAACGGACCAGCATGGAAGAGAAGACGCGGTCGACGACCAGACCTGACCGCCGAATCGCACGGCCGGCCTCCTGCATCTGACGCACACCCCGCGGCGTGAGACCCACGTCGGCCCAGCCGGTGAAACGCTGTGCCAGGTTCCATTCGGACTCACCGTGCCGGATGAGCAGCAGTTGCACCTGCGATCGTGGCGCCGACACGTTCAATCGCCCTGCCTGTCGGCATGCGGATCCAGCGGCGTGGGTGTCCTCAGCCGGGCCAGTGAACATCGCAGATGCGGCGGCGATGCCCAGACGAGCGCGCAAGCAAGGTGCCTGTTCATGATCTTCTTTAGATTCGGGATTTTTCGAAACATGATCTGAGTGCTACTTCAGACGATCTGCCCGCAGGCGCTGTCGGTCGTCGGTGACGGCCCTCGCCGCCAGATAGACCGCGCCCGCCGACGCGAGACCGCCGGCGCCTGTGAGCAGGAAAAGCAGCAGGATCTGGTATTTCACGGCTTCGAGTGGATCCATGCCGGCCAGCAACTGCCCCGTCATGATGCCGGGCAGCGTGATGACACCCGCGGCCGACATCTGGTTGATGATTGGAATCATCCCGCGGCGGATCGCATGGCGGATCGGTGCGGCCAGCGCTTGGTGGATGCTGACGCCGAGCGCCAGCTGCGCCTCGATCGCCGGGCGCCCAGTGCTGATGCCTTCGAAGAAGCTGTCGAGACCCAGGCTGGCCGAATTGAGCACACTGCCGAGCACGATGCCCATCAGCGGGATGGCGTAGCGCGGGTCGTACCAGGGCTGCGGGCGGATCGCCGTCATCAATGCGAGCAACACGGTGGCGATGCTCGAGAAGCCGACGACCACCGCCGCGATGCGGTAACTCCCGGCACCCTTGAGACGCTGAATTGGACGCACGGCGACTTCGCGCGCGGCCGCCAGCAGCATGAGCGCGACGATCCCGAGAGTGGCCGCCGGCGACGCCGCCTGGAACACGAAGCGCAGCACCAGGCCGACCAGCAGGAGCTGGACGACCATGCGGGTAGCGGCCCAGAGCACCTGCCGATGCAACTGCAGGTGCAGGAGCAAGGACGCAAGGGCGTTGATAAGCACCACCAGCAACGTGGCGAGCGCCACGTCCGTGGCGTGGAGATGGATGGTGCTCATAACGGATGCAGCCTGCCGTCACGCATCTCGAAGTGGCGCTGGCTCATCCGCGCTGCCTGCTCGCGCGAATGGGTAACCATCACGATGCCGAGGCCAAACCGGAGCTGTTGCAGAAGCAGGGATTCCATCGCCAGCGTCGACGCGCCGTCGAGCGAGGCCGTCGGCTCGTCGAGCAGCAACACCTTGGGCTCCCGCACCATCGAGCGGACGAGCGCCAAGCGTTGGCGCTCGCCTGTCGAAAGGCGCGCGATGTCGACGTCCAGCACATCGGAACCAAGTCCCAGCGCGGCCATCAGTTCGGCGACGCGTTTTGTAGCGGCCGGCGGAAAGTGCGCTGCCGGTGTCGGCGCCCACCACGCGGGCTCAGCTGCCTGGTAGATCACTTGACCTCGCCAGGCCGGCGCTGCGAATGCCTCCCGTCGCTTGCCGGCCAAGCTCACGTCGCCGGTGCCGGGGTCCATGTCGGCTATCAGGCGCAGCAGGACGCTCTTGCCCGATCCCGATCTGCCGAGCACGCAGACACATTCGCCGGCGTTCAAGGCCAAATCGAACGGACCGCCGAACGGCGACGCAAGACCGGAGAGCGCCAGCAAGCAGTTGTCGACAGTCATTCGTAAACGGTCCTCGGCGAAGTCAACGCTGCGGTCAATCGTCGGCATCAGCGGCATCGCCGGCCAACGCGGGCGGCGTTGCTTTGCCGATCCGCCCGTAGACCATTGGCACCTGGATGTAGAACACCGTGACCGGCTCAAGCGCAATCGCTGCAAGCAGTCGTTCGGCGACCTCTTCCGTGGCCGATACGGTCACCGCCACAGGCTGCTGGGCCAGTTCGAAAAAGTGGGTGGAATGCATTTTTCCGGCGGCTCCGAAACCCGTTGCCGCGCCCATCAAGCTTCCGCCCAGCGCACCGTTGTCCTGGGCAAATTGCAAAAGCCAGTCTCCCATGGGGGTGTGGCCGTGTCGATGTTCCTGCTCGGCAAAGAACGTGATCTGAAAACCCTTCATGATGAACTCCTGGTGAGCGTGAACGAAATAGAGAAACCGACGCCAATGACTGGCACTCTCATGAGACGCATGCCGTTGATGGCGGCACTGGCGGCCGGCACGATTGGGCGTTGGTTGGCGACTCCGAATCGCCGTCGGTCATTGGAAGCTCGCAAGCGAACAGAACGGCCCGCACCTTGCCCAACTCCTCCGCGTGCTCCTGCATGAAGGTCCGAAGCCGAGTTTCAGAGTCAAGCAACTCCAGACATTGCGGATGTCGCAAAGCATGGCCTTCAAGGTGGTGGTGCGTGAGCCGCTCTCCTGGCAGGTAGCCCGATCCGATGGGGTACAGCAAGGCTTGCTGAATACCCGAGCGACGAGCAACCTCCAACAGGTGCTGCGCCAGCGCGGGCGCGCCCAAGCGGTGCCAGAAACGCGTGGCCTTGGCGCGGCTGTTGGCGGGGAAAGTACAGACGCAAAACGGTCAGGTCGTGCGTATGAGTGGGGCCCTGAGTCGTCATTACTTTGTCTCCTCCAAAACAGCGTCCTGCTTCTCCTGCTTCTGCTTGCGCCGGAACTGAGCGATGTCCACCTGCCGATGGTTTTTGGGCAAGGATTGGCGATGCTTGCCATGGCGGACGCGCTGCGCGTGACAGATGAACGCCCGCAGCTGCATTTCGGTGTCGATCAGCTCCAGGCACTGCGGATGCAGTATGTGGGAGCCGTCGATCTGGTGATGTGTCACGCGCTCTCGTTTGAGGTGGCCCGATGCGACGTGGTAGAGCAGCGCCGACTGCAGGTGCGCGCGCTTTGCCGAGGCCAACAGTTGCTGCGCAAGCCCTGGAACGCTCAAGTGGTACCAGATACGGGTTGGGTTCGCATGGCTGCCGGCTGGGAAATACAGCCGCAGTGCCATCACCGTTGACAGATAGTTTTCAGCGCGACTCATGAGTGGTCATCTTTGGTTGCGGAGACGTGCTGGGTCTGCTGCTTTTTACGGAATTGCGGGACATCGGCGATACGCAGTTCTTCCGGGGGACCGCCATGGTGTTTGCTGTGGCCGACGCGCTGTGCGTGGTAGATCCCGGTGTGGCCGGAGCAGAGGTAGCTGGTGATGCAGCCGATGGCTGCGAGCGGTCCGATCTGCGGCCCAAACAGTTCGATTGCCATGACGATGGTGGTTAGTGGCGTGTTGGCCGCGCCCGCGAACACGGCCACGAAGCCGATGCCGGCGAGCATGGCGAAGGGCAGCTGCAGCATGGGCGCCAGGGCGTTGCCCAAGGTCGCGCCGATGTAGAACAGCGGCGTGACCTCGCCGCCCTTGAAGCCTGTGCCGAGCGAAGCGACGGTGAAGGCCAGCTTGCCAAAAAAATCCCACGGCGCCGAAGGTTCCTGGAAGGCGTTGACGATGCTAGGAATGCCCAGCCCGATGTAGCGATGCGCATCGAAGCCCGCTCTGCCGAGAGCCCAGAGGGCGAGCGCGATCACGATGCCGCCCAACATCGGGCGCAGCGGCGGATAGGAGATCCATCGCTTGACAAGCCCTCCGAGCTGGTGCGTCGCGGTCGCAAACACGAGGCCGACGAGACCGAAAATCACACCAGCGATCACGACGGCTCCGACGCTCCAAGGCGTCACCGCGACCACCTCTCCGATCGCGTAGTGCATGTGGTGCACGCCCCAGGCCATGCCGACCTGGTCGGCCACGATGCCAGCGACCACGCAGGGCAATAGGGCGTCGTAGCGCATCCGGCCAATGGCCAGCACCTCGAGGCCGAAGAGCGCCCCCGCCAGCGGGGTCCCGAACACGGAGGCGAAGCCAGCGCTGATGCCCGCCATCAGCAGGATGCGGCGATCGGCAGGCTGGAATCGAAAGACGTGCGTGAGCTGGTCCGCCAGTGCGCCGCCCATCTGCACCGCCGTCCCCTCGCGACCGACGGACGCGCCGAAGAGATGTGAGATGACGGTGCCGCCCAGGACGAGCGGGACCATGCGCAGCGGCACGACCTTCTTAGGGTCGTGGATCTCGTCGATCAGCAGGTTGTTGCCGGCCTCGACCTGCTTGCCAAGCTTGAAGTACACCCAGCCGACCGCGCCACCAGCAAGCGGCAGCAACCAGGTGATCCAACGGTTGGCCTCGCGCCAGGCGGTGGCGCGGTCGAGCGCGAAGAGGAAAAGTGCGGAAGCGCTGCCGGCCAGGAAGGCCACAACGGAGGCGATCACGAGCCACTTGCCGATGTACGGCAGCAGGTCGAACTGTTCAGGTCGTCTAAATCGGCTCATGCGGGTCAAGGAAACGAATCAATCGGCCTGACCAAGCAAAGAATCTGAGCGCGAACGCCTACAGCCCTGTAATGTGATCAGGTGTCTGTAGGCATCATTAGCCCCGGGCGATGCCAGGGCGGTTCACGGAAGGAATGCCATCTCCGTCGAAAAATTATAGCGAGATGGACCGGTGAAAGTAAAACGGTGCGGCATGCGGTTGAGGCAGCTTCAGATCACAAGGCAAACATCAACTCGGCAAGTCATGAAGAGGTCGTACTTGCAACATACCCTGCCTGACATTTCCGTCACCTGGGGCCGCTGGCGCAGGGAGCATCGCACTCGCCGGCAGCAATGGCGACGTCAGGAACATTGACGTGGGCGACGCCGCACAGTAGGGATGTTCGTCCGAAATAAGCAGTCACCCGTCAGCAAAGGGCAGCTACCCCGCCTTGAGCAGACACTGATCGGCTGACGGCCGCCGGCAGCAATCGCTGCTTATGGAGAGCTCTCCATAAGCAGCGTTATGCACAGCACGCAGTTATGGACAGTTGGCCAGTCTGAACGCGCCAGAGGCTGTGATCGCCCTGGTAGATCGCAAGGAGGCGGTGCCGTTGAACTGGACATAAGTTCGCAGTCGGCGCATGAATGGTGATCTCACAACTGGAGATCACCATGGACTTGATTCTTTCGATGCACCCGATGGCCAGGGCATGGCTGCTCGATGGCCCGCTGTCTTCATACGTCGGGGCGTTCCAGGCATTGCTGGAGCGCGGCCGGTACGCCGAAGGCAGCTCGGAGACTGCCCTTCGTGCCTGGTCGCACTTTGCCCACTGGATGGCGAAGTGCCAGGTATCTGCCGAACAGATCGACGAAGCCCTCGTCGAGCAGTTTCTGGATTCGCATCTGCCGCGCTGCGACTGCCATCCCGCGGCTCTGCGTACACGCAGCGGCTTGAGCGCCAGTCTCGGACACCTGCTCGCCTTGTTGCGGGAACAGCATGTCATCGTGGAACTGCCAGGCCCCAGCGGTCCCATTGCAGAAGAACTGAACCGTTACAACGTCCACATGCGCGACGCCCGCGGCCTGGCGATAGGCACGCGCGAGGATCGGCTGGTACTCGTAGGTCGTCTGCTGCAATGCAAGTTCGCGGGCAAGGCCATCGCCATCGGCGAGTTGCAGCCGGAAGACGTTCGCGCTTCATCGCAACCGAGCTCACGCGGGTCAGCAGCGGGTCGCATTCCAGCGCGGTCACTGCTGCGCTGCGGGCCTACTTCCGATACCGCGGGACCTGCGGTGACGCAGTGAACAGCCTGCTCGGCGCTATCTCGTCGCCGGTGCGATGGAGCCAAGCATCGTTGCCGCGCGCGCTGACGACCGAGGAGGTCCAGCGCCTCGAAGCGCATTGCGCCGAGGCCAAGCGGGCTCCGCTGCGCCTGCTGGCCATGGTGCGCCTGGCCTTGGATCTCGGACTGCGCGTGGGCGAGATCGCCAAGCTGGAGATCGGCGACTTCGATTGGCGTGCCGGAACGGTGACCTTGAAGCGAACAAAGTCCCAGCGCCAGGATGTCCTACCGCTGCCGGTGCTCACCGGGCAGGCTCTGGCGGAGTACATGAGACACGAGCGGCCCGCAACCACGCTGCCATCGCTGTTCGTCCGTCGGTTGGCGCCACACGACAAGCCCATCGGCGTCGATGCAGTGAGCCAGGCAATCGGGCGTGCCCTGCGAGGTGCCGGCATCTCACGCGGTTGCCATTCGTTGCGTCACACGCTGGCCTGTCGCCTGGTCAACAGCGGCAGTTCGATCAAGGAGGTCGCCGATGTGCTTCGGCATCGATCGCTGGACACCTCGTTGATCTACGCCAAGCTCGACTTGCAACTGCTTGCCGAGGTCGCTCTGCCTTGGCCTGGGAGTGCATCATGAGCGCCGCAGCATCGGCGAACATCGACCTCACCGCCAAGGTGGAGCAATACCTGACTGAACGCCTGCGCCTCGGGTTCAAGCCGTGCTCCTCTGATCTCGCTGTGCGCAGCTTCACTCGCTTCATGGTCGGAGAGGGACGCGACATCGCGTTGACGGTAGACGTGATGGTCCAGTGGGCGCACCAGGTACAGCCTCGGTATCTCGTGGGCGGCCGGGCCAATGTCGACACGGCAGCGCGCCGACTGGCAACGCTGCGCCCCTTCATGCGCTGGCTCCAGCAGTTCGATCCGACTGTCGAAGTTCCTGACGATTCCAGCTTCGGTCCGATCCCGCGCCGCGTGGCGCCTCACATCTACAGCGAAGCCGAGATCGCGGCATTGATCGTCGCTGCCCGCCGACTCGGCCCCTCGGATGGCCTTCGTGCCACCACCTATGCAACGCTGTTCGGTCTGATCGCATCGGCCGGGCTTCGGGTCTCTGAAGCGATCAACCTGGCCGACTCGGATGCAGATCTGGACGGCGGCATCCTGACCATACAGCAGACCAAGTTTGGCAAGTCCCGCATGGTGCCGCTGCACCCCAGCGTGATCGGTCCGATGGCAGCCTACCGGGCCTTGCGCCGCCAGTACGTGCCTGCGAAGCCGCAGATGACATTCTTCGTGGGCTCGCGTGGCGTGCACCGGGGTGAACCGCTGGGAGATCGGCAGGTGCATCGAGTGTTCTGTCAGCTGCGCGAGCAATTGGGTTGGATCGATCGCGGCGGCCATGGCCGACCGCGGGTGCATGACCTGCGCCATAGCTTCGCCGTGAGACGGATGATCCTGTGGCACCAGCAGGGAGCGAACCTTGACCAACGAATGCTGGCCCTGTCCACGTACATGGGCCACATCAATATCTCCAGCACGTACTGGTACCTGAGCGGCGTGCCGGAGTTGATGGCGTTGGCCGGCGCTCGATTCGAACGCTTCGCCGACGTCGCGGAGAACGACGATGAGTAGTTCTGAACACCGCAAGCCCGCTCCGCCGAGCTTCGCGACGCTGGTCCAGTCCTTCTTCGCCGAGCACCTGACGCAGCAGCGCGCGTTGAGCCCGCAGACCGTTGCGGCCTATCGGGACGCGTTCGTGCTGTTCCTGGACTTCGCCCAGGCGCAACTGCACAAGACGCCCACGACGCTGTCGCTCGCCGACCTGACGCCCGCGCTGATCCTGGACTTCCTCGATCATCTCGAACGCGATCGGCACAACACCGTTCGCAGCCGCAATGCGCGACTGGCCGCGCTGCGCTCGTTCCTGAAGTTCGCGGCCCGGCGAGACGTGACGGCACTTCAGGTCGTCGAGCAGGCGCTCGGCGTGCCGATGAAGCGCTTCGAGCGGCCGATGTTCGAGTTCCTGACACGCGAGGAGATGCTGGCCGTGATCGGCGCGCCAGGAGCGGATTGGATGGGCCAGCGAGACAAGCTGCTGCTGGCCCTGCTGTACAACACCGGTGCCCGCGTGTCGGAGGCAATCGGCGTAAAAGTGGGCGACGTCGTGCTGGCACCCGCCGCCTGCGTGCATCTGCATGGCAAGGGACGCAAGCAGCGGTCGGTGCCGCTCTGGCGATCGACGGTCAAGGTGATCCGCGCCTGGCTGAAGTTCAACCCGGACCTGACTCCCACGTCGGCGCTGCTGCCCAACCGTGGCGGACAGGCGATGACGCGGTCCAACGTGACGCAGCGCCTGGCATTGGCCGTCAAGAAAGCCGCGCTCACGACGCCGAGCCTGGCCGGAAGAACGATCTCTCCACACTGCCTGCGTCACTCGACCGCCATGCACCTTCTGCAGTCGGGCGTGGAAATCAGCGTGATCGCTCTGTGGCTCGGACACGAGAGTCCGGCGACAACGCATCAGTACATAGAGGCCGATCTCGCCATGAAGGAAAAGGCACTGGCCAGGCTTCAGGATCCCAATGTGGTCCCACAGCGGTTCCGGGCAGAAGACGATCTGTTGAAGTTCCTCAAGACCTTGTGATTACGTGAAGTTCAAAGACGCGACCGCAGCCCTCTTGCGAGGGCGGCGACGCCGCGCTGCCGGACCAACTGTGCATAACTGCGTGCTGTGCATAACGCTGCCAAGCTGCCCCCTACTGTTCAGGTAGTTACGTCATTAGGTATCGCCCCAGGTTGTCCTCCTGAACGATTCCCTAGAACAACACCTTCTGCGCACTCGTCAATGCCGCAAAGCTGTCGCCCAACGGCTGAAGAATCGCTTCAGCAATGGGCTGCAGTTGCTTGACGAGGTAGTGCTCATAGTCAATGCGCGAATACCGGGCCTCCAGCGGTTCGGGGCCGCTCTGCGTCATCACGTACTCGATCCAGCCTCCACGCTGGTACTGCTGCGGACGGTTCAGCTTCGCGTTGTGCGCGTCAGCAATGCGCGCCGCGCGCACCTGGGGAGGCACGTTGACCTCATAGGCATCGAGTCGGTGGCGCAGGCGTTTTCGGTAGACGAGCAGCGCATCCATCTGACCATCCAGCATTGACCGCGCATAGTCGGTCACGAACGCTCGGTAGGGCTCACCATGGAAGATGCGTGACAGCAAGCCCTCCTGGAACTGGCGCGCCAACGGGGTCCAGTCGCTGCGGGCCATCTCCAGCCCGCGATAGACCATCTCCTCCCGTCCCTCTTCATCGATGCTCAGGCCGGCGTAGCGCTTCTTGCTGCCGACATCCGATCCTCGGATGGTGGGCATGAAGAACTTGGCGTAGTGGGTATCGAACTCGATTTCGAGGAAGTTCTCCAGCTGCTGCTCTTCTCGCAGCTTGCGGGTCCACCAGGCGTTGACTTCCTGCACCAGATGGGCCGCAATGGCGTGCGCCTCCGCATTGGGATAGGTGCGTTTGAGCCAGATGAAGATGGAGTCGGTGTCTCCGTAGATGACCTGGTATCCACGCTCCTCAACGAACTTCCGGGTGAGCTTCATCACCTCGTGGCCGCGCAGGGTCACGGCGGACACCAGCTTCGGGTTAAAGAAGCGGCACTCGGACGCGCCCAGCACCCCGGCGAAGGAATTCATGAGCAGCTTCAGGGCCTGCGACAGCGGCTGGTTCCGGTTCCGCTTGGCCTCGTCCCGGGCATTCGAGAGTGTGGTCACGATGTCCGGCAGACAGTGTTTGTCGCGCGAAAACAGCGTGCCTTGCGGCCCCTGCACCAACCCGCTCTGGATGTCGGCGCTCTCTCCCTCGGCCAGACCCACGGGGTCCACCAGAAAGGTCCGGATGATGGAGGGGTACAGACTCTTGTAGTCCAGGACCACGATGGAGTCGTAGAAGCCCGGGGTGGAGTCCATCACATAGCCGCCGGGAAAGGCCTTGGCTGCGATGTCACCCACGTTGGGTGCCACGTAACCCAGCCGGTGCATGCGCGGCAGGTAGTGGTGGCTGAACGCAGCAATGGAACCACCAAAGTGATCTATCTGCAAACCCGTCGTCTGCGCTCGCTCCAGCACGAACGGCAGCAGCTCCAGTTTGTCGAAGATACGCAGGACGAGCGCGCAGTCGCGGATGTTGTAGCTGGCCAGCGCGGGCTTGTCTTCCTGGTAGCGCCGCTCGATCTCCGCCATCTTGTCGTAGGCATCGCCGATCTCCTTGCCCTCGCCCAGCAATGCCTGCGAGACCGCTTCGAGGCTGAACGACGGGAAGCTCCACATGCCCGCCCGCAGTGCTTCGATGCCATCGACAACCACACGCCCGGGCATGGGCGCGAACAGGTAGCCCTGGCGGCCGGGGTGCGTACGCCACGCGATGGGGCGGCGCTCGCGTCCGAGCAACAGCTGCACGGAGTTCGCATCGGCGGTCTTTTGCAGCACCCGCAGGTCGAACTGGATCACGCTCCAGCCGACGATGACATCCGGGTCATGGTCCGCAAACCAGGCATTGAGCTGCTCGATCATCGCCCTGCGAGTTGAGCAGTACACAAGCCTGAAGTCCATCGGCGACACAGCTGGCGCCGACACAGACTCTGGTGCTTCCCCCAGCATGAACACCACCCGGTCACCCGCACCATCCAGTGCGATGGAGTACAGATCCTCCGTTGCGCTCGTCTCGATGTCCAGCGACACCACCTTCAACACCGGGCGCCAACCAGACGCGGGCTTCAACCTGCCGTCGAGGATGGTCGAACCTTCGCGCTGACCTCCCTCGACCAGAACACCAGCCGTGATGAACCGCTCCATCAGGTAGCGATCGTGCGGGCGGACATCCGCTTCGTAGAGCGGTATCCCCAGCGGCTGAAGTGCGCGCGCCAGCTTGCCCAGATCGCGGAACCTGCGAGCATAGACACCGAGGACGGGCTTCTGGTCGAACGTCTTCAGATCGAGCTCCCTTACCTCCAAGCCCTGCAGGCTTGCCAGCGGAGCTTGCGCTGCGGCCCGATCGCAGTCAGGCAGAAAGGCGACCGACGTCTGTCGGGTTATCAGCACCTTCTTCGGCCCCTCGTCGGTGGCCAGCCAGTATTCGATCTCGGTGCCGTCTGGGAGGTCCCGCCAGTTGCGGGTGAGAAGGAAGCCCCGGAGTTCGGTGGTTGCGAGGGCTGAGGGCATCAGGTGGAGCGGAAGACGGTGGCACGCTAATTCTGATGCCTCGGGAGAGCAGGTTGAGAGCTACGAAGCACTCTTGCGCATGATACTGATTTTTTATACAGTATTGTGAAACCGACACCGAAAAGACCATGCACAAACCATCGCGCTATGTGTTCCGTCCTGCCCGGCCAGCACCCGCGTTGCTGCGCCGTATCTGGGCATGGTTCTAAGCCGGCACCACAGCGCTGTGAAGGCATGCCTCCGCAGGCCACCACAATGCCCTAAATGCTCCCCGCTACCAGGTCCACCAGTACTTAGCCTGCGGAAACTCAAGGGTGCGCACTGTCTGTGCCGACAGCTTGAGGCTGATCTGAGTCACTTACAGTCCAATGCCTGAGCGGCAGCACCAACTGTTGAACGACGCCGGTTTGGAACAGCCGCTTCGCCCTCGGTAGCGACCTCTCGATTGCGCGGTCCGCCGCGTACCCACATGGAAGACCTCCATCGTCGGCCGCGTCGCGGTTACCTGTCTTGACGCAGATTAGCGTCGAGAACGATGGCCGCAATTCCCCTCGACCTCTTCGCCCCATCACACCAAAGCAATCACTCGGCTCCTAAACTCATCAGCACTGATGCCCGCTTCCGCGAGCTTCCTCGTTAAGTTGATGTGCGGATGCGCCGTACCACGATACGAGGTACGCAGACCCCGGGTTACGCCAAGGTCATCGAAGACAGCTGCTCGAAGTTCCATAATCCTGGCGCCTCCATCCGAAATCCAAATCTCATTCTTGGCCCCGTGCTGAGCGACTGCAACACGCAATGGCCTCTTCATGTTGAACTTTGACCGGGCAGGATCGAACACGATATATGGGCTGTCCGCGCGCTCATGCCAATCAACGGGATGCCCTGGGGGGAAGCGCTCATGCCGCACGCATTGATCGCGATTGTCATAGGTGACCAAGACGTTCAAATGGTTGCGGAACCGACGAAGCTCGTCACTTGTGCTGTCGCTCCACACCTCACGTCGCCTGTCTTCAATTCGGACTCCTACCGTCCCAACACCTGCATAAAAGTATTCAGTGTGCCCAGTGCATATCAGCCTTCTTGCGCAAAAATACAGGACGATATCGCCCGGATACAACTTCTCGCGCACGTTCGGCCGACACACGCCCCATGCTGCCAGCTCTGGGCGCCCGTCGTGGTACTCCGCACTGAAGAACGAAGGGTCGTCACCCCAGTCATAAACAGACCGCTCCGATCTGTATCGCTTTAATAGCTCCGCTAAATCTGGGTACCGCGTGGCAGCATCATTGACAACGTCCCAAGCGCGCGTTGCGTTTGGCAAGACCTGCCGATACACACACACGTAGACGAGAGGGGCACGGTTTGGCCTTGCTCGCACCACCGTTTCTCTGGCCAATGATCGGCGGTTACGTCCTCTGCCTTCTGAACCTGTAACTTGAGCGGCGTCTGCGACGTAACTGGATCGGGCCGGGACCGCGCTTTTCCGCTCCCTAATAGGACCACATGACGACATGCTGATTTTCCCTTTGGTTCTACCCGCCTGCACAAGCAGAGCACCTCTCGGTGTGTGAATTTCAAGGCCAATTTGGTTCGCAGAATAGCGCGCTTACCAAACGTTGAAATGGTACCCAGTGTTTCTGATCATGGCGCAGAGCCGCAAGTCCGGGAGGGGAGCGCTTTTCTTTTTTTGCCGTTTAGCGCTAGTAGGTCGCATCCCTTTGACTGGCCGCAACCGCTGCTGAGTCGGCTGTGCGGCAGGTCTGCTTCAGGCTGGTTGCGGTCAGTCGGTCTCGAGCATCGACTGACCGCTTGCACTGCAAGCGGAAATTGCGACGCGGCAAACGTATGCAAATCGAGAGCGCGCGGGCCCGAAGTGCTCCAGACCCCCTTGCGGGCCGCCGTTATCGCTCGCTTCGATTGATTTCAAGCGATGGCCTCAGGTCGGCGGCCGAGTTCAACCCGCGCGAGGCGAGCGTCCACCATTTTGGGAAGGAATCGCAGCGTCGATCGACGGAGAAGAGTGCGGGCGCACCCTCGGCGATCGAAACCCATCAAGCGGGGGAGAAAAGTCGCAGTGATGGCCATCCGTTCCGCCAATGTATCGCCGGCATCCTCCTTGGCATCAAGCAGCACCACGCTTCGCTCGGGGATTTGCGGGTTTCTGTCCCGGACCGGGTCGGGTGGCGCTCGGAATAGGGGAAAAGCAAGGCGCTTGTCTTCACGGCTGCGATGCTCACTGGAATGATCGTCTTCGAAGGCATTGAGCGTCGCAAGTCGCTGCGTGCAGAACCCGCGATCTAACACAGGCTCAGGGATTCGGCTTCTGCGCCATCGGCGATTCGATCGGATTTCCATAGAGCGGTCGGGCGCCGAATTGTGTGCTGATGGCGTAGGCCACGCCGCAGGCCAGCATCACTGGAACGGTGAGCTGGAATTGATTTGTCATCTCCAGCACCATCACGATCGCCATCAGCGGCGCATGGGTGACTGCGGCCAGCACCGCCGCCATGCCGACCACCGCGAGCAGACGCGGATCGCCCACCCATGCCGCCGGCAACCAGAGCGCTGCCACTTGGGCCAAGACACTTCCAGCGGTCGCCCCGACGAAAAGCGATGGCGTGAACACACCGCCGATCGCGCCGCTGCCAGAACTCAGTGTCGTCGCCACCACTTTTGCGAGCAGCACCCACGCGAGCCATTGCCAGGCGTGGTCACCGTGAAGCACCTGCGACACCACGCTGTAGCCATTGCCCCAGACCTGCGGCACCCAAGCCGACAACAGCCCCACGAGCAAGCCCCCGAGTCCGAGGCGCAGGACTGGCGTACGGATGCGCGCGAACCAGCTTCGCCCCAATTCGAGCAGCGCCAGCAACCCCCAGCCCAACCCGCCGAACAGCACGCCGGCGAGCAAGGCGATGCCGAGGCTCGTCGGTGCCATGACGACAGGCGGAACGTCGTAGAGCGGTTTGGGTTCGACCAGCCAGTAGATCAGTGAACTGGCCGTGGCCGACGCGATCAGCACTGGCGCGACCGTGTGGCGCGCGAGAAAACCGAGCGCCAGTTCCAGAACAAAGACAACGCCGGCGATGGGTGCGTGGTACGCCGACCCGATGCCTGCGGCGATGCCGCACACCAGCAGCGTGTTGCGTTGCTCCGGCGCCGTCGCGACGAGTCGTGCCAGCCGCGCACTGACCCAGGCAGCCAGTTGGATCATCGGCCCTTCGCGTCCGATGGAAGCGCCCGTGCCGACGGAAAAGAGCGAGGACACCGTGCGTGTCAACGTCGTTCGATCGTTCAGGTCGACTCTTCCGGCGCGCGCGGCATCGATGTAGTCGAGGTTCACCGCTCCGCCTGGCCCCCGCCTGGCCCAGACCGTTCCGCCTTGCAGGACCAGCCCTGCGATGAAGCCGCCCGCGGTGCAGACCAGCGCGCGGTGCCAGGGCGACAACGACAACGCGGCTACGACCAGTCCGCCGCGTTGTCCGGTAGCCAGTTCTTCGACCCATTGCGTCAACCACCGGAAGCCCACGACGGCAGCCGCAGCGAGCGCGCCCGTCACGCCCGCCCACGACCAGACGCGCAGCGTCTTGGCGGCCGGCCCCATGCCCCACAACCGGGCAAGGCTGCGTTTCGCTGGCACTAATTCGTCGGGTTTTTCGTTGGCAGCCACGGGGATTCCATTTCAAGACGCTCGCAGTGCGCCACAAAGCGCTGCAGGTTGCCCGAAAGGCGCTTTTTCTGATGGTGCACCAGATAGAAGCGGCGTGTCAGGCGAGGCAACGTGGTTCGCAGAATGACCAATCTGCCGAGCGTGACCAAGTCCTGCACCGCGCACAGCGACAGGCAGGCTAGCCCGAGGCCCTCGGCCGCGGCCTGCTTGATGGCCTCGGTGCTGCCCGGCTGCATGTCGCCGTTCAGGTGGTACAGGTGCGGCAGCAGCGCATGCTCCACCGCCTCGCGCGTTCCGGAGCCGGGTTCGCGAAGCAACCAACTCGCCTGACGCAAAGCCTTCAACGAGACGCGCGCCTGCGCACCGGGCTGCACCAGTGCATGCGTCGGTGCCGCCACGATGACCAGTTCGTCCTGCAGCCACGGCGAGACACGTAGCTCCGTTTCGTGGCACGGTCCCTCGATCAGACCGATGTCGACCTCCAGCCGCGCCACGGCGGCGGCGACGTCGCGCGTGTTGCCGATGACCACGTCCACCGTGGCACCGGGCCATGCCTTTCGGTAGGCCGCGACCAACGCCGGCAGCACGTAGTTGCCGATCGTCGTGCTGGCACCAACGCGAAGGCGCGTGACCAAGGGCTCGGTTGCAGGTCCCGTGCTGCCGAGCCCGAACCAGCTTTCGATCTCCTGCGCGCCGTCGAGCAAGGCCCTTGCCTGCGGAAGCAATGCACGACCGTTGTCGTTCAGAAGCAAGCGCTTGCCGATGCGGTCGAACAGTCGGGCGCCGAGCAGGCTTTCCAGCTCGTTCAGCGCACCGCTGGTCGCCGACTGCGACAGTGAGACCCGCTCTCCGGCGGCGGTGGTGCTGCCGGTGTCGGCCACGGCCGTGAAGATCAGGAGTTGACGCAATGTCAGACGCATCCAAACGCTTTCGTTACCTGTTCGACGACTAGGTTATAGCGGAAGTATCCGTTTGCCGGATAGATCGCATCGGTTCAAAGTTCGTCCATGCCTTCCGAAAACGACGCGATGGAGAAAACGATGCACACCGCCACCCTTACCGCTCAACCGATGCGCACCCCTGCTGGCATGCAGCGTGTGCGCCAGTTGGCTCCCGGCCTCGCACTGACGGGTGTCCTGGCATTCGCGTCGATCCAGCTGGGCAAGATCGGCTGGCTGCAATCCAACGGCATCAGCGCCCTGACCCTGGCCATCGTGCTGGGCATGGTGGTCGGCAATACCGTCTACCCCCGCATCGGCGCCACGGCCGGCGCCGGCGTGACCTTCTCCAAGGCCAGCCTGCTGCGCCTGGGCATCATCCTGTACGGCCTGCGCCTGACCTTCCAGGACATCGGCGACGTCGGCTGGACTGGCGTCGCGATCGACGCGACGGTGCTGTGCAGCACTTTCGGCCTAGCCTGCTTCCTCGGCACGCGGGTGTTCGGCCTCGACCGCAAGACGGCCATGCTGATCGGCGCCGGCAGTTCGATCTGCGGCGCGGCGGCGGTGATGGCGGCCGAACCCGTCGTGCGCGGCCGCGCCGAGCAGGTGATGGTCGCGGTGGCCACGGTGGTGGTGTTCGGGACGCTGGCGATCTTCCTGTATCCGGTGCTGTATCACCTGATCGCGCAATACCGGCTGTTCGACCTGTCGCCGACCGCCTACGGCGTGTTCGCTGGCTCGACGATCCATGAAGTGGCACAGGTGGTCGCTGCCGGTCGTGCCGTCGGCGAGCAGGCCGCGAACACCGCCGTCATCGCCAAGATGGTTCGCGTGATGATGCTGGCGCCGTTTCTCATCATCCTGTCGGCTTATCTCTCCCGCTCCGCTGCCAGGGACGCGGATGCGGTCGATCGCGAAGTGGAAGACAAGGCCTCGCCACGCGGCGGCATCGTGATTCCCTGGTTTGCCCTCGGGTTCGTGGCGATCGCCGGGCTCAACTCGCTCGCTGTGCTGCCCCACGCGGTGGTGAGGCAGGTGATCGACATCGACACGGTGCTGCTGGCGATGGCCATGGCCGGGCTCGGCTTGACGACGCACGTCTCGGCCCTCCGCAAGGCCGGCATCAAGCCGCTGGCGCTGGCGGCCGTGCTCTTCGTCTGGCTGGTGTGCGGCGGCTTCGCCATCAACGCGGGCATCACGTCGCTTCTGAATTGACAGGGCGGACCTGGAATAAATCGGCTCCGCCATTCGTCCACCCCTCCAGACCACCGAAAGATCCTCATGAAACTCCGTGCCCTCGCACTCTCGCTGTGCCTCGCCCTCTCGACACTCGCCTCGATTCCTTCGGCAGCTTCGGCACAACCTGCACCTGTCGCTGCATCCGCAAGCGCGACGCAGCGCTGGACCTTCGACGGCGCCATCCGCAACAACTCGCTGGCGCTCAGCCCGGACGAGGGCACGGCCGTGGTGTCGTACAGCGAACGCCCGGACGTCGTCGTCTACGACCTGAAGGCGGGCAAGGTGCGCGCGGTGCTGAACGGCTTCGTGACGCCGCGCAACATCGTGTTCGCGCCGTCGGGCGAATTCTTCTATGTCTCGGACAGCAGCCTGGGCACCGTGGCCAAGATCGCCACTTCCAGCCTGACGACGGTCGGCACCTTGCCCGCAGGCCCCGGCGCCTTCGGCACCGTGCTGAGCAAGGACGGCGCCACGATGTACGTGAACAACCAGGCAGCCAGCACCGTCACGCGCTTCGATCTCGCGAGCGGCGAGCCGCGTGCCGTCATCACGGGCTTCGCGCAGCCGCGCCAGGGCGTGCGCCTGAGTCCCGACGGATCGGCCTTGTACGTCACCAACTTCATGGGCGACAAGATCACCATCGTGAACACGGCGACCAACAAGATCGACGGGGAGATCACCGGCTTCAACAAGCTGCGCGCGATCTCGGTCACCGCCGATGGCAAGACCCTCTTCGCGGCGAACAGCGGCAGCAACACCATCGCGGTCGTCGACCTGGACAAGCGCGCCATCGATTCGACGATCGCCGTCGGCAAGGACCCGTACGGCGCGGCGCTGTCGCCCGATGGCCAGCGCATCTACGCCGGCAACCTGGGCGACAACTCGCTCTCCGTCATCGACGTCGCGAGCAGGAGCGTGGTCGCCACCATCACGGGTTTCAAGGAGCCGCGGCAGGCGATCGTCTTCACGCGCGACGGCAGGACGGCCTATGTGCTGAATGAAGACCTGGGCCTGGCCAAGGTGGACCTGGCGAGCAACCGGGTGGAGGCGACGCTGGCTGCGCCGGCGGCGAAGATGCAGAAGGCCGCACCATGAAGTGGGTGTCGCGAAGAATTGCGGTCCATTTGCTGGCCTGCGCGTCCGCGATGCTGCTGGCAGTCGGTCCAGCCTGGGCCGGTTCAACGCTCAACGTCTATGGCCCGGGCGGTCCCGCTCCCGCCATGAAGGAGGCAGCCAAGACCTTCGGCGCGCTTCAAAAACGTGGAAGTTAACGTTACAGCAGGCCCGACTCCCCAATGGGTAGAAAAGGCCAAACAGGATGCAGACGTCATTTACAGCGGCGCTGAAAACATGATGAGCGACTTTGCGAAGGCACTGCCCGGTGCGTTCGATCTGAAGGAAGCTGAACCACTGTACCTGCGACCGTCCGCCATCCTCGTTCGCCCTGGAAATCCCAAGCGCATCCGGGGATTTCGCGACCTTCTGGCCCCGGGCATCAAGGTGATGGCCGTTGCGGGCGCCGGGCAGACCGGGTTGTGGGAGGACGTGGCCGGCCGTACGGGCGACATCGCCATCGTTCGCGCATTCCGCAAGAACCTGTTGTTGCCCGAAGCCGCCAACAGTGCGGAGGCGCGTCAACGCTGGACCCAGGAGCCTGACATCGACGCCTGGTTGATCTGGAACATCTGGCAGGTGTCCAACCCCGATCTGGCGCAACTGGTGGAGATGGATGAACCCTTCCGCATTTACCGAGACGTTGGCGTCGTCATCACCCATCGCGGCGGGGCAGCGCCTCAGGCGAAAGCGTTCGTGGACTACCTGAAATCGCCTGCTGGACAAGCAATCTTCGCAAAGTGGGGTTGGAAGACACCCTGAATCGCCGCTGTATTTATCTAACAAATGGAGACAACCCATGAGATCAGGTCGCGAAACCGTACCCACCGCGCAGCAAGACGCCCAGCGCGCTTCATCCCGTCGGCGCTTCGTCCAGAGCGCCGGTCTTCTCGCGCTGGGTGCGTCGCCGCTTGCCGCGCTGGCGGCCGGTCGCGACACCGGTGACGGCGTAACCTTTGCAGACGGACCGCGGCCGCTGGTGACCTACCCGCAGAAGCGCCCGCTGATCCGCGTGACGACGCGGCCACCGCACCTCGAGACCCCGTTCTCGGTCTTCAACGAAGGGCCGATCACTGCCAACGACGCCTTCTTCGTGCGTTACCACCTGGCCAACATCCCGCTGGCGGTCGACCCTGCCACCTACCGGCTCACCGTCAAGGGAAAGGTCAACACGCCGTTGAATCTGTCGCTGGCCGAACTGAAGGCATTGGCCGAGCCGGTGGAGGTGGTGGCGGTCAACCAGTGCTCCGGCAACAGCCGCGGGTACTCGTCGCCTCGCGTCTTCGGCGCCCAGCTCGCCAATGGCGCGATGGGCAACGCCCGCTGGGTCGGCGTGCCGCTGCGCAAGGTGCTCGAGAAGGCGGGGGTGGCCGCAGGTGCGCGGCAGGTGACCTTCAACGGCCTCGATACGCCGGTGCTGCCCGCCACCTCGGACTTCCGCAAGGCGCTGGACATCGAACACGCGCTGCAGGATGAACCGATGCTCGCGTGGGACATGAATGGCAAGGACCTTCCGTTCCTCAACGGCTACCCGGTCAAGCTCATCGTGCCGGGCTACTTCGGTACCTACTGGGTCAAGCATCTCTCGGAAATCGAGGTCATCGACCATGTGTTCGACGGCCATGACGCGCTGTTCATGACGACCGCCTACCGCGTGCCCGACAACGACTGCCAGTGCGTGGCACCGGGTTCCGCAGCGGCGAAGACGCGGCCGATCTCGACGCTGCCCGTGCGCAGCTTCATCACCAGCGTCCAGGCCGGTGGCATCCTGCCCTCCGCCCGATCGATCGAACTCAAGGGCATCGCCTTCGATGCCGGTGCCGGCATCAAGACGGTGGAGGTCTCCATCGACGGCGGCCAGAGCTGGAAGGCGGCGACGCTCGGCCAGGATCTGGGGCGCTTCTCCTTTCGTGAATGGCGGGCGCCGGTGAGCTTCGCGAAGAAGGGCCGAGCCGTGCTCATGGTCCGCGCGACCAACCAGAAGGGCGAAGGCCAGCCTGCCACGGTGGACTGGAATCCGGCGGGTTACCGCCGCCATGTGGTCGAGTCCACGCCGGTCACCATCGCCTGAGGACGCGCCATGACAACCACCACTTTCCTGGCCCGCGCCGTTCTTGGCTGCTGCGTGTTGATCGCGTTCAACGCGTTGGCCGCGCCGCCCGACATCAAGCTGCAGCCCGATACGTCGAAGCTGCGCCCATCGAAGCTGCCGGGCTACGCCATCGCGATGCAGAAATGCGCGATCTGCCATTCGGCGGACTACGTCAACTACCAGCCACCCGGCATGACGCAGACGCAGTGGACCGCCGAGATGGCCAAGATGCAGCACACCTACGGTGCGCCGATCAGTGACGATGAGGTCAAGCAGGTGGGTGCCTACCTGGCGGTCGCCTACGGGTCCGCAAAGGCCACAGACGCCAGTGTGATCGCCGCATCCACACCCGCGCCAGTGCCGCCCGCTCCGCCAACGTCACCGGGTGCTGCGGCCACGCCACCGGCCGGTGGCGCGAGCGTCAATGTGCAGGCGCTTCTGGCGAGCAACGCCTGCCTGAGTTGCCATGGCCTGAACCAGAAGATCGTCGGCCCGGGCTATCACGACGTCGCCGAGAAGTACAAGGCCGACCCGCAGGCGCAGTCGAAGCTGGAGGCCAGCATCCGTGGCGGCAGCGTCGGCAAATGGGGCAGCGTGCCGATGCCGCCTTTCGCCGCATTGAAACCCGAAGAGGTGAAGGCGCTGGCTGCGTTCGTCTTGAAGCAATAAACACGTCCCCAACCACCGGAGCAAAGATTCCGGCACCTTCGAAAACCCTCACGAGATCCAAAAAATGACCCCCACGAATCGCCGCTTTTTCATCATGCAAGTTGCCGGCGCGGCAACTGCGCTGTCCGTCGCCGCCGCACACGCACAGTCCGGCGGCCCGAAGCTGGCGGAGACCGATCCTCAGGCCATGGCGCTCGGCTACAAGGAAGACACCACCAAGGTCGACGCCAGGAAATTCCCGAATCACGCGGCCAGCCAGAACTGCGCGAACTGTCAGCTGTTTCAAGGCAGGCCCAAGGAAGCGATGGGTGGCTGTCCGTTGTTCGCCGGCAAGCAGGTCGCCGCCGCGGGCTGGTGCAGTGCATGGAACAAGAAAGCGGCATGAGCCGCGGCTTCGTTCGCGCCGCTGTCATTGGGTTGATGGTCGCAGCCAGCTCGTTGGCACAGGCGGCCGATCAGCATGCGCACGGCATGGAGGCCGAAGATGCCGCACCGGCCAGCTTCGTGGCCAGCACAGCCAAACCCTTCGATGCGCTGATGAAAGACGCGATGACCGTGATGGACCGCGACATGCGCGCCGCGCCCATGAACGGCCAGCCCGCGCACGACTTCATGACCATGATGATTCCCCATCACCAAGGCGCCATCGACATGGCCAAGTCGATCCTGCTCAACACGCAAGACCCGGAAGTGCGCAACCTCGCACAGGGAATCATCACCGAGCAGGCCAACGAGATCCGGCTGATGAAGGCCTGGCTCGCACGCCACGCCTCACCCGCCAAGTAGTCGCTCGAGACACGTCGAAGAAGGACCTTCCATGAATTCACTCAAACCCCTGGTCCTTGCCACTGCGCTGGCCGTTTCATCTTTCGCTGCATCGGCCGCTTCCAATCCCGGCGACCGTGTCTACACCGCTGACCAGAACACCAACACGGTGTCGGTGATCGACCCGAACACCAACACCTTGCTCGGCCAGATCAAGCTGGGCAACCAGCGCCCCGACGTGCTGTCGCCGATCTACAAGGGCGAGATCAACGTTCATGGCCTCGGCTTCTCGCCCGACCACCGCACGCTGGTCGCCATTGCCAACGGCTCGAACTCGGTGACCTTCATCGACACGGCCACCAACAAGGTGAAGGGCGTGACCTATGTCGGGCGCTCTCCGCATGAAGCCTTCTTCACGCGCGACGGCAAAGAGGTCTGGGCCGTGGTGCGCGGAGAGAACTACGTCTCGGTGATCGATGCGAAGACCTTCAAGGAAAAACGCCGGATCGAGACTGCGCCCGGCCCCGGCATGGTGCTGTTCACGCCGGACGGTGGGCGTGCTTTCGTGGTGTCGAGCTTCACGCCCGAGGTTGCGGTGATCGACACGCGCGCGTACAAGATCGTGAAACGGATTCCGGTCGTGAGTCCGTTCTCGCCGTTCCTGCAGTTCACGCCGGAGGGCAAGGAAGTCTGGATGGGCCACAAGGACGTCGGCAAGGTCACACGCATCGACGTAAAGTCGATGAGGGTGACCGGCGTGATCGACACCGGCTTTATCACCAACCATCTCGGCTTCGCCAAAACATCGCGCGGCACGCTGGCGTATGTCGCGGTAGGTGGCGAGAACGTCGTGAAGGTCTATTCGACCGATGGCGAGGCGAAGCTGCTCAACACCATCGCGACCGGCGCGTTGCCGCACGGCGTCTGGCCGTCGGACGACAGCGAGCGCATGTACGTCGGCCTGGAAAACGGCGATGCGGTCCAGGTGATCGACACCGCCAGCGACAAAGTCACGGCGACGGTGCCGATCGGACAGGCTCCGCAGGCGCTGGTCTACGTTTCGAACGCCGTGCCTTCAGGGTCCGGCACAGACAACCTGAAGCCGCTGGCGAACGCGGTGCCGGTCAACATCCCGCTCATGCCCGATTCCGGCGACGCCAAGGGCTTCGTGGTGGCGCGAAATTTCGGCGTGGTCGATGCGCTGGAACTGTTCCTCTACAAGCTCAAGCCGGAGACGGTCTACAGCATCTATGTGGGCGATCAGAAAGTGCCCGTCGCCAGCTTCAAAACCAATCCGATGGGAATGGCCGACGGCACGGCGATCGGCGAAATCCGCGAGGTCACTCGTCTGCAGTCGGAAGCCAATCCTAAGACCGCATCGATCGTGGTCATCGAAGGCGATGGGCCGATGGATGCAGCCAAGGTGGTACTGCGCAGCCCGAAGTGATCGAAGGCCCGCGCATCTTTCGGTACGTCGTGCGGCAAGACCGCGGCGGGTCGCCGAATCCTTTTCACGGCTGGTGCTCGCTCGCGGTGTGCAAGCCGCAGATTCGTCGCTCGGCACGCGTCGGCGACTGGATCCTCGGCCTGCGCAGCCGTCACAACGACCAGCTCATCTACGCGATGCGCGTCGATGAAGTCATGGCGCTGGGCGACTACTGGGCGGACCCGCGTTTTGTCGCCAAGCAACCTGGCGGCGACGGCCCCCCGGACAATTTCTACCGTGCGATGGCGAACGGTTCGATGAAGCAGGTGGCCAACACGTTGCACGACGACAGCGAGGCCGCGCGAGACATCGCGGGCCTCAACGCACTGGTGTCATGGCATTTCTGGTACTTCGGCGACCAGAGCCCGCCGCTGCCGACCGATCTGGTGCACCTGACGCATTCGGGCCAGGGACACTCGCTGCACCGGCAGCGGCGGGCTGATGATGTCGCCGTGCTGCAGCACTGGCTGGACCACTGGCCGATGGGCCGCAATGGAGCGCCTGTCGATGCCTGGCGGCCGCGCGTGGTCGCCACGAGGCGGGCCTGAAGCCGCGGTGGTCAAGCGCTGCTCTTTTTCAATTTTTCTGATGAGACTCTCGATGACCTTCCAGCCATTTGTTGCAGCGGCATTCGCCATCGCCATCGCAGCCGGTGCCCCGCCCGTTTTTGCACATGGCGACGACAGGCCGGCCGCAGTCCCCGGTGGTGCCGAACTGCTCATACAGGGCGGGCAACTCGGCAAGTCCGTGTTTCCTGACGGCAATACCGCCCGTGGCGGCCAAGGCCAGCCGGTGGATGGCATCGAAGGTTCAAGCCAGGAGATGCTCAAGACCCATTTCCATGCCCACCTGGCCATTTACCACAAGGGCGAACAGATCGCAGTGCCACGCGGCATCGGCATCATTGCGCCGCTGCGCATCGATCGCGGTTTTGTCAGCGGCGGTAAGGGCTACTACTGGCTGCACACGCATGATGCCAGCGGCATCCTGCATGTCGAATCGCCAAACGACCGGGTGTACACGCTGGGCAACTTCTTCGACGTGTGGGGACAGCCGTTGGCGGCCGACAACGTGGCGGGGTTCAAGGGCGCGCTGCGGGTGTATGTCAACGGCAAGGTGCAATTCACGCCGGTGCGCGACCTTCCGCTGAAGCCGCACGACCAGATCGCGCTGGTGATCGGGCAACCCTCGGCGTCTCCTGTGATCTACACGTTTCCCGATGGACTGTGAAGTACGGGCCAAGCTTCAGTGCATCACGCAGTGGCAATAGACAAACTGCTGCTCCACGCCTGCGGGTGTCCGATGGGCTTCCGACGCATGTTCGACGAGTTTGAAGGCGTCGCCGAACTCGGCGTGCAGCGCATCGGGCGCATACCGCATCACCGGGAGCCCGCTGCACTGTATCGGCCCGTCCGGCCCGAACACCGCGACGATGACGTGACCGCCCGGGCGCACGGCCTGGCGCATTTGCGCGATGTAGGCATGGCGTTGCTCGGGCGTGGTCATGAAATGAAAGACGGCCCTGTCGTGCCAGATGTCGTAGGCTTGTGCGGGCAAGGCAAGCTGAGTGATGTCTCCCACAAGCCAGCGCACGAGGCCAGCGTTTGAGGCAAGCCGTTGACGGGCCACTTCGAGAGCCCGTTTTGAGATGTCGAGCACGGTGACGTCGAAGCCATCCAGTTTCAGCAGGTCGTCCGCCAGTGTCGAAGAACCGCCTCCGACGTCGATGATCCGAGTCTGCTCGCCAGCGACAATTCGCTGAATAAGGCCGAGAGACTGGTCCGCGCGCGGTTGAAACCAGCTCAACGCACTGGACGACTTTGTGCTGTAGACACGCTCCCAATGCGACTTGTACTGCATGGTTCCAATTCCTGAAGATTTGCGGATCGAAAAGATCTCGCGCGTCGAAAGACCAAATTACTTGCGCGCTTCAAGCTGGCTGTAAACCGCCTCGGCAACGCGCAGCATCTCCTGCTTGCTGTTGCCCGACGAGATGGCGTAGCCGAAGTCCTTGTCGACCCAATAGAAGACATTCACCGGACCGTCCTGACCGAACTTGAAAGCCGTCTCGCGTCCGGCGTCCTCGCGGGTGACATACAGCGTCAGGCGCTCTCCCTTCGCGCCGCCGAACATGAACTGTGCCACCGGCCCCTTGTCGCCCGGCAGCAGCCGCCCGCCGATGAGCTCGTAGCCCAGGGCGCGCAAGTCGGGCGGTTTCACTTCGGCGCCCATGCGTTTGGTCAGCCAGGTGACGAGCGCCTGCTCCTGGTCGGCGCCGACTTCCACCGGGCGACGCACGTCCGGGCTGTAGACCACGTGAGCCACGGCGGCGCGGTGGGCGAAACCATTGAGCGTGCCGGCCTTCGCAGCGGCCAGCGTGGCGCTGCGCTGCAACTGCCCGTCATAGGCGCCGCGGCCCCACCAGGCCGACCCGGTGCTGACGACCGCGATCGCCACGCCGGCCGCCAGCGATCGCCATGGCCAGTCCTGCCAGCCGGCCCCCGGCGCCGGCTTCAAAGGCAGGCGCAACGGCAAGGGCTCGGACAGGACCGGGTCGAGCATCTGCTTGAGCGCCAGGTTCTGGGCGCGCCAGTCGTCCACGCGCTGGCGTTCGGCCGGGTGGGCATCCAGGAAGGCATCGATCTCTACATGCCGCGCAGGGTCCAGAAGCTGATCCGCATAAGCATGCAGATCGGCTTCGGTCACCGGCTTGATGGTCGGAGGAAATGGGTTTGAGTGGGGGAGCGTCCATGTCACTTGATCCTACGCAGGGGCGCGGCAACTTGGGCTGATGGCGCACGGCCTTGCAGTTCCTGTCGCAGCCTGTCGCGGCCGCGCGCCAGCCGCGACATCACCGTGCCGATGGGCACGCCCAGCGCTGTGGCGGCTTCCGCATAGCTCATTTCCTCGACCGCGATGAGCAGCATCACCTCGCGTTGCTCCACAGGCAACCGCTGCAGGACACGGTCCAAATCGCGGACCTCGATGCCGTCGGACTGGCTGGCGCGCTGCGGGATGTCGGGCAGGTCGTCGCCCGCGCTGTCCTCGGGTCGGCTACTCCTGGCGCGTACGCCGTCGATGAAGTGGTTGTGCATGATGCCGAACATCCAGGCGCGGATGTCGCCGCGTTTCTGCCAGAGCGATAAGCGGCTCCAAGCCCGCTCCAGCGTGTCCTGCACCAGGTCGTCGGCCCGCGCGGTGTCTGCCACCAGCCATCCCGCGCGCGTAACGGCGCAGGCTGGGAATGCAGGCGACGATCGCGGCTTCGTCCTGTGCGCGCATGGGCTGAGGCGTTGTGCTCTCTGCGGTTCTGGTCGATCAGGGCTTGATGACGTGCCAGACGTTCTTAAAGTTGTCGCCAGTCATGTCGCCGACCTTCATGTCGGACTTGTACAGGTACACCGGCTTGCCCTTGTAGGCCCATTGCTTGGTGCCGTCGTCGCGGGTGACGATGCTCATGTCGCCTTCGGGCTTGGCATCGGCCTCTGCCATGACCGGCGGCCACAGGCCGGCGCACGGGCCGTTGCAGGCGCTCTTGCCGCTGCCCGCGACGTCGTTGTCGAAGGTGTAGAGCGTCATGCCGCTGGTGTTGACCAGCATGCCGCCGGCCGTCTTGACCGGAGCGGCGGCCATGGCGGCGCCAGAGGCGAGTGCGGCGAGCGCAAGAATCACGGTGGGCAGAAGGGAAGATTTCATGGGAAGTCCTGTGGAAGATGGAATTGATCAGAGCTGACATCCATACAGACGCTTAGCCGCCTGCGTTTATTCCGCTGTCTCAAAGAATTTTTGAGATAGGCGCCAGCACAGATGGCTGCCAGATGCATTGCAGATGCAGTGTGCGACCAGCGCCTGACTCATAGGCACGCATTTCGCCGTTGGCGATCTCCAGACACGAGACCGCGTGTTCACTGAGTTCTTCAAGCTGCATCACCAGCGCCCGCAGGCTGTTGCCATGACCAACGACAGCTACCGTTTGGGCCGACGCCAATGATGGTTCGATCAGCTCCTGCCAGAGCGCGGTCACCCGCAGAACGGTTTGCGCGAGTGATTCCGCCAAGGGCAGGGGTTCCAGCCCTGTGCAGGGTGGTTCCATCGATGGATCCATCGCCACCCGACCGACATTGTTCTGAGTCCACGGCGGCGGTACCGCGCGGTAGGACCTGCGCCAGGCTTGCACCTGATCGGCACCGTACCGGGCGATGGCTTCGGCCTTGGATGACCCCGTCAATGCACCATAGTGCCGCTCGTTCAAGCGCCAGTCGGCTGTGCGTGGCGCCGATGGACTTCCTGCTGCGAGCAGCAAGCAGTCGACAGACCGTATGCAACGGACCAGCATGGAAGAGAAGACGCGGTCGACGACCAGACCTGACCGCCGAATCGCACGGCCGGCCTCCTGCATCTGACGCACACCCCGCGGCGTGAGACCCACGTCGGCCCAGCCGGTGAAACGCTGTGCCAGGTTCCATTCGGACTCACCGTGCCGGATGAGCAGCAGTTGCACCTGCGATCGTGGCGCCGACACGTTCAATCGCCCTGCCTGTCGGCATGCGGATCCAGCGGCGTGGGTGTCCTCAGCCGGGCCAGTGAACATCGCAGATGCGGCGGCGATGCCCAGACGAGCGCGCAAGCAAGGTGCCTGTTCATGATCTTCTTTAGATTCGGGATTTTTCGAAACATGATCTGAGTGCTACTTCAGACGATCTGCCCGCAGGCGCTGTCGGTCGTCGGTGACGGCCCTCGCCGCCAGATAGACCGCGCCCGCCGACGCGAGACCGCCGGCGCCTGTGAGCAGGAAAAGCAGCAGGATCTGGTATTTCACGGCTTCGAGTGGATCCATGCCGGCCAGCAACTGCCCCGTCATGATGCCGGGCAGCGTGATGACACCCGCGGCCGACATCTGGTTGATGATTGGAATCATCCCGCGGCGGATCGCATGGCGGATCGGTGCGGCCAGCGCTTGGTGGATGCTGACGCCGAGCGCCAGCTGCGCCTCGATCGCCGGGCGCCCAGTGCTGATGCCTTCGAAGAAGCTGTCGAGACCCAGGCTGGCCGAATTGAGCACACTGCCGAGCACGATGCCCATCAGCGGGATGGCGTAGCGCGGGTCGTACCAGGGCTGCGGGCGGATCGCCGTCATCAATGCGAGCAACACGGTGGCGATGCTCGAGAAGCCGACGACCACCGCCGCGATGCGGTAACTCCCGGCACCCTTGAGACGCTGAATTGGACGCACGGCGACTTCGCGCGCGGCCGCCAGCAGCATGAGCGCGACGATCCCGAGAGTGGCCGCCGGCGACGCCGCCTGGAACACGAAGCGCAGCACCAGGCCGACCAGCAGGAGCTGGACGACCATGCGGGTAGCGGCCCAGAGCACCTGCCGATGCAACTGCAGGTGCAGGAGCAAGGACGCAAGGGCGTTGATAAGCACCAGCAACGTGGCGAGCGCCACGTCCGTGGCGTGGAGATGGATGGTGCTCATAACGGATGCAGCCTGCCGTCACGCATCTCGAAGTGGCGCTGGCTCATCCGCGCTGCCTGCTCGCGCGAATGGGTAACCATCACGATGCCGAGGCCAAACCGGAGCTGTTGCAGAAGCAGGGATTCCATCGCCAGCGTCGACGCGCCGTCGAGCGAGGCCGTCGGCTCGTCGAGCAGCAACACCTTGGGCTCCCGCACCATCGAGCGGACGAGCGCCAAGCGTTGGCGCTCGCCTGTCGAAAGGCGCGCGATGTCGACGTCCAGCACATCGGAACCAAGTCCCAGCGCGGCCATCAGTTCGGCGACGCGTTTTGTAGCGGCCGGCGGAAAGTGCGCTGCCGGTGTCGGCGCCCACCACGCGGGCTCAGCTGCCTGGTAGATCACTTGACCTCGCCAGGCCGGCGCTGCGAATGCCTCCCGTCGCTTGCCGGCCAAGCTCACGTCGCCGGTGCCGGGGTCCATGTCGGCTATCAGGCGCAGCAGGACGCTCTTGCCCGATCCCGATCTGCCGAGCACGCAGACACATTCGCCGGCGTTCAAGGCCAAATCGAACGGACCGCCGAACGGCGACGCAAGACCGGAGAGCGCCAGCAAGCAGTTGTCGACAGTCATTCGTAAACGGTCCTCGGCGAAGTCAACGCTGCGGTCAATCGTCGGCATCAGCGGCATCGCCGGCCAACGCGGGCGGCGTTGCTTTGCCGATCCGCCCGTAGACCATTGGCACCTGGATGTAGAACACCGTGACCGGCTCAAGCGCAATCGCTGCAAGCAGTCGTTCGGCGACCTCTTCCGTGGCCGATACGGTCACCGCCACAGGCTGCTGGGCCAGTTCGAAAAAGTGGGTGGAATGCATTTTTCCGGCGGCTCCGAAACCCGTTGCCGCGCCCATCAAGCTTCCGCCCAGCGCACCGTTGTCCTGGGCAAATTGCAAAAGCCAGTCTCCCATGGGGGTGTGGCCGTGTCGATGTTCCTGCTCGGCAAAGAACGTGATCTGAAAACCCTTCATGATGAACTCCTGGTGAGCGTGAACGAAATAGAGAAACCGACGCCAATGACTGGCACTCTCATGAGACGCATGCCGTTGATGGCGGCACTGGCGGCCGGCACGATTGGGCGTTGGTTGGCGACTCCGAATCGCCGTCGGTCATTGGAAGCTCGCAAGCGAACAGAACGGCCCGCACCTTGCCCAACTCCTCCGCGTGCTCCTGCATGAAGGTCCGAAGCCGAGTTTCAGAGTCAAGCAACTCCAGACATTGCGGATGTCGCAAAGCATGGCCTTCAAGGTGGTGGTGCGTGAGCCGCTCTCCTGGCAGGTAGCCCGATCCGATGGGGTACAGCAAGGCTTGCTGAATACCCGAGCGACGAGCAACCTCCAACAGGTGCTGCGCCAGCGCGGGCGCGCCCAAGCGGTGCCAGAAACGCGTGGCCTTGGCGCGGCTGTTGGCGGGAAAGTACAGACGCAAAACGGTCAGGTCGTGCGTATGAGTGGGGCCCTGAGTCGTCATTACTTTGTCTCCTCCAAAACAGCGTCCTGCTTCTCCTGCTTCTGCTTGCGCCGGAACTGAGCGATGTCCACCTGCCGATGGTTTTTGGGCAAGGATTGGCGATGCTTGCCATGGCGGACGCGCTGCGCGTGACAGATGAACGCCCGCAGCTGCATTTCGGTGTCGATCAGCTCCAGGCACTGCGGATGCAGTATGTGGGAGCCGTCGATCTGGTGATGTGTCACGCGCTCTCGTTTGAGGTGGCCCGATGCGACGTGGTAGAGCAGCGCCGACTGCAGGTGCGCGCGCTTTGCCGAGGCCAACAGTTGCTGCGCAAGCCCTGGAACGCTCAAGTGGTACCAGATACGGGTTG
The DNA here is from genome assembly GCF_044792555.1 of Alicycliphilus denitrificans. Classification (GTDB taxonomy): domain Bacteria; phylum Pseudomonadota; class Gammaproteobacteria; order Burkholderiales; family Burkholderiaceae_C; genus Alicycliphilus; species Alicycliphilus denitrificans_A. The sequence continues at coordinate 187,062 of NZ_CP126239.1, forward strand.
GGTTCGCATGGCTGCCGGCTGGGAAATACAGCCGCAGTGCCATCACCGTTGACAGATAGTTTTCAGCGCGACTCATGAGTGGTCATCTTTGGTTGCGGAGACGTGCTGGGTCTGCTGCTTTTTACGGAATTGCGGGACATCGGCGATACGCAGTTCTTCCGGGGGACCGCCATGGTGTTTGCTGTGGCCGACGCGCTGTGCGTGGTAGATCCCGGTGTGGCCGGAGCAGAGGTAGCTGGTGATGCAGCCGATGGCTGCGAGCGGTCCGATCTGCGGCCCAAACAGTTCGATTGCCATGACGATGGTGGTTAGTGGCGTGTTGGCCGCGCCCGCGAACACGGCCACGAAGCCGATGCCGGCGAGCATGGCGAAGGGCAGCTGCAGCATGGGCGCCAGGGCGTTGCCCAAGGTCGCGCCGATGTAGAACAGCGGCGTGACCTCGCCGCCCTTGAAGCCTGTGCCGAGCGAAGCGACGGTGAAGGCCAGCTTGCCAAAAAAATCCCACGGCGCCGAAGGTTCCTGGAAGGCGTTGACGATGCTAGGAATGCCCAGCCCGATGTAGCGATGCGCATCGAAGCCCGCTCTGCCGAGAGCCCAGAGGGCGAGCGCGATCACGATGCCGCCCAACATCGGGCGCAGCGGCGGATAGGAGATCCATCGCTTGACAAGCCCTCCGAGCTGGTGCGTCGCGGTCGCAAACACGAGGCCGACGAGACCGAAAATCACACCAGCGATCACGACGGCTCCGACGCTCCAAGGCGTCACCGCGACCACCTCTCCGATCGCGTAGTGCATGTGGTGCACGCCCCAGGCCATGCCGACCTGGTCGGCCACGATGCCAGCGACCACGCAGGGCAATAGGGCGTCGTAGCGCATCCGGCCAATGGCCAGCACCTCGAGGCCGAAGAGCGCCCCCGCCAGCGGGGTCCCGAACACGGAGGCGAAGCCAGCGCTGATGCCCGCCATCAGCAGGATGCGGCGATCGGCAGGCTGGAATCGAAAGACGTGCGTGAGCTGGTCCGCCAGTGCGCCGCCCATCTGCACCGCCGTCCCCTCGCGACCGACGGACGCGCCGAAGAGATGTGAGATGACGGTGCCGCCCAGGACGAGCGGGACCATGCGCAGCGGCACGACCTTCTTAGGGTCGTGGATCTCGTCGATCAGCAGGTTGTTGCCGGCCTCGACCTGCTTGCCAAGCTTGAAGTACACCCAGCCGACCGCGCCACCAGCAAGCGGCAGCAACCAGGTGATCCAACGGTTGGCCTCGCGCCAGGCGGTGGCGCGGTCGAGCGCGAAGAGGAAAAGTGCGGAAGCGCTGCCGGCCAGGAAGGCCACAACGGAGGCGATCACGAGCCACTTGCCGATGTACGGCAGCAGGTCGAACTGTTCAGGTCGTCTAAATCGGCTCATGCGGGTCAAGGAAACGAATCAATCGGCCTGACCAAGCAAAGAATCTGAGCGCGAACGCCTACAGCCCTGTAATGTGATCAGGTGTCTGTAGGCATCATTAGCCCCGGGCGATGCCAGGGCGGTTCACGGAAGGAATGCCATCTCCGTCGAAAAATTATAGCGAGATGGACCGGTGAAAGTAAAACGGTGCGGCATGCGGTTGAGGCAGCTTCAGATCACAAGGCAAACATCAACTCGGCAAGTCATGAAGAGGTCGTACTTGCAACATACCCTGCCTGACATTTCCGTCACCTGGGGCCGCTGGCGCAGGGAGCATCGCACTCGCCGGCAGCAATGGCGACGTCAGGAACATTGACGTGGGCGACGCCGCACAGTAGGGATGTTCGTCCGAAATAAGCAGTCACCCGTCAGCAAAGGGCAGCTACCCCGCCTTGAGCAGACACTGATCGGCTGACGGCCGCCGGCAGCAATCGCTGCTTATGGAGAGCTCTCCATAAGCAGCGTTATGCACAGCACGCAGTTATGGACAGTTGGCCAGTCTGAACGCGCCAGAGGCTGTGATCGCCCTGGTAGATCGCAAGGAGGCGGTGCCGTTGAACTGGACATAAGTTCGCAGTCGGCGCATGAATGGTGATCTCACAACTGGAGATCACCATGGACTTGATTCTTTCGATGCACCCGATGGCCAGGGCATGGCTGCTCGATGGCCCGCTGTCTTCATACGTCGGGGCGTTCCAGGCATTGCTGGAGCGCGGCCGGTACGCCGAAGGCAGCTCGGAGACTGCCCTTCGTGCCTGGTCGCACTTTGCCCACTGGATGGCGAAGTGCCAGGTATCTGCCGAACAGATCGACGAAGCCCTCGTCGAGCAGTTTCTGGATTCGCATCTGCCGCGCTGCGACTGCCATCCCGCGGCTCTGCGTACACGCAGCGGCTTGAGCGCCAGTCTCGGACACCTGCTCGCCTTGTTGCGGGAACAGCATGTCATCGTGGAACTGCCAGGCCCCAGCGGTCCCATTGCAGAAGAACTGAACCGTTACAACGTCCACATGCGCGACGCCCGCGGCCTGGCGATAGGCACGCGCGAGGATCGGCTGGTACTCGTAGGTCGTCTGCTGCAATGCAAGTTCGCGGGCAAGGCCATCGCCATCGGCGAGTTGCAGCCGGAAGACGTTCGCGGCTTCATCGCAACCGAGCTCACGCGGGTCAGCAGCGGGTCGCATTCCAGCGCGGTCACTGCTGCGCTGCGGGCCTACTTCCGATACCGCGGGACCTGCGGTGACGCAGTGAACAGCCTGCTCGGCGCTATCTCGTCGCCGGTGCGATGGAGCCAAGCATCGTTGCCGCGCGCGCTGACGACCGAGGAGGTCCAGCGCCTCGAAGCGCATTGCGCCGAGGCCAAGCGGGCTCCGCTGCGCCTGCTGGCCATGGTGCGCCTGGCCTTGGATCTCGGACTGCGCGTGGGCGAGATCGCCAAGCTGGAGATCGGCGACTTCGATTGGCGTGCCGGAACGGTGACCTTGAAGCGAACAAAGTCCCAGCGCCAGGATGTCCTACCGCTGCCGGTGCTCACCGGGCAGGCTCTGGCGGAGTACATGAGACACGAGCGGCCCGCAACCACGCTGCCATCGCTGTTCGTCCGTCGGTTGGCGCCACACGACAAGCCCATCGGCGTCGATGCAGTGAGCCAGGCAATCGGGCGTGCCCTGCGAGGTGCCGGCATCTCACGCGGTTGCCATTCGTTGCGTCACACGCTGGCCTGTCGCCTGGTCAACAGCGGCAGTTCGATCAAGGAGGTCGCCGATGTGCTTCGGCATCGATCGCTGGACACCTCGTTGATCTACGCCAAGCTCGACTTGCAACTGCTTGCCGAGGTCGCTCTGCCTTGGCCTGGGAGTGCATCATGAGCGCCGCAGCATCGGCGAACATCGACCTCACCGCCAAGGTGGAGCAATACCTGACTGAACGCCTGCGCCTCGGGTTCAAGCCGTGCTCCTCTGATCTCGCTGTGCGCAGCTTCACTCGCTTCATGGTCGGAGAGGGACGCGACATCGCGTTGACGGTAGACGTGATGGTCCAGTGGGCGCACCAGGTACAGCCTCGGTATCTCGTGGGCGGCCGGGCCAATGTCGACACGGCAGCGCGCCGACTGGCAACGCTGCGCCCCTTCATGCGCTGGCTCCAGCAGTTCGATCCGACTGTCGAAGTTCCTGACGATTCCAGCTTCGGTCCGATCCCGCGCCGCGTGGCGCCTCACATCTACAGCGAAGCCGAGATCGCGGCATTGATCGTCGCTGCCCGCCGACTCGGCCCCTCGGATGGCCTTCGTGCCACCACCTATGCAACGCTGTTCGGTCTGATCGCATCGGCCGGGCTTCGGGTCTCTGAAGCGATCAACCTGGCCGACTCGGATGCAGATCTGGACGGCGGCATCCTGACCATACAGCAGACCAAGTTTGGCAAGTCCCGCATGGTGCCGCTGCACCCCAGCGTGATCGGTCCGATGGCAGCCTACCGGGCCTTGCGCCGCCAGTACGTGCCTGCGAAGCCGCAGATGACATTCTTCGTGGGCTCGCGTGGCGTGCACCGGGGTGAACCGCTGGGAGATCGGCAGGTGCATCGAGTGTTCTGTCAGCTGCGCGAGCAATTGGGTTGGATCGATCGCGGCGGCCATGGCCGACCGCGGGTGCATGACCTGCGCCATAGCTTCGCCGTGAGACGGATGATCCTGTGGCACCAGCAGGGAGCGAACCTTGACCAACGAATGCTGGCCCTGTCCACGTACATGGGCCACATCAATATCTCCAGCACGTACTGGTACCTGAGCGGCGTGCCGGAGTTGATGGCGTTGGCCGGCGCTCGATTCGAACGCTTCGCCGACGTCGCGGAGAACGACGATGAGTAGTTCTGAACACCGCAAGCCCGCTCCGCCGAGCTTCGCGACGCTGGTCCAGTCCTTCTTCGCCGAGCACCTGACGCAGCAGCGCGCGTTGAGCCCGCAGACCGTTGCGGCCTATCGGGACGCGTTCGTGCTGTTCCTGGACTTCGCCCAGGCGCAACTGCACAAGACGCCCACGACGCTGTCGCTCGCCGACCTGACGCCCGCGCTGATCCTGGACTTCCTCGATCATCTCGAACGCGATCGGCACAACACCGTTCGCAGCCGCAATGCGCGACTGGCCGCGCTGCGCTCGTTCCTGAAGTTCGCGGCCCGGCGAGACGTGACGGCACTTCAGGTCGTCGAGCAGGCGCTCGGCGTGCCGATGAAGCGCTTCGAGCGGCCGATGTTCGAGTTCCTGACACGCGAGGAGATGCTGGCCGTGATCGGCGCGCCAGGAGCGGATTGGATGGGCCAGCGAGACAAGCTGCTGCTGGCCCTGCTGTACAACACCGGTGCCCGCGTGTCGGAGGCAATCGGCGTAAAAGTGGGCGACGTCGTGCTGGCACCCGCCGCCTGCGTGCATCTGCATGGCAAAGGGACGCAAGCAGCGGTCGGTGCCGCTCTGGCGATCGACGGTCAAGGTGATCCGCGCCTGGCTGAAGTTCAACCCGGACCTGACTCCCACGTCGGCGCTGCTGCCCAACCGTGGCGGACAGGCGATGACGCGGTCCAACGTGACGCAGCGCCTGGCATTGGCCGTCAAGAAAGCCGCGCTCACGACGCCGAGCCTGGCCGGAAGAACGATCTCTCCACACTGCCTGCGTCACTCGACCGCCATGCACCTTCTGCAGTCGGGCGTGGAAATCAGCGTGATCGCTCTGTGGCTCGGACACGAGAGTCCGGCGACAACGCATCAGTACATAGAGGCCGATCTCGCCATGAAGGAAAAGGCACTGGCCAGGCTTCAGGATCCCAATGTGGTCCCACAGCGGTTCCGGGCAGAAGACGATCTGTTGAAGTTCCTCAAGACCTTGTGATTACGTGAAGTTCAAAGACGCGACCGCAGCCCTCTTGCGAGGGCGGCGACGCCGCGCTGCCGGACCAACTGTGCATAACTGCGTGCTGTGCATAACGCTGCTTATGGAGAGCTCTCCATAAGCAGCGATTGCTGTCGGCCGTATGCTCGATCCGAACACCCGGTGTTGGCCAGTGAGCAGTCATTGCACACATTCGCGCAGGTACCTGAGCGCCGTCATCGACCTGTTCTCCAGGCAGGTGATCGGCTGGTCCATGGGGCACCGCATCGACACTGAGTTAGTGATCAACGCGCTGCTGATGGCATTGTGGCGCCGACACCCAAAGCTGCTGACACCGTCCACTCTGATCAGGGCAGTCAGTTCGCTGGGCATGCATGGCAAGACTTCCTGCGCGCTCACAACCTGGTTTCCAGCATGAGCCGTCGGGGCAATTGCCATGACAACGCCGTGGCCGAAAGCTTCTTCCAACTTTTGAAACGAGAGCGAATCCGTCGCCAAATCTACCCAACCCGCGATCAAGCCAGAGCCGATGTCTTCAACTACATCGAGATGTTTTACAACCCTAAGCGACGCCACGGCACTGCCGGAGATACTTCACCGGTAGAGTTCGAAAGACGCCATTTCCAACGGATCAAAAGTGTCTAGGGAATCCGGGGCGATTCAACACCCTGCCCCCTGCGATCAACGGTGAGTGTGCTGCAATGGGGGTGCGGACGAAAACTTGGACTACTAGAAGGTAGTTCATGTATTCCTACGAAGACAGAATCCGAGCAGTTGAGCTCTTCATCAAGTTGGGCATGCGAGTCAGGCCCACCATCAGGCAGTTGGGATACCCGACCAAGAATTCATTGAAAGGTTGGTATCGGGAATATCAGCAGCGCCAGGACTTGCCTAAAAGCTATGCAGGGCGTGAGCCCAAGTTCTCACAGGCGCAAAAGGCTGCCGCCCTTGAGCACTACCTCACCCATGATCGATGCATTGCAGCCACCATGAGAGCCCTGGGCTATCCCGGTCGTGGAACGCTCACCAAGTGGATTCGCGAGGCCATTCCTGAGGCCAGGAAAGCAATCGTCGGTAGTGTTGGGCAGCGAAGGTATCCTGAGTCGTTGAAGCAAACGGGAGTGGTGGAGCTCTGCACGCGGCAGGAAAGCGCGCAGGCTGTTGCCGACAAGATCGGCGTGTGTCGGCCAACGTTGTACAACTGGAAGAACCAGCTTCTGGGGCGTGAGGCACCCGCATCCATGAAACACAACGATCAATCCCCTCAGGCGCGAGAGCGCGATGAGCTTGAACGCCAGGTTGAGATACTGCGCCGCGAAGTCAGGCAACTGCGCATTGAGCAGGACCTCTTGAACAAGGCCAATGAACTGTTAAAAAAAGGCCTGGGCGTCGATCTGCAGCTCCTGTCCAACCGGGAGAAGACACTGCTGATTGATGCCCTCAAGGAGAACTATGGCCTGCCAGAGCTCCTTGCACAGTTGGGTCTTGCGCGTAGCTCGTACTTCTACCATCGGGCCCGCGCGGCAATCGGAGACAAGTACGTGAGGGTGCGCCAGTCCATCACCGAGATCTTCGAGTCCAATCACCGCTGCTACGGCTACCGCAGGCTGCAAGCCTCACTGGCCAGAGAGCAAGGCCCGATCTCCGAGAAGGTGATACAGCGGCTGATGAAGCAAGAGAGCCTGGTCGTTGCAAAACCCAAGAGGCGTCGGTATGCGTCTTACCTGGGCGAGATCAGCCCCGCGCCCGAGAACATCATCAACCGTGACTTCCAGGCGGCAGCGCCGAACGAGAAATGGCTGACCGACATCACGGAGTTCCAGATCCCTGCAGGCAAGGTCTACCTGTCTCCGATCATCGATTGCTTCGACGGGATGGTAGTGAGCTGGACCATTGGCACGAGCCCAGACGCTGAGTTGGTCAACACCATGCTGGATGCCGCCATAGAGACTGTGACGGAGACCAGCGATCGACCAGTAGTCCACTCAGACCGCGGAGGGCATTACCGCTGGCCAGGCTGGCTATCAAGAATGAGCGAGGCCAACCTCACCCGCTCCATGTCCCGCAAGGCCTGCTCTCCAGACAATGCGGCGTGCGAGGGCTTCTTCGGTCGGTTGAAGAATGAGCTGTTCTATCCTCGGGACTGGAAAGGCACGACCATCGAGCAGTTCATTGAGGCGGTCGACGACTACATCCGCTGGTACAACGAGAAGCGGATCAAGATCTCCCTTGGCTCTCTCAGCCCGATTGAATACCGGGTGAGCCTTGGACTTGTGACATAAACCAGTCCAAGTTTTTATCCGCACCCCCGGTGGGTCAGCTTTGCGTGGAAATCAACAGCCTGCAGGTCACATGAGCTTTCACAGCAAATGGGTTTCATACTGGGGCCAGCGATCCACAAACCGCTGGACTGTGGGTCGTTCAGCTCGCAATTCCAAAGGAACCAACTGCACGAAGATTCGCACGGTCATCACCTGCTTTGATCTGTAGTTCCACCTCGACGAGATCTCCCTGCTCCCACCCGTAAGGAGGACACCCTACCGCAGCACCCATAAGCACACGCTCCTTCAGCAAACCACGGGGTAGTTGTTCACCAGGAGCCGACAAGCGACCGCTCAAGGGTTTTGTCCCAAGCAACTGCTCGACGAAATACGTTTCCCGCACTCGTGCATCGACAAAATGACCTAAGAACCATGTTTCAGCCCAGCCCATGAACATGTCCCCATAGACTAGGTTGTAGGTGTCGCGCAGTCTTTCCCTGTCGCCCAGTCCAGAGATCCCTACCTTTCTTAGCCTCACCGAACCAACTTCTAGACCACGCGGAAGGTCATTCGTACCGCTACGGATAGAAAAGAGAACAATTAAATTGTCGCAAGACGGAGCTTCGTAGTGCAATGCTACTCGTGGCATGTTGTCCGCATAGGGGCTGACGTGGAGCTCAAGGTGGCGCAGTTCGAGCAGGCTCTGCCTAGATGGGGCTGAGGGCAGAGCACCACACGCGCATAGTCCCAGCACGATCACCGAGGCGACCAAGAATGTGCGTAGCGTGCGAGCAGGCTCTTTAACTGGTTGGTTCACGGTGACCACGTATGACATCACCAAGCATCGAAGGTCACAACTTCGGGCATACAAGGCGATTTAATGTTCGGAACAAGGCTATGCCTGAAGAGGCATTTCACGGAACTCTCCACGGACAGTGTTTCAGAGTTCATCGAGTCTCACCAAGTGTGGAGCGTCGATTGCACATCGATCACACTCTGTGCGCAAGGTTTGATTGGCGGCATTAGATGCCTTGAGCATCCTTACCTTTAGCTCGATGTGGAGGTGTGCGCATTCCGGTAGTGATGACCGGCCAGTCCAGCAGCATCAACACTCGTAGAAATTATGCTCAGTCTCCTGTCGCAATCGGCTACAAACCGACATCGGCCCAAGGCACGATTTAGGGCATCTGGATGGCTGTTCTAGTCGGGCAAAGCGAAGTGCGAGGCAGATCAAACCGGAAAATATTTCCTATTGGCTCAATCTCGCGGGAGTGGAGCGTTGTCGCCCGTGTTCCCTGCAGCCATCTACCTACCCAATTTACGACATCGGCACAGGTAACGAACATGCCATCTTTCCGAGTCAGAGCACGGTACACGCCCCCGCCGGGAATGGACTGGATCATACGTGCCCCTGCCACAGGCTGGAGGCCCACCCATACGCTGGAGTCTGGCGTTCGATTGCGCTGGATAAGCATTCTTCTTCCCGATAATTCGAGAGGTATTCGCGTTAACGCTGGTGACTCTCATGCATTCGAACTGTTGGTCCAGTTTACTGAAGAAGTTATTGCAGTCGGTACAGTTTGGAAAGTTTGGCACTCGACGGTTCATTTCGCCCAGTTTGAAGTCGAAGAGGTGCTTGAGGTTGCGCGTGGTGGAGAAACGATCAGTCCACCGAGCCATGGCGGAAACACTTGGATGGTTTTTTGCTGATCGATCCCGTAAGAAGCTGGGTTTGCAATGCTCCAGGTTCGCGCTCTGCTACCAATGCCTGTGTCTGAGGGGTGTAAGGGACCGGGTTGGGCCCGCTAGGGGCCCTCGGTGTGGGGCAGAATCCGGCCAGGAACAGTCAGTGTCGGCAGGTGAAAGCAGCCCTTAAACAACGACGGGCAAGACGGTGCAAGGGCGTAGACCATCTAGATGTGAAAACGTCCAGCGTGAAACGAACTCTCTGCCGCGTAACAATGCCCGGCCACCTCAGCCCCGGACAGCGAACGCTTTCGCTCTGACCGTCTGTAGCTAACAAACTCCAGTCGCAGTCAGCTGTTGCTTATCACAGCCATATTGTGAGGGACCCATTCTGTTCCACGCCCCTCCTCGTGCTGCAAATTAAAAGTTGTGCCGGTAGTGGATTGCATGTTCAATCAAAGTAGACCGTGACCTCTGTCTGTCTTTGCTCTACACGAAATATCCCGCACACACCCTTGCACTGCCGAGATGAAGTTATTTCTTGAACACTTTGGACTATTAATTTTTGTTGCCATCCTTGTAGTCTGGTTGTTGATACTGCTCGTGCGATATCCACTGCAAAACGAAAACGAAAGTGTCCTCAAATACCTGTCTCGATTCTGCAAAAAATACGAAGGCTTGCCCTGCTTGCAGATGAAAATTGTCATTTGGACATGTTCTTTGGGGACAATTTTTGCAACTCTAATGAATAGTTTTATTCGACCTTGAATGGCTCCAGGTCAAGTCATGGGGGGGACCTGTACCGGTCACTTAGGCTACCAAACATCCCAAGGCAATTCACACGCATCTTTCAATGATCGCTTTGAGGCACGCAACTGAGAGACCGCTCAGGGCCCAAAGCGGCCGGTCGGAAGTGCTGCCCGCAAGCCGCCATTGACTTGCAGCAGCGGGTGCTGGAAATCCAGGTGTTTGCTTACGGCAAGCTAAAGTTTACTTACCTGCTGCGAGCCGGATTAGTCTCAACGTTAGGCGCCTCAAGTACATGCAAAGCTACTCTTTTTCTGTCGCCCTAAGAATCTGGCATCCAAACATCGATCCGGATGTGATTTCCCGCAACCTCGGACTTAAGGCAAAGCACGCTGCAATGGCCGGTGCGGAACGGATTACGCCGAAGGGCCGAAAGCTCTCCGGGGTGCACGCTGAAAGCTACTGGCACTCTGATCCGTTCGAAAGGGGCGACTACGCGTCCACCGATGACCTGGCAGAAGATGTCCTCGCAAGCGTGGTTGAAGTGCTTGCTCCTAAAAAGGCGTTCCTGCTGCTGCTTCGCGAGCAGGGAGCAAGGCTCCACCTCCAATTCGCATCGTTCAGCCATCGAAACTACGCCGTCGAGTTCTCGCCAGACTTCCTTGGAATTTGTGGTGAGCTTGGCTTGAGCGTGGTTCACGACGTCTATCCGTGCGCACAAGGCATCTAGGCGCAGCCGCCTGCCCCTTCCATCGAGCTGACATGCCCTGCAAGCCGGGTTATGCAGCTGATGTCAAACGTTGAGCGTCCGCTTTCACCAGCCACCACCGACTGCTCCTGGCCGATAGTACTCATTCGCGCGAGCTGCGCGAGCGTCTGCAACCAGCCTGAAGCAGCCCACCCAACCCTTGGCATTCTTCTGAGCCTCACCATCCAGGGCGAGAGCACTTGAACGATTGATGACGTCCAACAGCTCAACACGTTTCGAAACCATGTTTATTTTTTGAGACTTTTTTCAGCTCCCCTCTGTGGACGCCGTGTTAAATTTGGATATAGTGAATATTTGGATTACATGCATTGGCTAATACAGAAATTAATAAGGTCACCAGCGATAAGCTTCTACAGATCATTCAATAGCCTATGCATGCGGTAGGGAAATTGCATTGCAACCGCAAAGGCTCATAACGCAACAAGCTACGACAATTCAATTGATCATGAATTCCACCGTTGAATTGAGCGCTGACGAGTTTTTTGAGCAATGGCTAGAACATTGCTCAAATGATGACCAGCGGGCCATCAACGACTTTGATTTTTTCAGGTACTTTTGGATCTCGTGGACCAAATTTTTGGCAAAAGGTGGGGACCCTGATAACCCAAGATGGGTTCACTGGACCGATGCAGACCCAGTGTTGGTCAAAGGCTATCTGACCGGTGGAATCAAAGTGCGCGGGAGTGGCGTCAAAATCAGCGAGATCACCAAACGCAGGTACTGGCGCCTGCTGGAACGGGTGTATGACTACGCCATGGAGCGCGGTTTGGTCGCTACAAATCCAGCAGCAGGCATTGCCGACAAGGAAAAGCCTCCTTCCGAAGATCCGAAGGGGGCCATCCTTTCACCTGTGGTCTGGGAGCAGTGCATCAAGATGCTTCGGGAAGACTCGGGTGAAGCCTTGAATCTGAAGGCCAGCGACATCCGCAACCGCGCGCTCTTGCTGGTCCTTTTTGAGCTGGGGTTGACCTCGGCGGAAGTCCGCGCGCTCTCGCACGAATCCTTCGTGGACGGCAGGGGAGGGAAGGGTGCCTCGATCCGCATCACTTCGGGTGGCGTCAACCAACTGCGCACGATGGTCGTGTCGGATGAGGTGCGTTCGGCCGTGGCATCGTGGCTGCAGGTGCGCGCGACGGCTGGCAAACACGCGATGACGCCAGCTCTTTTCAGCTCGCAGACTGGCAAACCGATGACGGACGAAAACCTGTTGGTGCTGGTGCGCGCGCACCTGCTGGCCGCCAGTCGGGCCGCTGGCCAGGGTGACCCGGTTCGCGCTGGGCCACAGATCGTCAGGAACACCAGGCTGGTGCAATGGATGCTGTCTGGCATGCCCCAGCCGGAAGTGGCACTTCGCGCCGGTCTCAAGAACGTCCGGGGGCTCTTGCATTTGCGCCAGCATTTGCCGGATGGACCGCGCCTGGAACTCGCGCGCGCGTCCAGCCGAAAGGACGACGAACCGCTGCGCCCAGCCTACGCGTAGCTGCTCTCGGGGTGATCCGCTGGGGCTCAACCATGGGTCTTCACCCTGAGCACGGGCAACACGCCCGATCTCGGCATTCAGTCATCCTGGAAACGCTGGCGCCAACTGGACTATCCCTTCGTCCTCTGGGCCCAGTCAATTTCGACATAGGATCACCACCATGGTTCGCGGGCCAAAGCCTGCACTTGGCATTGATCGGGAGACTTGAGTGAGTGCAAGAGAGAGGGTAACGCGCAACACGCACGAGTTCTGGAAGGCGACGTGCGGCATCGACACCCACGCCAGGGGCTCTGGGAATGCTCGCAACGACACACCGTGGGTCGCCTTCACGGCGGATCGGAAAGCTCTGGTTTGCACGGTCTGGGAAGACCAGATCGCCAAAGTCGTTGATCCCATCGACAACCGGACCCGCAGCTTCGTGATGCTCGGCGGGAAATCAGCAAAGTGGAAGGGCGGGGCGGTCAAGCGGGGCCGCGAAGCGGAAGCCGCCATAAGCGAGGCGGTGAAGTCTCGCGTGCCGATATTTGGCTTTCGTGCAGTGGCGTCTGGCGACGATCCCGCCCACATGACCCGCCATGTGAAGCACATCAACCTCGATCATGTCTCCGTCCTCAAGCCTCAGTTCGGACGCGCCCCCGATGACCCACGGCAACGCCTGGGCCTGGAAAAGGAGCTTCGGGACCGTTGGAAGAGCCCGGACGTTGATGCGCTCAATACTGCGACTCTCTTCGAATTGGTGGATGCCACTGGCAATGTGCCCGGTGCCGACTGGAACCCTTTGCTTGCGCCTGCTACAGGGACCGACGACGCTGCTGAGCTTCGTGGCAATGCGCTGGCCGCGCGCATCGTGCTGCCCTACCTGGTAGAGCACGTCCGCAGACAGACCGATGGCATCATCGAGCCTCTGACCTACTCCGACCTGGCGACGATGCTGGGCCGGGTCAAGGCCGATGGAAATGCCTTTGCTCAGGGGATGGGGAAAGTCCTGGGTCTAGTGACCCGTCTGGTGGAGGCAGGCACGCGCGATTGGCCTGAGGAACTTCGCCCCCCTCACATCACATGCATTGTGGTCGCCAAATCGGGTGCCACTGCCGGTCTTCCCAGCGATGGCGTCAAGGACTACTGGCCCGGATTCGAGGTGCTGACACCGGCTGAAAAGCGGGCCAAGGTGCGATATGAATTCGACCGCATCCTCGCCTACGGTGATCGATGGCTCCAGGTCCTCGAAAGTGTGGGCCTTGGCTCCGCAGCAACGCCGGCAGACCTCGATTCAGCCAACGGCAAAGACAAACGCTACTACGGCTGGGGTGGCGGCGAGTCCGAGGAGCACAAGCAGCTGCGCCTCAATGTCATGGCCAGGCCGGAGCTGTTCGGCCTGAAGAACACGCTCCACGCGGAGACGGAGTATCCGCTCCTGTCGGGTGATCGCTTGGATGTATTTTTCCGAACGGAGGCACGTTTGGTCGGCGTCGAGGTCAAATCCATCCGGTCGGCTGACGATGACCTGGAACGTGGCATCTACCAGTGCGTGAAGTACCTGGCCGTCATGCGCGCTCAGGCGTTCATCAACGAACCTGCGGGCGCATTGATCCAAGTCATGGCGTTACTGGTGGTGCAAAAGCAGCTCCCAGCTGCCCTGGAGGAACTCGCCACGAAGCTGGGCGTGAAATGGATGGTGCTGCCCCCAGGGCATTTTGCGCAGGAAATACAAGCTTGAACTTCAAGTCGATCCATGTCGCGATCACGCGAAGCTCATAGAGCGCATAAAACTTGATCTGGGTAGTTCCATACAGCGACAATGGATTTCAACATAACCTGCGGTTTCTACGATAATGTTGTCCAGTCAGATATTGTTGTAATGTCGATAATGAATGGCATACACGACAAAAACAGGCGACCTTGAATGGCCAATAGCGAGCGACATCAAAAGCTGTATGAAGCAATTAAGGACAAGCATGGGCTACCTGCGAGCATAGCAATGACTCTTGCGATCTCATCAGGTGCCGGTTCAGTTGATGAAATCCGGTTTCTTGCTGACCTGATACTGTCATTTCGAAATATACGATTCCAGGGCTACGCCAATGGCGCCAAAGGGGTTATTCTTCGGGCAGATTATTCTGATGGTGGTTTAGACGCAAACTATTACATCGACTTTTCGTTTCAACAGAGATTTAGGAATGCAGCTCCAAAAACGACGGACTGGAGAGTTGACTTAGCCATTTACGTGTATTCAAAGTTCCCAAAAGAAGCGCAACTCATTCATTCGCTTGCTCTCGAATACGATGGGCACCCATCACACTACTTAGAGACAAAAGTTAAAAGTCAAATGGTAAGAGATGCGTACATCCTGAAGGATCAGTGTATGCAGGTTTCCAGAATCAGTGCAGATATGGCGAAGGACGACCCCGGCCTAATCAAGAAAGCAATTAGAAGCAGCATTCGCTTCCACGTCAAAACACATAAAATGACGGTCGCCGAAACCGCTCGATTAGCCAAAAACGGCGTCGCAATATTACGAACCGATTTTCCAGAGAACAAGATCACGGGTCGCAAGACCCGAGATCCATGGGTTGACTGCCCCATATGCAAGGGCAAAGGCGAATTCGGTTATTATCCATGCAAATTATGCGAAAGCCATGGAACCCTTCCCACGAGCAAGCTTAGTTCTATCAACATCGCAGATTTTTTTGAAGTAAGATGCCCTGCCTGCGGATTGACCCCTCGAAAATCGTGCACACAATGTAATGGCAGGGGCACCATGGATCACTTAAAAGCTCTTCAGTACACCATCAAGCACTACAGGGATAATTGACGGTATTAGCTGCAAGCCGAGACCTCAGACGCTCGACTTGAGTTTTTCCGCCACCCTGATCCGCTCGGACATGTCGGCTTTCACATAGATGGCGGTGGTGTTGATGTTCTTGTGTCCCAGCAGCCCTTGCACCACGCTGAGATCACCTTCTGACGACTTCAGCGCCTTGTGCGCATAGGTGTGGCGAAGCCAGTGGGTAGAGGCCCGCATGAAAGGCCCCTTGCCCTCGCCCGGTTTTTCACCAGCGGTGGCAGAGCACATCGCAAAGAATCCTTTGAGGATCTGATACAGCATGTGGGCGGACAAGGCACCGTTCTCGTTGACGGTGTACTTGAGCTGGCCTGCCACGGATATGCCTTCGATCTCAATCGTCGGCAGCGCTTTGACCTGTGATGCCAGGGCTTTCTCGTCCCGTTCCTTTTTCAGCCTCTTGTCTTTCGCCCAGATCCACCGGTCATCTAACACCCCGATCAGCGGCTGGTCCTCGGGCTTGACGTGAGAGAAGTATTTCAGCCTGCCCTGGATCACCAGCTCCTCGCGATCCTTGCGGTGCTCGCGCAAGGCCTCCATGGTCTCTGCGTTCAAGGGCACTTGCCGTTTGGGGTCCCCTCGTTTTCAGTGCAATAACTGGCGGTACGCAAACCCAGCACTGGCGCGGGGGTGGTGTTGGTAGATCGTTGATTCTGTTGGCTTTCCTGTTCACCTTCAAATCCGGGATTCGTGGCGTCAAACCGTGATCGGTTTCATCCGTTGGTGCCAGTTATCGGTGCTCCCTGCCGCGAGGGCAGGATTTGGTCGGCATAACGGTCAACCGGGAAGCGAAACACACCCCGCAAGTTGATGCTCTCCAGCCTGGTGGGCGCAATCTTCCCGATCAGTTCCGGTGGAATGACCTGGCGGCGGTTCGACCAGCGATCCAGGACCGCCTGCATCTGTGAGGTATTCCACGCCATCACGATGTTGGCCATCAGGCTCAACGCATCGGCCACAGCCTGCATTTCATCGACACGTTTGGCCTGCGCCGGGCTGATCCGGCCGGTATAAATGGCGCGCTTGAGGGCGTTAACAGCCTCGCCCCGATTGAGCACCCGGCGCAACTCGTTCCTGAAAGCGTCCTTGACAAAGTAGTCAGCCAAAAACGCCGTACGCAGCAACCGCCCCAATTGCACGCCAGCCTCATAGATTGGATCGCCCTGGGCGGCAGAACCGAACCGCGCAAGAGCTGCCACCGCACTGGCATGTCCGCTCATGACCGAGGCTGCCAGGTGCACCAGACTATCCCAATGCTTTTCGATCAAAGCGACGTCGACATTGGCTTCGCACACCGCAGCGATTTCTGCGGGCACTTTGGTGCCGCGTGGCACAAAGAGGTGGCGCTGTTTGAGTTCCTTCAACCGCGGGCAAAGATCAAAACCAAGCAAACGGGCATGTGACATGGCAAAGTCGGTGTAGCCATGGGTATCCACAGCAAGCTGGCTGGTCTCCAGCTTTTCTTGGCGGATGACACCTTCAATGGCCACGCCCGCCTGGCGCTCATTGAGCACAAAGGGCTGCGCATGGAAGATGCCCCACCGGTCTTTTACATGGGAGTAGATTCCAATGGAAGGTGTGTTGCGCCGAGGATCAAGCCGGGCTTGCCACACCCGTTTGGTGGTCTCCATGCTCATCATGTCAGAAGATGCCAAATCGGACCGCCCCCAGGTGGCGGCAATCGGGTGTCGCTGCATGAATTCCAGCACAGCCTGGCAGGCCTGGCTCAGACGCCGTTCGTCCCGCGCCCAGCGCATGGCCTGGCGAATGCTGGTGGCAGACAATTGCGGAATCATGCGCGCGCATTCGACCGCAGTCAGACTGGTGCCGTGGGCCATGATGCCGGCATAGACCATCAGCAGCTCGTCGGTAGAGCGCGGCTCACGTCCGAGCATGATCCAGCTAAAGCGCACCTGGGCGTCAACGGCCAGAATCACTTCCGGCAATTGAACCTCACCGATGCGGTGATCCAAAGCCGCGCGCAGCTTGGTCACTTCTGGGTCTTCGTCCTCTGCGGGCAATGGCGACAAATGGAGTTCATCATCCACGCGCAGTACGCCACTGCGGGCTGCAGCGGCCACCGCATCGACACCGGCAGTTACTCTGGCCAGCAAAGGCTTCAAGAAAGTGGCAGCCTTGCTGGGTAACGATAGACGGGCATAGTGTTTCTTGGACTCTGCCTGCCAACGCTCGTCCGTGAAGAACAAGCGCGCACGACCCCGAAAGCTCAGGCTGTGCTCAATCCAGACCGAGCCATTGCGCACCGCGCGGCGCAGGGCAAACAGGGTGGCCACCTCCAACGCCTGAAACGCCCGTTCCCGGTCTGGGCTGGAGATCGAAACCTGCCAGATCATTCCCAGACTTGGTGCCACCACTTCAAGAGGGTCGGCAGGGATTCATGTAAAACCCAGCAGAAACAGGCTTAAGTGCCTGTCCCCGTTGACTTTTTCGACTCTCTCTTCCCTGGACGACCGGCCTCTTCAACCGGGTTCGCAACCAAATTAGGGCCAGTCGCCGGCGTACTGAAGCGCTCAAGCATGCTGGCCACGACCTGCTCCTGGGCCGTGACGGATGACCTGGCCGTCGCCAGCGCCAGTTCCAGCTGTTGTTTGGCGGAAAGCAGCTCGTCGACCTTGGCCTGCAACTGCTCTTTGGAAGTGCTGAGCTGCTGGACGGCCGCGTCCTGCTCAACCAGGCGCCGGCCCAATTCCTCGGAGCGCCTTTGCGCAAACCCCAGTTCATCCTTGAGCGGCCGCAGGCCTCGCACCTCTTCCTGAGCCTGGTGCAGATCGCCCTGGGCGCGCGACAAATCGCCCAGGAGGCGTGCGTTTTCCTGAAGGGTATGGACGGCTTCCTGCTGCTTGGTGGCCAAGGTCTCGTTCACGGTGCGCAACTCGGCCTGCAGGGGGTAGTCTCACTCTTGCTGTCGATATTTACTCTGCGGATAAAGGGTTAACCCCTAGCCTATTTTGCGGCTTTGGGCTTCGTTTGACGGGGTGCTCGTCCTTTCGGTGCAAATTGACACGCTCAAGGACTTCGGCGGCCAGCACTTGCGCGCGGGCTTCCTCGCGAAGTTGCACCAGCGCCTCCTGCGCTACAGCCTGGGCTCGCTGCCACAGGGCGCCCACCATCTCGCCGGCCGCCTCGCGCAGCGGCTCCGGCAGATCGGGGTGTTCGATCCGGATGCGGCTTTTCTCACGCAGGGTTTCCCAGAACTTGGTTAGCGCCTCCGCCGGCGCGCTCATGCTGCCCTTGCGCACCAGCTGGTACAGCTTGTTGGCCGTGGGCGTGATCCCGTGCCGGAAAAACAGCAGCACGCACACCTCGCGGTACAGCTCCTGGGTGTCTGGATACTGGGCACGCAGGGGTGATCGTCCTTTGCGTGCAGATTGACGCGCTTGGCTAAAAAATCCCCTTCAAAATCAGACACTTGGGATATAGGAGATTTCCAGAGTCGCGTCCTCTCGGTGCAATGACACGGTGCAATCCAAGGAAGCCGCCTCCGGGCGCGGAGGACGGTCCTGCTGTCCGTTTATCCTGAATTAGTCGATCCGGATAATTATCAGTTCTGGATAATTCAGGCTAAACGGCCGGCGGTTCGCGGTACAGCCTCAGGAACTTGAACATCTTGGGCCATTCAGGCCGCGGTTTGAACACGATCGCGACCTCCTGGTCTCCGAGTGCCGATTCGGTGAGCACGACGTGATCGGCCACCTGCTTGGCGTTCTCGAACTCCTTGGCGTTGACCTTGCAGACCGCCTTGAAGAACGGCCCTTGCAGCCATTCGCGCACCTCTGGCTCGTCCTGAAACTTCAGGTAGCCGGCAAGCGAGGCGTGCGCGACCGCCACCATGGCAAATCCCAGCGGGATGTCGTCGCGAACGAGGATGTACATCTTCATTTCCCGATTCTGCGCGAGCGGCGTCGATGAATGGTCGGCAACCCTCAGGGCGCGCGAGACGGTTTGGTGGCCCCGCCCTTCGCTGCACGGACGCCGGACACTCGCTTGCCGCCAACCGCTTCCAGGCGCAGCCGTGTCGCCTGGAGCTCCTGGCTCAGTTGATCCCGCTGTTCTAGCAGCTGGGCGGCCCGGCCCTCCAACTCGCCGCTGCGCTGGTGCAGCGCTTCGATTTGCTGCTGCCGCTGGAGGGTGGCCTCGCGGTGCGCCTGCGCCTGGCTGGCCAGGTCGCGCCGGGCTTGCTCAACTTCCTTCTGCAGCTTGGCAGCGTTGCCGCGTTCGCGATCGACGTCCAGTAGTGCGCGTCGGACTTCGGCCCCATGGCGCTCGTCGGCCGCTGCCGCCGCGGCGCGCTGCTGCTCGAGTTCTCCGGTGAAGCGTTCCTGAGCGGCGCTCAGCGCCGCCTGAAGTTCCTGCCGCTGACCGGCGCCGGCATCCAACTGGCGCTGCAATGCTGCAACCTCGCCCTGCGCGCGGCCCAGCTCGCTTTGCAGCGATGTCACCCGCTCTTGGTTCGCGCGCAGGGCGTCTCTCACCATGCCGAGAGACGCATCCGCGGCATCTGCGCGTGCGCTGGCGGACTGGGCCAGTCCATCGGCTGCGACGACGGCCGCGCGCGCCTCCTCGCGCAGCTGCGCAAGGGTGTCCTGAGCCTCGGCTTGGGCACGCTGCCACAGCTGCCCCACCATTTCGCCGGCTGCGTCTCGAAGGGATTGCGGCAGATCAGGGTGCTCGATGCGAAGGCGGCTTTTCTCGCGCAGCGTTTCCCAGAACTTGGCCAGCGCCTCGGCCGGCGCGCTCATGCTGCCCTTGCGCACCAACTGGTACAGCTTGTTGGCCGTGGGCGTGAGGCCGTAGCGGAAGAACAGCAGCACGCACACCTCTCGGTACAGGTCCTGCGTATCGGGGTGCTGCGCACGCAGGGCCTCGATTTCGGCCTGCATCCGGGCCTCAGTCGCGGGTAGAGTGTCCATGGGTGCTGCCCCTTTCATGAATGAAGAAAATAATACAACGTAATACGTTGGATAATTTCCTATTTTTACAGGTCTATGGACATAATCAATCTAATGTCCATAATATTGGCTCATGCCTATATTCGCGCGTAGCTCGTCATGAATACCCTCGTCCGCTTGGATGAATTAGCCGTTCCCACCCACCTCGACGGTAGCCAGGGCCGCAATCGGGCGACTTCGCGATCCCAGTTGGCCGCCGGCGATGATCGGTCCGCCGTGCTGGCATGGTTGGCCCGCTATGTCGATTCGCCCGCCACGCTGGCCAGCTACCGCAAGGAAGCCGAGCGCCTCCTGCTGTGGTGCACCCTGCAGCACGGCGTCGCGCTGTCCGATCTCTCGCATGAAGATTTACTCGTCTATCAGCGCTTCCTCAACGATCCCCAGCCTGCCGAGCGCTGGGTGATGCAGCCGGGCCAAAAGCCCGGGCGGGATTCTGCGCGATGGCGGCCGTTTGCGGGACCGTTGGGCCCGTCAAGCCAGCGCCAAGCGCTGTCAATTCTCAATGCGATGTTTTCCTGGCTGGTGGAGGCGGGGTACCTCGCTGGCAATCCGTTGGCCTTGAGTCGCCGCAAGCGCAGGATGGCAGCGCCACGTGTGAGTCGGTTCCTGCCGGTGGAGCATTGGGAGGTCGTCAAGGCGACTATTGAGGCAATGCCGGTGGTTAGCGAACGCGAGAAGCTGCATGCCTCGCGCTGCAGATGGCTGTTTTCACTGCTGTATATCGGTGGCTTGCGTGTTTCGGAGATTTGCAGCGCGACCATGGGTGGATTTTTCAGCCGGCGCAGCACCGACGCGCGCGAGCGTTGGTGGCTGGAGATCACAGGCAAGGGAGGCAAGACGCGTTTGGTGCCCGCAACCGGCGAGCTGATGACCGAACTGATGCGATACCGCAATGTCCAAGGGCTGAGCATGCTTCCCTTGGAGGGAGAGAACACGCCGCTGGTAATACCCCTCATCGGTCCCAACAAACCAATGGCGCGCAGCGCCATTCACGAGATCGTCAAGGCCGTCTTCCGGGAGAGCGCGGGCCGACTGCGTCAGCGAGGTCCTGAGCTTGACGCGGCCGCAGCGCACCTTGAGCAGGCATCCACCCACTGGATGCGCCACACTGCAGGAAGCCACTTGAGCGAAAAGGCCGACCTGAAAGTGGTCCGAGATAACTTGGGCCATGCAAACATCAGTACGACAAGCATCTACCTGCATTCAGAGGACGATGTCCGGCATGACGCTACTTCAGCGGGGCACAGCGTTGGATGGCGGTCGTCATAGCTCCACTCGGTCTCTAAAAAGCGAAAGTTCTGGGCAGAACAACGAAGACCGAAAGCAACAATTTGCAAGGCAAACCGTATCAGTTTACTGAGATGGACCCGACGCCTCCCTTCGGGGGAAACTGAGCGTCTCATCAACCGTTATTGCATGGAGGGTCTACCATGGAAATCGATACTCTGGGCATCGACTTGGCCAAGCGGGTGTTTCAACTTCACGGTGCCGATCGTCGCGGCCAGGCAGTGCACCGCTGAAGTAGCGTCATGCCGGGTATCACTGCGCCACGAAAGAGCTGCGGCTCGATCACGCAGTCAAAGTCCGGTTTAGCAGCCCTTGAGACCACCTGTAAGCGGCGTGACCCGTGGCCTGGCGCTGACGGGATCGGTGTCGACATGGCAGGCCAGGCCGAAAATCGCCTGCATCATCGCAGCGGTCATCACCCGTTGTGGTGGTCCCTGGTCATAAATACGCCCATCAGGGCTCAGTGCCACCATCACGTCCGCGTAACGGGCGGCTTGGTTGAGATCATGCAGCACCGCCACGAGTGTTCGCCCCTGCAGCCGCAATCCGGCCAACAGCTCCATCAGCTCGTGCTGGTGGTTGATGTCCAGGAAGGTTGTTGGCTCGTCCAGTAACACGATGGGTGTCTCCTGCGCAAGCACCATCGCCAGCCACGCGCGTTGACGCTGACCGCCGGATAACTCATGCAGCGGACGCTCGGCCAATTCCGCCACACCCGTGTGCGTCATCGCCTGCGCCACAGCCGATCGGTCTTCGGGGCCCGCGCGTCCCCACCACGACTGATAGGGCGCGCGCCCGTAGTGCACCAGCTCTTCTACGGTGAGTCCTTCCGGCGATTCCGCTCCCTGCGGCAACAGCGCAACCTGCCGCGACACCGTCCGGGGGGAGATGCCCGCCAGGTCGCGTCCGTCCAGCAGTACCTTGCCTTGCCTTGGCACGAGCAGCCGCAGCAGGGTCTTGAGCAGCGTGGACTTGCCGCAGCCGTTGGGACCTACGATAGCGGTAAAAGCACCCTCTGCGATCGCCAGAGTGATTTCGTCCAGTACGCGCCTTGAGCCGTAATCCAGTGTCAGGCGCTCGACACATAGCCTTGCTTTCATATCACTCCCCGGTAGCGCGACAACAGGTAAAGGAAATACGGCGCGCCCAGAAGCGCCGTCATGATGCCGGCCGGCACCTCCAGTGGCGACAGCAGGCTGCGGCCCAGCGTATCGGCAACCAGGAGCAGCAAGCCGCCAAGCAACGCTGACAACGGCAGTAGCCGGCGGTGATCGGCACCGACCAGCAAGCGCGCCAAGTGCGGTGCCAGCAGCCCGATGAAAGCTACAGTGCCCGCAACGGCCACCGCGCCGCTGGCCAGCAGCACTGCCAGCAGCAGGGCCTGCCTGCGGGTACTGTTGACGGACACGCCCAGCGCCTGTGCTGCTGCGTCTCCCAGCGCCAGCAGATTGAGTCGCTGGGCGAGCAACAGCGACGCCGGCAACAGCGGGACCAGCGGCAATGCCAGCATCAGATGGTCCCAATTGCGCCCCCACAGCGAGCCACGAAGCCAAATAACCGCCAGGGCTACCCGGTCTGCCTGGGCGCTAGCCAGGTAGTCGATTCCCGCTGCGAACAGTTGCGTCACCGCGACGCCAACCAGCGCCAAATGCATGGGGCTGACACCGCCGCGCCACGCCAGCCGGTATACCAGCAGCGCTGCGGCTAGGCCACCGGCGAACGCCGACAGCGGCAGGGTCCACAGAGGCATGTCGCCGAGCACCAGCACCACGAAGGCTGCGGCCAGGCCGGCACCGCTGGTGACGCCGATCACGTCCGGCGCAGCCAGCGGATTGCGTGTCACCCCTTGCACCAGTGCGCCAGAGACGGCCAGCGCGGCACCGACTGGCCATGCCAGCAGGGTGCGCGGCAATCGCAGCTGCAGCACCAGATGGCTGTAGGGACTGGTGTCGGACCAGGCGGCATGCCAGGTGTCGTGCAGTGTCAGCGGGACCGCACCGACAGCCAGCGATAGCAGCGTCAGCAACACCAGGCCCGGCAAGGCGATAGCCAGCAGCAGCGGGGCATGGGTGGAGCTTGCTTTCATCGCCGCTGCTTCCAGGTCAGGTAGAGAAAAAACGGAGCGCCGATCAGGGCGGTGACGATGCCCACCGGCGACTCGAAGGGGTAGTTGACCAAGCGAGACAGCGCGTCGGACAGCAGCATCAGCACACCGCCCAGCAGACCGGCCAGTGGCAGCACCAGTCGGTAGTCCTGCCGCCCAAGCAATGCGCGCGCCGTGTGCGGCACGATCAGGCAGACGAACGGAATGGCGCCTACATAGGTGACGACAGCGCCGGCCACCACCACGACCAGCAGCGCGCACAGTACGCTCACCGTGCGGGTCTTCAGGCCCAGGGCGTGAGCGGCTTCATCGCCCAATTGCAGCAAATTGAGCGGGTGGGCGAGCAACAGCGCGCCCAGGGTGGCGCCAAGAACCCACGGCCATAGCCCGGCGACCTGTTGCCAGGTCATGCCGTCCACCGAGCCGGCCATGAAGGCGACGATGCTGACGCCCAGCTCGTCGTTGAGCATCACCGCGCCGTCAGTCATCGCCGCAAGCAGCGACGACAACGCCACACCGGACAGCACCAGTCGCACCCCGCTGGCCCGGCCGCGGTGCAGGCCGGAAAGTAACATCACCAGTGCGCCGGACAGCGTTGCGCCGGCGCAGGCCATCGCCAACGTCGGCAATTGCCAGCGCTGCAGCACGCCCAGCGACAGCGCAACGAACAGTCCCGCGCCCTGGTTGATGCCCAGCACGTGGGGGGAAGCCAGCGCGTTGCGGGTCACGGCCTGGAGCAGACTGCCCGCCATCCCCAGCCCCACGCCCACCAACGCGCAGGCCAACATGCGGGGCAGGCGGACGTCGCGCACGATCAGCGCCGACATGTCGTCGCCCCGCCACAGCCCTGACAGCATCAGGGGGTGCTCGGAAAACGCCAGCAGCGACAGCCAGGCCGCCAGCAACAGCGCCAGCAGCGTCAGCGAATAGACCAGCAGCGCTCGCGTCATTGCCGCAGCAGGCTATGCAGCTGCGCCGTCATCAGCTCGGCGGAAATCAGGCCGCGCGAGCGCGCCCATATATTGCCGTCCACCCAGTACACACGCTTATTCTGTACCGCCTTCAGCCCGCGCCACAGCGGACTTTTCGCCCAGCTGTCGATCTGGGCTGGCTGGCTGTAGCGCCCGAGCAGCAGGATGTCTGGGTTGACCGCCAACAATTGCTCCAGTCCTGTTTTGACGTAAGGCTCGGACCCCATCCGATTGCGACCGTGCTTCAGTGGTGTGTCGAAACCAAGTCGCTTAAGCACTCCGGCAGCATAAGTCGCCTCGGTATGCAGCCAACTGCCCTTGTCGCTGGAGACGCCAAACACCGCAGTGAGCTTCTGATCGTTCTCTATTGAGCGGGCGTACTTGTCCATCACCTCCGCGTGGCGCCGCAGCCGTTGCCGCATCTGCTCCTCTTTGCCCAGCGCTCGCGCCACCACCGGCAGTGTCTCCAGGTCCTCCTGGTAGGTGGAGGAGCGAACGTCGACGACCAATGTCGGAGCAATGGCCTGCAACTCGCTGTACACCGCCTGGTGCAGCCGCTGGTCTGCGATGATGAGGTCGGGCTTGAGCGCGGCAATCGCCTCCAGGCTTGGCTGGTAGCGACTGCCAACCGAGGCATAGCCCTTCACTGCGTCGCGTAGCGGCCCGATGATACGTTCGGGCTGCCGGTCGTCAGCGATACCGGTCGGCACCATGCCGACAGCCACCAAGGCGTCGACGAAGGAAAACTCCAGCGCCACCACGCGCTTGGGCGGCTGCGGCAACACCAGCTCGCCCTGGGCGTGCCGGATGCGTATCTCGGCGCGGACAGGCGCCAGCCACGCGGTTGCCAGCGTCAGCGCCGGCAGCAGAATTCGTACGCAACGTGCGTTCATTTAATCGTTCCTCGCTCAAATTCAGATGTGCGTCTCGCCGTGTCCAGATGACCGGAATCTGCCCTCGGTGGTTCGCCTCGACGCGCGGACTGGACCAGACCGCGTGTGAGTCGGGTGCGGTGTGCCTCGTCCCTGAACTGTCGAATGGGTTTATTTCTCTTTCAATGAACTTGTGCGGCTGCGTGATGCCACAACAGGCGGGCTGGCCACCCAGTGACATACAAATGATTCTCACTTGCATTCTCTATTCTATCGTGAATCCTCACCGAAAACACTATGCGGAGCACTCGCATCGATTTGCGCAATGTCTGCCGCAGAGAACGACACGGCTGCGCCACAGGCCAGGCGGGGTGTTCCGCCCGCCGCCTCCGGCGGCCATCAAGGGCAAGGAGCGCGTAGCCGCGAAGCTGTGCCTCCTCCAAAGAAAACAGCAGGCCCTTCGATACGATCCATCCCGCTCCGCGCTCAGGTGCCAGGCCGACCTACCTTGGCCTGGGTTGGCATCGCTCGCACTATTTCCACGCCTTCAGGAGGCCGGCAGGTGCCGAGATGCGCCTTGAGCGCACGAAAGCCCAGGCCACGGTCGTCGCCGAGCAGAAATGCCCTGACACCAGCCTCGGACCACGCTTCATGCTGGCCGTCGGCTCGCGGAATGGCACAGAAAGGCACCTTGTGTAACGAGCAGGCCGCCGCTACGCGGTGGATCGCCGCCTGTACGTCGGGATGCTGCGCCTGCCCCGGAACACCCAGGGACTGGGACAGGTCGACCGCGCCCTCCAGAATCATGTCGATGCCGGGCACGGCCGCGATGGCGTCGATGTTCTCGACGCCAGCCCTGTCCTCGATCATCGCCACCACCATGATCTCGCGGTTGGCAAGCGCCATGTAATCCTGCAGGCCGAGGGTCCCGAAGCCCGTGGTGCGGCCGCCGCTGATGCCGCGCTCACCCAGCGGGTGGTAGCGGCTCGCCAGGACCGCCTGCCGCGCCTGTTCGCCGTCCTGCACGCAGGGCACGACGATGCCCTGGGCGCCGGTGTCGAGCACGCGCAGGATGGTCTTGGGCTCGACGCCCGGCACCCGGACCAGCGGCGTGAGCCCGCAGCCCTCGGCGGCGCGGATCATGTTCTCCAGCGTCTGCGGATTGACGCCCGCGTGCTCCAGGTCGAGGATCACGAAGTCGTAACCCGCGTAACCGATCATTTCCACCAGCAGCGGCGCGGGAATCGAATTGAGCAGGCCGTACACCCGCTGCCCCGCTTCGAGCCGGGCCCTGAGCTTATTCGTCCGCAGCATCGGCGTGCTCCATCGGCAGGTACCAGTGCTGCGGATGCGGGTGGCGCAGGAAGTCATGGTGCGAGATGTGCCAGGCGTAGGCGCCGGCATACGGAAAGACCAGCAGGTCGCCCACCCGCACCCGTTCCACCGGCGCGTCGAAGGCCAGCAGATCCTTGGGCGTGCACAGCTGGCCGACCACGTGGACGGTGGCGTCGCGCAGTTCGGGCCGGGCCCAGGGATACGGCCAGTGCTCGACCGGCAGGACGTGGAACGGATGGCTGTGGCCCTGCGCGTAGGGCGTGCGGAAATGGTGGGTGCCGCCGCGTGCGACCACGTAGTCGCGGCCGAACGTGTGCTTGAGGTCCAGCACCTGCATGGCGTAATAGCCGCAGGCGGCCGTGATGTAGCGGCCACATTCGAAGCGCAGGCGCGGCAGGCCCGGCCGGCTTGCCCGCAAGCGCTGCAGTCCGGCGCCGAAGGCCGCGAGGTCGAACTGCTGCTGCGGCTGCCGGTAGTTGACGCCGATGCCGCCGCCGACGTTGACATGGTCGATGTCGAGCCCGTACGCCCCGCACCAGCGCTCGACCTGCTCGAGGTAGGCGGCGATCAGCTCGACGTGGGCAGCGGCGTCGAGCTGGTGCGACAGCAGGTGGAAATGAAAGCCGCGCAGGCGCAGGCCCCGTGCCTCGCGCAGGCTGGCCAGGCAGGCGGGCAATTGGTCGACGGCGATGCCGAACGGTGTCGCTTTGCCACCCATCATCAGCGTCGTCGCGGCCAGCCCGGGCAGCGGCAGGTTGACGCGCAGCAGCACGGGAGCGGTTTTGCCGGCCGCCTTGGCCAGCCAGGCGAGCCGCTGCAGCTCGTGCGGACTTTCCACGTGGATGGCCTCGACGTCGCTGTCCAGCGCCAGCCGGAGCTCGGCGTCGGTCTTGCCGGGGCCGCTGAAGATCAGCGGCGTGCTGGGGAAATGCTCGCGCACCCAGGCCAACTCGCCGCCCGAAGACACCTCGAAGCCGGCCACGCGCGGTGCCAGCGTCCGCAGGATGGGCAGGTCCGAATTGGCCTTGATCGCGTAGAACAGCTCACAGCCTGCGGGCAGCGCCGCGACCACGGCCTGACTGTGCCGGCGCAGCGCCTCGAGGTCATAGAGGTAGGCGCACAGCGGTTGCGTGGCGTCAGCCAGCGCCGCCCTCAGGTGGCGCGCCACCGTGTCCACTCTCAGTTCCATGGGGAGCCCTCGCCCGCGGCGGCGATCGGGTTGCCGACCGGCACATAGGTGGATGCGCGGTCGGCGCGCTGGAAAAAGCGGTTGCTCAGATTGGTCTTGCCGGGGAAGGGTTCCCCGGCCAGCAACGCGTTGATGCGCCGCGCCGAGGCCGGGCTGCCCCACTGCGCCTGGTAGCGCTGCAGGTGATGCCGGACCAGGGCCCACAGCCTCGGCTGCAGCGCCGGCTGGTCGGCCGAGAGCTGGCCGATGGCCTCGGCGAAATTGTTGACGAAGAGGCAGTAGCCGATGCGCCTCCAGCCCTGCTCCTCGTCGTACCACAGCGCCTCCCGCGCACGCGCGCTGATCTCGTTCAGCGCCTGCGCCGGGTAGTGCCCGGGCAGCAGCTTGACGCCCTCGAAATCGCGCAGGAACAGCTGGCATGGCCAGCCTGCCTGCAACCCGACCAGCACGTTCTGCAGATGCGGCTCGAACACCAG
This sequence comes from Alicycliphilus denitrificans, assembly GCF_044792555.1. Classification (GTDB taxonomy): domain Bacteria; phylum Pseudomonadota; class Gammaproteobacteria; order Burkholderiales; family Burkholderiaceae_C; genus Alicycliphilus; species Alicycliphilus denitrificans_A. Next base: position 215,377 of record NZ_CP126239.1, read on the forward strand.
TCCGTGCGCGAAATAGCAGTGAAGCACCGGGTACATCAGCTGTGCGACGTAGTCGGAAAACCAGCGCTCGGTCACGCTGGCGAGCGGGCTGCGCTCGCGTGCGGCGATGTCGCCGAGCAGATGGCGCATGCGCATTTCACCGTACACATGGTTGCCGAACAGCGCGCCAGCCAGCAAGGCGGTTGCGCCGGGCCGCAGCAAGGCCTCGACGTTGCGGCGCAGGATCATGCCGAATCCCTCGGTCACCTCACGGTTGCCCGCCGGGTCGGCATTGCGCAGGTCAACCGACAGGAAGGCCGGCTCCTCCAACACCTCCAGCCCGGCAAACTCGCGCTGCAGCCCGGGCAGCAACCCACGCATGATGCGGCTCACCTGGGTCGCCCCTTCCAGTTCGTACCAGGCGTTCTTGCGCACACAGTTGGTCAGCCGGACGTTCAGCGAGAACTTGTAGAAATAGGGATTGCCTGGCTGGTACAGCGTGCGCACCGACGAGGTCGCGTAGAACGGCGCGCCATGTGCGCCGAGGTGGCGCAGCCGGCCCTCGTGGATGGCCTGCCTGACCAGCGGGTGCGTCAGCAGGTGGCCCGCCTGCCAGGGATGCACCGGGACCGCGACGCAACCGGGTTCGACCGCCGGCGCGCCCGCCGCGACGACCTCCTCGCAACGCTGCCCCAGCAGCGACTGCTGCACGACGTCCTCGGCGCGCACCGCGAAGTAGTGCAGCGGGAAGCACGCCCCCAGCTCCGGCGAGTAGCAGCCCAGGTCCCCGTCGGTAAAACCCTGGCGGCTCTTCGGCGCGGGGTGAAAGGGGTGGCCGAACACCAGCGACTGCTCGGAATCGATATAGGCTTCGACCGGGTCGGCGGGCAGGCGCGCAGCCGGCGGGCACAACAGTGCTCGCGTGGTCATGGCCACGCTGTTGCAAACCTGCTCCATCAGCTCGGTGTTGGGCGGCAACCCGTGCCTGAGCGCCATCTCGCGCAGCAGCAGCGCCGCCTGCGCCGCCCAGTCGAGCAGGGCCCAGGGCTTGCCGGGCGCCTTGTGAAAAAACGGCGAACGGTAGCGGTAGTTGCCGGTGAGCGAGGCCGCCGCGACCACCACCAGCAAGCGCTCGCCAGTGTGCGGCAGCTGCACATGCAGCACCTGGCCGCCTTCGCGCTGCAGCGCCATCTTGACCGCGGCCGGCCAGTCGTTTTGCCAGAACAGCGGACCGACGCTGAGTTCGCCGGCGGGACCGGCCACTTCGCGGCAATAGCAGTTGAGCAGCGTCTCCTGGCTGCGCTGGCCGGCTTCGTGTGCAGCCGGGCTCGTCAGTTCGGCGCGCTGGGCATTGGATGTGTGTTGCATGGATTCTCCTGGGTAGGGATGAGTCACGTGCTGGCGCGCAACCGGTGGCGCGGCGCCAGTGTCAGGTAAGCCGCGGCGCAGGCCACCATGGCTGCGCCGAGGAAAAACGGCGCGCCCAGACCGAAAGCCTGGGCGACGAAGCCGGCCGACAGGCCTGCCGCCACCGCGCCCCATTTGGAGCTGCTTTCAAACCAGCCGAAGGCGCGACCGGCGCTGCTGCCATGCACAACCCCGGCGATCAGCCCGTGCAGCGCAATAAAACCGGCTGTCATCGCCAGCCCCATCACCAGCCGCCACGCGACCAGCGCGGCGAGCGAGCCGGCCAGGGCCTGGCCCACCAGGCACAGCGCCAGCGCGGCAAACGCCGCAGCCAGGATGACGGTCTGCCTGCCGCGGGCGAGCCAGCGGGTCAGCGGCAGCGCCGCGAGCAGGTAGACGGCATGCGGCAGGCCGAACAACAGGCCGGCCATGCCAGTGGACAGTCCGGCGAAGCGCTGCTGCACATGCGGCGCGAAGTAGGGAAAGGTCACCACCGTCGCGAACACAAAGGCGAACTGCAGCGCATAGACCTGCCGTGGCGTGGCCTCGGCCACCGCCGCAGCGTCGTGCGCGGCTGGCGTTTTCTGCGCTGCGGCGCCCGCAGGCAGGCAGACGGCCAGCGCCGCGGCGGCCAGCGGCAGCAGTGCCAGCCAGCGGTACATTTCGATCGGCGAACTGGCGCCCGCCTGCAACGCCAGTCCCAGCGCCAGCGGCGCGGCCACCAGCGCGGCGCGCGCCGACCACTGCATGGCGGTCAGGCCGCGTGCCAGCGCCGGACCGCTGGCGATGGTCGCGAGGTAGGCATTGGAGGCCGCAAAGGTGCCGCCCAGCACGCCTTGCAGTGCCAGTGCCGCGAAGAACACCCAGGTGTTCGTGGCAAAGCCGGCCAGCAGAAAGCTGGCGGCCAGCCCGAGCTGGGCGCGGATCAGCAGCCTCTTCTTGCCATAACGGTCCGCCAGCCGGCCCCACCAGGGACTGCTCAGCGCGGCGAACGCGGTCGGCACCACGTAGAACCAGCCGGCCAGATAGCGCGCCTCGTTGTGCAGCGACTGCTCCAGGATCAGCGCGAAGAACGGCGGCATGCCGAGCGCGGCGAAAGCGGCCACGAAATGGCCCGCCATCACCGCCAGCACGATGGTGCGCGGCACAGGCGGCGGCGTCATCATGCGGCCTTCAGGAAGTTGGGCGCGCTCTTGCCATAGAACTTGTTGACGTCCGCCGCGCCGGTCGCGCTCTTGTCGAGCAGGGTCGCCGCGGTCAGCAGGTACTTGATGTACAGCCAGTCGTCGTCGAGGAGGGTCTGGCGCGCCAGCGCCACGTCCTCCCCCTCGGCCGCCAGTTCGTCGAGGATGGCGGCCGTACGCTCGCGCAGCCGGGCATAGGTCTGTTCACGGTTGAATCCCGGCACGCACCCGGCCAGCCCCTCGGTCGGCACCGCCAGGTTCAGCTGCAGCGTGATGGTGGTGAACATCTGCGCCAGCGGCAGGTCGTGGTCGACCACCAGGCGCGCGTCCTCCAGGGCCTCGATGTGCGCGGCCAGCGCTGGCGCGACACGTTCCAGCCGGGCGCGGTGCAGGCGCGCCGCGTCGTTGTCCTTGAGCAGCAGCCGCAGCCGCGGCGCCTCGTCGGCAAACACCAGCACCGAGTTCTGCTGGTTCGACTCCAGGGCGATGCCATAGCGCACCCACAGGGTTAGATGCAGGCGCAGCGTCAGCGCCAGGTAGTCGTCGAACAGCGCCACCGTATCACCGCCGTAAAAGCGCGCCGCAAGCTCTTCGGCCACGCAGCCGCCGGCCGGACTCGGCGCCAGCAGGCCCGCCACCGGAACCAGCGTGGCGTGCCGCAGGGCGGCTTCGGGGTAGCGGCGGACGATGTAGCCGAGGAAGGTCTTGCCATCGACGTGCGCGCCGGTGTCCTCGGCGGTCAGCAACAGGCGTCCCCGGATGGCCGGCTCGCGCTCGGCGATCGCGCCCAGCAGGTCCTGCACGCGCTGCCCGTCGCGAATCGTGCTGGGCTTGATGGTGCGAATGTTCTTTGCACCCAGGGTGCGTATGGTCAGCGGCAGCTTGAGGTGCCAGGCCGGAGCCTCGGCCAGCACCAGCGAGCGCACCGACAGCGTGGGTGTCACCGACAAATGGCTGCGCGGGGCGCGGATCACCTGCTCGCTCAGGCCGCTGCCGGCCAGGAAGGCGTCCAGCTCGCCTTGCCAGACGAACGGGTGCACCGGCACCAGCGCATGGTCCGCGGCCAGTGTGTCGGGCAGTCCGACGTCGGAAAAACCAGGCCAGCCGGGCGGCAGGCGATCGCCGCTCGGGTGGTACAGCGCGCGCGGCACGGCCAGCCAGTTCAATTCGAAGGCGCAGGGAAATTCCGGTGCATAGCGGCGCAGGTGCGCCACCTCGAAGCCCAGCTTGGCGCGCGCGGTCGGATAGAGCGGATGGTCCAGGTAGGACGCCAGCCGGTCGTAGCGCAGCATGCGCTCGTGCCAGTGAACGGGTTCGTGCCCGGGCCCCGCCTCGAACCAGTCACGCCGCGCCGCCTCGGCCGCATGGCGGTGTTCTACCGCCGCCGCGCATTCGCGCTCGAAGTCGGCAAAACGCGCGCGGGTGTCGCTGTCCGCCCCGGCACTGAAACTCGCCAGGATGTCGGCCACATGGAACAAGGGCTGCACCTGGCCGCCCTCCTCGACCAGCAGCGGCAGCCGGGTCAGCCGCCAGCTTTGCATGAAACGCTCCGGCGTGACCGGGATCCACATCCGTCCTGCCCCGAAGTGGCCAATTTCCAGCCAGCGCTGCGTCAGTGAAAAGTCAGTGCGGGCAGGCAGTTCCTCGCCGCGCACCAGGCGGGCGCGCGTGACACAGCCGCGCACGTCCTCGCGCAGCAGGGCGTCGACCACGCGGGTGCAGACATAGCTTGCGTCGGCGTCCGGCTGGCAGTGTCCTTCCATGGCGCGTTGGTTCATGCCGTGATCTCCCAGGACAGGCGCTGCGCGGCAGCGTCCATGGCCAGGGCCAGCGTACCGGCGTCAGGGCCGGCGCCGCGCAGCACGCCCAGGTAGTCCTTGTTCGAGTGGGTCAGCGCGATCGCATCGCCGACCGCGCGCAGCGGCTGGTAGGTCAGGCGCACCGCGTCGCCGCGCTCGGCGAAGGCCGCCGGCGCCCGGGCCACCGTCCCCGCTTCGCAGGCCACGAAATAGCGGATGTGCGCGGCACGATCGGCCAGTTGCAGCGCAGGCAGCGGCTGACCCAGATAAAGGCGCAGCACCGTTTCGAACAGCGCCATGTCCAGCGCGTCCTGCAGCAGGAACTCGCGGTAGTCGCCGATGTTGCGGTAGTTGATCTCGATCAGGCGCGGCCCCCGCGAGCTCATCACGAACTCGGTGTGGCAGGCGCCGAAACCGACGCCGAAGGCGCACACGATCTCGAGCACGCGGGCCGCCTCGCCCTGCGGCGGGCCGGGCACCCACACGGCTTCGTGCTCGATGAAGTGCGGCGGTGGCGACAGTCGCACCTGGAAGCCGCCCAGCACCACCAGCGACTTGCCGTCGCCCAGCGTCTCCAGCGTGTGGAGCGGACCATCGATGTACTCCTCGATCAGCATCGGCCGGCCCGGATGATCGGCCCACACGGCCGCGCACTGTGACTGCAGTTCCGCGCGATCACGGGCGAGGCTGACCTGCAGGCTGGCCACGCCCTCGCGCGGCTTGACCACCGCCGGGAACGGCACCTCGGGCAGCGCGCTGAGCATGGCCGGGTCGCAGACCGTCGCGTGCCACAGCGTGTCGATACCCAGCGCCTGCAGGTGGACACGCATTTGCGCCTTGTTCTTGGCGCGGTAGGTGGTGTGCCAGTCCTTGCGGGGCAGGCCGAAATAGTCGGCCGCCACCGAGGTGCTGGTCTGCAGATGGTCGCTGTTCGAAAAAATCGCGGCCGGACGAACCGCGCGCTGGGTCAGCGCATCGATCACCGCCAGCGGGTTGAACACATCGCAGGACAGGATGTCGTCGGGATAGGCCGGCAGCCCGCTCCTGGCGAAATGCGCGCGATGCGCGTCGGCACAGTCGGTCAGCAAGGTCACCGACAGGCCGAGCGACCTGGCCGCCGGCAGGAAGCCCTCGTTCACCGAATCGGTGGGCACATGGGCCAGCACAATCATATTTTGCACGGTCAACCTTTGTCTTGTGTGTATTTACAGATCCATCTGCAGGCTCGCCAGAACCGCTCGGCCCGGTTGCGGCATGCGACCCTGGCTGTAGTCGACCCCGCGGAAGTAGTAGTCACGGTTGAACAGGTTGTTGAGCGCAAGACCGGCCTTCATGCGCGTGCCGTTCCACTTGAAGGCATAGCCGACCTGCGCATTCCACAGCCAGTAGGACGGGATCCGGCCGACCGAGCCGCTCGCGTTCTCGGCGACCGTGTTGGCGCCGTCGCTGAACATCCCGCTCTGGTAATGCCCGTTCAGGTTCCAGGTCCAGCCCTGGCTTCGGTAAGTGGTGTCCAGCGCCAGCTGGTGGCGCGGCGCGTAGGGCAGCTCATTGCCCTTGAACGAACCGGACTGCTGCTCGGTGTCCACCCGCGTGTAGGCGGTCTTGAACTCGAGCCCACGAACCGCCTGGGGTCGCCACTTCATCTCAAGTTCCGCACCCTGGTGACGCGCCTGGCCGAGGTTGCGGAATCCGACGGTGGCGTTGACAAATTCCAGCTTGTTGTCGAACTGGAAGCGAAACCCCGTCAGCGCCAGATCCAGCTCGGGCGTCGCGGCCCAGCGCGCGCCGGCTTCAAGGTTTTTCGCACGCTCTGCCGCCAGGTCGCCGCCGAAGGTGATTTGGGTAAACTGGACCGGTCGCAGGGACTTGTGCGCATTGGCAAACAAAAACACATCGTTGCTCGCCTGATAGCCCACATCCAGGCCCGGCAGCCAGTCCTTGGTCGTGTCACGCGTCTGCACGCCAGTGGCGTTGTTACGGTAGGAAAGCCTGACATCCTCGTGACGCACACCCGGGGTGATCTTCAGCTTGCCGTTCAGCAACGAAAAGGTGTCGCTGACGTAGGTCGCGTAAGCGTCGTTTTCGAAGCGCCAGTCGCGGGTGACGCTGTAGGCGCCGCTGGCCAGCGTGGTGCTGTCAGCCTTGTAGTCCACCTCCTCGCGCATGTAGCGCATGCCAAGCATGATTTTTTGCTTGACCGGCCCATTGATGTCGAAGCTTAACCTGGGCTCGGTGCCGTACACCCAGAATTCCCGCGGCGATGACTGCCGCTGGGTGGATGCCGTGTCGGCGTTGCTCGCGTTGCCGAAGGCGAAGGTGCGCAGGCTGCGATGGCCGAAATTGTTCCAGCTGAGTTCGGTGCCATCGCCGAATTGATGCGTGTAAGTCGCGTAGGCGCGCGTGGTGTCGCCATCGAAACGATCCTGCGGGCGAGTCGATTGCGTGCGATCCTGGGCATAGGCTCGCGGGGTGAGCGCGCCGGGCAGTTCGTTACGGGTCGTGTAACGCTGCAGTCCCGCCTTGATCTCTGTCGCATCGCTCACAAGCCAGTCGGCATCGAGCATCAGGTTGCGGGTTGAGGTGTCGGAATGTGCGCGCTCGCCCTGCCCGTCGATCACATTCGCCTGCACCTGCAGCCCCAAGCGGTCGCTGACGAAGCCGCCGGCCCTCGCGTAGCTGTCGCTCAATATCCGGCCGTTTTTGGCAATGGACAGCGTCTCCTTGAGCGTGAACGAAGGCTTCACCGGAATGCGCTTGGTCACGAAGTTGATCACCCCGCCGACGTTGTTGGGGCCGTAGTGCACCGCCACGCCTCCGCGCGCCACATCCACCGCCTCGACAGCATTGAGCGTGAGAGGAAACAGCGAGGCGCCGGTTTGGCCGTAGGGCGCGAGCGTCATCGGGATGCCGTCCTGCAGCAACAGCACCTGTTCGCTGCGCAGCGGATTGAGGCCGCGCACGCCGATGTTCGGCAATATACCCGTACCACTCTCGTCGAGGACAGTCACACCGGGCACTTGCCGCAGGGTTTCATCCAGGGAGCGTGCACCGGTGTTTGCCAGGTCATCTTCGCTGATGACGGAGCGGGCGCCGGGGTGCTTCTTCGCGGCACTGGAACTTGGTGCACCCAGCCAGTCAGCGGTGACATGCACCGTTGGCAGAGTCGCTATTGGCGAAGTTTCCTTCGCCGTTTCAGCTACCTCGGCAGCCACAGCATTCGCCCCAACGGAAGCAAGCATCAAGTGGATGGCGACTAGTACGGGATGGCGGGCAAAGTTACGCATTTTTCTCCAGGTATTGGTTGTTTTGAAAGCTTTCTGACACCAATGAGGCCTGCCCCTCCGGACAAACGCATGGCACATCTACGACTGCAAATAGGAATGATTCGCATTACTTAATGATAGCATGTCTTTTTTGCAAAAGATGCTCAATTCAAGAAGCGTTGGCGCATGCATGGCGCATGCTTGCCGATCAGGCTTAACGGCTTGATCAAAAAATCGCGGCTGAGCAAGGCCGGCCCCACCGCATCGGTGGCGCATTGGCGAACGCAAAGGCAATGCGGGAAGTTGCGAGGGCAACTGGGTCAATTGCTTCGCAAGAAGGATGGCCTGCAACTACGCCCGCAGAGCTTGCCCACGGCGAAACCGGCTTGGGTGGGCCGCGTGAAGAGGGTCCAGGCCAGCGCTGCCAACACCAAGCGAGCGAAAAGAGCCCTGTGCGCTGGAACCCCGGCCCATAACCTTGTCAACGCCCATCAATCAAGATCACCCCCGGCCGAATCGGGCTTCTCGAGAATGGGGAAGCAGGCGCTCAGCTAACCTCACCCGTCTGGCTTTGCAGGTAATTTTGAATGCCGACTTTGTCGACCAGATCGATTTGGGTTTCCAGAAAGTCGATGTGTTCTTCGGTGTCGTCGAGGATTTCCTGCAGCAGATCGCGCGAGACATAGTCACGCACGGTCTCGCAATGCGCAATGCCGTCCTTGATCGTGGCTTGGGCGCCTTGCTCGCTTTTGAGGTCGCAGTTCAGGATCTCGGGCACGTCTTCACCGATCATCAGCTTGCCCAGGTCCTGCAGGTTGGGCAGGCCCTCGAGCACGAAGATGCGGTCCATCAGCTTGTCGGCATGCTTCATTTCGCCGATGGATTCCTCGTATTCCTTCTTGGCCAGCTTGTCCAGGCCCCAGTGTTTGTACATCCGGTAGTGCAGGAAGTACTGGTTGATGGCCGTCAGCTCGTTTTTGAGCTGGGCCTGCAGGTGTTCAATGACTTTGGCGTCGCCTTGCATGTGATCTCCTTGGATTTTTTAATGTGCCATTGTCCGGGCTCCGCGCACCGCTAGCAAGTTTCAACCAATTGCAGGGCCCTCTCCTTTCCAAGGGCGGATTCAAGTCTGAAGTGCAACACCCTGGGGTTCAATGAACGAGGGTGGATTGCTGCGGGCTGTTGAGCAGGAGCTCTCGATAGACCGCTAGCGGGGATCGTACGCCCAGACCCTTACGAGGTCGGTTGTTGATCTGATCGGCAATGGCATCGAGCTGCTCCTGGCTGTAGCCTGAGAGGTCAGTCCCTTTGGGCAGGTACTGACGCACAAGTCCGTTGGTGTTCTCGTTGGAGCCGCGTTGCCAAGGGCTGTGCGGGTCACAGAAGTACACCGCCATCTCTGTGCGGCGGCTCAGCTCCTTGTGCATAGCCATCTCTCTGCCCTGGTCGTACGTCATGCTCTGGCGCATGGGCGCGGCAATGCCCAGCAGCTTGTCAGTGAAGGCCTGCATCACATTGGCCGCGCTGGCGGGTTTGAACTCGGGCAGCTTGACGAGCATGAGCAATCGGCTGGTGCGCTCGACCAGGGTGCCCACCGCGCTGGCGTTGGCCGCGCCCTTGATGAGGTCGCCTTCCCAGTGGCCGGGGAACTGCCGATCCTCAATCTCGGGCGGGCGCATGTGGATGCTCACCATGTCAGGGATCTGACCTCTGCGGTCTTGTCCTTTGCTGCGGGGCACGCGCTTGTTGTGCGCGTGGCGCAGGGTGGCGATGAGTTCGCGCTTGAGCTCGCCTACTGGCTGGGCGTAGATGCAGTTGTAGATGGTCTCGTGTGACACGCGATGCTCATGGCCTTTGGGGAAGATGCGGGCCAGTGTCAGGGCAATCTGTTCGGGTGACCAGCGCTCGCACAGGAAGTGGCGCATCAGGCCAAACAGGATGCCATCACTGTGGAGCTTGCTCGGTGGGCGGCCCTGTAGGCGCCGCCGCTGTGCGCAGGTGCGCGCCCAGGCGCTGGCGTAGCCTGCGGGCTGTGCGTTGCGGCGCAACTCTCGACTGATGGTGCTCGGTGATCGCCCCAGGACCTGGGCCATGGCGCGAACGCTGAATTTCTGCTGGACCAGGCTGGCCAGCGTCACGCGGTCTTCAGGCTGGAGTTGTTGGTAACGCCTGGCTGGGGTGCTTTGCATCTGCGGACCTTACTCGGTGGCAGGTGTTGCACTTCAGACTTGAATCCGCCAAGTTTTAGATTGACTTTCCAAACAGTGGTTGCTCAAAAAGCGAAAGGTAGAATTATGAATAGGCACGAAAACAAGTAACAAAATTACCGGCTCTTGCGGTTTCATGCGTGAAACCACGTCTGTCAATCGGAATGCCGATTTCGGCTCACCGTAAAAATCGACAGCTGAATTGAGCGGCCTAAATTTTATGCAGTCGGGGGTGGACGTAAGTTATTGATTTTATTGAACCTAATTTGAGCCGCCGTAAAAATCGACACCTGAATTGAGCTGCCCAAAAAATAGGCGAATTTTTTGAGATCGGCAAAAATGCCATCAGAGGCGCCTACAAAAAGATTCAAGCAAGGACCGCTTTGCGTCTGGAAACACGTTCCAAAAGTTCATCCACGTAAGCTTCGACGGGAAATTCCATGGTGCCCCGGAAGTTGATGCCTGCGTAGTGCACCGGGCCCATGTGGGCCAGCCAATCTTCCTCGATCGGATGCTTCTCCTTGGCGAACCGATTGACCACTTCTTGCATCTTGTGCGTGTTCCACGCGATCACGACGTTCGTCAGTAGAGCGTGGCAGCCACTGATGGCGGTCATTTCATCTTCCCGGCGGCCGCGTTTGGGCGCAACCCGCCCGGAGTAGATGGCGCGCTGCAACTGGTGCACAGACTCACCGCGGTTCAGGACAGTGTGAATTTCCCGGCGGAAGGACTCGTTGGTGAAGTAGTCGCACAAGAACACCGTTCGCAAGAGCCGGCCCAATCCATCCAGCGCCTTGAAAACGGGCGAAGCGGCGGCGTGCGAGCCGAGCCGTTCAAGCAGCTGGCGCGGGGTAACCCTGCCGATTTGGAGCGATGCGACGACTCGCATGGCTTGGTCCCAGCCCTCAACAATTGACTTCTCGGTGACGTACTTGACTTTCAGGCGCTCCAGATTTTCCGGAATCTTCATGCCGTGGAGCAGCATCAGCTTGCGCTCGGACAAGCGTGAAAGTTGAGGACACAGATCAAACCCACTGAGCTTGGCGGTGGCCATGGCCACATTGGTGTATCCGTGCGTGTCGACGGCAAGCCAGGCGAGCCTCTTGTCCTCGGGTTGGTTCTTGTTGTACCAGTGCGCGCCATGTACCGCAACTGCGGCCTGCCGGGTGTTCAACACGATGGGCTGGTCATAGAAGATGCCGTAATTGTTGAGTATGTGTGTGTAGATCCCAACAGCAAACGTGTGCCGCCGGGGATCCACGCGAGCGTTAAAAAGGCGATTGCTTGCGTCCAGCGCCATCATGTCGGAGGAGCCCTTGTCGCCTTTGCCCCACAGGGCCGCGATGGGGTGTTCGGCCTGAAATGCCAATACGCGACTGTTGGCCAGCCGGACGCGCTCGGAGTTTTCCAGGATGCGCATCGCCGAGGCAATGTGGGAGAGTTCCACTTTGGGAATGATCGCCGCGACGCCGGCGACATCGTTCTCGGTGCCCATGGCAAACACCGCGCCGTAAAGGGCAATCAGTTCCCGCACCGAGGTGGCTTTGCGACCCAGCAGGCACTCACTGAATTTCGTCTTCGCGTCGATCTCAATCACGATGTTTTCAAACTTCTGCGGACCTATGATCTTGAAAATGGCATCGCGGGTGCGCGAGACACTCATGTCAATGTCCTGAGGCGACAGTCTGGGCAGGCTGATCTCGCCGTTCTCATTGATCTCGACCTTGCCCGCCGCAACCGCCTCGGACAAGGCCTGCAGCCCGACTTCGCAGTTGTGACGCACCCCCTTGAGGTACAGCTTTGGCTCCGAATACAGTCCAAGACCGCCAATAAGTTGCTTGCGGTCACGCTCCCAGACGTCCATCGGAATCAAGAATTCTTCGCGGTTCTTGTGCTTCCAGCTGTGGTCCACCCACAAGCTGCCACCTCGCAGACCTTGATGAATGGCCAATGCAGCTGAGGCTTGCAACGCGCCAAGGGCCCGTGCGCGGTCGAGGCCATCGATCAGTTCGCGCCAAGCCGGGTCGGTGATCGAAGAGTCGAACTCCGCAGGGAGTTCCTTCGCCCCCATCTCCTGGAGTTCGCGCAATGCCTTGACCTGAGCCAATGCCTTGTTGCCTTCCGGCCCTTCGATTTCCACATTGGAAAATGCACTGAGCACCGCGCCCAGTGCGAAACGCTCACCTGCTAAGTGCTCACGCACGAGCGCCGAACCTGACAGGTTCGCTGTGGCCTGGTCAAGCGGGTACATCTCCTGCAGGGCCTGAACTTTTTGCTGATCGGTGGTGTCGCTGGCATGTATAAGCTCGCGTACACGAATCTCTCGCTGGGCGTACTCCGCAGCCGACTGGGCGCGTTTGGTTTGGACTCGGTTACGGCCGTGGCCGATCATCCGATTGAGTTGTCTGCCTGCTGTGTAAAAGGCATCGTCAGTGAATTCCAACAGGGTCGCCCGCAGGAAGCACGCGAGTTCCAGTGCCTGGGTATCCTCGGCCAGAGCACGGGTTGCCGACGGTGGTCGATGGACCACGGCGCGCGCAAAGGCCTTGATGCGTTCCGCACCGATGGCATCGATTTGCCACTCGTGAACGCCAAGTGTCTTCAAGTGGTCGATTTTCTTGCCAGCCTCGGAAAGCGATTTCAACCCGTGTTTGCCGGGCTGCTCCTTTAGCCAATCGAGTATCGTTCCGCCGGTTCGCCCTTTGCGGCTGCTGAAGACATTCTTGATTGCCGCTGACAACTGTGCAGGAGGCACCTTGCTGCGCACCAGCTCAATTGCAGTCGCAACCACCGCCTCAAAGGCGGCATTTGCGATGCTGCGAATAACTCTTTCAATGGGGATGAGCAGCCGGTGCTCGACCAACCAAAGTTCAGCGCGCTTAACCAAGTCCTCCACACTCACGGCGGTTGTGGAAAGCGCGCGCAGGGCGTCCTTCAGCTCTTCCAAGTCCTTTTCTTGCGGCGCTGCGAGGTTCGCAAGGTTGGCCAGCACCCATTGTTTGTGATCCGTCAGGGTAGCTGGGCGACGGTAGATCGAGCGCAGGGTAGCGATGGACCTCTCATTGATCTGCAGCTCCGCGCACAGGTATTTGAGCAGGATGGACGGAACGACATTCAGACTTTCCAGGGGCCTGCCGGAGGCCCGGAGAAAGACCAGCAAAACAGCCGGGCCAAGGGCGTTTTCTTTGTACCTTTCTTTTAGCTTTTTGACTTCGTCGGCAGACAGGCGAAAGCACAGGCCGACGTCTACGTCGGTCAGGTTCTTTGGGAAAGTTGTTGCGCCAACAAAGCGCTGGTGAAAACCGAGCATGTCGCCTCCCGGGAACGGAGACTTTGGCGGATAGTTGCTGGAAGGTCAAGAATTGGCCGGGAGCAGCGGAGGCGGGTTTACCCTATGGTCGCAGCGTAAAAGCTGGCAGCAAAAATGAGGTTACCCCTGTCCGCTCATGACCGAGGCTGCCAGGTGCACCAGACTATCCCAATGCTTTTCGATCAAAGCGACGTCGACATTGGCTTCGCACACCGCAGCGATTTCTGCGGGCACTTTGGTGCCGCGTGGCACAAAGAGGTGGCGCTGTTTGAGTTCCTTCAACCGCGGGCAAAGATCAAAACCAAGCAAACGGGCATGTGACATGGCAAAGTCGGTGTAGCCATGGGTATCCACAGCAAGCTGGCTGGTCTCCAGCTTTTCTTGGCGGATGACACCTTCAATGGCCACGCCCGCCTGGCGCTCATTGAGCACAAAGGGCTGCGCATGGAAGATGCCCCACCGGTCTTTTACATGGGAGTAGATTCCAATGGAAGGTGTGTTGCGCCGAGGATCAAGCCGGGCTTGCCACACCCGTTTGGTGGTCTCCATGCTCATCATGTCAGAAGATGCCAAATCGGACCGCCCCCAGGTGGCGGCAATCGGGTGTCGCTGCATGAATTCCAGCACAGCCTGGCAGGCCTGGCTCAGACGCCGTTCGTCCCGCGCCCAGCGCATGGCCTGGCGAATGCTGGTGGCAGACAATTGCGGAATCATGCGCGCGCATTCGACCGCAGTCAGACTGGTGCCGTGGGCCATGATGCCGGCATAGACCATCAGCAGCTCGTCGGTAGAGCGCGGCTCACGTCCGAGCATGATCCAGCTAAAGCGCACCTGGGCGTCAACGGCCAGAATCACTTCCGGCAATTGAACCTCACCGATGCGGTGATCCAAAGCCGCGCGCAGCTTGGTCACTTCTGGGTCTTCGTCCTCTGCGGGCAATGGCGACAAATGGAGTTCATCATCCACGCGCAGTACGCCACTGCGGGCTGCAGCGGCCACCGCATCGACACCGGCAGTTACTCTGGCCAGCAAAGGCTTCAAGAAAGTGGCAGCCTTGCTGGGTAACGATAGACGGGCATAGTGTTTCTTGGACTCTGCCTGCCAACGCTCGTCCGTGAAGAACAAGCGCGCACGACCCCGAAAGCTCAGGCTGTGCTCAATCCAGACCGAGCCATTGCGCACCGCGCGGCGCAGGGCAAACAGGGTGGCCACCTCCAACGCCTGAAACGCCCGTTCCCGGTCTGGGCTGGAGATCGAAACCTGCCAGATCATTCCCAGACTTGGTGCCACCACTTCAACTGGCAGCTTTCTGGATCCTTTGAGATATAAAGCTTGCAGCTTGGCAAGGTACTCGATGGCAGGATGCTCGCCGGTGGCCTGCCAGGGCAGCTTTGCAATGGCGACGAGCAACGACCGCACGGGGCGAATTCCATCAATCAATCCCTCGCGGACCAGGGAGGCCCTGCTCGGTGGTTTGCGTTTCTGGGTTTCGGTGATCAAGGCTTCAAGACGGGCACGCAACTCAGCATCTGGCACCGCACCTTGCGCGCTCAAGGCAACAAGTTCGCCGAGCAGCGTTTTGTACATTGCGGCCCAATTGACGGTAGCGGGGACATCGGCGGCAGCCTGACGCCACAGATCGGCGATCCGGCGCTGCACCATAAGGATCAACTGGTCTGTGGTGGTGAACAGGCAATACCGAAGAAAGCATGCGACCTCCACGGTGCGCGCTGGCTCTTTGATCTTGGCTCCGGCTGAGGGCGGCCTGGAGACAAGTCGGCGCGCGTAGCGGCGCAAGATGAGATCGGGGATGTCTGCCAGGTGCTTATGAACGTCCAGCGTGTAAAGCAGGTCGATGCGCTCCAGTACCTCGCTGATTTGGCGGGTTGAGTGTTTCGCCGGTGCAGCCCATAGCCAACTCTGCTGGGTTTGTCCATCTGGGCGCAGCTCTGAAACTGAGGCTCGCCAGCGATCAAGTGTTGCTGGATCAACGCTGGCGGCGATGGCGGTGCCTGTTTCAACTTCAAGCTGGGCAAGTGCCGCCGCAATCAGTGTCCGAATTGCCCGCTCGTGCACGATCACCAGCTTGTTCTTGTACAGCCATTGACGCGCCCGCACGAGTAGCTGATCGCGGTCGGCGCAGCGCGCCACTTCGTCGCGCAGTTCACGTACCAGTGAGCGGCGCTGGTGCTCGCTCATCCACTGGAATCCAAGGACCGTGCAGGCTACTTGTTGGTGATCGAATAGCGTGCGCCCGCGTTCATACATGGCTCTCAGCGAGGCGACTTCTGGTGCTGCAATGCCAAGCTCGTTGCCAAGGTGGCGCCACAAGGCTACTGGAATTACCCGAAAGGCACCGAGCAAACGCCCACTCATGCGCAGGAAACCAATATGGAGCGCCAGACCAAGCTTGTGGGAATCACCTCGGCGTGCATTGATTGCGTCGCGCTCGGCACCATCGAAGGTGAAAAATGCCTTCATCTCGAAGTCGCTGATATCGCGGGGGAGCCCACGCATCCCCAAAAACGTTGTGTGCCAACCCTGCATCGTGAACCTCAAAAGTGGGAGGCCACCATACCCGTTTACAAAGCGAACAGGAAAGTCAATGAAATCAACGGTCTACCCAGACCACCCCCGCGCCAGTGCTAGCTTTGCGTACCGTCACTTATTGCACTGAAAACGAGGAGACCCCTATAAATACCATTGATCTTGCTACTCATTGATCCATAACAAGTTTTTCTTGGCACGGCGTTCGCATAGTCAGTACTGCCGCACCGGCAGAAAAGATCAAGGAACCCACCATGCAACGCAACTTTTGCTTCGGCGTGATCACCGCCGCCATCTATGTCATGACCACGGCCTTGTCCGTGCATGCCCAGCCGGCCGCCCATTCGACGCACTTGGCTGCATCGAGCAGTCCCGCAACTTCGGCAGTTCAGTCTGCAGCTACCAAGCGCTACGAGCTGCACACCAACATCGTCGATGGCAAGATGGTGTTCGTCGACGACAAGGGCCAGGTGAACCCCACGCTCGCGGCCAATGCGGGCGACACGGTCGAGATCGCGCTCCAAAGCGGCGAAGGCGCTGAGCACGACTTGGTGATTCCCGAGCTGAACGTCGCGTCAGCGAAATTCAGCGCTGGTACCGGCAAGACCACGCTGCGCTTCAAGGTGCCGCGCTCGGGCACCTTCACCTACTACTGCTCGATCCCAGGTCATCGGCAGATTGGCATGGAGGGAAAACTCCAAGTGAGCGGACCAGCGGTCGCCGAAGCGGGCACGCCCCCCGCTGCGAAATCCGATTCGAGCCAGGCCGCGCTCTACACTCCTGCGCCGGTGCCCCAGCGCGCGGCCGACCCGTCTGCCGTCAGCGTCGCTGCCAATCCCTCGGCGGTGCCCGCCGCCATCGGCAGCCGTGCGCCGAAAACGCTCAAATACCGCATGGAGACGGTCGAGCTGCCAGGCAAGCTCGATGACGGCACCAGCTTCACCTACTGGACTTTCGATCGCCAAGTACCCGGCCCCATGCTGCGCGCGCGCGTGGGCGACACGGTCGAGTTGACGCTGGCCAATGCCCGCGACAGCAAGATGATCCATTCGATCGACCTGCACTCCGTCACGGGTGGTCATGGCGGCGGCGAGCACACACAGGTGGCGCCCGGCCAGGAAAAGACCATTGCCTTCAAGGCGCTCAACCCTGGCCTGTACGTCTACCACTGCGCCACGCCGCTGGTGCCGCAGCACATCGCGGCCGGCATGTACGGAATGATCCTGGTCGAGCCCGAAGGTGGCCTCACCAAGGTGGACCGCGAGTACTACGTGATGCAGGGCGAGATGTACACCGGCCGGCCGCACGGTGCCAAGGTGCATCAGGAGGCCGACCTCGAGAAGATGGCCAATGAGCTGCCCGACTATTACGTCTTCAACGGGGCAGTCGGCGCGTTGAGCAAGACCCATACGCTCCAGGCCAAGGTGGGCGAGACCGTGCGCATCTTCTTCGGCGTCGGCGGGCCCAACAAGATCTCGTCGTTCCACGTCATCGGGGAAATCTTCGACACCGTGTACAGCGAAGGCTCATTCTCGGGCCTCAAGCACGACGTGCAGACCACGCTGGTGGCACCCGGCGGCGCGACCATCGTCGAGATCAAGGTGCAGCACCCCGGCAGCTACCTCCTGGTGGACCACGCCCTGTCGCGCGCCGGCAAGGGCGCGGTTGGCGTGCTCGAAGTCACTGGCGAGCCCGTGCCCGGCGTTTACAAGGCTGGCGCCCTGTAACCCATCTCAGTTTGCCCAATCACCGGCATCGGTAGACTGAAAATCCAATATTAGGTCGCCCAAAATGCGCATTCTGGTTGTCGAAGACGAACCCAAAGTTGCCCAAGCCCTGAAGACCGGTCTTTCCGGCGAGGGATACGAGGTGACGCTGGCCGCCACCGGAGAGGATGGGTTCTTTCTCATCTCCTCGGCAGTCTTCGATTTCGTCATCCTGGACATCATGTTGCCGGGGCGCGACGGGCTGGAGATGCTGGCCGCCATGCGCAAACTAGGTCAATCGACACCCGTATTGATCCTTTCAGCCCGGGATACCGTGGAAGATCGTATCAGGGGCCTCGACCTGGGCGCCGACGACTACCTGGTCAAACCATTTGCCTTCGACGAACTGCTGGCCCGCATCCGCGCCTTGCTCCGCCGCGGGCGGCCAAAGGAAACGCTGCGCCTGAAGGCCGCCGATGTCGAGATGGATCTGGTCACCCGCAGCGTCCGCCGTGCTGGCATGGCGCTGGAACTGACCACTCGGGAGTTTGAGCTGCTGGAGTTCCTGTTACGCCATCAGGGCAGCCTGGTTTCCCGCGAAATGATTGCCCGGGATGTCTGGAAAACGGCACAACGAGCCACGCCGCTGGATAACGTCATCGATGTCCATATCGGCCGATTGCGGCGAAAGCTCGACGATGGCCATACCCAAAAACTCATCCACACACTGCGCGGGGTGGGTTTCATGCTGCGCGAAGAAGCCCTGTAGGCCATCGCCAGCATGCCAATTTTTTGCAGAAACAACTTCCCGAAAACTTGTAGAAGGGGGACTTCCATGAGAAACATCGCAACAACATCCTGGCTAAGACGGATAGGACGGTATTCCATCGTCGCTATCGGCCTGGCCGGATTTATCAACCTGGCTTCGGCGCAAACCACGCTGACGCCAACCGAAACCATGTCGGCGGCCCGCGAGGCGCACCGGGTCGAGTCGGGGCAGAAGTTCTTCGGCGACGCCAAGTATGCCGGCAGCGACAGTTGCCAGTCCTGCCACGAGAAGCAATACGGCGAATGGAAGGCCACCTGGCATTCCAAGATGCAACGTGCCGTGTCCCCCGATGTCATCGTCGGCGATTTCAACAACCGGATCATCACTTACAAGGACGTGGCCGCCAAGGACAAGGACAGCAAGCCGGTCAAGGACAAGGACGGCAAGCCGGTCAAGCTGACCTTCCAGGTCCGCGCCCACCGCGAGGGCGACAAGTTCTTCTTCACCGTGCTCGACAAGGACAATCCGGCCAACGACCAGACCTACGAGATTTACAAGGTCTTGGGCGGCAAGTGGGACCAGCAATACGAGATCAAGGTCGGCGAGAACCTGCTGCCGGGGATACTGCGCTGGTCGGTCGAAAACAAGGACTGGATCAATAATTCCTACCGCCCTTACGACTGGGTGGTGCCGGACGGCACGCCCGACGGCCGCCCGCGCAAGATGGAAGAACTGCCGAAGAACCGCTTCGCCGAGGGCAAATGCTCGGGCTGCCATACCACCGGCAACGACTTTTTCAAGGACGAAGCCGCCGGTCACTGGAAGGTCAAGCCGAACGGCAAGAGCGAGATGGCCGTCGGCTGCGAGCGCTGCCACGGCCCGGCGAGCAAGCATGTGGCCGAGGCGGAGGAAGCGAAAGCGTCCGGCAAGAAGCTCGCGCCGGAGGCAACGACTATCGTCCATCCGCTGAAGGATCTCAACAGCCTGCAACAGACCGAGTTGTGCGCCCAATGCCACGGGCGCCACGCCAACAAGAAGATCCCCGACCTCGCCTTCCAGACAGGCTTCCGTCCCGGCGATGTCGACATGACCACCCGCGGCCGCTTCTGGAACTATTCGGGCACGCCTGACCCGGAAGAGAACTATTACTTCTGGCCCAACGACTGGTCCAAGCGCAACCGCCAGCAATGGCAGGACTTCACCAAGAGCAAGCACTTCACCAAGGCCGGCATGACCTGCCTGACCTGCCATACCTTCCACGGCGAGCCGGAGAAAACCCAGCTCCGCATGAAGCCCGAACAACTGTGCGTCTCCTGCCATAGCAACGGCGGCTATGCCAAGCGCCCCAACGCCGAGATGTTCAAGGACAGTCCGATGGAGAAGGCTGGGGTGCAGTGTATCGATTGCCACATGCCGAAGAACGGCTACCGGTCCGGTCCGACGGCCGACAAACCACATCCGTGGGATGTCACTGCGCACACCTTCATGGTGGCGAAACCGGAGATGGAATTGCGCCAGGGCATCCGCAGCAGTTGCGCGACCTGCCATGAAGGCGCAGGCAAGAAGTTGCAGTCCGGTGTTCAGACTCCAGCTTTCGACACCAACACCCTCGACATCATGCTCAAGCAAAAGCAGGCCATGACACGGGCCGACATTGACGAGGTGGAAAAACTGCTGAAGTCGGTTTCGACCAAGAACCCGCAGGCCAAAAAACTGGCCGACGAGGCGCGCGGCAAGCTGAACTTCGTACTGCTCGACGGTAGCCTCGGTTTCCACAATCAGGAGAAGGCGATGGCTAGCATTGCCGAGGCCAAAAAACTGGCCGAGAAGGCTGCCAAGAGCAAGTAAGCATTTTTTGAATCAGGAAGGGGGAACTTTCCCCCTTCCTATCGTCAAGAGTCACTATCCATGTCAAATAGAACAACACTGTTTCCTGGTATCTACGCTTGCTTGGCCGCCGTCCTTGCAACTCCCGTTATGGCGGGGGAGCCAGTATTCGGGGAGCCAACACTGTATGGCCGGATCAATGCTACGGTCGAGCGAGCCAGAATCAGCGGCAGCAATGCAGAAACCGAGTTGGTGGACAATGCGTCCCGTCTTGGCATGCGTGCGGGCAAGGCACTCTCAGACGAAACATCGGTAATGATTCAGCTTGAAGGCCGTATTCGTCCCGAGGGCGATCACACGGGGTGGATACTTAACCCGCGCGACAACTGGGTGGGTATCCGGAATGAGACGCTCGGGACGTTGCGTCTCGGCAGAATGGAGGGCCCCCTCTATCATGCCACCTACGATGAAACTAGCATGCACAACCATGACAGCGGCCGATCATCAGACAAACTGCTTTGGGAGGATGCGACAGGCGGACGAATGACGAAGTCGGTATATTACCGCGCCCCACTCTCCGGGCCGGTCAAGATCGAGTTGCTGCACGCCTTTCTGGACAAGGATGACGGAAAGCAGCATGCGTCTAGTCCGCGCCATGACGAATTCGCAGTGACCTACGAGTTTGGAGAATCGAGGATCGCCGGTGGATATGCGGAGAGCCGGGATCTGGACGTCAACAAGGCATGGACGGTCGGCGCCTCCACGACAATCAAAGGGTTTGTGCTCGCTGGCTTGATCGAGAGAGCCCAAAGCCTTCCCGATGGTGGAACATCCTCGCACCGCAACTATGCTCGGGTCGCGGTGAAATATCCATTCGGCAAGCATGAGCTTCATGCCAATTATGGCGTCGCCGGCAGTTGGTCCGGCAGCCAGGATAGCGGCGCTACGCAAAGTACGCTCGGCTACAACTACAACTTGACTGAGAAAACCAAGATTTATGGGTATTTCACTCGGATCAAGAACGATGCCAATGCCTCGTATAGCTTCCTTGAGCACACCCCCACGGGGGCATCCAACACCTCCTTAGCGCTGGGGGTAAGTCACAATTTCTGAACATTCGATGCCAACCGATACAGGAACGTTGCTGACAAGGCGGTGGGCCGCCCTAAGTATCCGCGCCCGGCTGTCGATGATCTACGCCACGGCCTTGGGCGTGATGCTCGTCATCTATGCGGTTTTTGTCTACACCACAGTACGGGAACGCTTCGTTATCGAGGTTGATCATCGCCTTGATCAGGAGGTGGAGATCGCCGAACAGGCGTTGGTGCGTGACTCCTCCGGGCGGTTGTTCTGGCGGATGCCCGATCGGGTTGATGGCTATGAGACCTTGGCCAACATGTTGTGGCTCGACGTGCACCTGCCGGATGGCGCCTTAGTCTATCGCCTGGCCGGCGGTTATGCGAAAAATGGCATTGCTGATGAGCTTCCCTTTGGCCGGCGGGCGCCGGGCTTTTTCTCGGCCAAGCTCGATAGCGGTCTATCGCTCCGGGTATTGCAGCGGGAGATCGAGGTGGACGGGATTCGTGCCGTGATTCGCACGGCATTTCCCGAGGAACAGGTTGAACGGGAATTGGCATCCTTGCTGTGGGTGCTCACCATCGGGCTGCCGTTGGCCATTGGGGCTGCTGGAATCTCCGGCTATTGGCTGGCCGGCAGGGTTCTGGCTCCGGTAGCAAAAATGACCGACGAAGCACAATCCATCACGGCTGACCGCTTGGACGCCCGTCTGCCCATCGCCAATCCCAACGACGAATTGGGCCGTCTCGGCACCACCTTCAACGATCTGTTTGCCCGGTTGGGGCAATCCTTCGATCAGTTAAAGCGCTTCACCTCCGAGGCCTCGCATGAACTGCGGACGCCCCTGACCGTCATCCGTAGCGTTGGCGAAGTAGCGCTGCGGGAACGGCGTGACGAAGCGGCTTATCGAGACACCATCGGCACGATGTTGGAGGAGGCAGATCGACTAACTCAACTGGTACAGAGCCTGCTGATGCTGGCGCGGGCTGACAGCGGGCGCATCGTGCTTGGACGTGAAGCCTTTGACCTCGGCAGACTTACCTGGGATGCCGTCAATCATTTGCGCGTGCTGGCCGAAGAGAAAGGACAGCAAATCGAGGTCGCGGTATCGTCATTGATGGTACTGGGTGACCCGGCGGTATTGCGGCAGGCGGTCGTCAATATTCTTGACAACGCCATCAAGCACAGCCCGCCGGACGCCGTGGTGGCCATCGCGTGCCGCACGCATGCCGACCTCGCCGAAATCACCGTGGCGGACCAGGGACCGGGCATTCCGGCGGAGCACCTGCCGCATCTCTTCGACCGGTTCTACCGGGTCGATGCCGCCCGCGGCCGGCAGGACGGAGACCGCCGCGGCGGTTTCGGACTGGGCTTGGCCATCGCGCGCTGGGCGGTGGAGGCCCACGGCGGGCGCATCGAGGCCGACAGCGCGCCGGGCAAGGGCAGCGTCTTCCGAATCGCATTGCCCCGCGAAAGAACCCTCTCACATCCAGAAGGAACCACACCATGAAGTATCTCGTTGCGGCCATCGTGGCCGCGCTCACTGTCGGCGGCGTCGCGGCCGGCGCCGAGCCTGAAGCATCGGTTTTCCCCAAGACCCTGCCGTTTCCCGAAGTCCGGACCCTGGCCGGAGACGGCCAGCCGGGCGCGGCGGACGGCTCGCCGGGCCGCGTCAACCGGCCTCATGGCCTGTCATACGCCAATGACGGCAGCCTCTACTTCGCCGACCGCGGCAACCATCAGGTGCGGATAGTCAGGCCAGACGGCACCGTGGCCACCGTGGCGGGAACGAGCAAGGCCGGCTTTGCCGACGGCCCGGCCAAGACTGCCCAGTTCAACGAACCCATCGCCGTCGCGGTCGAGCGTAGCGGGGCCATCTACGTCGCCGACCGCAACAATCACCGCATCCGCAAGATCACGCCGGACGGCACGGTCATCACGCTGGCGGGCGGAGATTCGGCCGGCTTCGTCGATGGCGACCTGAAATCGGCGCGCTTCAACCAGCCCTACGGTGTCGCCCTGGATGCCGCGCAGACCACGCTCTACGTCGCGGACTACCTCAACCACGCCATCCGCCGCATCGATCTCGTGCTGGACAAGGTGGACACGCTCGCCGGCAACGGCGCGCCCGGCTTCGCCGACGGCCAGCGCGCCACGGCGCGCTTCAACCAGCCCTACAACGTGCGCATCGACGGTCAGGGGCGCCTGTGGGTGCCTGACCAGTTGAACCATGCCGTCCGCCGGGTCACACCCGCGGGCGAGGTGACGACGGTTGCGGGTGCCGGCAAGGCAGGCTACGCCGACGGCCCGGCCGCGACGGCGCGGTTCGACAATCCGACCGGCGTCGCGCCACTGCCCAATGGCGCCGTCGTCGTGGCCGACCGCAACAACAATCGCCTGCGCCTGGTCACTCCCGACGGCGCGGTCGCCACCCTGGCGGGTACGGGCGAAGCCCGATTCGCCGATGGCGAGGTTGTCTCCGCCCGCTTCAACCAACCGCTGGACGTCGAGTTCGACGACAGCATGTCGCGCGTTCTGGTATCCGAGGACAAGGGCCATCGCCTGCGCGTGCTGCCCAAGGATACCCGTCGCTGATGATCTTTCCCTTCCATCCGACCCAAAGGAGATATTTCATGAAAATGCGCAAGATTTCGGCAACCATCGCCACCCTGCTCGCCATTCCCGCCGTCGCCCTGGCGGGCTGGTTCGGCGATGAACGCCCCCCCGCCAATGCCAAGCCCTTGTCTGAGATCATCAAGGGGGTCGAGGCGGCCGGTCACAAGACCATCGTCGAGCTCGAATTCGAGGATGGCGTCTACGAGATCGAAGCCATCGACGCCCAGGGCAAGGAAGTGAAACTCAAGGTCGATCCGGTCTCGGGCAAGGTGAACGTGAAATGACCCAGGCGGCGCCCTTGCTGGCGGTACGCGGGATCAGTAAACGCTATGGGGAGGCCACGGTGCTCGACGATGTCGGGTTCGATCTGTCGCCCGGCGAGATTCTCGGCATCATCGGCCCCAACGGCGCCGGCAAGACGACGCTGATGGAATCCCTGGTGGGCCTGCTGCCCGCCGACGGCGGCGAAGTCCGTCTTCATGGCGAGCCGCTGCCGGCGGCGCGCCGGCGGGAGGCGATGTTTTACCTGCCCGACGGCATCGCGCCCTGGAGCGACCAGCCCGTCTGGCGCGCCACCGGCCTCTTCCGCGAGCTGCACGGCCTGGGTGCCGAGCGGGAGGCGACGGTGGTGCGCCGGCTGGAGCTCAAGCCGGTGCTGGCCAAACGGGTCTCCGAGCTTTCCAAGGGCTACCGCCGCCGGCTGCTGCTGGCGCTGGCACTGCTCACGCCCCAGCCCATCCTGATCCTGGACGAGCCCTTCGACGGCTTCGACCTGCGTCAGACCCTGCATGTCATGGACCTGTTGCGCGAGGTGGCGGCCGAGCGGGCACTGATTTTGTCCATCCATCAACTGAAGGACGCCGAGCGCATCTGCGACCGCCTGCTGCTGCTCGACGCCGGCCGCCGTCTGGGCCTGGGCACGCTCGCGGACCTGGCGGCCCAGGCGGGCGCGGCCCACGCCGATCTGGAGGAGGTATTTCTTGGACTCACACACTGACCAGTCCGCAGGGCGCAGGACGCCGCGAAGCGGCGGTCCCGAGCGAAGCGAGGGATGCGGCGTAGCCGCACAAAAGTCGGAGCCGGCGGGACGGCAATTCGGACAATTGAAACGATTAGCCGCCGTCTTCGCCCACGAGCTGCGCCGCCTGTTTGCCGGCCGCGCCTGGTGGGCCATGCTGTTCCTGCTGGCGCCGCTCGCCGGCTACGGCTTTGTCGAGGCGGTGCGCCTGTTCGGCGAGGCGAGCCGCACGGCGCTGCAATTCCCGGAAATGGCCCGCGGCATGACGCCGCTGGACGGCATCCTGGTGCCGACGCTGGGCGCCTTCTATCTGGGCACCACGCTGCTGTTTCCCTTCGTCGCCATCCGCGCCCTGGGCCAGGACAAGGAGAGCGGCGCGTTGAAGCTCGCCCTGCAATGGCCGCTCTCGCCGGCCGCGCTGGTGGCGGTCAAGCTCGCCGCGGTGTGCGCGGCCTGGAGCCTGAGCCTCGCCGTGCCCCTCTCGGCGCTCGTCTTCTGGCAGGTCGCGGGTGGCCATCTCGCGCCGGCCGAGACCGCCAATCTCTTCCTCGGTCATGCGCTCTATGCGCTGGCGGTGGCGGGCATCGCCTTCTTCGCGGCGGCGCTCGCCGAGTCGGCGGCCACCGCCGCCATCGTCACACTCGCCTTCACGCTGGGCTTCTGGGTGCTCGATTTCGCCGCCGCCACCGGCCCGGAATGGCTCAAGACCCTGGGCGAGATTTCGCCGACCCAGGCCCTCAAGCAGTTCGAGCGCGGCCTGCTGCCGGCGGCCCATGGTCTGAGCCTGGCGGGGCTCGGGCTGGGGCTCGCGGCACTGGCCGCCCTCATCCTGCCGCCGGGGCTTTCTCGAAGCGCCCGCTTCAAGCGCGGCGCGGCGGGCGCCGCCGTGCTGGTCCTGCTGCTGGCGGCGACATCCATGCTGAACTTGTCGCTCGATGTCAGCGAGGACCGGCGCAACAGCTTCAACCCCGCCGACGAGGCGGCGCTCGCCCGCATGGACCGGGGACTCGCCATCTCGCTCTACCTCGCGCCCGAGGACAGCCGGGCGCAGGAGTACCAGCGCAACGTGCTGGCGAAGCTCAAGCGCCTGGTGCCCGGTCTCACGGTGCGCTGGATGGAGACCGGCAAGGCGGGGGTCTTCGGCGCCGCCGGGGACGAAGGCTACGGCCGCATCATCTACGAATATGCAGGGCGCAATGCCACGAGCCGCTCCAACAGCCCGCGCGAAATCCTGCCGCTGCTGCATGAACTGGCCGGCGTGCAGGTGACGCCCGTCGAGACACCGCCGTATCCGGGGCATCCGCTGGTGGCCGATGCGCGGCCGGCGGAACTGTGGTTCTACGCCCTGCTGCCCGCCCTGATCCTGCTCACGTTCTGGCGCCACGCGCGGGCGCGGCGTCTGCCGATCCATCTTCGTTCGATCCAAGGAGAATCCTCATGAAATCGCGTTTCCTCGCTTCCCTGCTGTTTGCCGCCCTGGCGGTTCCGGCCTTCGCCGCGCCGACGGTGCAAGGCTTCGACAACGAGACGGTCGGCGCCGAGCCCAAGTCCTTCGCCGCCGCCGTGGGTAACTGGGTCGTGGTGGACGACACCGGCAACAAGCGGCTGTCGGTCAATGGCGCCAAGTGGGCGCGCGGCCAGACCTCGGCGGGGCTGGCCGACAAGGCGCGGGCGCTTTACGGCGAGCGCTACGCCGAGTTCCTCGACAACGTCCAGTCCTACGCCTACTTCCCCATCGCGGTGATGAACGACGTGGCGGACTTCCGCGAGGGCACGATCACCGTGCGCTTCAAGGGCGTGGACGGGCGCATCGACCAGGCTGCCGGCATTCTCTTCAATGTCCAGCCCAACGGCGACTACCTGACGCTGCGCGCCAACTCGCTGGAGGACAACCTGGTGCTATGGCAGTACGTGAAGGGCCGGCGCTCATCGGTGAAATGGATACGCAATACGCCAACGCCCAGCGGCCAGTGGCATGAAATGAAGCTGACGGTCAAAGGCAACCGGGTCGAAGGCTGGCTGAACGGCAAGCTCCTGCTCACCCACGATCTGCCCAAGCCGGTCTCGGGCCGCGTCGGCCTGTGGTCCAAGGCCGACAGCGTGGTGTATTTCGACGATTACCGCGTCGAGCCGGCGGGCCGGTAAGAGACCGCCGCCATGACCCGCACGCGACGCAATCTGCTGCTCGTAGCCGGCGTGCTGCTGGCCGCCGCCGGCACCTGGGCGGCGTTCCGCTTCCTGATCGGCGAGGCGCCGCCCGCGCAGCCGGAGTACCTGCCGCAAGCCGGCGCCGCGCCCGCGCCGACTACCACCGGGCCGGCAGCGCCGGTGCGGCAGGCCGACGGCACGCTGCGCTTCGAGTTCGAGAATGAGACCGTCGGCGCGGAGCCGAAGGGCGTCGTCCCAGCAGTGGGACAGTGGCTCACGGGCGTCGATGGCGAACGGCGCGTGCTGGTGGTGGACGGTCGCGGCTGGGCGCGCGGCCAGGCCTCGGCGGGGCTCGCCGACAAGGCCCGCGCCCTGTACGGCGAGCGCTACGCCGAGTTCCTCGACAACGTCCAGGCCTACGCCTACTTCCCGCTGGCCGTGGCCCAGGGCATCGACGATTTCCGCGCCGGCGAGATCGAACTGCGCTTCAAGTGCGTGGCCGGGCGCATCGACCAGGCCGCCGGCATCGTCTTCAACCTCAAGCCCAACGGCGACTACCTGGTGCTGCGCGCCAACTGCCTCGAAGACAACCTCGTGCTGTTCAAGTACGAGCAGGGAAAGCGCTCCTCGGTGCAATGGGTGCGCAACACGCCGACGCCGACCGGGCCGTGGCACTCGCTGAAGCTGGTGGCCGCGGATCGCCGGGTCGAGGGCTGGCTCAACGGGCAGCGCCAGCTGGAACACGAGTTGCCGGCACCATTTTCCGGCCGTGTCGGCGTGTGGTCCAAAGCCGACAGCGTGATGTATTTCGACCGCTATCTCGTGCGCGAGGCCGGTCGCAGGTAGACGGCCGTCGCTGCGGTCCCTCGCGCCAAGTGAATTGCCCACGGCCACAAGCCGCCAGCGCGGTGCAGGTAGAAACTCGGCTTGTACGACCTGCCTGGCCAACGCACCTTCCACGCTGGCCACCAGCGGCCGAGCCACCGTTTGCTCCTCGTGTGGCGCGCAGGCGCCGGGAAGATGAGACAGATCCCGACGAAGCAGTCCTGCGTCCACGCGAGCGCCACGATGCCCATGAAATACTGCCCCACCGTTTCCAGGGTCAGCGAGTAGTGCAGGCGATAGATGAAGGGCATGAGATTCACCCCCTGGGCCAGGGCACCCCACTTGCGGCCGCCCAGCACCTCGCCGGTGTAGGGATCCTACGAACACCTGGGCGTCCGCTGTCGGCGCCCCCGCTTCGACCCGGGTGCTGCTGTTCATCCTGGGGTTTACGGCCTCCCGCTGATGTCGCCGGTTCATCGAGCGAATCGAATGGGTGCGGCCGCACTTGCCGGACCAGGCGGCGTCTTCAACGGCTAACCCGAGGGCCATCGCCACCGGCGAAATGACGGGGTCGAACCCATCCTGACTTCCCTCGGAAACGGGGCGCCGCGCGTTTCGGATTTCCGGCATCCCGCGCAGCACAGTTCTGCAATGGTGAAGGCATCTCGTCGCCATGGGGTGCCACATGCCGCCGTCTCTGCCTCGTTTCCTCTGCATTTTCGCCGTGCTCAGCGGCCTGCTGTCCGGTTGCACCACGACACCGGCCACCCCTGACCATATAGAAGCGCCGCCCGACGAGCCAGCTTCGGGGCAGCGACTGGTGCCCGTGGCCCGCTACGGCCGCTACACCCTGGTCGAGCTGGTGCCGGAGCCCGCGCAGCGTGATCTCTTGCAGCAGGCGGTGGAGGTCTCGATTCCGCCCATGCTCGATGCCAGCGTGGGCGACGCCATGCGCCATGTGCTCCTGCGCTCGGGCTACCGGCTCTGCGACGCGGCCGAGGCCGCCACGCTGTACGCGCTGCCGCTGCCCGCCGCACACCTGCGCCTGGGTCCGCTGATGCTGCGCGATGCCTTGCTGACCCTTGCCGGCCCCGCCTGGGAGCTGTCCGTCGATGACTTGACCCGCCAGGTCTGCTTCAGCCGGCACGGTGCTTCCACCTTCCTTTCCGCCAACCCGCCCGGCACCGCCACGCCCGTGCCGGACGCGGGGTCTCCTCGTTTTCAGTGCAATAAGTGACGGTACGCAAAGCTAGCACTGGCGCGGGGGTGGTCTGGGTAGACCGTTGATTTCATTGACTTTCCTGTTCGCTTTGTAAACGGGTATGGTGGCCTCCCACTTTTGAGGTTCACGATGCAGGGTTGGCACACAACGTTTTTGGGGATGCGTGGGCTCCCCCGCGATATCAGCGACTTCGAGATGAAGGCATTTTTCACCTTCGATGGTGCCGAGCGCGACGCAATCAATGCACGCCGAGGTGATTCCCACAAGCTTGGTCTGGCGCTCCATATTGGTTTCCTGCGCATGAGTGGGCGTTTGCTCGGTGCCTTTCGGGTAATTCCAGTAGCCTTGTGGCGCCACCTTGGCAACGAGCTTGGCATTGCAGCACCAGAAGTCGCCTCGCTGAGAGCCATGTATGAACGCGGGCGCACGCTATTCGATCACCAACAAGTAGCCTGCACGGTCCTTGGATTCCAGTGGATGAGCGAGCACCAGCGCCGCTCACTGGTACGTGAACTGCGCGACGAAGTGGCGCGCTGCGCCGACCGCGATCAGCTACTCGTGCGGGCGCGTCAATGGCTGTACAAGAACAAGCTGGTGATCGTGCACGAGCGGGCAATTCGGACACTGATTGCGGCGGCACTTGCCCAGCTTGAAGTTGAAACAGGCACCGCCATCGCCGCCAGCGTTGATCCAGCAACACTTGATCGCTGGCGAGCCTCAGTTTCAGAGCTGCGCCCAGATGGACAAACCCAGCAGAGTTGGCTATGGGCTGCACCGGCGAAACACTCAACCCGCCAAATCAGCGAGGTACTGGAGCGCATCGACCTGCTTTACACGCTGGACGTTCATAAGCACCTGGCAGACATCCCCGATCTCATCTTGCGCCGCTACGCGCGCCGACTTGTCTCCAGGCCGCCCTCAGCCGGAGCCAAGATCAAAGAGCCAGCGCGCACCGTGGAGGTCGCATGCTTTCTTCGGTATTGCCTGTTCACCACCACAGACCAGTTGATCCTTATGGTGCAGCGCCGGATCGCCGATCTGTGGCGTCAGGCTGCCGCCGATGTCCCCGCTACCGTCAATTGGGCCGCAATGTACAAAACGCTGCTCGGCGAACTTGTTGCCTTGAGCGCGCAAGGTGCGGTGCCAGATGCTGAGTTGCGTGCCCGTCTTGAAGCCTTGATCACCGAAACCCAGAAACGCAAACCACCGAGCAGGGCCTCCCTGGTCCGCGAGGGATTGATTGATGGAATTCGCCCCGTGCGGTCGTTGCTCGTCGCCATTGCAAAGCTGCCCTGGCAGGCCACCGGCGAGCATCCTGCCATCGAGTACCTTGCCAAGCTGCAAGCTTTATATCTCAAAGGATCCAGAAAGCTGCCAGTTGAAGTGGTGGCACCAAGTCTGGGAATGATCTGGCAGGTTTCGATCTCCAGCCCAGACCGGGAACGGGCGTTTCAGGCGTTGGAGGTGGCCACCCTGTTTGCCCTGCGCCGCGCGGTGCGCAATGGCTCGGTCTGGATTGAGCACAGCCTGAGCTTTCGGGGTCGTGCGCGCTTGTTCTTCACGGACGAGCGTTGGCAGGCAGAGTCCAAGAAACACTATGCCCGTCTATCGTTACCCAGCAAGGCTGCCACTTTCTTGAAGCCTTTGCTGGCCAGAGTAACTGCCGGTGTCGATGCGGTGGCCGCTGCAGCCCGCAGTGGCGTACTGCGCGTGGATGATGAACTCCATTTGTCGCCATTGCCCGCAGAGGACGAAGACCCAGAAGTGACCAAGCTGCGCGCGGCTTTGGATCACCGCATCGGTGAGGTTCAATTGCCGGAAGTGATTCTGGCCGTTGACGCCCAGGTGCGCTTTAGCTGGATCATGCTCGGACGTGAGCCGCGCTCTACCGACGAGCTGCTGATGGTCTATGCCGGCATCATGGCCCACGGCACCAGTCTGACTGCGGTCGAATGCGCGCGCATGATTCCGCAATTGTCTGCCACCAGCATTCGCCAGGCCATGCGCTGGGCGCGGGACGAACGGCGTCTGAGCCAGGCCTGCCAGGCTGTGCTGGAATTCATGCAGCGACACCCGATTGCCGCCACCTGGGGGCGGTCCGATTTGGCATCTTCTGACATGATGAGCATGGAGACCACCAAACGGGTGTGGCAAGCCCGGCTTGATCCTCGGCGCAACACACCTTCCATTGGAATCTACTCCCATGTAAAAGACCGGTGGGGCATCTTCCATGCGCAGCCCTTTGTGCTCAATGAGCGCCAGGCGGGCGTGGCCATTGAAGGTGTCATCCGCCAAGAAAAGCTGGAGACCAGCCAGCTTGCTGTGGATACCCATGGCTACACCGACTTTGCCATGTCACATGCCCGTTTGCTTGGTTTTGATCTTTGCCCGCGGTTGAAGGAACTCAAACAGCGCCACCTCTTTGTGCCACGCGGCACCAAAGTGCCCGCAGAAATCGCTGCGGTGTGCGAAGCCAATGTCGACGTCGCTTTGATCGAAAAGCATTGGGATAGTCTGGTGCACCTGGCAGCCTCGGTCATGAGCGGACATGCCAGTGCGGTGGCAGCTCTTGCGCGGTTCGGTTCTGCCGCCCAGGGCGATCCAATCTATGAGGCTGGCGTGCAATTGGGGCGGTTGCTGCGTACGGCGTTTTTGGCTGACTACTTTGTCAAGGACGCTTTCAGGAACGAGTTGCGCCGGGTGCTCAATCGGGGCGAGGCTGTTAACGCCCTCAAGCGCGCCATTTATACCGGCCGGATCAGCCCGGCGCAGGCCAAACGTGTCGATGAAATGCAGGCTGTGGCCGATGCGTTGAGCCTGATGGCCAACATCGTGATGGCGTGGAATACCTCACAGATGCAGGCGGTCCTGGATCGCTGGTCGAACCGCCGCCAGGTCATTCCACCGGAACTGATCGGGAAGATTGCGCCCACCAGGCTGGAGAGCATCAACTTGCGGGGTGTGTTTCGCTTCCCGGTTGACCGCTATGCTGACCAAATCCTGCCTTCGCGGCCAAATGCATCGATAACTGGCACCAATGGATGAAACCGACCACGGTTTGACGCCACGAATCGCAGATTTGAAAGTGAACAGGAAAGTCAATGAAATCAACGATCTACCAACACCACCTCCGCGCCAGTGCTAGCTTTTCGTACCGTCACTTATTGCACTGAAAACGAGGAGACCCCTCACCGGGCCGGTGGCCCTCGCCGCTGGGCTTTGCGGCCCTGACGGGCCTTCCTGGCCCGTTTCCGGGGCCTTCCCTGCCCTGCCCCACCGGCGCGGCCGTTGTGGACAGTTTCGGGACAAGTCGGCCGAGGCCGGCCGGCGCAGCCCTGACGTTGACACTTGAGGGGCAGCGGGGCCGGCGCGATGTTGACACTTGGGGGGCAGCGGCCGATTTCGGCCTGGTCGAGCCGTCCAGGCGGCCGCCGAGGCGGCCTAAGTGC
Organism: Alicycliphilus denitrificans; assembly: GCF_044792555.1. Classification (GTDB taxonomy): domain Bacteria; phylum Pseudomonadota; class Gammaproteobacteria; order Burkholderiales; family Burkholderiaceae_C; genus Alicycliphilus; species Alicycliphilus denitrificans_A. The sequence goes on from NZ_CP126239.1 coordinate 247,733, forward strand.
CTGATCGGCATGGAGTTATCCACCGAAGTTGTGGATAACCCTGTTAGGAACCCTGCCCCGGTATTGACACTTGAGGGGCGGCCCTACTGACACTTGAGGGGCGCGGTTCTTGACACTTGAGGGGCAGCGTATTGACACATGGGGGGCTTATCCATTGACACTTGAGGGGCGGCCTCTTCGCGCTTTTCCTTGGCGTGACAACGGTTTACGCGCGTTTTTCGGTCATGCTAACCAGGTTTTTAACCGTCTTTATAACCTTTTTATATAACCAGGTAGTTTTAACCAGAGGCTGGCGAAAAAAACGGCAACACGGCCCAAGCTACCGCGCAGCATGACCGGCCGCCGAAGGGGGGAAACCCCCCTTCTCGATCCCACCCGGCCGCAAGCGGCCTCCCATCCCCCCAGGGGCTACGCCCCTCGGCCGCCTTGCGGCCTCACCCCACAATGGAGCGCCTTCGGCGCTACGGCTTAGGAGAGCCAGGCGCAAGCGCCTGGCGGAAGGCAGTAAGTTCGAGAGCTTGCGAGGGGGCAAAGCCCCCTCACACTCCCCAACCAGGTCGCCGCGGTTCGACCGGCCGCGCGATCCTCAAGCATCGCAGCAACTCCACCGCCGCAGGTTTTACGCCAAGGAAGGGGGTCGGCCAGCTCGGCCGGTGGCGCGGAAAGCGCCCCTCAAGTGTCAATGAAACGTGAGACGCGGGGCCAGGCCCGCGCCGATCACAAGCCGAGTTCGGAGTGAGAGCCGAGGCGCACCAGGCGCAGCGTGTCGGCGTCGGGCTTCTGGTAGATCAGCACCAGGTCGGGCTTGACGTGGCAATCCCGGTGATCCTTCCAGTCCCCGGTCAGCGCGTGGTCGCGGTGCCGAGGTTCCAGCGGCTGGTCGTCGGCGAGCGCGACCAGGACGGGCACCAGGTCGGCGTCGAGCGTGGCCCGGTGCTGCCCTTTCGCCTCGCGCTTGTAGTCGCGCTTGAACTGGCCGGTGCGCTCAATCTGCCGCATGCAGATCGGCCATCAGATCGTTGACGGTGGCGAAGCGCGGCAGCTTGCCCTTGCGGGCTTCCTTCATCGCCTCGATGGTGGTGGCGTTCGGAATCAGCGGCTCGAAGGGCAGCGCCTTGTCCTGGGCCACCTTCGTGAGCAGCAGCCGCACCGCGTCGGACACGGTAAGGCCCATCGCGGCCAGGACGGCCGCCGCTTCTTCCTTGATCGCGCCGTCGATGCGCGTTTGTACGAGCTGGTTTGCAGCCATGATTGGTTCTCCGGTTGGGTTCGTGAATTACATTGTAATGCACGCCAAGGGAAAGGGCAAGGTTTAGCGGCTAAAACGTTTAGCTAAAGTGCTTGACGATTAGGACATTTTGCCCTAATATAGCACTTGAAGGCCGGGCATTTCGCCCAGGTCAACTACCGGAGAAAGTCCGATGAACACCCAAGAGGGGTTCTAAGCCGGAACCGCCGAAAATTCCGTCAGCCGATCAACGTGGCTTGTCCCGCGCCCGGTCGATGGGGTAGACCCAACAGTCGTGTCACTAGCCGCCATTTCGATCACGGCAATGCCAGCCGGACGTCACGTCCAGATTGTTCCGGTCTGGATGAGGCCGACTGACGTCTCGGATGACGGGTGGCATACAACTGCTGTGAGTCCTGCAGGGGGGCAGCTGCCTGACCGGACGGCGAGCATCAGCCCATCTCATGTATTAGTCATGTCAGCTTTGACACTGCGCACGCGACGGCACCCGACCCGTTGCAGACCCCCAGACATATGGAAAGCTGACGCTCAACGTGGAGTTAGCCGGCGCGGCGCGGCTTCATCGCGCAGCGTCCGTGTTGATGGATGGGTTAGAACTCTCTGGGGCACACATTTGAGAAAGACTATTTTTCAGCCAACGCAAAACCCGCGTTGCCAGATGCAACCACTGAGACAAATACAAACGGCACTGGACTAGTATTTAGAGCGCCATGCACTTGGCCAGGTTTTGCTATGGCAATATCTCCAGCCTTTAGATGAGCGACTTTGCCGCCTCCTTGGTAATACTCAGCCTCTCCAGAGATAACCGTCCAAGTATCTTGGCCGTCCGGGTGAACATGAGCGGTTATTTCTTGCCCAGGATGGGCATGCCAAACAACAACTGCTGAGTCCTTGGTTTCCAGAACCACTGAACGAATTGGTTCGCCGTCAGACGGACGAATATATTCTGTTACCGAAAATATTCTTGATTCCATTTCCATATCCACTCCAAAAATCAATTTGGCTTGAGAAGTTATTACAGAACAACTGTATCCGAGAGTTCTACGTTGCCGATAACCGGCCCGAAACGGCGGCGCAACGCGCCGCTGTTGGGGGTCCGTGTTCATCGGCGGGTTAGACCTGTGCTTGCGTAAGACGAATATCGACTTCTCGGTCGACGTATTTCCATTCCTCTGACGCACGCAGTTCGGAAAGCAGCCTGTTGAACTCAACCTCATGAATTGGCGCGTATTCGAACCAATTCAGAAAATCGAACGGTTCATTCTCTGAGAGGTCGCGGCAGTGGTGGAGCTTGCGCGCTACTGCAGGCAAATACTGAAGCCCGATTTGGACGTGCTTCGACTGTTCGAAAACGCTCCGGCGTTCGTCTTGCGTGAGCTCCCACCAAGCTGCGTTCTTCCGGATCGGTATTAGCGCACCGCACGTTGCTTCTGGGCGCGCCAGACCTTGCTGCTTCGCTACAATTTCATTCTTCTCTGCGCGCATGACATATCGTTCATTGCTGGTTATTCCACGAAGTATCCAGGGTGCATTGGTTTCAGACTGCAACTCTGAAGCGGATACGACGTTGAGCCTTTTGGCTTCAGGCAGGGGCTCGCCAACTCTCGTTTCGGCCCTGACAATCCGCCAAGGGCCAATGTCTGCGCCGACGAAAGCAAATAATCGTGTATCCATTTCAATCTTTCATGTGTGAATGTTTTAACTCTTGCAGCTTCGAAGAACCTATCTGCCGATCCCGTGATTGTGCATCATCGCCTCCGCGCAACTGCGACGACCGCCCGCAGCAATCACATTGAACTTTCGAATCGAAACTGCTGAAGCGAACCTACGCGGACGTACGGCCGCAGTCTGTGCGCTGCCGGACGGAGCGCTGCCAATTTGCGCCTACTGGCAGGCTGTGAGTGCGCGGATGGGCCAGCGACCTCCCTTCATAGAGGGAGCGAAGCAGGTCAGAGACACTATTGAACGTCCGCTACCGGGAAGATGCTTGACCGTCCGCAACTGGCCGCCTGCCGCCGACCGCGGTCTGGCTCGAAAGCAGTCTGTCAACGCGCCGTTTCATTGTTGCCATGATCATCTCTTAATCGCGCACAGGCGGCCACAGGCGGGCAGTATGAACCAGCGTCAGTATCCACACCGTTTCGCCGTCGATCTGATACACCAGGCGATAGCTTTCGTGCGGGATCAACTCGCGGGTCCCGGGAATCTTTCCCGGCTTGCCCAGCATGGGGTGCTGGATCAAGCGGGCGGCCGCGTCGCTGAAAATCTCATCCATCCGGGCCGCCGCGCGCGGATTGTCGGCTGCGATGTAGTCCCACACATCGGCACGGTCTTGCTGCGCTTCGGGCGTCCAAACAACCCTCACGCCTGGCTCGCCACACTGGCACGCCGTGCGGCGAATTCGGCCTCAACTTCATCGTTCGACCGCCCCAATCCAGCGCGCATCGAAGCCCGGCCGGCTTCGACCTTGCGGCGCAGGAACTCGTCGTACTCGCGCGACTCGCGCTGGCGCTGAACGAACTCGCGCATCAGCTCGCGCAGCACTTGCGACGCCGGGCGATGGGCCGCCTCGGCTTCGGCCATAAACTCGGCGCGCAACTCAGGCTCCAGCTTCATCGTGAAAACGGCTTGTTTTGACATGATCGGGGCCTCCTGCCACTTGATACTAACAAAGTATATACGCCGTCATTACTAAGCGCTATTCACAGAACGCTGCAAGGCGGGCGTGCGCTAGGCCAAGGCCTGTCGGAAAACATTTGTTTTTCGACAGGCCTTCAACGGTCCTCTGCACCAACCTCCGAGTGGCCGCAAAATTGTGCGGAAAACTCTGTCGCCAGACGCTACCATACGGAAACCTCGTCTTAATGGTTTTCCGCTTATGTTGGTAGGTTACATGCGCGTGTCGTCGGACTCCGACCGCCAGAGCACGAACTTGCAGCGCGATGCGCTGCTCGCCGTCGGCGTCGATGCGCGGCATCTGTTCGAGGATCATGCTTCCGGCGCGAAGGACGACCGCGCGGGCCTGGCGCGGGCGCTCGAATTCGTTCGCCCTGGCGACGTGTTGGTCGTGTGGAAGCTCGACCGGCTCGGCCGTTCGTTGTCGCACTTGCTCGCCATCGTGACCTCGCTCAAGAAAAAGCAGGTGGCGTTCCGCTCGCTGACGGAGAACCTGGATACCACGACGCCCTCGGGCGAGTTTCTGTTCCAGGTGTTCGGCGCGCTCGCGCAGTACGAACGCGCCTTGATCCAGGAACGTGTCGTCGCCGGTCTGGCTGCCGCCCGCAAACGCGGCCGGATCGGCGGCCGGCCGCAGGCGATCACCGGCGAGAAGCTGGAGGCCATCGTCGCTGCGCTCGATGGCGGCATGTCCAAGGCGGCGGTGTGCCGCAACTTCGGCGTCAAGCGAACCACGCTGATCGAGACCCTGGCACGGGTTGGTTGGACGGGCTCTCGTGGAGCGTCATCGCGATGACGACCAAGAGCGAACGATTGACCGTCCTGTCGGACGCCGAGCAGGAAGCCCTGTACGGCCTGCCGGACTTCGACGACGCCCAGCGGCTGGAATACTTGGCGTTGACTGAAACCGAACTGGCGCTCGCCAGCAGCCGGCCTGGTCTCCATGCCCAGGTCTATTGCATCTTGCAGATCGGTTACTTCAAGGCCAAGCATGCCTTCTTCCGCTTCGACTGGAGTGAGGTCGAGCACGATTGCGCCTTCGTGCTGAGCCGCTACTTCCACGGCGAGTCCTTCGAGCACAAGCCAATCTCCAAGCACGAGCACTACACCCAGCGCGAGTGGATTGCCGATCTGTTCGGCTACCGGCCGTGGGCGGCCGAGTTCCTGGCGCAGCTCGCGCAGCAGGCCGCGCAGACCGTGCGGCGCGACGTGATGCCGGGGTTCATCGCCGCCGAGCTGATCGTCTGGCTAAACGAGCACAAGATCATCCGGCCCGGCTATACCACCCTGCAAGAGCTGGTGAGCGAAGCCCTGTCCGCCGAGCGTCGGCGGCTGGCTGGCCTGCTGTCGGAAGTGTTGGACGAATCGGCCAAGGCCGCGCTGGGTCGGCTTCTAGTGCGTGACGACACCCTGTCGCAATTGGCGGCGCTCAAGCAGGACGCCAAGGACTTTGGCTGGCGTCAGATGGCCCGCGAACGCGAAAAGCGCGCCACGCTGGAGCCGCTGCACCGGATCGCCAAGGCGCTGCTGCCCAAGCTCGGCGTCTCGCAGCAGAATCTGCTGTACTACGCCAGCCTGGCGAACTTCTACACCGTCCACGATCTACGCAACCTGAAGGCCGATCAGACCTACCTCTACCTGCTTTGCTATGCCTGGGTGCGCTACCGGCAGCTTTCCGACAACCTGGTCGATGCGATGGCCTACCACATGAAGCAGTTGGAGGACGAAAGCAGTGCGGGCGCAAAGCAATCCTTTGTCGCCGAGCAGGTGCGCCGTCAGCAAGACACACCGCAGGTCGGCCGCCTGCTGTCGCTTTACATCGACGACAGCGTGCCCGATCCCACGCCGTTCGGCGATGTGCGCCAGCGCGCCTACAAAATCATGCCCCGCGATACGCTGCAAACCACCGCGCAGCGCATGAGCGTGAAGCCGGTGAGCAAGCTGGCTTTGCACTGGCAGGCGGTGGACGGCCTGGCTGAGCGCATCCGCCGCCATCTTCGGCCGCTGTATGTCGCGCTCGACCTCGCTGGCACTGATCCGGGCAGCCCGTGGCTCGTGGCGCTGGCCTGGGCCAAGGACGTGTTCGCCAAACAGCAGCGCCTATCGCAACGGCCGCTCGCCGAATGTCCAGCGGCCACGCTGCCGAAACGCTTGCGACCGTACCTGCTGACCTTCGATGCCGATGGCAAGCCGACGGACCTGCATGCCGACCGCTACGAGTTCTGGCTGTACCGCCAGGTCAGGAAGCGCTTCCAGTCGGGTGAACTCTACCTCGACGACAGCTTGCAGCACCGGCATTTTTCCGACGAGCTGGTTTCGCTGGATGAGAAGGCCGCCGTGCTGGCGCAGATCGACATCCCGTTCCTGCGGCAGCCACTCGATGCCCAGCTCGATGCGCTCGCGACCGAGCTGCGCGCTCAGTGGCTGGCCTTCAACCGCGAGCTGAAGCAGGGCAAGCTGACGCACCTAGAATACGACAAGGACACGCAGAAGCTGACATGGCGCAAGCCCAAGGGCGAGAACCAGAAGGCGCGCGAGAAGGCGTTCTACGAGCAACTGCCGTTCTGCGACGTGGCCGACGTGTTCCGCTTCGTCAACGGCCAGTGCCAGTTCCTGTCGGCGCTGACGCCTTTGCAGCCGCGCTATGCGAAGAAGGTCGCCGACGCCGACAGCCTGATGGCGGTCATCATCGCGCAGGCGATGAACCACGGCAACCAGGTCATGGCACGCACCAGCGACATCCCGTACCACGTGCTGGAGAGCGCCTACCAACAGTACCTGCGCCACGCAACGCTGCACGCGGCCAACGACTGCATCAGCAACGCCATCGCCGCGCTGCCGATCTTCCCGTACTACTCGTTCGACCTCGATGCACTGTACGGTGCCGTCGATGGTCAGAAATTCGGCGTCGAGCGGCCGACCGTGAAAGCGCGCCACTCGCGCAAATACTTTGGGCGCGGCAAGGGCGTGGTCGCCTACACGCTGCTGTGCAACCACGTGCCGCTCAACGGCTACCTGATCGGCGCGCACGATTACGAGGCCCATCACGTGTTCGACATCTGGTATCGCAACACGTCGGACATCGTGCCGACCGCGATCACCGGCGACATGCACAGCGTCAACAAGGCCAACTTCGCTATCCTGCACTGGTTCGGCCTGCGTTTCGAGCCGCGCTTCACCGACCTTGGCGATCAGTTGAAGGAACTCTACAGTGCCGACGATCCGGCGCTGTACGATCAGTGCCTGATCCGGCCGGCCGGGAGAATCGACCGCGATCTCATAGTCAGCGAGAAGCCGAACCTCGACCAGATTGTCGCCACGCTCGGACTGAAGGAGATGACGCAGGGCACGCTGATCCGCAAGCTATGCACCTACACCGCGCCGAACCCCACGCGGCGCGCGGTGTTCGAGTTCGACAAGCTCATCCGCAGCATCTACACGCTGCGCTACCTGCGCGATCCGCAACTGGAGCGCAACGTTCACCGCTCACAGAACCGCATCGAGTCCTATCACCAGCTACGCTCAACCATCGCCCAGGTCGGCGGCAAGAAGGAATTGACCGGGCGCACCGACATCGAAATTGAGATCAGCAACCAGTGCGCCAGGCTGATCGCCAACGCGGTCATCTTCTACAACTCGGCCATCCTCTCGCGGCTGCTGATGAAGTACGAGGCGAGCGGCAACGCCAAGGCGCACGCTCTCCTGACCCAGATATCGCCGGCGGCCTGGCGGCACATCCTGCTGAACGGGCATTACACCTTCCAGAGCGACGGCAAGATGATCGACCTGGATGCGCTCGTGGCGGGGCTGGAGCTGGGATGACGGAAATTTCGGCGGTTCTGGCTTAGAACCCCAAAAAGGTCCGCCCCGGCGAATTGACGGGATTATGCCCAAACAGACATAATTTAAGCGATGTCGAAGCAAACCCGCAAACCCGTCAAATGGGTCAGTTCCGCCAAGCGCGATCTGGATGCGATGCCGGACTATGTCAAAGACGTTTTTGGCCATGCCATCGACCTGGCGCAGGCCAGTGGCAAGCATCAGGATGCCAAGGTCATGACGGGTTTTGGTCGGCCGGCGTGTTGGAGGTGGTCGAGGACCCCCAGGGCGACACTCACCTGGCGTCTACACCGTCAAGTTCGCCGGCTGGGTCTATGTCCTGCACTGCTTTCAGAAGAAGTCCCAAAGCGGCATCGCCACGCCGAAACCGGATTGATCACCACCCGCCTGAAGGCCGAAGCAGGACTTCGAAGCTTGGCAGGCACAGCAAGGAGCACGCAAATGAGTGAACCCGCAAGCATCACCACCGAAGAAGGCAGCACCAATGTCTATGCCGACCTGGGCTACACCGACGCGGCCGAGATGCAGCGCAAGTCCCAGCTCGCCGGCGAGATCGCCCGAGCGATCAAGGCGCGCCGCTTGACGCAGGAAGATGCGGCTGCGCTGCTGGGGATCGACCAGTCCAAGGTTTCGCGCATCACGCGCGGCCAGTTTCGCGGCGTCAGCGAGGCCAAACTGTTGGAGCTGGTGGCCAGGCTGGGCCATGACGTGAAGATCGTGGTCGGCCCGGTGCGGCGCCGCGCCGGCAAGATCGAACTGCAGTTTGACTGATTGGCCTTTATCCGGGCCCTGCTGATTTGGGTGGAGGGAACTCCCCTCCATGTACCTCCGGCTTGAATGCTGCCAGCTTGGTCGCCAAAGACGTTTCGGCCTGTGTCCTGACCCTGAGCCATGCGCCCAAGGTGTCACGCAGACAGGTCTCACATAAATCCGCCTCAACCCGATTTCCGTCCCCAAAAATCGAGTCATAGCCCGCGTCGAAGCCGATCGACGTCATCTCGGCGAAGCCAAGCTCGCCACGCTCGGTCTCTTTGCCGCACCGGTCACATCGGATCTGATGCACCACGCTCACGGCCTCCATGGTTTTGAGTTGCATCGAATTCTCCTTACAAATAACTGCCTGCATCATCCTGCTGTCCCGCGAAGCATAACCGTGCCGGAATGGCACGCTTAGCCACGATGACGAGCACCATGATCATTCCCTCCGTGACATGCCTGCCGGGTCCCAAGTCATCGGCATTTGCATGAACAGCGTAAGCATGCGCACGCGCAAGTATGGTTTCTCCCTGCCTTGCTGATGTGTCTCGGCGGATGCCAGACTATCTACGAGGGCAAATATGACTGAAAGGCGGGCGGCCGACCAGGAGCTGTCGTGAAAGTTGATTATTCGAATTAGTTAGCCAAAGAGCCATTTCGCGACTGCCGCGCCAAACTGAGCGCAGAGGAACGGCGAACATCACAGTTCGCTGTGATTTCGTACCCATTCTTAAGCAGACCCAGGAATGCCATTATTCCGATTCAACCCAGTTGAGCCGGATGCGCGGGAATCTCGCTTATCTCAACGTGCTTGACTGCAAGGCGGCATTGCAACCGCGTGTCAGCGGCGTTTTCAAGCACGGCTTCTTAACCCTCAAGCACCAGGCTTTCGAGTTTCCGGATGCATATCGCTTCTGCGCAAGGCAAAACGCCAATAATGGGTGCTTCGATAGTGCTTGCAAATGCCCACCAGAATGAGCAGATTGCGGGAGAATCGAAGTTAGCCAGCAAAAGCGCCTCGAGGCACCTGAACTCAAATCACATGACCGCTGAAAAGGAATTTTCTACCAATGCGCACTGCAAAAAAATCAACTCTGACCTTCGTCTTATTGCTTGGAATGCCTGTTGGTTTGCTACTGGCACAACAAGCCACTTTCACGTCAGCCTCCTTGACGCCAGATGCCGCTTTGAAGGCGGCACGGGCTGCGCTAGAGACTTGCCGAAAAAATGGCCATCAAGCTGCCGTATCGGTCAATGACCGTGCCGGCAACGCGCTCGTTATGCTTCGCGACCGTTTCGCCGGTCCACACACAGTCGATACGGCCATCAACAAAGCCTACACGGCCGTGACCTTCAAACTCGATACCACGAGTTTCACCCGTTCCACTCAAGGAGGTGAACCCGCATCTGGCGTGCGACACCTTCCCCGCATCGTGGCCATCGGCGGTGGCATTCCCATTGAATCGGCTGGCTCCATCGTGGGCGCCATTGGGGTTTCGGGCGCGCCGGGCGGGGATGCCGATGACGTCTGCGCCAAAGCGGGCATTGCTGCTATCCGCGACGAACTCGACTTTTGACTAGGCCGCACTCTCGTGCGGTCAGTGGTCAAGCTCCCTGCTGACGTTGCCAGCCTAACCCCGGCCATGGCCAGTATTCTTATGCATCCTGCAATAGACGAGAGTCGGTGGCTAGCCTACATACACCAGCTTGATAGAACACGCGTCAATCACTTAGGCCAAAAGTCAGGTTCGCAGCTACTTGGCTGTGGCAACGTGCGCAACAGGCGATCAAATCTGCTTTAGACGACGTTGAACAGCCGAAACGAGCGGCTGGATGGCGGAGTCCGGGAACGGCGCTACGCTGCTGACGTTGATTTCGCAAAGCACATAGCGCTCAGAGGCATCGGCGATAGATTCTCCGAACATGAAGTCGCAGTCCCAGAGGAACGGAAGTTGCTCGCGCGAAAGGCCGACGCGTGTGCGGAGCAACTCGACCCACTCAGTCTCCAGTCGTTCCTTCAAGAACTGGAACTGCGGCAGATTTGCGGCGTGGTACAGCCTCGGGCTGGACGGCGGTGCCGGCTCGTCAGGTTTGGCGGGGTAGAGCGCGTTCACCGACTGGTGCCCGAAGCCCTCGACCCGATCCTCCACCAGATAGGCGCGCACCATGCCTTCCACCAAGCGCGGTTGCCATGCCTGGTCGATCATGTGTCCGCCGTTCTCCGGCTCGAAGTACGGAGCCAGTCTTGCCAAGAGCGCTGGAATTTCCATCACCTCTTCGTCGCTGCCACGCTGGGCGTGGCGCACCCGCAGGCGCGCGGGTGTGGCCATGGGACCCACCAGTTGCACGCGCCAAACACCGTTCCCGCTCTGTCCCCGGTATTGCTTGAGTACCCGTGGGCCGTGGCGGAGTCGTTCTGGCAATTCCTCCTCGAGTTGTTTGAGGCTGTCGACTCGGCAAACGTCGCTGCCAAACGGGAGATCGCGCGTGTGGAACAAGACGTCCTTGGTTCCCAGCTTCAGGATGGCCTCCGGATGCGCGCTGACCACAATCCCCGAGTCGGCAACCCGCCGCAGCATGGCGTCCAGGACATCCCGTCGTCGTCCGCCTTCGATGGGATTGCACCAGACCAGCACGAGGCGGCAGTTGCGCAGCTGCGTCTCCACTTCTTCGGCGAAGTCGTCGTTGTACACGGCAGGGACCGCCGTCACGCCGGCGAGGGCGAAAGCATCAAACAACGCAGCAAACCGGCTCTCGGTCGGATCAGAGCGATCCCGCATGCGGCGATCGCCTGGATAAAGTAATGCGACGGTTGATGTAGGCAAGGGCAACTCCTCAGCGGCTCACACGCCAGCAAGCTGCCAGAGCAATTGAAGCGTATTTCATAAGGTCCTCATGGCATTCATAAGAGCTTCAGCAATGGATACCCCCACTGGGCCGAAGAGAGCCTCGACCAGCAAAGTATTCGCGTTTCTGGTCTGTTGACTCTTTTAATGTCGAGTTCAAGACATTACAGTATGATCATGACATGAGTTTGCTGTTCTTGCCACCCTGGTTGTTGCTGATTGTTTCACTGCCTACATCCGGCGCCACCGCGCGGACCCGCATTTGGCGGGCGTTGAAGTCGCTTGGCTGCATGGCATTACGGGACGGGGCGTATCTCCTACCAGCTGGTGAGGAACGCGAAGTGGCGCTGCAGGAACTGGCTGAGGAATGCCGGCGCGAGGGAGGCCACGCGTGGCTGATGGACGTGCAGCCGCGGTCCGTCGACGAAGCTGCAACCTACCGGCAGCTGTTTGACCGCAGCGACGATTACGCCGAGCTGTGCAAGTCCTGGAAGGAGGCGGGACGCACGCTCAGCGGGCTGGCGGGGTCCGAGGTCTCGCGCATGCAGCGCAGGCTGCAGCGCGAGCGCGACATGGTGCGGGCCATTGACTTCTTCCCCGGCGACGCGAGCCTGGAGGCAGAGGCGGCCTGGACGGAGTTCACCCAACGCATCGAGCGGGTGTTGTCGCCAGACGAGCCTCACGAAACGGCAGGCGGCATTGCCAGGCTGGATGCGAGCAGCTACCAAGGCCGGACGTGGGCCACGCGACGTCGGCCCTGGGTGGACCGCGTTGCCAGCGCATGGTTGATTCAGCGCTTCATCGACCGCGATGCGCGTTTTCAGTGGCTGTCCCAGCCGTCAGATTGCCCGAAAGGCGCACTCGGTTTCGATTTCGACGGCGCGGCGTTTACGCACGTGGGCGAGCGGGTGACCTTCGAGACGCTAATGGCTAGCTTCGACCTGGAGCAGGATGCTGCGCTCATGCGCGTCGCCGCGCTTGTACACCAGCTCGACGTGGGCGGCGAACCGGTCGCCGAGGCTGCAGGCTTCGAGGCCGTGCTGGCAGGCGCGCATCAACGCCTGGACGAGGACGACGCGCTGCTGGCGGAGATGAGCAAAATGCTCGACTCCCTGTACGCGTACTTTCAACAAGCTGGCGGTCGCCCAGGATGACCCAGATGATCCGCCCAGCCCCCCGCACATTGGTGAGCTTCGCGCCAAGTTACCCCGAGCCACACCTGGAACCCACCCAACTGCCGATAGCGACTTTGATTCAACCAACCACCTGTTCTGTAACCATGACCGGATAACGCCATGACACTTTTCCTGACCGGCTTGCGCGCCGCTTCGATCATCCGTCCCAACCTCAACTCTGAACCGGGGGCAGCATGAGTGCGCAGACGACCACCGGCGCTGCCGGCCCCGAGGCCGTGCCTCCGACGCTGACGTACTTTCAGCTTTTCATGCGGTTTCTCAAATTCGGCTTCCTTGCCTGGGGAGGCCCGGTGGCGCAGGTCGCCATGCTGCGCCGGGAACTGGTGAACGAGGAACGATGGATTTCCAGCGAACGCTTCAACCGCTTGCTGGCCGTGATGCAGGTGCTGCCCGGACCCGAGGCGCACGAGCTGTGCGTGCATCTGGGCATGCGTGCGAAGGGGCGGCTGGGCGGGGTGCTGGCCGGTCTCGCATTCATGCTCCCGGGATTCCTGTTGATGCTGGCGCTGTCATGGCTTTACTTCCGGATGGACATCGCTGGCACGGCACTGGGCGCCGCGTTCCTTGGTGTACAGGCAGCAGTGATCGCCCTGATCGTACGGGCGGTGCACCGGATCGGCGAGCACATCCTGGTGGACCGTTGGCTGTGGGCCATCGCCATCGTGGCCGCACTCGCCTCCGCCGCCGGCGTGGCCTTCTGGATCACCCTGCCAGCCGCCGGCGGCGTCTATGCCTTGTGGATGCTCAAGCGTGGCAGGCTCGCCCTCCTGGTCGCTGCCGGCGCGGTGGCGCTGGCCGCCGCGATGGCGCTCTGGGCGCCGCGCGCACAGCCGCTGGTGGAGGCGGTCGTCCAGGGCGAGGCTTCGCTGCTGCTCATCTTCGTCGCCGGGTTGAAGGCGGGCCTGCTCACCTTCGGCGGTGCCTACACGGCGATCCCGTTCATCCGCAATGACGCGGTCGGCCGCGGCTGGATCACCGACGGCCAGTTCCTCGACGGCCTGGCCTTGTCTGGGGTGCTGCCCGCGCCGCTCATCATCTTCGCCACTTTCGTTGGCTATGTTGCCGGCGGGCCGCTCGGTGCGCTGGTCATGACCGCCGGCGTCTTTCTTCCCGCGTTTGCCTTCTCGCTGATCTTCTACGACCGGCTCGAGGCAGTGCTAGAGGTCAAGGAGATGCACGCCTTCCTCGACGGCGTCGCCGCCGGGGTGGTCGGCCTAATCGCCGCGACCACGGTTGACCTGGCGTTCGTCACCGCCGCGCGTGTGCCGTCGTTGGCGGTGGCCGTATCGATCTTTGTCGCGGCCTTGGCCTTCCTGTATGCCTGGAAGAACAAGCTCAACATCGCAGTCGCGATCATCGGGGCCGGAGTCGCGGGTTGGCTGCTGATGCCGAGCGGCGCGTGAGCCAGCAGGGTATGCAGCCTGTTGCTTGCCCTCGCTCAGCGCGCTGCGTCGCGTTAAAGGTCGCTCCGATCAAGAAAAGTCGCGCCAGCGGAGGCCTCGGCTCAACCCGCCTAGACGGACGGCTGCGCCGAAACGTTGCTTGCGGTTGCTTGCTGCTCGTGCTTGGTGCATGGACGCTGCCGGACGTGGCCGCTGAATCGGCGGCTTTTGCTCCTTTGAATGGCCAGCAGATCCGCTCCGCGTTGCGCGGCAGCTCAGTCGGCGACGGGAGACATTGGGAGCATCAGTACCTCCCCGATGGTCGACTCATCCGCTCCGAGAGCGGGACAAGCAAAGCGGGCCAATGGTCGGTTCAAGGCGACCAGCTGTGCCTGCTGAAGCCCGAGATCAGCAGCACACAGGCGGCGTGCTTCTCGGTGCATCGACGAGGCAACGAGTTGCAGTACCTAGATGGGCAGCAACTCGTATATCAAGGTTTTCTTAAAAGGAGTTCATGATGACTACATCCCCAGCATTTCAAAGTCAGGACGCGCTCAAGCCGCTGCCGTTCGATCCGTCAAAACTAACGGGTCTGTCCGAACGAATGATTCGTTCCCATTGGGAAAACAATTACGGCGGCTCGGTCAAGGCACTGGCCGCTGTCAAGGCCCGGCTGGTGCAGGCCGCAGGCGACAAGGACCTGCCGCCCTACATCTACAACGACCTGAAGCGCGAGCACCTAATTCGCACTGGATCGGTGGTGCTGCACGAACTGTATTTCGAGAACCTCGGGGGCAGTGGCGAGGCCGCAGCTACCGAGCGAGAGGCGATCGCTCAAGCCTTCGGCAGCTTCGAAGACTGGGAGAGGGAATTCCGCCGCATCGGTGCCGGCCTCGGTGGGGGGTCCGGCTGGGTGGTTCTTGGGTTCAACCTGCACACCAGGCAGCTGGAAAATTACTGGATGGCCGATCACGCGCATGGACCGGCCGCCACCGTTCCGATCCTGGTGATGGACATGTACGAGCACTCTTATCAGATGGACTACGGCGCTGCGGCGGCGAAATACATTGATGCTTTCTTCCAGAACATCCAGTGGGAGAGCGTGAGTGCACGGCTGGCCGGCGCACGTGCGATATGAGGCATTTAGCGTTGCATGTGGCGGGTTGGCACTCTCTCGTGTGCACGTGAAGATAGGCATCTCCGGACACCGACGGCGCGACGGCGCGACGGCTCGGTATTCTCACAGGCGCGGACCCAAGCTGGCTGGTCTTGGTGCCCTTGTCCATCCTGGCCGAGCAACTGGTGCGTGCATGGAACTGGCGCCAATTGCTGTACCCCCTGCGCCCGGCGGGGCGCTTCGATTTGTTCGGCACCATCATGGCTGGCTACCTGCTGGCGGAGCGGGGCAAGCCACGCTAATGGACAGGCGAAAAACAAACTGAAATGAATCGTGTTGTTGACTACATCGAAGCCGCTGCCGGGCGGAATTGCCCGACCCTTTCGGGGCACGGCGCAGCGCAAGCAGTCAAGGGTCAACGACGGCCGCAGGCCGCAAGCGTGCGAGCACGCGCCGCCCTTGCACGGCGAGAACGCCGTGGCACGATGGAGAAGCAGCAAGCCGCCACACCCCGCCACCCAGGCACACCCGGTATTAGCAAGCGCAGCGCGCAGGCCCGGATCTGCGATCAGGGCCGCAGTTGCGTGAAGGATCGACGCCGCATGGCCGTGATTCGGCACGAAGCACGGGGCAACGCCCGAGAGCCTGACGGCGCCGCGCGCCGACACGCCCCAGCGCGGGGTGCAAATCTTCTGAACCCAGTAGCAGTTATTTTGTAGAGATCGCTACATCATTGCAACGACCGTGACATGGGTTTAAGCTGTTGCCATGACTCTCACCTCCGACTCTTGGCTGACCCTCATCGTCAGCCTCCCCTCCGCGAGCGCCACGGCACGCATGCGGATTTGGCGCGCGGTCAAGACGCTCGGCTGTGCCGCCTTGCGCGACGGCGCCTATCTACTGCCCGCCCAAGCCGAACAGGCTGCGCAACTGCAGGTATTGGCCGACGAGGCGCTGCAGGAAGGCGGGCAAGCCTGGCTGCTGCAGGTGCAAGCCCGGAACATGACCGAACAGGCCACCTTTCAGGCGTTGTTCGACCGGGCGGCCGATTACACCCCCTGGCTAGAGGAACTGGCGCAAGCACGCCAGACGCTCTCCGCCCTGAGCGCAGCCGAACTCCAGCGTACACAGCGCAAGCATGCGCGTGCCTATGAGGTCATCCGCAAAATCGACTTCTTTCCCGGTGAGACGTCGATCCGCGCCGACGCCCAGTGGCGCGATTTCGCCAACGCCCTCGAATCTATGCAGTCACCCGGCGAGCCGCAGCCTATGGCCGGCCGCATTGCTCGGCGTGATCGCATGCAGTACCAGGGGCGAGTCTGGGCCACACGCCGCCATCTCTGGGTGGACCGCGTGGCGAGTGCCTGGCTGATCCAGCGTTTTATCGACCCTCACGCGCGCTTCCTGTGGCTGAACACCGCAGCAGACTGCCCGTCCGATGCGCTGGGTTTCGATTTCGACGGCGCGACTTTCTCGCACGTGGGCGAGCGGGTGACGTTCGAGGTACTGCTGGCGAGCTTCGGCCTGGAGGACGATCGGGGTCTCTCGCGCCTGGGAGCCATGGTGCATGCGCTCGACGTGGGTGGCGCGACCACACCCGAGGCCAGCGGCTTCGAGGCCGTGCTGGCCGGCGCACGCAAGCGCTGGCCGGACGACGACGCGCTGCTGGTCGACATCGGCGGCGTGCTGGATTCGCTCCATGCCCATTTCTCCAGTAGTCGCAAAACGTGACGACCCACCTCAGATCACTTCTTTAACTCAGATCACTTTTTTAGGAACGAATCTTCATGAACGAGACCACTTCAGCTGCAGCCATCAGCAGTGCGGCGCCTCGCAGCTATACGCTGTGGCAATTGGTTGCCTATTTCCTACGGCTCGGAGCACTGGGCTTCGGCGGACCCGTGGCCCTGGCTGGCAACATGGACCGCGACTTGGTGGAGCGGCGCCAATGGTTCACCGAGGCAGACTACAAGGAAGGGCTGGCCTTGGCGCAGCTCGCGCCAGGACCGTTAGCCGCGCAGTTGGCCATCTACCTGGGCTTTGTTCACTACAGCTTCCTAGGGGCCACCCTGGTGGGCCTCGCTTTTGTGCTGCCCTCGTTTCTGATGGTGATCGGACTGGGTTGGGCCTATACGCATTTCGGCGGTCTGGGTTGGATGCAGGCCGTGTTTTATGGCGTGAGTTCCGCTGTCATTGGGATCATTGCTATCAGCACCTGGAAGCTCTCTACCAAGAACATCGGCAAAGACAAACTGCAATGGGCCATCTTTGCAGTAGCGGCGGCGGTGACGATCATCACCCAATCCGAGGAACTGTGGCTGTTCCTGGGCGCAGGCGTTCTCGTGTGGTTGTTGCGCGCGCCGCCGAAATTTATTAAGCCGTCCAGCACGCTGCACAGCAGTGCTATTCCTTTGCTGGCCTTGCTTGGCTTGTCCAACGTCGACTGGACCAAGCTGTGGCAGATCACCAAGTATTTCTTCTACGCGGGCAGCTTTGTTTTTGGTAGCGGCCTAGCTATCGTCCCGTTTCTGTACAGCGGAGTGGTCAAGGAGTACGGATGGTTGACCGATCACCAGTTCCTTGACGCTGTCGCAGTCGCCATGATCACTCCCGGTCCTGTCGTCATCACTACCGGGTTCATCGGCTTTCTGGTCGCGGACTTCTGGGGCGCGGTTGCTGCGGCGCTGGCAACCTTCCTGCCGTGCTATCTCCTCACAGTCCTGCCAGCCCCGTACTTCAAGAAATATGGAAAGAAACCGGGAATCGTGGCATTCGTCGATGGCGTGACGGCAGCCGCCATCGGATCGTTGGCCGGAGCCGTGGTAGTTATCGGGGTGCGCTCGATCAAGGACGTTCCCACGGCGCTACTCGCCCTGGGGACTGCTGCCTTGCTTTGGAAATTCAAGAAGTTGCCGGAGCCGATCGTTGTCGCTGCCGCGGCACTGATTGGGCTGGTCGTCTACCCGCTGGTGACCCGCAGCTGAATAGAAGCGAGAGGAGTCCACGCCTTAACCCATGACTTGCCACATTTCTAGGAACACTCCAATGGATTTACAACTACGCCCCCTTACCATCAACCTCGCTGCCCTCAACGGGCTGTCCGAGGAACTCATCCTCAGCCATCACGCGAACAACTACACCGGTGCAGTCAAGCGCCTGGATGCTATTCGCCAGCAACTGGCGCACCTGGATTGGCCGACCGCTCCGGTCTTCATGATCAATGGCCTGAAGCGCGAAGAGCTGATCGCCGCCAATTCCGCTTGGCTCCACGAGCTGTACTTCGACACGCTGGGAGGCGACGGTGCATTGCCGGACTCCGGCCTGGCAGTTGCCTTGGCCCGCGACTTTGGCAGCGTTGACCGCTGGCGCACGGAATTCTCCGCACTGGCCAAGGCCATGGGCGGCGGCTCGGGGTGGGCGCTGCTGTCATGGTCCACACGCGAGGCGCGGCTGATCAACCATTGGGCGGCTGACCATACGAACCTGCTGGCCGGCGCCACACCGCTGCTGGCACTGGACATGTACGAGCACGCCTACCACATGGATTTCGGTGCCAAGGCGGCCGCGTATGTTGACGCCTTCATGCAAAACATCCGCTGGAATGCCGTGATGCAGCGCTACGCTGCCGCCGTCGAGGCTGATGCACTGCCCTGGTCGGCCGCACCAGAGGAAGTCGGCGGTGACCTCCAACTGATCGACGTGCGACGCACGGCAGGCTACGCACAAGCGCCTGATCGCATCGCCGGGGCCATTCGGCGCGATCCCGTGCAGTTGGCAAATTGGAGCCGTGAAATCGATACCTCTAAACCCGTCCTTGTGTATTGCGTGCACGGCCAT
Source organism: Alicycliphilus denitrificans (assembly GCF_044792555.1). GTDB lineage: Bacteria > Pseudomonadota > Gammaproteobacteria > Burkholderiales > Burkholderiaceae_C > Alicycliphilus > Alicycliphilus denitrificans_A. The sequence goes on from NZ_CP126239.1 coordinate 266,632, forward strand.
GAAGTCAGCCAGTCGGTGGCGCTCGCGCTACGAGCGCATGGCCTCGACGCACGCTTCGTGGCCGGAGGCATCGAAGCCTGTCGCGCTGCTGGCGTGACATTTGAAGCAAAGGAGTAGCACCATGAAGTGGATTACACGCGAACGCCCCAAGATCGACCGCATCGCCTGTCCCTGGCTGGTTGCGCGCTTCATCGACCAGCAGGCGGAATTTCTCTATGTGCCGGCCAGCGAGGTGCTGAAAACCGCCAACGCTACCGGCGCCATCCCCTACGACATCCCGAATGTCGAACTAAGCCATGTGGGTGAGCTGTGCAGTTTCGATGCCTTCCTGTCGAAGTACCACCTGGACGACCCAGCGCTGCGCCAGTTAGCCGAGATCGTGCGCGGCGCCGACACCTCCCGGCTTGACCTGACGCCGCAATCAGCAGGGCTCTATGCGCTCTCGCTCGGGCTGTCGCACAACTTTAGCGACGACCACGAAATGCTCCAGCACGGCATGGTGATGTACGACGCCCTCTATGCGTGGTGCCGCGCATGCCAGGCCGAGACACACAACTGGCCGCCGGTCATGCCAGCCTGATCCGCCCAACTGAAAATGCACCAAATGTCCGCAATCCCCCGTCTTGCCTTCGCCACACTCATTCAGTCCCTGAGCCTGGTGGCGGCATCGGCAGCGCCCGGCCCCAGCGAACTCACCGGCGCGCAGATCAAGACAGTCTTCGTCGGCAATGTCATATCCGAAGGCGCGCACTGGTCCGCTTACCTCCTTCCCGATGGACGCACGAAGTCCATTGAACTGGGGCGGCCGCACCAGGGGCATTGGAAGATCGTGGGCAAGGAATTGTGCGTAAGCATCAGCACGGGTGTAGAGCCCGAATGCTGGACGGTACTGCGCAAAGGCAAGGCCTATCTGCTGCGCGCCCACGGCCAAGACCTCTACGAGGTCACTCCGGAACCTCTGTCGTCGAAATACCCGTTCGATTGACCGGCACCTGCCTCGATTACCCGCTCCGGCCAGCCCCCGGAGCTGCATCCCGCCAACTACCAAGGAAACTCCATGCTGCGTCTAACCCTCTCCACACTGGCCCTGGCCGCGGGCCTGCTCACTACAGGCGCCCCGGCCATGGCCCAGGCCATCGACACCGCTGCCATCGAAACGGCCACCGGCCTCAAGGGCAGCTACAACCAGGCGGAAAACGTCTTCAAGGTCAGCAAGCCACGCGACGACGTGAAGATCAATGTCGATCGCTGGACCATGCCACCGTTCATGGGGCTCACCTCCTGGGCCGCGTTCACGCCAATGGGCTCGTCCACCATGATGATGGGCGATACGGTGCTGTTCGAGGATGAAGTCAACCCGGCGATGAGCGCCGCGCTGGACAACGGCCTGGAAGTGACTGCGCTGCACAACCACTTCTTCTTCGACCAACCCAAGGTCTTCTTCATGCACATCGGCGGCATGGGGGATGCACGCAAGCTCGCCACAGGCGTGAAGGCGGTGTACGACCGCATCGCGCAGGTGCGCGCCGCCCAAGGCACGCCGGCCAGCAGCTTCGCGGGCGACATCGCATCGCCAAGCCATGTCACTGCTGCGCCCATCGAGGAGATTCTGGGCAGCAAGGCGCAGGTCAAGGATGGCATGGTGAAAGTAACCCTTGGCCGCACAGCCAAGATGCATGGAACCACCGTCGGCAATGAAATGGGCATCAATACCTGGGCGGCCTTTGCTGGCGACGATGAGCATGCGGTAGTCGATGGCGACTTCGCCATGCATGAAAACGAACTGCAGACGGTCCTGAAAACCATGCGTGGCCAGAGCATCAACATCGTGGCAATCCACCAGCACATGACCTACGAGGAACCGCGCTACGTCTTTCTGCACTACTGGGGAAAGGGCAAGGCCGTGGATCTGGCCCTGGCGGTAAAGAAGGCATTGGACGCGCAGAAGGCTGCGAAATGACGAAGAAAACCTTCAGCTCGGTGCCGCAGCGCCTCCCAAGCAGCCCCACCCGGCACCTCGCGCGCCTCACCGCCGCCGGAGCCGTGTTCTGCGCACTTGCCGCGACTGCCAAGGAGGTGCCGCTGACTGGCCCGCAGATCCGTGCCGCCATCAGCGGCAAGTACGTGACTGATGAACACCATTGGGGGCACAAGTATTTCGCGGACGGGCGCGTCGAACGGTTAGAGAACGGCCGCCAGCGGTCTGCGCGCTGGTCCGTCAAAGGCAATCAGCTATGCCTGCTGCAGCCGGAAATCAGCAAGGACGAACCGATCTGCTACCAAGTCCTGCGCGACGGACAGGAGCTGCAGTACAAGGACGATGCGCAGTTCGTGGTGTATAGGGGGCTGGTGCGGCCCATGCCCAAACGAGAGCCGTGAACGGGGGCGCGAATGGCTAGGGATTGCATGCACGCAGGCGACTGACATGGCGCACTACCTCTGGAAACTGCGTCCCTACTATCGGCAGACCGCCGGGCAGCTTGTCCTCGGCTCCCTGGCAGGCGTCGTCATGAACACGGCCGTGGTCCTGCCCGCCGTGTGCCTCGGGCGCGCGATCGACGCCGCGACGCACTTCGCGCAGGGCCAGGCGACGCGCGCGACGCTACTGCAGGCCGTCGCGCTGTTCGCCGCCGCAACCCTGGCCACAGAACTGCCGCGACTGGGCAAGCGCTGGTGGTTGATGACGGCCAACGCGCGCATCCGCGCCAATCTGCGCGCGGATGCCCTGCGCGGGGTGCTCGCCTGGCCGATGGCAAAGCTGACTGCCACGCCTGTTGGCGACACCATGGCGCGCGTCATCGGTGACGTCGAAGTGCTGGGCGTCGGTATCCGCGAGGTGATCGTCGAGACCTGGGACACGCTCCTGTTCTTGATGTCGTTCTTCGTCGCCATGCTGGTGCTGGACTGGTCGTTGACCCTGCAGGCGCTGATTCCCGTGCCCTTCGCGATGGTGCTGGCCTGGGCCGCCGGACGCTTTATTCACCAACGTACGACGGCGGCTCGACAAGCCAACGGCGCGTTGACCGCGGGACTGCAGGAGCAACTGTCCGGCATCCGCGTCGCGAGGCTACTGGGGATGAAGCAGGCCGCACAGACGCGGATCGAGCGGCTCGCAGATGCACAGGCGCACACCAATCTCGCGGTGGCGCGGCCCCGCGCCGGCCTGCCCGCGGTCTACACCACGCTGATGGCGGCCGGCATCGTGCTGGTGTTGTGGCAAGGCGGCGAAAAAGTCATCGCAGGCGCGTGGACGCTGGGGGCGTTCGTGACCTATCTGGACCTTTTTCTGCGCTTCACCGGGCGCGGATTTCGGGTGCCGCAGCTCGTGAACTCGGTGCAAGCAGGCGGCGCAGCCTACGCGCGGCTCGCCCCCTTGCTCGCTGCGGCCCTGCCTGCTCGCGGCGAGCATCGGTTCGCTTCGTTTCGCGCCGGCTACCTGGCCGGAACGACTCCGCGCTCGACTCTCACCGAGCCGGCGTCACGAGTTGAACGCGGGCTCGCCGTATCCCTGCACAACGTGAGCTTCTCTCACGGCAACGCCGACGCCGCCGTCACGGCGCTGAACCAGGTCTCGCTCGAGATTTCGGCAGGCGCGTTCGTGGCGGTAACCGGGCCGGTCGGCTCGGGCAAGAGTGCGCTGGCGAAGGCTCTGCTGGGCCTGTACCCGCTCGCCGGCGGTACCGTTTCCCTGGACGGCGACGCGCCCGCACGACATCGCGGTGACATCGGTTACCTGCCGCAGGAGCCCTTCCTGTTCTCGGGTACGGTGCGCGAGAACATCACCATGGGACGTGAGCAGGCCGACCTCGCCACGATGAGCGCCCTGGAAATCGCCGCGCTTGCGAAGGACGTAGCGGGCTTCGAGCACGGCGTCGATGCCGAGATCGGCGAGCGCGGCATTCGCATTTCCGGCGGTCAGCGGCAGCGCGTCGCACTGGCACGCGCGGCGGCGGCGGGGCCCCGGCTGCTGGTGCTGGACGATCCGTTCTCGGCGGTCGACGTCGCGACGGAGGCTCAGATCATTGCCAGCCTGCGCGCGGAGTTCGGCCGCGGGGCGCCGGCCGCGCGACAGGCCACCATCGTCCTGTGCTCGCACCGGCTGGCGGCCTTCCCGCAGGCGGATCTCGTCGTCGTGTTGGATGGAGGACGCATAGTCGAACGAGGCTCTCATGAACAGCTGATGCTGGCGGGCGGCCTGTATGCACGGATCTACGCGGCGCAGGTCGCGATGGCACAGCCGGAGGACGCATGACCGCAACACAGTCACAGCCGGCACCGACAACACGCCGAGGACTCACGACCGCCCAGGTGGGCTCGCTACTGGCGCCGCAGAGACGCCTGCTCGTGGCCATCGCAGCCTGCGTGCTTGCCGGTGCGGCGCTGGAGGTGCTGCCGCCGCTCCTCGTGCGGCAGGCCGTGGACGCCCACTTGGCCGTGGGCCGTGGCGACGGCCTGATGCTGCTGGGCGTGCTCTACCTGCTGGTCGTGGCCGGGCAGCAGGCGTTGGGCTTCGCGTCTGCGTACGGCACCGCGATCGCAGCCCAACGGGCGTTGCGCGACCTGCGCGCGCGCCTGTTTGGCCATCTGCAACGGCTGCCTGCGCGCTACTTCGACACGACCCCGTTGGGTGACACCGTCAGTCGCTGCACCGCAGACATCGACACCATCGACCGCCTGTTCTCGTCGGGCATCGCGAGCCTTGTCGCCGACCTCGTGCGACTGGTCACGATCACGGTGACGATGCTCGTGCTCAGTCCCTCGCTGACGCTGCTCTGCGGACTGGCCGTGCCGCCCCTGCTGTGGTTCACGCGCTGGTTCCAGCTGCGGGTATTGGCCGCTGAACGGGCCAGCCGGGAGGCCGTGGGAAGCGTCAACACGGCACTCGTGGAGACCCTCGGTGGCGCGGAGGTCATTCGTGCTTTCGGACGAACGGAATTCTTCGAGCACCGCTTTCGTGGCGCTCTGCAGGCCACGCAACACGCCTATCTCGCGGCCACACGCTATTCAACGATCTACACGCCGCTGATGGCCATCCTGGCGTCGCTGATCGTCTGCGGCCTGCTGTGGGCAGGCGCCGAGGGCGCGCTGGCGGGCTGGGGTGTTTCTATCGGCACGCTCACGGCCTTCGTGCTGCTGTTTCGCCGCTTCTTCGCGCCGATAACGACGCTGGGCGAGGAATGGCAGACCGTGCAGAGCGCGCTGTCCGGGGCGGAGCGCGTGTTCCAGGTCTTGGCGCTGCCGGTCGAGGAAACACCGGTCGCCCATTCCGTGCAACAGGCAAGGAGCGAACCGGAGCCGTTGATCCAGTTGAAGGATGTGATCTTCGGCTACGTCGCCGATCGCCTCGTGCTGAACGGCGTCTCCTTGAGCGTTCGCGCAGGCGAGCACGTCGCGCTGGTCGGGCGCACCGGTGCCGGCAAGAGCAGCCTGATGCACCTCGCCGGTGGCCTGTATGCGCCCTGGTCCGGCGAAATTCGCGTGGCGGGCGCGGATCCACGCGCCATGACGGACGAGGAACGCCGTCAGCGCCTGGGCGTCGTGCCGCAGACGCTGCAACTCTTCAGTGGCAGCGTGCTCGACAACCTCACGATGGGCGACGTCCTCGTGACCCGGACTGCTTGCGAAGCCGCGGCCAAGGCAACGGGCGCGCATGCGTTCATCCAGGCACTGCCGCAGGGCTACGACACGCCCCTGGACGCGGGCGAGGCCGGCGCCGCGTTGTCTGCGGGCCAACGGCAATTGCTCGCGCTCACGCGCGCGCTGGTGCGCCAGCCTGGCGTGTTGCTGCTCGACGAAGCGACTGCCGCGATCGACCACGCCAGCGACGCTGCGTTCCGCGCCGCGCTGCGCCGCGACGCGCACGACTCGTCCCGTGCCGTTCTGATCGTGGCGCATCGGCTGTCAACGGCGCAGGAGGCCGATCGCGTCATCGTGATCGAGGACGGCCGCATCCTCGAACAAGGCGCGCCGGACGAGCTGATTCGGTGCCGGGGTCGCTTCGCTGCGCTGCTGGCCATGGAGACGGCAGGCTGGGATTGGCATCAACGTTGACGTTGGAGGACAGACATGGGCAAGGACTTCTACATACAACCCGACGCGGCCGACCCGGTGCTCGATCCCGACGCGGTGCTCGCGATCGTGCGCCTGCATGCGGCGGGCGCGAAGGCCGTCAGGGCCGTCGACGAGAGCGGCGGCGAGGCGCGCACCTATGCGATCGACGACGGCCTGATCCTGAAGGTTCAGAGACCACAACAGCTGCGCGCGCGAACGAGCCTGGACAAGGAGCGTTTCCTGTTGGAGCAGCTGGCAGGCCTGGAGGGCGTACGCGTTCCACGAGTCCTTGGTGGGGGCGTCGCCGAACCCGGGATCGAGTACACCTTGATGACGCGCATGCCCGGCGTGCCGATGCACTCGGCAAGGTTCGACGGTGACCTCCGCCGGCGTACGCTGGTTGACCTGGGGCGCATGCTGCGTCGCATTCACGCAATCCCTCAGCAACCCCTGTTCGAGGCGCGCCTGATCCCCGGCGACCACACGGCGGCCGACGTTCGCACACGGTTCGGCGGCCTCTTCGACGACGCCGTCACAGCCGTGGCGCGGGCGGCCCAGCCCTGGCCGTTCGCGCTCGACCCGTTGCAGTTGGCGCGCCTCGCGATGCGCGCCTTGCCGGACGCAGACGCCTGGGTGGCCTTGCACAGCAACCCCGGCCCCGAACACGTCTTCGTCGATCCGCAGACTAGGCAGTTGACTGGCCTCATCGACTTCGGCGATGCGTATTTCAGCCACCCGGCGCTCGATCTGCGCCGATGGCCTCGGCCCATCGATCGGGGCCGCGGTTCACGCCGGGTACTGCAGCGAGGAGAAAACGAGCGAGAGGTTCAACCAGACATGGCGCGTGGCCTGTGTGCTCACCGACATGCTCGCCATCGCACAGAGTCCGGAATGCCGCACTGCAGGGCTCGTCGAGTTGGAAGAACTTGTCGAGCGGTTGCGCTTACGGCTTACGTGATGGCTGTCTTGGCGCCGACCGATCACCCGCGAAAGGGTAGTACCCCCATCCTCTGGAGACACGGGGAGCCGCTACAACGCCGCGGTATTCGCTTTCAGCGTGCGATCCAGCTTGCGGTGAATGAGTGATACCAGTGTCAGGATGTCCAGGGCATCTTGTTCGGACATCGGCCAGTTTGTCTTGGGGGCATGGGCGAGTGGGTTGCGCACGGCGCCGAAGAGGCCCACCAGCAGATGGGCGAAGCCTTTTTGCTCGCTCTTCTCAGATTCGGTGGCGAGCGAACCGAAAACCAGGATCGGGTTTTGCGTCGAAAACGTCCGGCTCACTAACTCGGCGCCATCCATGGTCAGGCCAGACATGGAACGGATGCGCTCGGCGACACCTTTGGTCGACTCGAAGACGGCATGGAAATAGTTTTCATCCAGCAGTTCGGCGCGACAGTAGTTGAGTACTTCAGCATGGACTTTGCGGCTTTCAAGTGCCGACTTCAGCCGGCAGGCGCGCGAGCGCGCGGCGTCCAATGTCGTGGCCTTGTCGGCAAAGCCTACACGGCCATCTTCGCGCACGAAGAAACCCGAAAAAGCAACCACCACATTCAGCTCATCGCGCCGCCACCGGAAAGCGCCTGGGTCGCGCGCGTAGTTGACCGGGTTCATGGCAAGGTTGATCAGCAAGATCAAGTGATTACCGATTTGGTGCTGGTTCTGCGCTTCCGCCAGCGCGTTGAAAAGGCGCTTCCACTTGGTGATGCCAGGCGACACATCGGCGATTTTGATTTCCTGCAGCAGTCGCTCGATCTGCGCGCCCGTCAGACCTCGTTCGGTGTCTGCAAGCACCCGGCAAGCTGCCTCCATGTGCTGCGAACTAAAGGGATCGATGTGAGCCACGGAGTGAATTCACCAAGCGCCTGAAACCGCGCTGTTGTTCAATTTGATCCGAGTCACTTCCCCCAAGTCGTTTTGCATCCGCAACTCGGGAAGAATCGATTTCGGTGGTCTCCGGTACCAGTGCAGGCAGACGTTGACGAGATCTGCCCCGGCAGGCTTCTTCAGAAACGATTGCCGGAGGTTGACGGTCAGTTCGGGATTTGGCACCAGGTGGAAATCACCTTCTTGATCCAGATGCTCATGGCTGGGAGCCATGTCGGCCCACTTCTTCTGAAACATGCGCCGCGGTGCGATGAACGGGTGGCCGGCGGACGTACAGGCTTCCGGGAACATCGGCGCCATGAAATCGATCACATATTCATCGCACTGTATCCACGCGTGAAACGACGTGTCCGAGCTTTGAACCTGTCCTTCTGTCAATGTGGCGAAAGAGATGACATTCCGCTGTTGTTCGTTGACGAGGAAGAATGCAGCACCGGCGAGCTGCACGGCATCCTTCTTGTAGAACTCGCGCAGGATGGCAGCGCCCGCGATGCTGAAGAACATGCAAGCGTGGGCTGTATGCGCATCGACGCTGTCCAGGACTGACCTGATGACCGCATGAATGCGCAGATAGTCGAGCAGCGGGATAAGTGGTTTGGTCTTCATTGGATTTGTTTTTTGCGGGGAGCGCCGACGTGGCTAGGCTACGACCGTGGCCGGCAACGATACGGCTTTGACGCTTGGGCGCGCAACGGCTCTCGCAGAACGAGTGCGGGTGTGGCGCGGCTTGGATTCGGTCGTGTTCGTGGGATTCAAGGGAGCGGCTGAGCCGCATTCATGTTCGATGGGGACGCATTCCCTGCGCAGTTGGTCCAGACGGTTCGCCCATTCTTGAAGCATCGCGCGCCGCTCATCCTGGTAGGCATGGCGGTTGTAGGCCGCACGCACGGCATTCGCCGGCACGTGCGCGAGGCAGTGTTCGATCACGTCGATGTTGCCGCCGAGGCTGTTGAAGTGGGTGCTGAACGACGCGCGCATGCCGTGCGGCGTTCCTTCCCCGCTGAAGCCCAGTCGCTCCATCAAGGCGTTCAGGCTGCGATTGGCCATTGGCCGATGCGGGTCCACGCGGTTGGGGAACAGGTGTTCCCTGTTTGCGGGCACAAGCTCATGCAAACGAGTGAGCAGCGCAACTGCCTGTGTAGACAGCGGTATCCAGTGAGCGCGCTTGGCCTTCATTCGCTCGGCAGGAATTTCCCATTGCGCGCCTTTCAGATTCACTTCATCCCATCGGCCCTCGATGACTTCGGCTTTGCGGCAGGCGGTCAGAAGCACCAGCAGCATCGCGATGCGCGTTTCCTCGTTAATCCTGCCGCTGCCATCCAGCGTCCGCAGAAAGACGCCGATCTGCTTTTCGGACAGGGCAGGGTGGTTGGTCTGGGTGCGCTTCTTCATCACGCGCACGGGTGGAACCGGATTGTTCTCGATCAGTCCTGAATCGATGGCGTACTCGAAGATGCCCCACAAGTGATTGCGCAGGTTGCGTGCGACCTCCGGCGCGCGTTGCTCGACCACCTTCAACTGCGCGGTCAGTTCGAGCCGCGTGATGCTGCCGATCGGTCGATTCTTCAGTGTCGGCAGCAAGTCATTGTCGATCTCGCGGTTGCGCTGCTTCACCGTAGACGCTCGCAGGTCTGCCGACGTCGCTGTATTCCAGTCCGACACGATGGCAGAGAACGTTCCTTTGACTCGTTCCAACTGCTCTTGCGCTTGTGCGATCTCCTTGTCTTGCTGTGCCTGCAAGGGGGTGGTGCCTTGGGCTACCAACAGCCGTGCCTCTGCATGGAGCCCACGGGCATCCGCCAAGCTGACTTCCGGAAAGGCGCCCAGTGCGCGTTTACCTTCGACGCCGTTGATGCGGAACTTGTAGCGCCACAGCTTCGAGCCATTGGGCTGGACGAGCAGGTAGAGCCCGCCGCTATCCGCAAGCTTGTAGGGGCGCTCCTGGGGCTTGGCTGTCTTGATCTTGACGGTAGTGAGCATTGGGGGCCTTTTGATTGGCGAGGCCCCCAATGAGGCCCCCAAATGGTCGCGCTGTCAAGAAAAATCCTTAGATCGCTTGAGACATAGATGGACGATAAGTCATTGTCGCTATTGATATTTTCGTGCCTTCTGAGAATTTGTGAGATCGCATGAAACACCAATGCATACTTCAGGTCGGAACCGGTATCGATGCCTACCGCACGCAGACGCGCAAGCTCGCGCCCTCGATCAACGACGGCTGGGAGACCGGCGTCAAGTTCAGTCCTTTGCCATGGCTGGACGGGCGTGTGTCCATCCTGGCCGAGCAACTGGTGCGTGCATGGAACTGGCGCCAATTGCTGTACCCCCTGCGCCCGGCGGGGCGCTTCGATTTGTTCGGCACCATCATGGCTGGCTACCTGCTGGCGGAGCGGGGCAAGCCACGCTAATGGACAGGCGAAAAACAAACTGAAATGAATCGTGTTGTTGACTACATCGAAGCCGCTGAGCGCGACAACACGCGTCGGAGCTACGCTTCGGCCATACGACATTTTGAAATAGAGTGGAAAGGCCTCCTGCCCTCGACGGCTGACGCCATCGCCCGCTACCTCGCCGACTACGCGCCTACCTTGGCCATCAACACCCTTCGCCAGCGGCTGGCGGCACTGTCCCGATGGCATGCCGACCAAGGTTTTGCGGACCCCACCAAGTCGCCCTTGGTGCGCCAGGTCCTTAAAGGCATTCGCTCAATTCACGCCGTGCCAGAAAAGCGCGCGCGCCCCCTGGAGCTGGCGGTGCTCCAGCAGATCGACCAGTGGCTCGATGTCGCGATTGGCAACGCCCAGCGGTCCGGCGACCGGCCGGCCTTGCTGCGCCAAACCCGCAACCGCAGCCTGATGTTGCTGGGGTTCTGGCGCGGCTTTCGCTCCGACGAGTTGGTCAACCTGCGCGTAGAGAACATCGAGGTGACGCCGGGCCAGGGCATGGCGTGCTACCTGGGCCGCACCAAAGGCGACCGGCAGCTGCAGGGCCGTGTTTTCAAATGCCCAGCCTTGTCCCGCTTATGTCCCGTGACGGCCTTCAATGCCTGGATCGACCTGGCCGGGTTGACCGAGGGTCCGGTGTTCCGCAAGATCGACCGCTGGGGGAATGTGGCCGACGAAAGTCTGCATGCCGACAGCCTGATTCCGTTGTTGCGCAGCCTGTTCGCCGAAGCCGGTGTCGAGTCGCCCGAGGAATACAGCAGCCACTCCTTGCGCCGCGGCTTTGCCGGCTGGACCCGCGCCAGCGGCTGGGACATCAAGGAACTGATGGAATACGTCGGCTGGAAGGATGTCAAATCGGCCATGCGCTACCTCGATGCGTCGGATTCCAGCCTGCAGGCCCGGTTCGAGCAGGGCCTGACGGCCCTGGCACCGGCAGTTCCGCAGCTACTGCCATTGTTGTTGACCGAACAAATCGAAGCGCCCCGCCCACCGGCCGAAGGAACGACGCCCATGGCAGTCCTGCGCGTCACGCTGGTGCTGGCCCGCTTCAGCAAGCAGTCGCGCGGCCTGGCTCGCGGTCACCGGCTGATCGAGCAGACCTGCTTTGAGCGTTTCGCCATGCAACGCCTGAACACCGAGGGAACGCTCTACGAGCTCGCAGTTCCCTACCTGTCACGTGACTTGCTGGACGAGGTGATCGCCACGCTGCTCGATGACATGTACCGCATCGCCGAGGACAACCAGTGCCTGCTGGAAACCTCATTTCACGAACCCGCGACCGACACCTACTGGGATTGAGGCGATGGGAAGCATTGCCGCCAGGCGGGGTAGTCCCCGCGAATGACCACGCTCCATGAGACGGCCTATCCCAGCCTGAAACCCGATCCGACACCCCGTGAGCTGGCGGAGCTTTACACACCGACCAAGGATGAACAACTCCTGGCTGCCGGCATCGGCAAGCGCGCCTTGCCGCGCATGGCGGCACTGATCCACCTGAAAGTCTTCCAGCGCCTGGGCTATTTCATCTCCCTGGCCGAAGTGCCGCCGGTGATCCGGGAGCACATTGCGCAGCAGGTGGGCGTGGTTAGGCCGCCCCCGGCGGCGGACCTCAAGCGCTTCGAGGCCTCGGGCTCGCGCACCGCCTTGTTTGCGACCTTACGCCGGCACCTCAATGTCAAACCTATGAACCCGGGGGGCCACGCCTGGCTGGAGGTCGTGGCCGACACGGCGGCCGAGACCAAACACGCGGTGGCCGACATCATCAACGTGATGCTGGAGGAGCTGGTCCACCATCGCTACGAGCTGCCCGCCTTCTCGACGCTGGACCGGATGGCGTATCGAGCCCGGGAAAAGAGCAACAACCGGTATTTCTCCGCAATCACCAACCAGCTGACAGCCCATACCCGGACCTTGATCGACAGTTTGCTTAAAACCGCCACGGGCGAGTCGGTTTCTGCCTGGCAAATGCTCAAACGCGAACCCAAGCGGCCGACCAACAAGGAAACGCGCACCTACATCCAGCACATCCGGCGCTTGCAGTACCTGGTGGAGCAGCTTCCCAAGCCCGACGTGCCGGTGCCCAAGCTCAAACAGTTTCGCCACCTGGCGCGCGCCCTCAATGCGGCCGAGATGGCCGAACTCAAGCCGCAAAAGCGCTACGCCCTGGCGGTGATCTTCATCCGGGCGCAGCATGCCCAGTCCCTGGACGATGCCGCGGACCTGTTTATTCGCCTGATGCAGAACCTGGAAAACAATGCCAGGCAGAAATTGCTCTCGTTCCAGCAGGAGCGGGTCCAAAAAACCGACATGCTGGTTGGCCAGCTCAAAGACATCCTGGGCGCCTACCAGCTGGAGGGCACCGACACGCAGCGTGTGGACGCCATCGGCACCACCCTGGTGGCCGACGTGGACGAGCTGCTCAACGAATGCGAACAGCACCTGGCCTATGCGGGCCGCAACCATCTGCCTTTCCTGCTGCAGCCCTACAAGATGGTCCGGGCCCAGTTGCTCAACTGCATCGGCATCGCCTCGCCCAAGGCCAGCAGCGAGGACCAGGTAGCGGAGCGGCTGATCGAGGCCCTTTACAAGCTGCGCGACAACCGTGCGGACATCGTGCCGCTGGACATGCTGGGCCTGACTGAAGACAAGGATTTCCGCTGGATGTCAGGCCAGTGGAAGCGGTTGGTGTTGGTCCGTCCATCCGGCAAGGGCCGGGCGGAGGCTGTCCACCGCCGGTATTTTGAACTGGCGGTCATGCATGCTGTCAAAGACGACCTGAAGTCGGGCGATCTCTTCATCAAGTACGGCGAGCGCTATGACGATTACCGCGAGCAGTTGGTCGATGACGAAACCTTTGAAAGAGAAGTGGGCGACTATGGCCAGGTCACCGGCATCGAGACAGATCCCGGCACCTTTGTGGCGATGCTCAAATCGGCGATGTCCCAGCGGGCCCACGACATCGACGCCACTTTCCCGGAAAACGCCCATGCCGAGATCGTCGACGGCCGCCTGATCCTGCGGAAACCGCCGCGCTCAGAAATCGTCGAGGCGGCCGCGCGGATCGACGCCCTGATCACCGAGCGAATGGAGGCGGCCAGCATCGTGGACGTCATGATCGACACCGAGCGCTGGTTGGACCTGCACAAGCTGTTCCGGCCACTCGCCGGGACCGACAGCCGCCTGGAGGATCTGCGCATGCGCGTCATCACGACGCTGTTTTGCTACGGCTGCAACCTGGGGCCCGTGCAGACCGCCAAATCGATCAAAGGTCTGAGCCGCCGGCAGATTTCCTGGCTGAACTTGAAATACGTCAGCGAGGACCTCCTGGACAAGGCCATTGTCAAGGTGATCAACGCCTACAACAAGTTTGAGCTGCCAGGCTACTGGGGCACGGGCAAACACGCGTCGGCGGACGGCACCAAGTGGAATCTTTACGAGCAAAACCTACTGTCCGAGCACCATATCCGCTATGGTGGGTACGGCGGTATCGGCTACTACCATGTATCGGACAAGTTCATCGCGCTGTTCAGCCATTTCATTTCCTGCGGCACCTATGAGGGCATCCACATCCTTGACGGGCTGATGACCAACGAATCGGACATTCGACCGGACACGATTCACGGGGACACCCAGGCCCAGAGTTACCCGGTCTTCGCGCTGGCGCACCTCCTGGGCATCCAGCTCATGCCGCGCATCCGGGGCATCCAAGACCTCAAATTCCATCGCCCGGAGCCGGGCAATGTTTACCGCAACATCAATGCGCTGTTCAGCGATGTGATCGACTGGCGGCTGATTGAGCTGCATTTGCCGGCGATGCTGCGGGTGGCGGTTTCCATCAAGACCGGCAAGATCACGCCGTCGGCGATCCTGCGCCGGCTCGGCACCTACAGCCGCAAGAACAAGCTGTATTTCGCGTTTGTAGAGCTTGGCAAGGTCATCCGGACCATGTTCCTGCTGAGCTACATCGGCGATGTCGGGCTGCGCAAGGTAATCCATGCCGAAACCAATAAGAGCGAGCAGTTCAACGGCTTTGCTCAGTGGTCATTTTTTGGGGGAGAAGGGATCATTGCGGAGAACATCCGGCACGAGCAGCGCAAGGTGATCAAGTACAACCACCTGGTGGCCAACATGATCATTCTGCACAACGTGGTGGGCATGACGAAGGTGCTGCAGGAGCTTCGCGACGAGGGGACCGAGATCACGCTGGAGATCCTGGGCGGCCTGGCGCCGTTCCGCACGGCGCACATCAACCGGTTTGGTGACTACACGCTGGATTTTCGGCGGAAGATTGGC
>NZ_CP126240.1:0-40364 GCF_044792555.1 Alicycliphilus denitrificans
TGCGGCCCGACCTCGCTAAAGCAATGGCTGCAGCCCAGGCGCTGCATGAAATCCGTTCGACGTTGACGGAAGAACAGGCCAAAACTGTCAGCCAGACCATTGCCGCCGAGCTGACGAAGCAAGGCTATTGAATCCCTTCAAGGTTTGGCGACAAAACGACAGCCAGGCCTTGATAATCCTGTCACCAAAGAGGAGAGAACATGCGACCCGCAGAATTCACCGATGCGCAAATTATCCAAGCAGGCCAAGCGCTGGAGGCCAAGGGAACGAATGTCACCGGCTTTGCTTTGCGCAAAGCTATTGGCGGTGGCACGCCGGCGCGGCTGGTGCAGGTTTGGAATGCCTTCAAGGAGCAGGCCGGGGGCGAACTGGTGGAGGCAGCACCAGAGCTGCCCATCGAGCTTGAGGAGCTTGTCGGCCAGCTCCAAAAGGGCATGGCCGACAGCATCAAGCAAGTGGCCTTGACGATCCATGACCGGGCCACCAAGGGCGCAGAGAAGCGCGTCAGCGACGTGGTACGCCTCTCCAACGAACAGCAGGAGCAGGCCAAGCGCGAGATTGCCGACGCATCGAGCGCAGTAGAGGAGCTGGAAACGGAGGTGGACGGCTTGCGCGAGGAGCTGCAGGCCAAGGCCGAGGAGCTGGCCGCAGCCCATGCTGCCGCCCAGGAAGCCGCAATCAAGAGCGCCCAGCAGGCCGAGCGCCTGGACGCTGCGACCGCCGAGGTGGCCGAGCTGCGCCGCCAGCTCGCCGCCTGCAGCCAGGAACGCGATGCGGCCAAGCTGGAGGCAGAGAATGCCCGCGCCGATGTAAAGGTGGCCCAGGCCCGCGCGGAGGAGATCGAGCAGGCAAAACGCGATGCGGCCGCAGCGCACGCCGAACGCATCAAAGACTTAGAAACCAGCCTTGCCGACGCCCGCAAGACCATTGCGAGCAAAGACCAGCAGATTGCGGATGCAAACGAGCAGGCGGCGCAGGCACGCGAGCAAACGGCTCGCCTTTCGGGCCAGATCGAGGCCATACGCGCCGAACAGGAGAAGGCTAAGGCCCAGGTGCCAGCAGAGCCCGCAGGCTCCCCAGCGGCCCAGAAAACGGCGCAAAAAAAGCCCGCTGTGAAAGCGGGCCAAGGTGACAAATCAAAGTAAGGGGGGCTTTGATTGTCGAACTCTGATTAGATCATGGGTGGTAAGTGCTGCAGCCGTCCCCCTGCAGCGTTCCGCCATTGGCGACAGGACGGACAACCAGGTTCTTAGATCCTGTCACCATGTTGGTGACTGGAAGAAAGTTGGCCATGGTTTCCGCTGTCACCAGTTCAGGCCGTGTGTAGCTGGGCCTGTATCCCGTCTTTGATCGCCTGGGCGTAATCGGCCAGCTCGGCAGGTGCTTTACCTCCTGTCAGCTTTTCAATAAGGCCCATGGCCGTGTCTTGCGACATTTTCAGCTCTACCTTTTCCTGATCCTTCGCCACGAAATACGGAATCAGCAATTCCACGTCCTCTACGGCGAGAGTCAGCTTCACGCTGCTGCTGGCTGGGGCCTTTGATGTGGGCTCCTTGGGCCGAGGCGTGGCGACGGTAGGCGCAGTGCTGGGCGGCGTGCCGCCGTGGTCAGAATCATCAAAACCGCTTGGGCTGCCGTCAGCACCACCCTGCAAGGCGCTGGAGTCCGTCGCGGTGCCGGTGTCATGCCCAGCTTGATTGCCGGGCTCCTGGGCGGGCTCCTGGGCTTCCTGCTGCGCCTTGACGGCCTTGCTTTCCGCCTCGACCGCATCACGCGAAATCACGAAATCGCCGGTTTGGGCTTCCAGCATCAAGCGCTCGCGGCTTTCTGGCTCCAGCGCCTTGAGCTTTGCCAATGCGTCAGCGCTTGCAATCTTGCCGCTTTGTGCCAGCTCGGCAAACTCGGGCTCAAGCAAGGCCAGCAGGCGGGATACCTGGGAAGCATTCAGGCCCAGCAGTTCGGCCACGTCCTTTTTCTTCAATTTGCTGTCATTATCAAGCTCCTCCTTGATAACGATTGCCAGCTCATAATCGGTAAGGCTTGCGCGATTATTGTTCGCCATGGCTTGAATGAAGCGCAGGCGTGCGGCTGGAATGTCGTCACGAATAAGAGCCGGAACAGTCGTCAAGTTCGCGCGCTGTGCGATTCGCCAACGTCGCTCACCATCAATAAGAATATATTTTGTCCCGCTCCCAGCGGGCGCGGTACGCAGCAGCAAAGGCTGCAAAATACCAGAATTCTTAATGCCTCTTTCGAGAAACGCCATTTCATCTTCATTGAAGACGCGGCGGGGTTGAGCAGGGTCAGGGGAAATATCAGTAACCGCAATATCGGTTCTCTGCTCTTCCGTGTCGCCCAGGGTGCTCAGAAAATCAATTGCTGATCCAGTAGCCATATTAACACCCTCCTATCAAATCAAGCCCAGGGTGTTAGGAAGGCTGCGCCAAGAATCGGCAACCTCGCGGGGGATATTGTTGTATTCCCAAACTGGTTTGCCAATGGCAAGCGAATCAGAAACACCTACCCGCTGGCCCAATGGAATTGGGACAAAGTTATTGGGGAAATTTTGACGCAGGCTATCGAGCATCGTATTTTGCTGTTTGCTTGTGTTCACAAACATATTGACAATGATTTTCCACTTGATTTGCAGACCCATTTTTTCCAGGCTGCGAATTACGCGAATGGTCGATGCAGTACCTTGGACGTCCAGCGATGAGGCTTTAGTCGGGATAACTGCATAGTCAGCCCACATCAGGGCCGACAGTTGCCGAACACCCAGGCTTGGGGGTGTATCAATGATGATGAAATCATAGTCCAGCTCGGACAGCCGATTTTTTAGCTTTGCAGCTTCTTCGGCCTTTACTTCCCGGTCTACATTTTCCAGGCCAGTATGCCCATGCAGCAGGTCAATGCCGAGAGGCGTTGAGGTTGGTTCAATGGGCTTGTCTGCGTAAAAGACGCATTCAGAGCCGCCAGGACGTTGATTGATTCGCGCATCGCGCGAAACTGTAGCGCTGGAGTTTCCTTGTCCATCCACATCGATTAAAAGAACTTTTTTGCCAAGTTCTTTCAATGCGATAGCTATATTGACGCCGATTGTAGATTTACCGACACCACCCTTTTGATTCGTCACCGTTACTATCTGAGCCATTATTTATGTACCTCTTTATGAGATTTATTAGAGCCGAAGAAATGAATTATTGCTGCGTCAATTAGGCTTGTTGCTGATAGATTGCGGCTTTCTGCTGCTTCCTTGACCTTTTCATACACACCCACCTCAAAGGTCACTGCGGTGGGCACGTACTGCTGGCGGCTTCCTGGCGCTCGGCTCCTCTGACGCACCTCCAGAGAGCTAAGGTCAGTGCCCAAGATTGCGTGATTGATCTGGTTGCTTAGGTCGCCGCGTCGAGACGTGTGTTCTCGTACAGCGGCATCAGCTTCGATGCTCAAGCGGATGAGCTTGACTTCTTTTTTTTCGTGGTCTGCGTGATCGATCATCGCAATCTTGTTCCAGGGGTCGGTGAGCGTAAGCATGCAGTAAGCGTGCCGTAAGCATGCAATCTTACGTGATCCTCCATGTTTTTGGTGACAAGATGAGTAGGTACTATGACGTATCTTGTCACCATAGGTTGACTGTTCAGGCCGATGGTCAGGGCTGCACCGTCCGGTCGCTGTAGGACGCATCCAGTGCAACGTCTTTTGACACCATTACATTGAATTGGTAGCCAGGGCGAATTTCAATCGTCGGCTGGATATTCAAATTCCTTTGAGCCATTTGCATGCCCAACTGTGAAAATTGGCGTCCAACCTCTGCCGAGGCAATCTGAGAAGATGATTGTGTATTGCCAAAACCGTTACTTTGTTGATTCTTTTGTGTTATCTGGAAAACAGATGCAAAAGCAGACGACAAAGCACCGTAGCCAATCAGGCGCCAAATATGGTTATTCACTTGGTCTTTCATGCCAGCATAACCAGATTTATCAGTACCGCCCATGCCTTCAAGAGAAACGCTAGAGCCATCGGGATAAATCAGACGATCCCAGGCGACAAGCGCACGCTCCTGGCCGAAAGCCACACGGCTATCGTATTTCCCGAAAAGGCGTGAACCTTGGGGAATCAACAGAAAGCGCCCTGTTGAGGTGTCATAGACATTTTCCGAAACTTGGCCGATCAATTCACCGGGCAAATCGGAGTTGAGTCCAGTCAGCAAGACAGCCGGAATAATCGCGCCTGCTTTCAGCTCATAAGCAGTACGCGCAAGCCTGCGTGTACCGCGCAGAGATTCCCGCTGTTCCGAGTCTGCAGCCGCTGCAAGGAAATTTTCCTTGCGAGATTGCATGTTTTGATCCATGCCATCAGGGTTGAAGGCGGGCGCGGGTGTTTGGCCGCGAAAGCCTGCACCGCCTGCCGATGCAGCCTTGGCCGCGTCTGTAAGGCCCGCCATCATCTTTTGCAGCTCGGGAGGTGCACCAGGAGCAGCAGCCAAAGACGCATCACGGAAGGACACTCCAGAATCGGCGGTGATGGCCTTGAATCGCTCTTGCTCGCGCAGCTCGCGCAAGCGCTGCGCAGCCAGTTGCTCGGGAGTGGGGCCGGGCTGGGTCACTGTCCCCTGCGTCGATCCCTGCGGCTGCAGCGCGGGTACCGTGGTGCCGTTGTTGCTGGAGGCCATCGGCGGCGGTGCCGAGCCGATCAAGGCGGGCGGCTCCTCTTTGGCTAGCAGGCCATCAGGTACGCCCTCATACAGCCTTTTGCCTGCGCCCGTGGCCGGAGTCATGTTTTTATTGGCCTCATCGCCATTGCCCCGGATACCGGCTGGCTCACGGGTGGCGATGCCAAAAATAATCAGACCCAGGGCAATGAAAATCACGGTGCCAACAATAAAGCCAGCTTTCATGCCGAAACGGGAGCCGAGTTTCGGTTTTCCCTTCAACTCGATGCCATCAGGCGAATCGATAGCTTCGCTCATATTAAACGCCTCCCGTGCGAGTAATGGTTACTTTCTTCTGATCGCCACCAACGCCGACAATCAGGGCTGCTTTGCTGAAAATCTTGTCAACAATGAAATAACCGTTTTTCAGACGGTAATTTACCAGTTGCTCTTTGCCATCGTTACCCAGCAAAACCAATACTGGCGCTTCGGTGTTTTTGAAGTTCAAGCCCATTTGAATATAGGTCTTGTCGCCATCATCGAAAATACGCACCGGACGATGAGGGCTATCACCGTCCATGGCATAGCCAAAATGCAGGCGGTCAACGCTCATCGTTGGCATATCGGCGGTGACAAGCTTTTGCTCTTTTGCCATCGCCATTTGCTGGGCCTGCCAAAGTTTCTCATCGTTTTCAGGGTATGAGAAATTAATATTGCGGACGAATTTCTCACCAGTGACGGCGAAAATATCGACCTCATACATGCGACGATTGGTCGCCAATTTCAGATTGGTATACAGGCCGGGCTCATCGCTCTTGGGCTTGACGATCACATACACGGTTTTAGACGAGGCTTCGCCAACGACCGAGGGCGTGATGCTCCAGCGTACCGGGTCGCCCGCGTCCACCTTGTTGACGGTTTCGCCGGGCTCCAGCTCAATGGCGCACACACGCAGATAGGAGCATCCGAGCTTGGGCACGGACTGACCATAGACAAAGGTGACTTTGCCGTTACCACTGGTGGACACGATCGCGTTTTCATCGTTGGCCCAGCGCGTGGACTTGTCGATCGCTCTGCGTGCAGGCGCGTATTTCAGGCCATCAATGGAGTCGTTGCGCACAGCCGCCACGCTGCGCACTGCGGGGCGGGTCGCCGGGGCTATGGGCGCGACGGCTGCAGGCTGGACAGCGGGGACGGTTACAGCCGGTGCCGGTGCCGGTGCCGGTGCCGGTGCTGCTGCGGCTGCTTGGATGGCTTCTGGTGGCTTGGCGGGTTGGAGCGCGGGAACGTTGTCGCCCTCCTGTGCGGCTGCGCCTGCTGCTGCGCCGATCAAAACTGCGGAAATCAGAACATTTTTCATGTTTTAGCCTCTATTGAATATGGGGTTTAAATTAAAGTTGTTCCGACCAATTCAAATCGGTCACAAACAAGCCAATCGGGTTATCCAAATCAAACGCTTGCGTTTGTTCTTTCGGGGGGTTAAAGGCAATCATTGCGACGGCCTTATAACGCTTGCGCGATTGAATCATGCCGGTAAGGCTGCGCTTTGTTTCCCACCATTCAATTTGCCAGGACTGTTCAGACAGGGGCAACGGTGTCCCGATAGGCTCAATAGAAATTGAGGAACTTTGAGCCATGACAAAGGGGGACGATTCGCGGTAATGGTCATTGATTTTTGCCAGGGCTGCACTGCCTTGGGGAACCATTTTGTAAAGGCGATCAGTTGCGGCCTTTTGCACAACAGCGTCCAGGGATACCGAACGAAAGTCAATGGTGAAACGCATCAACATGGCTTGAATAACTCGTTTGCCTGCTGGCTGTATTTCGTTGGCTTGCGAGACATTGACGACTTGTCCAAGTTTGTCAACTTCGACAATATAGGGAACCATCTTGTTTTGGGAGCCGATATAAACCGTTCCCGCTGCGAGAACGATAGAAATGAGGCCGAGCATGAGGGCCATAAGCCGCCAATTCCGTGCCCGTGAAATGTAGTCGCCATAGCGCTCATTCCATTCACGTTTAGCCATCATGAAAGGATCGGCTCCGCGCATGTCTTGAATCGTCACTTTTTCAGGAACAGAGTTAGACATATTTGTATCACTCTTGGGCTGATCTTTGCTTTTGCGTTTCCACATAATTTAATAAACTCCTATTAGGCTTAATCGTCCGGGTGATCTGTCCGAATATGGATACCAGTTTGCGGTGCGGTATCGTTGGGAATATTCGGTGGTCTAACCTGCCCTCCCGAGAAAACCTGTTTTTCTCTGGTTTGGGCTGATTGATTTGTGGCCGTTTGATTCGTGGCCGTGGTCTGCGGCCCTGCGCTGCCCATCTTCGGGTCGCGCAGCGTGTCGCTGGCTTGGCCGGTGCGCGCTTGTGCGGTGCCTGGGCCAGACGCGCGCACTTCGGCGCGGTCAGAGTTCCAAGTCGCATCAGCCTGGGTTTGACGGCGTGCGGCATCATCAGCCGGCGAATTTTTCCCGCCTGTGGCGGCGCGGGTTTCTGCCGCGTCAGAGTTCCAAGTCGCATCACCCTGTGTCTGCGCATAGGCCGCTGCCTGCTGCACCATGCCTTGCTGCGCTGCGGTTATCGTCGCGGAGCTGGGCGCACCACCTGCCCCACCACCAGGCGCACCACCAGGCGCACCACCTACCCCACTGCCAGGAGCACCCAGCCCGCCCACACTGGCAACAGACGGAGCTGCAGCGGTATTGGCTGCTTGATTCGTGGCCGTGGATTGAGCTGCAGCGCTGCCCATCTTGGTTGGGCCGTTGTCCTGCATGGTGTCGCTGGCTTGGCGCGTGGTGGGCTGGCCACCACTAGGGGCCATGCCCTGGGTCACATTGTTTAGCGCCTGATCCATTGCGCCATTGCCTGTGCCCTGCCCCCTGCCCCTGTCATCGCTGTTTGAAGCGCTTTGGTTGCCCGCAGATGCGTTTTGCGCGCTGCCCTGGGCTGGAGGGCTCACCGAGCGGCCCGGTTCAGCTCCATGGCCCGCCTGATCCTCGCGCATGGCTTCCGTGGCCGCACGCCGGGTTTCAGATGCTCTCCCGCCAACGGTGGTCATCCGTGATTGAGTGGGCTGTGCCAAGCCCACGGATTCAGCCGCAGATCGGCCAGCCTCGCGGCCAAAGTCGGAGGTAGACGTTCCAACGGCTTTCAACGCACTAGCGACTTTGCCGCCACCCTCCGCACGGTGATGGTCATAGCCCGCTTTCAGGGCCTGCATACCGCCCCGCGCGCTCTGCATCGCGGGAGAAATGACGGCTGCACCCGCACCAGTCACACCAGCGGCCACGCCTGCAGCAGTGCCGAGGGCAGCGCCCGCGCTAAAGCTGGTGGCCCCGGAAATCATCGAAGAAGCGAGGTTCGGGATTTGAAATGCGAGGTAGGCCAGGAGGAAGGCACCACCCATAACCATCAGAATATTTTGAAAAGTCGGGTCATTCAAATAGGTATTCCACGTTTTGGAAGACTCCATGGCAACGCCGACAATCAAATACAGGATAAATAGTTTTACGCCGGTAGCGACAGCGAAACTAATGTACTTAGTCGCAATATCGCTTGTCCAGCGAGAACCACCGAACCCAAGAAAGAGAATGCCGCCGCCAATGACAATATAGGATTCGACAATTGCGAGAAGCAATTGAGCAGCAATGAGGATGAAAGACAGAAGAATAATAACGGCAGCAAGACCACCGAAAATGCCACCGACCGGGTTTGTCAGAAGGCCCAAGCCGCCAACACCATCCAGCAAGGACGCTGCAGTATCCACGCCAAAATCGAAAACTGCGGAAGGAGTCAGAGCACTGACACCAGTTGCCGTTTGTCCCGATTTGACAAAACTATTGATAATGGCGGGCATCCATGTAGGAGCGTTCAAAAGAAGCGCATAGAAAAAGCCGATACCAATTATCTTTTTCACCACCATCGCAGTGAAAGACTGCAAATTGTCTTGCTGCAGAACCCAAACAATGGTTGACCAAGCAAATTCAATTGCTGCCAGCTTCCAGAACAAACCGCGTGCGATGGGTTCCAGATTGGACAGCCAGCTACTGCTAGCTGTCTTATAGCCGTTCATGATTCCATCCATGATGCCGGAGGAATCCGCAGCAAATGCTGTTGGGACAACAGTTAGCAGAATAAATGCGACAATATAGAATTGCAGCTTCAGTATCGGCGGGGGCATCCTGTATTTCATGCGCTACCTTTTGAACGATGGATTAAACGCCGCTAAAGCCTTGACTCGGTTTCTTCTTTTCGCTTGAATCTCGGCGATTGAATACGCCGAAATATGCCAATTCGCAATTTTTTGCGAACCTTTTAGAAACTTCATCTTTAGGAATGGGTGGCACATTATTTATGTTGCACCACTTTAAATATTCCTTGCTGGGCTCAAGATTGGCGCGGAAATATTCAATAGTCTGAATCTTGGATAAGTCCAGGCCGTTGACTTCGGTTTTTAGAACCTTTTCCTGAGTGCATGCACCCAGGAAAATAGCAAGCAGGAGAAATCCTGCTTTAACCGCCGCCCCCCGAAGGGGGGAAAAAGTAAGCCCGTTCATCAGTTGACGCCCGAGAACTCAGGATAAGTACGCTTGTCTTTCAGCTTTGGCTGATTCAGCATCTTTTCGATATTGGCGTTTGTCGTATCCTTTTCCTGCTCTTGTTTTGCCATGTATGTGTTCTGGGCCTGCATTTGTGCCAAAGACAGCGCACGCAGTTTTTGGAGCTGGGTGGCTGTTTCAACGGCAATTTGATTGCCCGTTTGGAGGGCTTCCATGCGGCCCGAATTTGATTGAGACATGGTGCGCAGTTTGGCAAGGACGGTTTCCTCATCCTTGAATTGCGAGGCTTGCATATTCGCCGCCTGCAAAGTGCCTTTCAGCGTATCCCGCCACGTCGTTGACCACTTTTTATAAGAATCAACGATATTTTTTGCTTCTGTGAAGCCGGGGAACTTTGCGGCGAATGCCTCCGCAATGTTTTCCAGATTGAAGGCCAAGCCCTCGCCCTGCTTAACGATATTGAAAACGCCCATCAACTGGCCTTGCACATCCGACCAGATTTGCATGGGCAGATTGAGCGTGTTTTGCAGTTGATCTTTGTATTGCTGCAGTTGGGTGGCGTACTGCTCAATTTGCTTGGCGTAGGCAAGCACGAGCTGCACGTTATTCATGAGCTGGGTGGGCTCGGTAGCACCCGCCACGGCACCCGTGGCCAGGGCCATGCGCGGCGTGAGCAACAGGGAGGCTGTACCCGTCGCCATGATGGCGGCGGCTGCAGCGGTGCGCTTGAGAAGGAAACGACGAGTTTGCATGCTCTAAACTCCAAGTTAGATATAAATATATCACACTTCTACAGTGTGCCAATAGTCCGCCCACTCGGGCAAGCCCCGAGCACGTAGCCAGTGCTCGGGCCACTCATCGCCATACTGGGCAATGAATTCGTCGCAACGCTCAATGTCCTGGGGGCCACCGGCACCGATGAACGAGAGCGCTACCCCACCGAAGCCGAAGGAGAACAGGCGACGGCCAACGGGTGATGTGTAGTAATACTGTCGGCGCTCAGTGGCGTTTGCGATGATTTGAATCTCGCGCTCATTCATGCCAAATGCTTCATAAATCGGCGTGAATGTATTTTTCTGAGCTTCGGGATTTGGCAGGAAGATTTTGCAAGGGAAGTTTTGCAGCAAAACCGGGGCAAGTTCGCTTTTGAGAGCGTCATCCATGTTTTGTGTTGCCAGGAGCAAAGACGCGACTTTCTTACCCCAGGTGCGCGCCCATTCGTCCAGTTTCTCGCGGAAGATACCAATCTTGAATGCAAGCCAAGCCTCATCCACGGGAACGAATGTAGGCTGTCCCTTCAAACCCTTATCAATCGTGTTGAAAATATAAAGCAGCAGCGGCGCATAATTGCGCTCACCCATTTTCATCAGGCTATCGAGTTCAAACACGACAAACCGCGAAAATGTTACGTTGTTCTTTTGCCCGTCCAGCAAATGCCCCATTGGCCCCTTGAGGGTATAGGGTGTCATAGCAGCGCGCATTTCAGAATCTGAAAGAAGCGACTGAAATTTAGTCAGCGAGCGGTCAGAGCTTTGAGAAAGCAAGTTAATGCACTCATTAATATGATTGATTCGTTCTGAATCAATTCTCAGGCCCTGAATTTCCATGCAGCCGCGCACCCAATCAACCGCCGTTGCACGATCCACAGCAGTATCAATTTCAGCCAGAGGCGCGAAAGACAGGTTAGAGCGCGAGCCGCCCAGGTCATAGTGCTGGCCTCCAACAGCCTTGCACAGCACATACATGGAATAGCCTTTATCAAAGGCAAAGACCTGGGAGTTTTCATAGCGCAGCCATTGCGCCATCAGGAACGCAAGAGCTGTCGATTTACCGCCGCGAGTCTTGCCCAGCAGCAACGAATGGCCCACGTCGCCCACGTAGTTATTGACGCGGAACGGGGTTGAGCCAGTCGTCGCGGCATACGCCAGTGCTGGGCTATTTGGAGGGAAGTATTGGCAGGAGACATGCTCCTCACCGGCCCATATGCTGGTGATGGGCAGCATGTCAGCCAGATTCAACGTGTGCAGCAGTGGACGGCGCACGTTGGCATTGTGGTCGCCGGGCAGGCTTCCCATGTATGCCTGCACTGCGTTGGCCTCTTCGATCCGCGCGCCGAAGCCTGCATTCATGACGGCCTTGCGGACTTTACGAGCATCCTCCAAAAGCAATCTTTTATCTCGATTCATCAAGATGATGACCGAGGTGTAATTGCCAAATTTGACCAGGCTGCTTTCTGCCTCACTCATGGCCTGCTCAACGTCCTGGGTCATATTGACCGCATCGAGGTCTACAGCGCCTTTTGATGTGTTGAAAACCTGATCCTTTAAACCGCGCTGCTTTTGCAGCCATTTTTTGCGGATGCGCTCCAGCAGGGCGCGGGCTTTATACGGCTCATGGAAAATGAAACGGGTAGACCAGCGATATTCAATCGCCAAATCATCCAGCGTTTGCATGATGCCCGGATAGCTCTCTTGGGCAAAGCCATCAATGGCGACTGCACAAATGAAGTTATCACCGACGCGAGGCTCATTTCCGCCGACGAATTCGTGAGTGCCCAAATAGGCATCCAAATACATCGGAACCGAAGGAAGGCGGAAAGGCCGGTCAATACCGCTTACGCAGTATTCATAAAATTGGAGTTGTTCGCAAAACGCGGTGGGGCGTCCAATTTCATCATAGCCGCGAGAAACATTCATGCGACGGGCGGGGAAAAGGCCGGTGAAAATACTCTCAAAATCTTCAACGGCCTTTCTAAAGAGCTGAATAATCCGATCATTTACGTAATCTTTGCTGGATTTTTCAACGCCCTCATACATCATGTCCGCGACCCGTCGCTTTGCAGTCAGTGCGGGGAAAAATGTGAGGGTCAGCGCATAGAAAGTTTCATAATGCGCGCCCTCCTCCAGAAACTGCTGGCGGCGCTCCTCATCTATCACCAGAGAGGTTTTATCGGGAAATGCGCCCTTTTCCGGGTATGAGTTCGCTTGGCGGCGGACGGCATCGCAATGAAGCATCCAGCCTTCGCCCAGCATGCACAGAGCCGCATTCAAGCGGCCTGAGATAGAAGCCAGCTCGGCATTCGTGGCGCTTTGCGTATCACGGCCACGGAAATACCAACTCGCCATCAAGCCGCCAGCCTTTGTTTTAACAATGCCGTCTTCAACAGAGGCAGCATATTGCAGCAGGTCGGGCAATGAGCGCGCCCTACTCCGAAATTCTTGCAATGCGAGCATTTATATTATTCCTTCCATTTTTGAATTTGCGGAGGTTCAGAAAACATGCCCGCATGCGCTGGGTAATGAGCACGGTATTTCACATGTCGCTGATATACCTTGCTCATCAATGGATCGTTTTTTGCCATCTCAAGCAAACACGTATGCACTACTAGCCAAAATACGACCCCGACGACAAGCTGCACCCAGCTAGACGCAGTGAAGCAAATCATGGCCGCAAATAGCATGGTCATTAAGACCAGCTCGCGCTCACCGCCCAAGATCAAGCTAGGGCGATTAAGCGAGCGGTGAATGGGAATGCGCCGGGGTTCGTCCATGGCTTAGAACCCCACCAGAGCGCCAGTGACGCCGAACAGAATATTCAGCAGAGACGCACCCGACACCATCAGGGCCACGGCCAGAATCATCAGGATGATGCGGCGAACGAATTCCGACATTTCCCCGCCAAACACCAGGGCGGCGGCAGCGGCAAACATTGCCAGGACGCCGATAGCCAGGGCGGTTTTGCCGGTCAAGTTCTTGACGATCTTGTCCAGGCCGGAATCCCAAGGCATATCAGGGCCAGTGCCTGCAACGGCATTGCCTGCCCAAAAGGCCAGACCGACCACGGGCAGGCCAGCGCGCACGAAAAGGTTTTTCAGAAGCTTCATACAGATTTTCTCCGTTCAATAAATTGGTTTGCAGGAACCAGATTGCTAGTTTCAGTGGTTCCGAAAGTCATGGGTTTGAGGATATATTCGCCATTTTTATAGCCAAGCACTTCGGATATTTCCGTAACTAAACGGCCCGGCTTTGAATTGATTGGCTCAATAAAAATAACGAGTTTGACCGCAGTTGCAATAACTTGCGGATTTGCTTTGGTGTCGGGGTTTTCTTCGATAAGTTGCTCCAGACGTATTAATCCCTCCTTTGCAGAATCTGCGTGTAATGTTGCCACGCCGCCAGGGTGGCCGGTATTCCAGCTTTTCAATAAAGCCAAGGCTTCGCCGCCGCGCACTTCACCCACAATAATGCGATTGGGCTTCAATCGCATTGTTGCGCGCAAAAGGCGCTGCATAGATACAGTGTCCGAAGTACGCAATGAAACAATGTTTTCTACTTTGATTTGAAGTTCGCGCGTATCTTCAATTGTGATAATCCGATCATTTGGGCACAATGATGGGAACTCGGCCAGCAGTGCATTTGCCAAAGTTGTTTTGCCGGAGCCAGTGCCGCCAACTACCAATATATTTTTCTGCGCAGATATTGCAGCCCTGATAGCTTCAACAGGATGGCTGTAATCTGTTTGGTAGGCGTGCTTTCTTCCAAGCGTTGAAAGAAATTCGGGGGAGATTGGGCGAATGATGCCGCTATCGACGTACTCATCAAGGGTAAAGACCTTGACAGCTTTTTTACGCAGCGCAAATGCTGGTCCCAATACGATGGGCGGCATGAGCGCCTCTAGGCGCGAGCCATCAAGAGGGAATTCACCTTCCAAAATCGGATGCTCGTAATCAAAGACCGTATTCAGCATGCTTGCGCAGGTGCGGAGCATGGACAGCGCCGAGTTGTATGGCATCTTTGCGCCAGTGTCCGACCAGCCGACACCCGCCTGCTCTACCCAAATGCGCCCATCGGGATTGAGCGCAATTTCAAAAACGGAGTCATTCGCCAGGGCATCCATGAAGGTGTCGCCGCATTCGCGCCTGATACTTTCGAGCAATCGCTCTCGTTGTAATGCTTCGTTTGCACTATGAATGCCGGTCATGTGTATCCCGTAAGAATGGAGTAAGATTGCATCATTTATATCACACTGTCCCGTTTATATCACACTCGTTTTTGGGTCGCAACACAGACATTTTTCTTAACAAAAGGTAAACAAATGGCGGATTTGACTACTCGCGCAGTAGAAGCCCAGCTCAATGCAATGGGTTCGCAGACCTTCGATGTGGGCGTGTTTATCCCGTCGAAGGACATGATGATTACCAAGACGTGGGACAAGGAGACCGTGCTGAAAAGCGTGGGCTATCTGAAGTACCAAAACCAGCGCGGGGCGCATATCTACGTGCGGCCAGCCGGTGAACACAATTTGTCGATGATTGACGACCTGAACCGAGGCGGCATTGAGACGCTGCGCAAAGGCGGCGTAGAGCCCGCTGCAGTGGTGGAAACCAGTCCTGGCAACTTTCAGGCGTGGGTAAAGCACCACAAGACATTGCAAAAGGATGTATCAACGCAGGTTTCCAAGGAGCTTGCGAGCCAGTACGGCGGCGACCCAAGCAGCGCCGACTGGCGGCACTATGGCCGATTGGCAGGTTTCACCAACTGCAAGCCCAAGTACCAGCAGCCCAACGGCTATTACCCGTTCGTCATGCTTCGGGAAGCCAGAGGGCAGGAGTACAGCACCGCGCCGCAGCGAGTTGCCCAGGCCGAGCAGACACTAGAGACGCGGCGCGCGGAGGAGCAGCAGCGGCGACAACAGTTCACCGAACACACCCCGGCCAGCAATCCGAGAGCAACGAAGACCATCAACGACTTTCGCAACGATGGCCGCTATGGTGGCGACCATCACCGGATCGACCTTGCTTATGCAACCTATGCCCTCGCCCGTGGCGTGAGCAGCAAGGACGTGGAGGGCGCGATCTACACCCGCGACCTGAGCCACAAAGGCCCAGCTCGCCGCCAGGATGACTACGTGCAACGCACCTTGAGCAAGGCAGAGGAAACCATCGCAATGAACCCTCAGCGCACCCAGGTAAAAAAAAATGACCTCGCACGCTAACCGCCCTACCCTTTTTCGCCCCCTTGGGGGCGGCGCGGGCGTTGCTCCCCAAAATTGCGCAAGCGCAAATCTTGTCCGACATTTGGCGGACAAATGTAACGGCTTCGGTTACTTGTGCCAGGCGGTGAGCACATCGCTGGATGTACCCATGAAGCTAGCGGGGGGAGGGGCGGGGGAGCAGAAAAAAACCCTCATAAGTCAGTAGTGGAACATAAAGGGTGGCGGACGATTTAGGCTATTTTACCATTTAACCCATTGTCTATAATGGGTTTTTATGGAGGACAAATAGCGTTTTTTGTCCGCCATTTGTAAGACAGTATTTGCGCTTGCGCAAGGAGTTTTGACCATGGAAAACACCCCCGAGAGCACCCCGCAGACGCCCGCAAAGCCACCCAGGAAGGCCGCAAAGCGGGTCATCAAGAGTTCGTTCAGGCTTTCGCACAAACGCGACCTAGAGGCTTGGGACAGGCTTAGCGCGACCTATCCCGATAACAGCTCGGAGCTGGTACGGGATGCCATCCGCGCATACGACAACCAAGACCAGATCAAGCAGGCATTGAGCGGCTTTGAGAAGCGCATGGCCGGTAGCTTCCGTTCCCTGCACAAGCGCTTGAATCAACTGGAATCAGCGCAGCAGATCAACATGGCTTTTCTTGAGGTGCTGATGCGTACCTACTACTTCCACACTCCAGCGGTGCCGAAGGAGGCATTCAGCGAAGCGGTGGCGAGTGGAGAGCGCCGAATCAAAAAGTTCATGGAAGACGTGGCCGGAATGCTCACCGCAGGTACGGGCGACGTGGCCGGGTTGATCCTGGCTCTCAACCAGCAGTTAGAGGAGCAAGCGGGCGATGACGAGCAGCAGCCGTGACGACAAGGGCAAGAGCCGCATAACCGACGACTACGGTGTTAAGCGGCTCAGGGTCAGCGGGCGCAAAGTGAAGGATGGCCGGGTGCTGTCCACCACCATGCGCCTGATTAAGAACCTGCAGAACAAGAGCGCGGGGGCCAGCAAGCAGGCGAACAGGGCAACCAGGGGAAGCGGGAGCAGGGCGGGGGCGAACCCCAACATGCAGCGTTGCGCTGTACGGATGAGCTATTCCGCTAACAAGGTGGGTGGGCAGTGGAAGGCTCACGGGCGCTACATCGCGCGAGAGGGAGCGGCCCACCAGCAAGACCCCGACCAGGGTTTCACGGCTGATGGACATGCCAAAGTCGCGGACACGCTAGACCGCTGGCAAGGCAGCGGCGACCCCAGGTTATTCAAGTTCATTCTGTCGCCGGAATTCGGCCAGGACATGAACAGCCTTGAAGCATTTACGCGCGACTTTATGCAGAAGCTGGAGGGCGATTTAGGCGTGGGGCTGGAGTGGGTAGCTGTTGACCACTACAACACCGACCATCCCCATGTCCATGTCGCGCTGCGCGGCATAGACCGGGATGGCAATGATTTGCTCATCGACCCCGGCTATGTGAAGTCCACGATGCGCCACCGCGCCCAGGAGGCCGCGACCGAGCAGCTTGGCTATCGGACGGAGCGGCAGCGGTACAGCGCATTTGAGAAAGAAGTCAGCCAGGACAGATTTACCTCACTGGATCGAGCGATTCAGAAGAAGGCGAAGCAAACACCGGACGGCCATAGTCTGGTGGACTACGGCGACAAGATACCCAAGTCGCAGACGGCCAAGGACATGCGGCTATTCCAACTGCGCCGCATCCATCGTCTGGAAAAAATGGGACTGGCCGAGCCTGCCGGGCATATGCAATGGGTGCTGCAGCCCGATATGCCAGCCACATTGAAGAAGCTCCAAGAGCAGGGCGACATTCTCAAGAGCATTCACGGCGCGCGTGATATTCGCTCTGATCCACGCATGCCAGTGCGCAAGACACAGCTCCAGCTGGGCGAGGCCATAGAGGGCCGGGTAATTGCAACAGGCGAGGACGAGACTGTAAGCAAGCCCTATGTGTTGCTTGAAAGCACCGAGGGTTTAGTGCATCATTTATATCAAACTCAAGCGATGCAGAAAGCGCGTAATGCGGGCACGTTGAAGCGTGGCGATTACATCAGCGTGGAAGCAAAGCACATCGAGAAGGACGGCAGAAAGGTAGCGGTGATCGCGGTCAAAAACCACGGCTCCGGTGTGAAGCTGCTGAAAGACAAAAAGCATTTGGCCGGGCAAGTCTTGCGCTCCATTGAGCAACACAAGGCCATGCCAAAAAAACGGGCCTTGGCGGGGTGGCTGGGAGAGTACCAAAAAGCCATCAGAAACCAGGGCGCAGAAATGTTGCGAGCTGGCGTTATTCGCCCTGTCGTCGGTGGGTATGAAATAGCAAAGCCAATCGACCGCCAGCCGCAGCAACCGCCCCTGCCAACACGGCAGGAGAAAGGACGGGGCGTATCTCGATAGAGGAGTGTTTTCTATGAAGTTCCACCGCATCGCCGCCGCCGCCGTCGCGGCCCTTGCGCTGATTACCACGGGGGCCTATGCAGAGTCGGAGGCACCACCGGAACAGCCCTTGAATCCGGTAACAGGCGGCGCAAAGCTGCGCATGTTCCTGGTCAGCGAAGGCGGGGATTCCACGATCCCGTTCTACGTGGTTGAAATCCTGCCGCCTGCGTTGACCGTGGGCCGTCCTGGTGGCTTCTATGTGGCGGCAGAGCACAACGGCTCTCGCATTGCCTACCTTGATTCGACCAAACAGGAATGGAGGCTCTACACCGGGGGCATGGGCGCAGCAGTTGACCTCAACAACGCTCTGCCCAATCAGCCGCGCTACTTCCACCCACTCACCGGCAAGCTGGTAAGCAAGCCGCCAGAGATGGCCCCTAACAGGCAAGTCGGCAAGCAATACGGCGCGGACATGAACGACATTTGCGCCGTCGCTTTGTCCGGGGCGGGCGGTGGCTATGCCACGTTCAAGCTCTATGCCGGTGTCGGCGCACTGACGCCCGAGGATGAAAACCGGGTGAACACCTTCCACAAGGACAACAGCGAAGGTATCGACCGCAA
Organism: Alicycliphilus denitrificans; assembly: GCF_044792555.1. Lineage (GTDB taxonomy): Bacteria > Pseudomonadota > Gammaproteobacteria > Burkholderiales > Burkholderiaceae_C > Alicycliphilus > Alicycliphilus denitrificans_A. Next base: position 18,222 of record NZ_CP126240.1, read on the forward strand.
TCAAATCCGGCATACCTATATCCAGATGAATATGCAGAAGCAAAAAACCTATTGGCCGATCCTCGACCAAGCATGCTCCAGCGGGGGCGGCGCGTAATGGCCGGGCAACCATACAAAAGCCCTCTATATCCGAATGGAGGCACGCCCAGCGACGAAGCGGATTCACCCGAGGAACTGGCGGAAACGCCCGGCCAGGATGAAACCGCAGCACCCCCAAAAACCGAGTAAGAAGGAGATTTAACGATGGCGACAGGTACGCGCGATTACCGCCAAGAGCTGACCAATCAAATCATCGAGCTAGTGGAGAAGGGCGCGGCACCATGGCAAAAGCCATGGAGCCCTGCCGATGGGCATGGCCTGAGCATGCCGCATAACGCGGTATCGGGCAGGCCCTACCGGGGCGGTAATGCGTTGTACCTGATGATGCAACAACAGGGGCGCGGCAGCGATGACCCCCGTTGGTGCACCTACAAGCAAGCCCAGGCCGAGGGCTGGCAAGTGCGCAAGGGAGAGAAGGGCACCAGTGTCGAATACTGGAAGTTTGACGAGGAGCGGGAAACCACACGCGAGGACGGCAGCGTAAAGAAGGAGCGCGTAAAGCTGGAGCGCCCGCACGTCTTTTATGCGACGGTCTTCCATGCAAGCCAGATCGACGGCATGCCGCAGCACGACCCGGCCAAGGCCAAGAAAGCCGAATGGGAAGTAAGCCAAGCTGCAGAGAATGCCATCGCGGCCAGTGGCGTGCCGTTCTTCCACGACCAGGCGGATAACGCCTTTTATTCGCCATCACGCGACCAAATCCACACCCCGCCACGTTCTGCATTCAAGACACCTGCGGACTATTACGAGGTGGCATTGCATGAGCTGGGCCACGCGACCGGCCACCCGTCCAGGCTGAATAGAGACTTGAGCGGTGGATTTGGCAGCACATCTTATGCACGCGAGGAGCTGCGCGCCCAGATGTGCAGCCTTTATTTAAGCGCTGAGCTTGGATTGCCATTTAATCCAGACCGCCACGCTGCATACCAAGCCAGTTGGCTAGATGCACTGAAAAACGATAAGAATGAATTTTTCCGTGCCGCTCGGGATGCGGAATCAATGGCCGATTATGTGATTGATCTTTCCCATAAAAAGGAACTGGAGCAGACATATCCCGGCCTCAATGCAGATATTGCACTGGTCACTAACGATAATCAGGAGTGGAGTTTCTCGCATTATCATGACTATCAGGGTAGTGAATCTGGTCAATCTCTGGAGGAATCGCTTAGGGCTCAAGGTTTTAATAGCATTAAAGATATCACCGGCTCTGACATTAACAATGTCTATGTAAATGCTCAAAATAACCTGAGTAAGATTTACGGCCCCGATTCCGACGATGTAAATAATGCATATCTGGAGAAAAAGGGCCTCGCTCAAGCATTCGCGGAATCTGCTTTCAATATCATTGAGCATGAGCAGAGTCTGAATATGCAGCGTGCATTGAACCAAAATATGGAAATGGACGCCCAGGCGGATTTGCCGCCTGAGCTGCCACTAGGCCATATTCCGGTGATGAGCATTCACCAAGAGCGCGAATATCGGACGGCCAAAGAAAAGGGCGATGAAATCAAGGCCGGATCAATCCAGTTGGAGGCGTCAAGGAATTACCGAGAGGAGGCCGCAGCGCAACTGCCCTTGCAAGAGATAGTGCGACAGCGCGGAGGCGAGCAGGCCCGCATGCATCTGGCCCAGGACAACAAGCGGTATGCCGGGCCAGTGCTGGCCGTCAATGAAAAGTACGCGCTGCAAAGCAGCATGGATGGCACCGCGTTTGTTGCGCATCCCATCGACAAGTTCAAGACCCAAGGAATCGAACTCACCCCGGGCAAGGCGTACAGCATCCGCCACAACGGCGACCAGCTCGCCGTCGATGAGCTGCAGCGCGACCGCAAGGCCCAGGCGCGCGGCCAGGGCCAAGAGCAGGGCACCCAGGGCACCACAGACGGCCAGGAAGGGCAGGGCAAGGCCAAGCAGCAGGACAAGGGCAACACCATCAACAGTGAAGTCTCAGCGATGCACAAGGCCCATGCACCGGGCTCCAAGCTTGTGATGGCCCAAGACCGGCCCGGCACCGCCTATACAGGGACGATCATCGCGGAAACCGGCGACAAGGTGCTGCAGCGTGTATCCGATAAGTATGTGGTGGTGCACAACAAGAGCATGCTTGCGCGCGATGTGGAGGTGGGCAGCACCAAGCGCCTAGCTTACGAAAACGGGCGCATTGACGTGCTGGAGCCCAGCATGGAACGCAACCACTCCCGGTATCAAGAGGCCCAGCGCGCGGGCGAAGTCGCACCCGACCAGCGCGACCGCGCAAAGGCCGAGCTTGCCGCCCACTATGGGGCCGATGCCAAGCTACGGAGCGCCAAGACTGACATAGGCGACTACAAGGGAAAAGTGGTGTCGGTTTCGGATACGCAGGTCATCCAGCAGGTAGGCGCAAAGTCGTTTGTCGCTCACGACAGAGCCAACCTCACCGGCCCGGCCACGCCGGGCAAGTACACCCAAATCAAGTATGCGGACGGCAAAGCAGAGCCGTCCCTTGCCGAGCCCACCAGGGGCCGGGCAAACGCTCTGGAGCGATAGATGGCTAAAAGCAGCTCAACCCAATCCCCCATGTACAACCTGCCGAAATCCGGCAATGACAAGCTCGCGGGGGTTATGTGGCAAATCGTCGCTATTGGCCTTTGTGCCATTGTCGTGATTAGCTGGCTCGCAACCCAATATGTTGCATCCAAGCTCGGCCACCAAAGCGCGCTAGGTGCGCCGCTTTGGGTTATTCCAGGCATCGACTATCCAATTTATCAGCCCGTGGGCTGGGTTGTTTGGGGGTGGAAATATGGCGATATGGATAACCCGCTAGTTAAAGACATTTTCGGCAATGCATACATGGCAGTTACTGGCGGTGTTTTGCTGTCGGTGTTCCTGGCTGCATATCTCAGCTATAGGCGCACAAAAAACCTGAGTTCAGGTAATGAGCATATCCACGGCTCCGCGCATTGGGCCACCCCGGAGGAGGTCAAGGCCACCGGCCTGATTGGCAACAGCAGCGGGGTCTATGTCGGGGCCTATCAGCCGCCCAACAGCACAAGCATTAAGTACCTGCGGCACGATGGCCCCGAGCATGTGATGGCGTTTGCGCCCACCCGCTCAGGTAAGGGCGTGGGTCTTGTTTTGCCTACGCTTTTGAGCTGGCCGCATAGTGCGCTGATCTATGACATCAAGGGCGAAAACTACGCGCTCACGGCGGGCTGGCGAGGGACGCAAGCCGATAACACGATCCTCAAGTTTGAGCCGACCGCGACGGATGGCTCAAGCGTGCGATTCAATCCGCTGTCCGAAATCCGCCTCAACACCGACAAGGAAGTGAGCGATGTGCAAAACATCGTGACGATGATTGTTGACCCGGACGGCAAGGGCCTTAATGACCACTGGTCAAAGACCGGCCATGCGCTGCTGGTGGGGGCCGTGCTGCACGTCCTTTACGCAGAGGCCAACAAGACATTGGCAGGCGTTGCCGAGTTCCTGAGCAACCCGGAAATGCCGATCAATGAAACCCTGAATTACATGCTCGGTACTGAGCATGACGCGGACGGCGTGAAGGGCTGGCCGAACAACGTGCATCCAGTCGTCGCGGCCAGTGCCCGCGACATGCTCAACAAGAGCGAAAACGAAGCCTCGGGCGTGCTCTCTACGGCTATGTCGTTCCTGGCGCTCTACCGCGATCCCATCGTCTCCAAGAACACGGCATTCAGCGAATTCAAGGTGCGCGACCTGATGAACGCCGACCGCCCGGTGTCGCTGTATCTGGTGGTGCCACCCAGCGACAAAGACCGCCTCAAACCGCTTGTGCGCCTGATGATTAATCAGGTGGTGCGGACGCTCACCGAGCACATGGAATTCAAGGACGGGCGCAGCGTGGCGGGCTACAAGCACCGCCTGCTGCTGATGATTGACGAGTTCCCATCGCTGGGCAAGCTGGACATTTTCGAGGAGGCACTAGCGTTCATCGCCGGGTACGGCATGAAGGCATATCTCATCATTCAGGACATTTCCCAGCTCTGGACGGCCTACGGCAAGGACGAAAGCATTTTCTCCAATTGCCATGTGCGCGTGGCCTACGCGCCCAACAAGATCGAAACCGCCGACCTCCTATCAAAGATGACCGGCACGGCCACTATCGTGAAAGAGCAGGCCAGCTACAGCGGCGACCGCCTGCAGCCGATGCTAGGGAACGTGTCCACAAGCGTGCAGGAAGTCAGCCGCGCACTGCTTACACCCGATGAGGTGATGCGCTTGCGTGGGCCGGTGAAGAACTCCAAGGGCGACATAACCGAGGGCGGCGACATGCTGGTTTTTGTGGCCGGTCACAGCCCTATCTATGGCCGTCAAATCCTCTACTTCCTCGACCCGGTTTTTTCCGAGCGTGCCAAGGTGGCCGCGCCCAAGTTCAGCCAGAAACTGATTGCCGAGTTGCCCGCACCCGCGCGAGCGCTGGACAAAGAAGAAACCCCGCCGCCAGCCTCCGAGCAGGAGCCCGCCGACCCGGCCATTGCCGCGACCTACGCCGCTGCCGAAGGCATTGCATCGCCTGCCGCCGCCGCGCTGTCGCAAGTCGCCAAGCAAGCGGCCAACATCGACCAAGACACGGGCGAAATCTTGGAGTACGCACCCGACGAGATCGCGGACGCCGACCACACCGCAGCGCCGCCGCCGATGGAGGCGCCGCCCATCGAGCAGGACGACGAGCACATGCCGCCGCCCATGGGCGAAGCGCTCCCCGCTGGCTTCGATGTGCCCGAGGATTCCATGGCGACAGATGGCCACGGCCTGGCCGCGCCTTTTGTCGCCAATGCAGAGCCCGCCGAAATGGTGACAGAAGAAGCCAACCAGGTTGCGCAGATTGTCACCAATTCGGAGCCCGCCGAAATGGTGACAGAAATTGACACAGCGCAGCTGCAATCTGTCACCAATGAGGAAGCCGCCGCAATGGTGACAGAAACCGGCATCAAGGAGCTGGAGATTGTCACCACCGAAGAGCCCGATTTGCTGGCTCAAATGAAGGCACTCAGCGCAGGCGAGGGCGGAGAGGGCGACGATTTTATGGGCATGTTTGATGACGTTTTGGACGCCACCGAGGAGCCTAAGAAGCCGACCAAGAAGCCAACCAAACCCGAAGTTCAGGCCATTGACTTGACCGATGCAATGGCCGATGTGCTCACCGAGCTGGGCCAGGAAATCCGGCAATCCAAACCCTAATCCTAAAAAGGACGCAAACCATGACCAAGACAGCAAAGACCCCAGCGCCGCAGGCACCGGCACCGGCCCCTGCAGGCGCGCGCAAGGTGATGCCTATGCCCTACATCAACCGCAAGCAGATTGCCGGGTATGTGGGCCAAGACCCCGAATATCGTGTGATGACCAACGGCGACGCTGTTGTGTCGTTGACCGTGGCGACGGTCTACTCATACCGCGATGCTGCGCAGCAGTGGCAGGACATAACCGAGTGGCATCCCGTGGCCTTTTATCGCAAGCAGGCCGAGAACGCCCGCGCACTGCTGCGCAAGGGCTCGGGTGTCTACATCGAGGGCCGAATGCACACCCGCACATGGGTGGCCGACGACAAACAGGAGCGCAGGCGTACCGAGCTGCTGGTAGAGAAGTTTTTCCCTATCAGCCTTGAGGCTGGGGGCGCGGGACAAACCGACGTGCACCAGGGCCAGGACAGCCAGGAGGATGGCGGCGGCAATGGTGGAAGCGTAAGCATGGCCGGATTCGATACGCCGGAATCCTGATTGTTTGATTATGGGATAGTGTGATATAAATATATCTGACTATTCCACTTGAATGCATGGCAAAAATCACCCGCAAACAGCTATTCATTGCAGCCGCCCCGGCCATCGTCTTTGTGATCGCTGGGACGGTTGCCGCCATTGGCGGCTACCGCATCAACACCACCCCATCGCTACCCATGGGGATTTGGAAAGTCAGCAAGGAACTCAGCATTCAGCGCGGGCATTACGTCAGCGCCTGCATTGATCCGGCCAAGCCAGCCATGCAAACCGCCGTGAAACTGCATTTTCTGGCTGATGGTCATTGCAAAGGCGGCTATGCCCCTTTGCTAAAGCAAATCGTGGCCGTGCCCGGCGATACGGTCACGCTGACCGATGCCGCCGTGACCGTGAACGGCCAGGAGCTGCCCAACACGGCCACCATGAAATACGACTTCATCACCGAGCTGCCAGCCGCGCAGCGCGGCACCTACACCGTCCAGGCCGGGCATGTTTGGCTCATTGCAAACGAGAACCCGCGCAGCTTTGACAGCCGCTATTTCGGGCCTGTTTCCTACGCGGAAATCGAGCACACCTTACGACCCGCCTTGACCTATTGAAACGACACATGCGCCGCCTATTCATTGCTGAAAAACCATCGTTGGCCCTCGCCATCGCGTCACAACTTCCCGGCGAGCTGGTGAAGCGCAACGGCTTCTATGAAGTGGGCGACGATGTTGTGACCTACAGCCGGGGCCATGCCCTTGAGCAGTTCATGCCGGAGGACTACGACCCGGCCCTGAAAACGTGGGCATTCGCCACGCTGCCCATGATCCCGCCCGCGTGGAAACTGGCCGTCAAGCCCGACATGGCCGAGCAGGTCAAGACGATTGCCAGCCTATTGAAGCAGGGGCCGCAAGAAGTGGTGAACGCGGGCGACCCCGACCGCGAGGGGCAATTGCTCATCGACGAGCTGCTGCTATTCCTGGGAAACCGCATGCCGGTGCGCCGCGTGCTGGTCAATGACCCCAACCCCAAGCCCGTACAGGCCGCGCTTGCGCGCATGCAAGACAACAGCGAACAGCAGTTCAAAGGCTGGTATGAGAGTGCCCTTGCGCGCTCCCGCTTTGACTGGCTTTTTGGGCTCAACCTCACCCGCGCCTTTACCATCGCGGCGCGTGAAAAAGGCTATGAGGGCTTGTTGCCGGTGGGCCGCGTGCAGACCCCGACCCTTGCGCTTGTCGTGGCCCGTGACCTGCAGATCGAGACATTCAAGCCTGCGCCTTACTTCGCTATCTCTGCAGCCTTTGAACATGCCAACGGCACATTCAAAGCCGCATGGAAGCCTGCAGAGGAGCAGCCAGGACTAGACGACGCCGGGCGGCTGATCGACCGCCAGATTGCCGAGGCGTTGACGGCCAAGATTCAGGGCAAGCCCGCGACCGTTACGCACTACGAGAAGGCACCGAAGAAGGAAGGCGCGCCGCTGCCGTTCAGCCTGTCGGCGCTGCAGATGGCGGCAAACCGCAAGTACGGCATGAGCGCGCAGGACGTGCTAAATGTGGCCCAAACGCTCTACGACGCCAAGCTGCTGACCTACCCGCGCAGCGACTGCCCATATCTCAGCGACGAGCAGCACGAACTTGCACCCGATGTGCTGGCCGCAGTCCAGGCGAACAAACCGGAGTTGGCCGGGGCCATCGCCAAGTGCAACACCGCGCAGAAGTCACGGGCCTACGACTCGGGCAAGGTCACTGCCCACCATGGCATCGTGCCGACCGAGGCCCGCGCCGACTTGTCGAAGCTGCCCCAGGAACAGCGCAATATCTATGACATGGTGACGCGCGTTTACTTGGCGCAGTTCCTGCCCGCCCGCGAGTACCTGCAAACCACCTTGGAGCTGCAGTGCGAAGGCGAAACCTTCGCCACGGGCGGCACCACGGAAACCGCGCCGGGCTGGCGGGTTGTCTACACCGACGACGACGCCGACGAGGAGCCCAGCGCCGACGCCGCCCAGCGGCTCCCCGCGATGGCCCAAGGCGACGGGCTCAAATGCACCCAGGCCCAGGCCGAGAGCAAGCAGACCAAGCCGCCCAAGCGCTACACCGAGGCTACGCTGATGGCCGCTATGGTGAACATCCATAAGCACGTGGACGACCCCCAGGCCCGAGCCCGTTTGAAGGAAGGGCAGGGCATCGGCACCGAAGCCACGCGCGCAGGGATCATTGAGGAGCTGAAAAAACGTACCTTCCTCCAGCACCCTAAAGAGCGCTCCAAGGAGCTTGTGAGCAGCACGGCAGCCCGTGCGCTGATCGCCGCATTGCCGCCTGCAGCGCGAAGCGCCGCGCTCACCGGCATTTGCGAACAGGCCCTAGACCTGGTGGAGCAGGGCAAGCTATCAGCAGACGCTTTCATCGAGCGCAATATGGCGCTCATCAACAAGCTGATTGACACGGCCAAGGCCGGGCAAATCAATGTGCCGGTCACGCCCAAGATTGCATGCTCGAAATGCGGCACCGGGCACCTGCGCAGGCTCAAGGGCAGCAAGGGGATTTTTTGGGCCTGCAGCGGCTGGAGCCAAGAGCCTAAGAGCTGCGATGCGATCTATCAGGATGCACGCGGCAAGCCGGATTTTGAAGCGGCCAAGACCTACCCATGCCCGGCCTGCAGCACCGGCAAGCTTCACAAGCGCAAGGGTACGAATGGGGCATTCTGGAGCTGCAGCAACTGGAATCAAGAGCCCAAGTGCGAAGCCACATTTCCAGACGGCAAGGGCAAGCCGGATTTTGAAGCGGCCAAGACCTACCCATGCCCGACCTGTGGCACCGGCCAGCTCCGCAAGCGCGAAGGCAAGAACGGCCCATTCTGGAGCTGCAGCAACTGGAACACAGAACCGAAGTGCAGCGCGACCTTTCCAGATGGCAAGGGCAAGCCGGATTTTGCACCGCCGAAGGTGCACCAGTGCCCGAAGTGCAACACCGGCCAGCTTCGCAAGATCAACGGGCGCAACGGTGTGTTCTGGTCATGCAGCAACTGGAACCAAGAGCCCAAGTGCGATGCGACATTCAATGACGTAGGCGGCAGGCCGTCAAAGGCACCCCAGGCACCCAAGAAGCCCACCGCTCGGAGGCCCGGCAAATGAACAGGCCGCTTGTTGAAGTGCAGCTCGCCAACGTGGCGACCGCCGCAGTTATCGGCTATGTCGGCTGGGGGGAACATGTGGTGGCCTTGGGCCTTGCCCCCGTCATCGCCTACGTGTGGGCACAGTCCCCCAACAGGCTTGGGGCCGGGCTCGCGTTGTTCGCGTATTACGCAGCCATTTCCAGGGGCCTACCGCACGGCACAGCGGTTTTTTTCGGCCCGGAGGCTAGCCCGGCATGGGGTTGGGTCTTTTGGCTCGCCAGCTCGCTATTTTTGGCCCTGCCCTGGCTGATCCTTTGGCCTGCGCAGCGGCGCGGGTACTGGTGGCGCGTGCCGCTGGCTCTGCTGCTGGTCACACTGCCGCCCATCGGTGTTTTCGGGTGGGGAAACCCGCTGACTGCAGCCGGTGCGCTTTACCCGGCTATGGGCTGGTTCGGCCTCCTGGCCGTGCTCGCAATCATGCTGGCCTATTGCTACGCAACGACCAGCGCGCGGCCCGCACGGTACGCGCTCATGGTGCATGCAGCACTTGCCTTTGCGCTGGTCAATGGAGCAATGCACACACCGCCCGCCGCAACTGTGAAGGCCATGGATACCAAGCTCCCAGGCGTGGGCATCGGGCAATACGACTTTGCCCGCACCTACGCGAACAATCAGCAGCTCATCGAGCAGGCCCGCCGCGAGGCCGCGCCCGGCAAGACGCTGCTATTTCCTGAAACCGTGGCCGGGCTCTGGCTCGGCGGCACCGCGAAGCTTTGGCAGCGCGAAGCACTGCCCGGAACCATCGTGCTCGGCGCATCGCTGCAGCACCCAGGCGGCGACTACACCAATGCGCTTGTGGCCCTCACGAACGAGGGTGAACAGATCATTTACCGGCAGCGGGTGCCTGTTCCCGTGGGCATGTGGCACCCATGGGCCGCAGATTCAGCCATCGCGCATTGGCGCGACCCTGGCGTTACCACGCTGCAGGGCACGCGCTACGGCGCGTTGATTTGCTATGAGCAGTTGCTTGCATGGCCTGCACTGCAAACGCTTTGGAACCGGCCCCAGGCCCTCATGGGTGCATCCAATGACTGGTGGAGCGCCGACACGTCGATACCGGCAATTCAACGGTCGGTGATGAACGCATGGGGCCGATTGTTCGGCATTCCAGTTGCAACAGCATTCAACTACTGAGGAGGCGCGAACCATGGCCGAAAAGATAGACATTTGGGGTTGCCCAATCTGCCGCAACGAGGTGCAAGGCGGGGCGTTGATGTGCCCTTTTTGCCATGCCGAAATCGTCTATGGGCTGACCCGCCCGGAGTGGCGCAATGTGGTGTTGGTGGTGGCCGCAGTTGTCGGCTTCCTGGGCCTTGCCATTGGCTACGGCGTGCCCGCGCTACTCAATGAGGAGGGCGGGCAGCATGCGCCCGGGTGGGGCATCGGCTTTGTCTACATCATCGTCCCCACGATGCTCCTGGCCGCTGCTGCAGGCTACAGCGCAGCCCACTACGCGGACAACAAGCGGCGCAAGCAGCCGCCGCGCTTCTTCCCCCCGTTCTCACCCCTTCAATAAGCCCTCGACATGCTTCCAGATATGCCCCCGGACGTGCCCGCGCTGATCCAGCAATGTGCGCCCAATGTCGCAGTCAACACCCTGCGGCCCCTCATTTCCGTAGAGAGTGCCAAGCGCCCTCATGCCATCGGCTACAAGGTAGTAGCCAGCGATGGGAGCGTGTTCCGGCTGACCAAGCAGCCGCGCGATGTGGCCGAGGCCAGGGAGTGGGCGACATGGTTCCTTGCCAACGGCTACAAGTTCGACGCCGGTATTGCCCAGGTCAACACCGTGAACTTTCAGCGCACCGGCCTGACCCCTGAAAACATGTTTGATGCGTGCTCCAGCATCAGGGCCGGGGCCACGGTCTTGACCGAGTGCTACACGCGCGCATCGGCCCGCTGGAAGGACGAACAAACAGCGCTGCGCGCCGCATTGTCGTGCTACCAGTCGGGCAATTTCTCGACCGGCTTTCACACCGGCTATGTGCAAAAAATCGTGGCCCAGGCGACCGCGGGCTACCCGGCCCAGGCTCTGAACACGACCGCGCCCGCGCCCAGCTCGCCGCCCATCGTGCGCGAGGGCAGCGCCGCCGCCCGGCCAGTGACGCGCAGCGCGGCAGGCAGCAGGCCCGCCGCACCGACAGCGGCAGCGGCAGCGGCTGGAGCTTTCGACGTACACAACGTTTCTAGCGAGGTTCCCGGCTGGGGGCCTGCACCAACCACGACGCAAGCGCCGAACCCGGCACCGTCCACCACAACGACAGAAGAACCCTTGAACTCTAGGAGCTGACACCATGAAACTCAGAAGCATTACCGCCGCCGTTTTGGTCACTATCGCCCTTGCGGGCTGCGGCACCACGAAGCAACAGACGCCATCGAGCTACCGTTTCGACTACCAGACGACCCAGGCCGCCGAGGGCGTTATCCGGGCCTTTGACGATGGACGCCGCACCATCGTTCAGTTTGTCGATTTGGACGAGGCCCGGCCTACGTTCAAGGACGAGGACGGCCAGGGCATTCAAGAGGTGGAGTTGCAGGGCCAATATGCCGTGCTGCCACGCAAGTACCGGACTTTGACAGTGACCACGGGCAGCGGCGCAGAAGTCGTCTATGCCTATGTTGGCAAGAGCTTGGAGCCACAAGACAACACCGCCGCATTGGTGACAACGCCGGCGCCGCCGGCGCCGAAAACTGACACCATGGAGGCAGAGCTTGCGCGCGCGCAAGAGGAGTTGCGCAAGACCCAGGCCGAGCTGGCCCAGGCGCTGGCACAACTTGCCCAGCAGCAACAGCAGCAACAGCCTGCAGCCCAGGTGAGCCCGATCTACTTCAACAGCGGCAGCAGCTTCGGCATTGTCCCCAAGGATGCCGCTTTGCTGCTGGCACACGCCCGCGATGCACAGACCGTCAAGCTGGTGGGCTACACGGACGCGACCGGCGACCGTGCAGCCAATCAGCGCCTTTCCCGCGCTCGCGCGGAGGCGGTAAAGAGCTGGCTTGTAGCGCGAGGCGTGCAGGCGGCAAAAATCACCACAGAAGGCGGGGGCGTAGCCACTGGAGGCGACAACACTACCGACGCGGGCCGTAAACAAAACCGTCGCGTGGACGTGTCGATCAAGTGATGCCACCGGGCCAGGACGCAGGGCGTGAATTTTGGCTTGAGCTGGCCGACGCACCCATTGAGCGCGTGATTTTCAACGGCATCCACTACACCATGCACGAACCGGGAACATGCGGAGGCTTTGGCGGCGCAGTCTTCCGCATCGACTGGTGGGAGCTTGGACGCGAGCCGACAGAGTGCAATCTGATGGAGCAGGGCCGAATCCCGGACTGGATACGCGAGAGACTACGAGACAACGCCCGCGCTATCACGGACTTGGAATATTCTGTGAACCAGCCGACCGACGACAGCGGCGATGATGATGTGCCTTGGTAGTGGTGACTAGATCCGTTCAGCCTGGCGCGTTTTATGTCACCATTTTTTGGTGACGCGGCCGAAGTTGGCCATGGGTTAAATTGTCACCACAGGAGGAAGACGAATGGCAGAGCCAAATCATCTAATGGACGCATGGGATAAGCTGGTTGCCGACTGCAACCGCGACCCTTGCTATGCCGGGAGCTGGGCCGGTGGCCTTGCCCGCCGCGAGCTGGCGGAATGGTGGGAACGGGAATGCCCCGGCCTGCACGTTCCACAAGTGCTCTGGTCACATAAGACCGGCAAGTACGAACTGACAGACTACAACGTCCCGAAGAATGCCCAGCTCTAGGCCCTGGGCGAGCTGGACGAAGAAACGGCCCCGAGGGGCCGTTTTGTTTGAATGACCGCGCCCGCCCGTGGGCGGGAAAAAGGGGTCAGGGAATCAGATACTGATCGCGGTTTTTGCCCTCGATCCACTTGGGCGGCTTGCCCCGGCCCGTCCACGTCGAGCCCGTCGCCGGATCACGATATTTTGCCTTGACCTGAATCTTTTCACGCTGCCCCCTGCCTTTGGGGTACAGGTCAGGAAACACGTCTTGTGCCGTGAGTCCATAGGTTTCGATCATTACGCGAATTTTGGCCTTGGCTTCGCCTTTTTCTTGCTTGCGCAGTGCGTCAATCTCGCTGTCGAGTTCTTCACGCTTTTTCAGAAGTTCCGCTAAGGTTGCCATGGTCTTAAAAGATCAGAGGTTGAAGTAATACGCGCTGATGGCGCAGAGGAATTTTAAAGGAGCTGGCTAGGCTTACCGAGGAACAGCCTCGCACTTGACGTTACCGTAATAAACGGTGCAGTTATAGGGCTTGCCCTTGTACTGTGCACGAAAGTCAGTAGCGAGCGCCTGTTTCTGGATATTGGTAACTTTGACCTCGCCCGGCTTCGCTTGGAAATAGTCCGTGGCTTTTTGGTTCACGGTTTCCTCATTATTGCCAAGATTGGACGCGCCCGAAACGATGGCTGCGCAGCCCTGCAGGCCCGCCGCTGCGACCAGTACCAGGGCAAGAATCGACTTTTGCATAACTCTCCTTTTGGTGTGAATGTCCATTTTGGACGGGCCAACAAGCAAGCCAGAGATCAGGATTGCAAGCGGGTGTAATGGAACTCCACACGCTACAAAACATAGTGTTTTGTGGTCATGTGTGATAGACTTATATCACAAAAGATAGAGGTACAACCAGCTCAATCTGAGGAGGGCTGAACCATGAACAAGCAACGCGGAATGAGCATTTTTGGTTTTCTGGTGTTCATCGTCCTGGGCTTCCTGGCGGTGTCCATGCTGCAAGCCTTGTGGGGGCCTCGATACATCGAGATTTGCCAACCAGGGCAACCGCGCGCCTCCTATGAGCTGCTGGACAGGGACATGCGAGCCAAGCCAGCACCGGAGCCGAAATGCGAGAAACGCAAGCTGTAAGGAACACCATGAAGGCATTGGCCCGCGCGCTGCTGCGCAAGACTTTTCTCCCGCTGCTGCGGGTGCGGGCAAGCTACTGCGCCCACAGCTTGGAAGCGCTCCAGCGCGGCCCGGCAATCGTCTGCGCAAACCATGTCAGCCTGCTGGACGGCTTTATCGTCGCCCTTGCTAGCCCGGTGCCGCTGACTTTCGGTGTGGATACGGACTACTCCAAGCGCTCCAGGGTAGCCATGCGCGGCATGGCCGCGCTGGCATGGCTTGGCTTCGGCGCAGTCATCCCCGTCGATATCGGCTCACCCTATGGCATCCGCACGATGCTTAAAAGGTTGCAGGCGGGCGACACGCTGATGCTATTCCCCGAAGGTTGCATTAGCCAGGACGGCACCCCCCAGCCAGAGCACCAGGGCATACACTGGCTGCAGCAGCGGGCGGGGGTGAAGTTGATACGGGTACAGATTGCCGGAGCAGAAAATAGCCGCTTCTTTGCAAAGTCGGGAAAAGTTTTTTGGCCTCGGATTAATCTATCGTTTGGAATGCGCAAAGTAGATTAAGGAAACAAGCTCATGAATGAAAAGCCTTGGTATTACCGCTTGGCGGTATGTATGGGGATTAGTGCAGCGATAGTCTCTACTCCTATTGTTTTGATGTTGCTCATTAGTATTTTTGGTAATTTGGCATGCTGGGCATTCGGCGGTGCTATGTGCCCTCCGCTTCATCATTACTGAAATTGCTTCTATATGAAATCGACTCAGGCCATAACCCTCTTATGCTTCATTGGTGGAACTCTTTTCGGGGGGCTAGTTCTGTTTTACGTTGAAGGTTTTTCCGCTTCTGTGGCCTTTGGTGGATCGGCAATTGTTAACAGCATGGGCGCGGCGGTGCTGGCTCACACCTTGGAGACAGAATGATTGACGACGATTTCAGCCCGCCGCCTGTGCCCGAGGAATTGCTCCAGGCAGAACGCCGGGCCGAGCTGTACCGCGAGCAGCGCGAGCTGTTGGCCGATGACGACCCCAGCGAGGCCCGTATACGGGCCTTGGCGCGCCTGCAGCGTGAAGTAGAGGTATCCGAGCAGGGGGCGCCCGACGAGCCCACGGAAGGGGCCGATTAGGGCCTTTGCATACACGTTGACAACAGAGGACAATGGAGCTATTGGAACAAGGAGGTTCGTGATGGTGAACGCAACTACCGCCGCTTTCCGCAAGATGATGCTCAATGGCCGCATGAATCAGCTCATGACCGAGGCCGTAGAGGAAGGTATTGAAGCCACGAAGGCCGCACGCAAGGCCCAGGAGCAGGGCCGCACAGTAAACCCTACCCAGGCCCCCGCGACGAAGGGCGTGGCGGTGGGCGAGGCAATCAGGAGAAGGGCCAAGGCCGCATGAGTGAACAACAAGAGCAGCAGTCAGAAGCAGGAGGAGAACGAGCGCCGACCGTGATTGTTTTTGCAGGGCCGAATGGCTCCGGTAAATCGACCACCACGGCGCGCGTGCTGGACGATCCAGAATTGAAGTTTGACGGCGAATACATCAACGCCGACGACATTGCCAAGGGCCTAGAGGGAGCCATTGCCGACCCCCAGGCGCGCAACCTGAAAGCCGCGCAGATCGCGGAGGAGCGCAGGCATACAGCGCTCAAAGAAGGCCGCGCATTCGCCTTTGAAACCGTCATGTCAACGCCCGGCAAAGTGGCTTTGCTCACCGAGGCAAAAGCCAAGGGCTACGAAGTCACCCTAGCCTTTGTGACCACCAGCGATCCGGCCATCAACGTGCAGCGCGTTGCTGATCGCGTGTTGAAGGGTGGGCACGATGTGCCAGCCGACAAAATCGCCAGTCGCTATCACAGCGCCATGAACTTGCTGGCCTGTGCCGTAGAGCACGCCGATACCGCGCTCATCGTGGACAACAGCGGCACCAAGCCGCGCGACGTGGCCTATCTCATCGACGCGCAGCTCATCGAGGCTGACCCCAGCCAGAGCCCGGCATGGGTGGCCGAAAAACTCCTCAAGCCGCATCAAGAACGCACGCAGAGCCGCGAGCAGATGCACGCCGCTTTCCTGCAGCTCCAAGACGGCCAGGAAATGAAGATCGCGGATGCCGACGCGAGCCACGGCAAGAGCTATACCGGCAAGATCATTGAGGCCACGAAGCACCACGCCCTGCAGCAAGTCGGTGCGAATAAATGCGTGGTGCATGACCTCGCATTGACCGCGCCGCTGCAGCTTGAAAAAGGTAAGTCGGCCACCATCGGTTATGCCTATCAAGGCGGAAAGATCATCGAACCGACAAAGGGAATGAAGCACGCGCCCAATGTCCCCTTGTCCTCTAAAGACCTGGGCCACGGCCCGAAGCGATAGGACGCACGCCATGAGCACCACCACCGAGAAACAGCACTCTGACACCGAGCAGCAGCCGCGCCGCTTTGTGCGCCCGGCGTACTTCACGCCAGTGGACAAGAAGCCCAGGCCGCAGCCCACGCAGGCCGAGCTTGACGCTGAATTCGCTATCCCGGCCCATGTGCGGGAGAAGCAGAAAGCGCCGAGCAAATGAGCTTGGACAAGGCTACCGCAGAGAGCACAGTCAAGGAGTTTTCGGCCGAGTTCAAGGGCCTTGAGCAGATCAAAATCCGAGTGCTTCACGACCGCGCGGATTTTGTCCAGGCATACGGCAGCGCGGCAGATGAAGCCATAGAGGCATGGCAAGGTATGAAGGCCGCATTCATGCCGAACCGGCGGGAAATCCATGTGGCAACCGAAAGCCACTATTCCACGGGCGACCTGAAAACCTCGCTGGCCCACGAAGGCATCGGCCATGCTGGCATCAACACATGCACGCGCGAGGAAAAGCGGGCGCTGCTGGATGCAGTCATTGGGAGCAAGGACACCGACAGCACGCTAGGCCGGGCCTACTGGCCGGAGATTCAAGAGCGCTATCCAGATGCCAGCATCGACCTGCAGGCCGAGGAGGTCTATTGCTTGGCAGTGGAACGCTCATGGCGGCGGCGCGACCTGAACAAAACGGCCTATGAGCATGCATGGCAAAACTCGGTGATGGGCGACAAGGAGCCGCTGCAGGCGTGGGGACTGGCCCAGGTGGGGCAGCACATCGCCCAGGGCTTGCGCGAGAACACGCGGCAAATCCAGATCATCCCTGCAGCCGATGACGAGCTATTCCGTGCCGGTGACGGCCAGGACGTGGCGCAGTCACGCAAAGCCATGGAGAGCGTCACGACGACCCTGCAGGCCAAGCCCTTGCCAGGGGGCCTAAATGCCGTGGTGAAGGACGCAGACCCGCACGCAGGCAAGCCCTACACCGGCAAGGTGATCGAGGTCACACAGCACCATGCATTGCAGCAGATTGGAGCCAATAAGTTCGTGGTGCATGAGCTGGGCAAAGCCGGGCCGCTGCAGCTCGAAAAAGGCAAGTCGGCCACCATCGGCTATCCAGGCATGCAAGCGCAAAGCGTGGCCCTCTCCAGGCCCAGCGGCAAGGAGCTTGCCAAGGGGCCGGAGCGCTGAATCCAGGCGCAGACCAAAAAGAGAGAAGCGGCGGCAACGCCGCTTTTTTCTTGGTGACATTGGCCAGCTGGCCAGGCCGGGAAATTGTCGCCATGAGTCCGCCCTTCATGGTGACAGTGATCGACTGCGGCCGCAGCGACATTGACACCAACGACCGCGCCCGCCCGAGGGCGGGAAAAAGGGGAACCAGCTCGCCCACGGAAAGGGCCGGGCCCACGGTTAGGAAGTACGCCAGAACGCGCCAGGAGGGCCGCTGCGGGCCTGTACCGCCATGGTGACAGATCCCCCGTACCTGGTGGGCCTAATTGTCACCATGCGCCCATCGAGCAGAGCGACCTGCAGGCCGACCACTGCCGGGCACCGTGAGCGGTGTCCGCGAGGGGACTTCATCCCAAAAACTTTCTTTCTTCATTCATTCATTTCTGCCGCATCAAGTGCCTGAGCACCTGAGCAGTCAGCGCATAGCCGAGAGAGGGGTAGCGGTCAACCCCCGGCCCGACCGACAGGAAAGACGACCGGCCTTATGTAAAGCGGAAACATACATTTACAAAATAAATGAGTCACAAAACTACCAAAAATGTGGCACATAACTTATAGTTTTGTCATGTCGAAGCAGGGCAATTTGTCTAAACCACTATGACTACTCGGAAATTCCATCTATGGCAGGGAGAACCGGACGGCGGGTTTTCCAGAATGCGCCCACGTCCCGCACCCTGCGTAGCAGGGGAGAGCTGGTTTAAAGTGAGGCAATTCCAGAAGCTAAGAAGTGCCTATGCCTATGTCAATGCAGCCCATAAATCCCGAGTTACTAAAGAGCTTGGTAAGCGCTGGGTCAGTGCGAACGACTACCGTGATTGCGACCCCAAAAGGCTTCTCAGTCTGCATCAAGTTTGGAATGAATGAAGGTGTTTTGACGACTTTTAGAGGAAACACCCGATATTTCAAATCACTGCATACTTTGCTAGATTATTTCCATGGTCTAGGTGTATTTAGAATTGAACTAGATATATCCAATTACCAACGGGAATGAATTTAGCGGGAGGCCGCATCAAATGAACAAGAACAATCCAGCAAACCAACTCATCAAAGAAATTGCAAGCATTAGCAAGGACGCTCAAAAAGGTTTGGCGCTCCGCAATTCACTAGAGGAGAAATTGAAGAAATTGCAAAAGCTGGGTATTGTTTATGGCTCCCTCTACAAGAGGGATGAAAAGTATGTTTACCTGCTGCATCGGTCAAAAGTCGGTGAAAAGCGTAGGCGTGAATATCTAGGCGTAGATGAAAAGGTGATTGCGCACTATGAGGCATGCATCGAGCGAAGCAAAGAATATGACCAAATTCAAAAGAGCTTGAATTCGCTTGATTCGCGGCTGCAAAACGCTTTGCACTATTTAAAATTGGCACGCTTTACAGCGTAAGGGAGGATAATGGTTAAGCGAGTACCACCAGAGCAAGGCGATTTGTTTAAAATGCATATCGTCAATGCGGCGGTAAAAGACGATATTCATTCAATGGAGTATCCTCTTTTTTCGCTGGCAAAGCGCGCCGATACCGAAGTGCGTGAATATCGGGACGCGCGCAGTGGAAAGTCGCTAAAGATTATTCCCTCTGCCTACGGCATGCCTACGATCTTTGATAAGGACTTGCTGATCTATGCAATGTCCCAGCTCGCGGCGGCGATGAACCAGGGGCAACCAGTCAGCCGGACGATTGTCTTTCAAACTTCGGATTTTCTAAACGCCACCAAGCCCGACAAGGACGGCGGCAAGAATTACACGCTTATCATTGGTTCGCTGCGGCGTTTGCGGGGCACGACGCTAGAAACCAATATTGAAACGGGCGGCAAGCTGGAAACCGAAGGTTTTGGCTATATTGACGACTACAAAATAGTACAGCCAACATCAAGAGGCAAGGGGGCTTTGGCGGTGCAAATGTCGCTTTCCCCCTGGTTATATCGGGCGCTGATGAACTTTGAAATTCTGACGCTACCCAAGGGCTATTTTGCGCTTGGGCAACCCATAGAGAGACGCCTATACGAGCTGGCCCGCAAGCATGCAGGAAGCACGGGCGTTATATGGAAGATAAGCATGCAGCGGCTGTTAGAAAAGACTGGCAGCAAGCAATCGCCAAACGAGTTTGCAAAACAGGTGCGAGCAATTATAAAAAGTGACAGCCTGCCAGATTATCGGGTATTTCTTGACAAAGCCAAGAAGCCCTATAACGTGGTTTTCATCACTAGGAACAATAAAGCCTTGACCGAGGAGTTGGAAAAGAAAAACCTCTTTGATTGGTACGAGGAACTTTCCAAGAGCAACCCGCGCGACTGAGCGGACTTCACCCCGTAATAAATATATCGCACTGCCCCCTTTTTCCGCCTGCGGCGGTGCGGTGCAGTGTTTCGCGGCTAGCCAGGAGCTGGCCCAGCCCGGCCAGCAGGCCGTGCGAACAGACTTCATCCCAGGAACAGCCAGGATCGAGCGCCCCTCAAAGCACGTAGCCATGCGGGTTTGCGGGCGATTGCGACGGCACGCTGCGCGCCCTGCAGGCGCACGGCCACCAGGGCCAGCGGGCAGGAGCTGGCCCAGCTCGGCCAGCAGCTACGCGAACGGACTTCACCCCAGGAACAGCCAGGATCGAGCGGCTCAAAGCACGTAGCCATGCGGGTTTGCGGGCGATTGCGACAGCACGCCGCGCGCCCTGCAGGCGCACGTCCACCAGGGACAACGGCCAGGAATTGGCCCAGCTCGGCCAACAACCACGCGAGCGGACTTCACCCCCAAAATGGTGACTCACAAAACCATGGCCAGGGCCTGAGCTGTCACCATTTCTCGCATCTAGGCGCTGTGTGCCCTTGCTGGCACCTGGGGGGACTTCACACCAGAGAAGGCCGAATTGTCCACAGAGCCGAGGCAAGCGGGAAAAGCGGACTTCACCCCAGGAATAGCCGGGATCGAGGAGGGCGTAGAGCAAGCAGCTACGCGGCTTTGCGGGCGATTGGTGAGTAGACATAGGCATCGCACCCCCCACCCTTTGGCGGGTGATCCTTGTTCGATCCTGGCAGCAAGACGAGCGGACTTCACCCCCAAAACGCTCCGACTAGGGCGAATTTGGCACCGCACCCCCCCCATATCCACAGGCCCGGAACAGCGGACTTCACCCCAGGCCGAGCCAGGAGCGAGCATGGCACAGAGCAAGCTGTCGTGCGGCTCAGGCGCGCGACCGCGCGCTTACAGCGCTACGCACCCCCTCTAAGGCACCGCTCATAACGAGCGGACTTCACCCCAAAAATGCCAATTTTTCGGTGGATAACTCCTAAAAGCGGACTTCACCCCACAAAACACCCTCGGATGAGCGGACTTCACCCCACGGCAAAAGGGACTTCACCCCACAGATGCGCGCATAAGTCGTTGATTTTTAAGGGCGCTGCCGAGAAATCCACAGGCGCCACACGCGCGCGCGGTATTTAACTTTTCTTTTTAATAAACGCGGCCAGGGCCGCGCCGCTTCCTGGGGGCTACGCCCCCGCCAGCTCCTCCGGGCCTGACGGCCCTCCGCCCGCGCTTCGCGCTCCCCGCCCGGCGTCCCCCAGGGGCTACGCCCCTCGCTTCGCTCACCCCTTGATCTAGTCCCCCCAAAGGGGGGACGCATAGGTTCCCCCCCCGCCCTCAGCAAAGAGCACGCCTAACCCAGCAGTCGCCCCACTGCAGACCTACCGCGCCCGCCCCAGGGCGGGAAAAAGGGATACCAGCTCGCCCATGACACCGGGCAGCGCCTGAACCAAGGCCGCTCGCTCGCCCTGGTTGAGCACAAAGGCGACGGCCTGGCACTGGCCCAGCTCGGCCAACAGCAACGCAAACGGACTTCACCCCTGAAAGCAGGTAGTTTCCGCTCCCGCCCAAGGACGGGGAAAAGGAGGAAGGCCGCGAAGAGGTCAGAGGCGCGCCAGATCGACCGCAGCGCCGTTTTTTCTGAGAGCCCGAGGGGTAGGGCAGGGGTGGGGCTGAAAAACGCGCCCAAGAGCCCAGAAATTGACTCTGAAAACCTAGAATTACAGTTTATTACTTTATTTCTTCGTTACTTCATTTCTTTCTTACTTTCTTTCGTTGTTTCTTTCTTTCTAGTGCGATATAATTGCATCATCAGCAAGACAGAAAGGGCTTTGTGATGAGGTTCCAGCGCACACAGAGATACGGGCAGATCGAGATAACGCCGCGCAAGCTGCGGGCCATCGAGGGAAAGCCGGAGCGTGACCGTAAAGCGCTGGCTGCAAAGCTCCCGCTGCTGGTCGACGTGCTGCCCGAGCCCGGGCCGGTGGACGTGCAGGCAGAAATTCAGAGTCGGCAGCGGCGTTCAGATGCATCCGAGCAGCGCATGCGTGCCCTGTATGCCCGGGTGTGGCGTGAGTCGCGCCGGGACTATTTCCAGGCAGATGCCACAACCCGCGCAGCGATCCGGGAGGCTTGGGCGGCGTGGACTGGCCCGATTACCTGCATGTATTACCGCTACGTGGTTGACCTGCATACGGGCGTGCAAGAGGCCCGCTCGCAAGCCTTCAAGAAGGCCGAAGCCGAGAGCAAAGCCCAGCGCCGGGCGATGAGCAAGACCCAACCGAGTTTGTTTTAACCACAGGAGTAAACGAGATGAGCCAAGAAATCCCCGAAACCATCGACTTCACGCCGACATGGGGCGAATGGGCAAATATGTTCCGTCGCTTTGCGGAAACCGGAGAAACCAGAGCTGTGCGCGAGC